>NZ_JBXPIZ010000002.1:0-670155 GCF_056863265.1 Parviterribacter multiflagellatus
ATCAGACTGAGCGCCGCGTTAGCGTGCAGCCGCATCCGGTGCCTCCTTCGGAGAGCTGGGCGTGGTTGGCACCACCCAGCCTCCGAAGAGGCCCGGACGAAACAACGTCCTCAGGACTTACATCTAGAGGAGCGGTTCCTGGCCCGGGAGCGGCTCGACGGCGGCCTGCCGCGCGCGGCGCTCGAGCTCGGCACCCGCCTGCCCGGCCAGCGCGGCGCAGTCCTCGACGAGGCTGGCCGCCGCGTCCTGGGACAGGTCGCCGGAGCGCAGCTGCTCGGCGGCCCGCTCGAGGCGGTCGATGAGGTTGTCGAGGTCGTCGGTCATCGTGGCGAAGGTGGGGACGAGGGTGAGCACGATGGTCGATTCGACATAATCGCGCTCGTCCCTCCTGCCGTCAGCCCTGCGCCGGTGGCGCGTGCCGCAGCTCCTGCAGCACCGCGTCCAGGACGCCGTTGACGAACTTCGGGGCGTCGGCGCCGCAGAACGTCTTGGCCGTCTCGACCGCCTCGCCGATCGCGCCCTCGGCCGGGATGGGCGTCTCCCCCGGCACGGCGTCCGGGTGGAGCATCTCGGTGAGCGCGATGCGCATGATCGCCTTCTCCAGCGGGGCGATGCGGTCGAGCGACCAACCCCGCGAGTGCTTGGCGATCAGCGCGTCGGCTTCGTCGGTGTAGTCGTCGGCCGCATACGCGAGCGCGCGCGTGAACGACGACGCGTCCCGCGGGAGGACGTCGCTCAGCTCGCGCCCCGTCAGATCGTGCTGGTAGAGCGCGAACGCGGCCTCACGGCGCTGGTCGGAGCGCCGCGACACTACGCCCGGCTGATGTAGGAGCCGGTCTCGGTCTGCACCTTGACGCGGTCGCCGATGTTGACGAACAGCGGGACCTGGATCGTCGCGCCCGTCTCGAGCGTGGCCGGCTTGTTGCCGCCGCCCGACGCCGTGTCGCCCCGCAGGCCCGGCTCCGTCTCGGTGACCTCGAGCTCGACCGACGCCGGCAGCTGCAGGTCGGCGGGGACGTCGTCGATGAAGAGGACGTCGACCTCGTCGTTCGGCTTGGTCCACTTGAGCTTCTCGGCGAGCGACGCCTCCGGGATCGCCATCTGCTCGAACGACTCCGCGTCCATGAAGTGCGCGTCGGTGCCGTCGCCGTAGAGGAACTGCATCTTGCGCGCCTCGGTGCGCACCGCGCGGAACTTCTCGCCGGCGCGGAACGTCCGGTCGATCACGTTGCCGTCCGACGCGCGGCGCAGCTTCGTCCGCACGAACGCGCCGCCCTTCCCCGGCTTGACGTGCTGGAACTCGAGGACCTTGAAGATCGTCCCTTCGACCTCGATGTGGTTCCCGTTCTTGAGCTGGTTCGTGCTGATCATGACCGCCCGGGAGGGTACTTCGCGGCACGCGGGCGGTCAGATGCGGCTGGCGTAGACCAGGGTCTCGTTCCACGGGAAGCGGGTCTCGCGCGTGATCGTCAGGTGCGCGTCCCGCAGGAGGGTGCGACAGGCTCCGCGGGCGCCGGGGACGATGTCGTCGTGGGTCTCGACGATCGCGTGGCGGACCGCGGCGAGCGTCTCGTGGGAGGCGCCCTCGAGGATGTCGCGCTCGGCGCCCTCGGTGTCGATCTTCAGCAGCCAGATCGGGCGGGCGCCCGCGCGCTCCCACGCGGTGTCGAGTCCGACCGTGGGCACCGTGACGCGGTGGGTCTGGCCGTCGGTCGGCGTATGGCCGTAGGCGCGCGACTGGTGGGACGGGCCGCCGACCCACAGCTCGACCTCCCCGACCGCCCCGGTCATCGCCTCGGCGTGCACGGCCGCGCGGTCGGCCAGGCCGTTCGCGCGGACGTTCTCGCGCAGGACCTCGGCGGTGGCCGGGTTGGGCTCGTACGCGTGCGCGCGCAGGCCGGGCGCGCGGGCGAGGTGGTAGAGCGAGACCGCGCCGATGTTGGCGCCGACGTCGAGCAGCAGCGCACCGTCGGGCGCCGGCTCGTCGATGCCGTAGAACCGCGCGACGTGAACTTCGTGCAGCATCAGAACCGGGTCGTCGAGCGGTCCGTGGTGGAGCACCGTCCCGTCCCGCAGGCGGATCGGTGGGAGCGGCGTCTCGGGCCGCAGCTTCGCGCGCGCGATGCGCGGCCAGTCGGGGGACAGGCGCTGGAGCTTGGCGAGGTAGGCGAGCGTCCCGGCGCGGCGCCGGATCAGCTGCGCGGCCCCCGCGGCGCGCCTCTGACTCACGGTCATGGAGCGACGCTACAGACACCGCGCGCGACTCTGCAACCTCAGGTGGCCGAAGCGACCCCTCGAGACGCACACGGCCCGCCGCGCGCCGGTTCCGGCCCGGCGCGCGGCGGTCGTGGCCCACCCCCTAGCGGACGGCGTGGTCGGCGTGGTGCCCGAGCCGCACGCCGGCCTTGCGGGTCGCGACGCGCGACCCGTCCTCGTAGAACCCGGTCTTCGTCTGCGCCAGCGTCTGCACCGCGTGCGCGGCGCCGTCACCCAGCTCGAACAGCGCGGCCGTGCTCAGGTTCGTGATCGTGTCGCAGGCCTGGTGGTAGCACGGGTCGTACGGCGCACCCGCGGTCCCGCCGTACTCGGCCGCCTGCTCGGCCGTCTTCACGCCCTCCGCGCCGGAGAACAGGCCGCCGGCCGGGATGCCGACCTCGATGAACGGCCCGTAATCCGAGCGCCCGTCGAACGCCGTCGGCTCGGTCCCGAGGCCCTGGCCCCAGAAGTACGAGTTGAACAGCGTCTCGATCTGCGCCGAGCCGGGCGGCCCGATCACCGGCTCGCCCGTCGCCGGGTCGGTGGTGTGCGAGCCGTCGCCGTCGTACACGAAGCGCACGTAGTTCGGCGACCCGATCATGTCGAAGTTCAGGTTGGCGAAGATGTCCTGGATCCCCTCGTCGCCGAGCGACTCGACGTAGTGGTAGGAGCCGAGCAGGCCGCTCTCCTCCGCGCCCCAGAACGCGAACCGCAGCTTCTGCCGCGGCTTGATCTTGTTCTCCGCGATCTCCTCGGCGATCTCGAGGATGCCCGAGGAGCCGCTGCCGTTGTCGTTGATGCCCGGCCCGTCGTCGACCGAGTCCAGATGCGCGCCCACGACGAGCACCTTCGACGGATCGCCCTGCTTGGAGTCGGCGATGATGTTGCTCGTCTCGACCTCCGGGTCGTACGTCCCCGCGGCGGTCACGGTGAGCACGACGTCACCGGTCTGCGTGGCCTCGATCAGCTCGACGGCGTCGGCGTAGGAGAGCCCGAGCGCCGGGATCGTGATCTGCGGCGGGTCGAGCGTGCCGACGAAGAGCTCGGTCCGCTCCGGGTTGCCCTCGTTGAAGATGATCACCGCGTCGTAGCCGGCGGCGGCGGCGTTCTCGGCCTTCACGCGGAAGTTGCAGCCGCCGCGCTGGACGAGCGCGATCTCGTCCTCGGTCGCCGACGCGGGTGCGAAGTCCTCAGGCGCGCAGCCGGCGTCCGAGGACGGCGTCGGCGTCGCCGGGATGACGTTGTTGAGCGCCGGCACGACCCGTCCGGTGACGCCGTCGGCGTCGGTGAAGCCGGAGTACTCGTACAGCGCCGTCTCGTACGTCGCGGGGGTCGGTGAGACCTGCGCCATCGACGACGACGTCTCGGTGAACTTCGGGAACGTGAACTGCTGCTGGGTGACCGTGTAGCCGGCCCGCTCGAGCCGCTGCTTCACGTACGCGGCCGACTCGTCGTAGCCGGCCGTGCCGGAGACGCGCGTGCCGCCGTTGCGGTTCGCGATCGCCTGGAAGGTCCGCTGGTGCTGCATGATGCCGCTGACCGTCACCTGGTCGCGCAGCTTCTTGGTGTTGATCTCGTCGATCGCGAACGCCGACGCCGGCAGCGCCAGCGCGGCGCCGCCTACGGCAAGGGCAGCTACGGCCCTCGTCCTCAGAGAGGTCATGTCCCTCCTCCTGCTCGGGAACGTGTCGTCCGGCCCGCGCAAGTACCCCTACCGGCGGCCGAACGCGGGTCACCCTATGCCCCGTTCCCCGAACGCGCAAGGTCGGTGAGAGATATGGGCCAGCCTCGCCCCGGCACGAGCCCGCGCGCGCCACGAACTTGAGGCGCGTCACACAAGCACGTGCCATCCGGCTCTACCGTCGCGGACATGCTCATGTCGCCGGCCCCGCTGCGCGATCGCGCGCGGCAGCACGCCCTCCGGCCGACCGGTCTGGCGACGTTGCTCGCCACCGGCCCGGACGCCGCCGCCGAGCTGCGCGCCGCCGTCGCGGCGCTCGGCCGCCGTCCCGCCCGCATCGCCGTCTGCGCCGACGCGGCCCCCGAGGTCCAGCGGGTCGCCGAGGAGCTCGGGCTCACCCCCGCGGGCGCGGCGACGCTGATGTCGTGCCGGCTGGACACGCACCACGCCGAGGCGCCCAGCGCCCGTGTCGAGCGGGTCGTCGATCCGGACGCGCTGGAGGAGGTCGCCGAGCTCGTCGCCGCCGCGTTCGGACTGGACGGGAGCGAGGTCATCGGCCGCGACCTGTACGACGCCCGCGGCGCCGACGGCTGGCTGCTGCGCGACGAGGAGGGCCACGCGGTCTCCGCCCTCGTCGCCACGGCGGACCCGGACCTGCTCGGCATCTGGTCGATGGCCACGCCGCCGGCCGCGCAGCGCCGCGGCCACGGCGCGCACCTGCTCCGCGCGGTGCTCGGCCACTACGCGCTCGAGGGCCTCACGGCCGCGTGCGTCGTCGCGACCGAGCAGGGCGAGCAGCTCTACCGCTCGGTGGGCTTCGAGCCCGGCGAGCGGCTGCGCGTGTGGATGAAGCGGTAGCGCGAGAGGCGTAGTCTCCGCCGCATGGCGGACTTCCACCACCTGTGGATCGTCGAGGCCGAGCTCGAGATCCGCAACCCGGCGTCTGAAACCGAGAGCCGCTGCGAGCGCCTGTTCACCGCGCTCGAGAAGTACGGGAGCGACGACACGTCCCCGTACCCCAGCCAGGTCGCGACCAACGACGACGGCTGGGTGGAGTGCACGTTCCCGATCTGGGCGCCGACCCGGTGGGCCGCCATCGCGGCCGGCGCGACCGTGCTCGCCGAGGCGTCCGCCGAGGCCGGCTGCGACATCGGCGTCGCGCGGATCGGCGCGGGCGAGAGCTCCGAGGAGCTCGCCCGCTACCGCGACCGCACGAGCCGCTTCGAGACGGCCTGAGCCGGCGCTGCGCTACGAGACGCCGGCGGCCTGCTTGGCCTGGCGCGCGGCCTTCTGGCGCTGCACCGGGTCGAGCTGCACCTTGCGCAGCCGGACGGCCGCCGGCGTCACCTCGACGCACTCGTCCTCGCGCAGGAACTCCAGCGCCTGGTCGAGCGACAGGGTCCGCTTGGGGATGAGCCGCTCGAGCTCCTCCGCCGTCGAGGAGCGGTGGTTGGTGAGCTTGCGCGGCCGGACGGCGTTGACGTCCAGGTCCTCCGGGCGGACGTGCTCGCCGACGATCATGCCCTGGTAGACCTCGTCCGTCGGCTCGACGAAGAGCGAGCCGCGGTCCTGCAGCTGGAAGCACGCGTAGCCCGTGACGGCGCCCGCGCGGTCGGCGACGAGCGAGCCCGTCGTGCGGGTGCGCAGCTCGCCCACCCACGGCTCGTAGCCGTCGGAGACGTGGTGCAGCACGCCGGTGCCGCGGGTCTCGGAGAGGAACTCGGTGCGGAAGCCGATCAGGCCGCGGGCCGGCAGGCGGTACTCCATCCGGACCCAGCCGGTGCCGTGGTTGACCATCTCGGTCATGCGGCCCTTGCGCTCGGCGAGCAGCTGCGTGACGACGCCGACGTGCTCCTCCGGGACGTCGATCGTCGCGTGCTCGAACGGCTCGTGGCGCTTGCCGTCGATCTCGCGGACGAGCACCTGCGGCTGGCCGACGGTGAGCTCGAAGCCCTCGCGGCGCAGGCCCTCGACGAGCACGCCGAGCTGCAGCTCGCCGCGGCCCTGGACCTCCCACGCGTCCGGGCGATCGGTGTCGTTGACGCGCAGCGACACGTTGCCGACCAGCTCCTGATCCAGGCGGTTCTTGAGCAGGCGCGCGGTGAGCTTCGTGCCGTCGCGGCCGGCGAGCGGGCTCGTGTTGATGCCGACGACGACGGAGAGCGACGGCTCGTCCACGGTGATGACGGGGAGCGGCCGCGGGTCGGCGGGGTCGCCGAGCGTGTCGCCGATCATGACCTCCGGGATGCCGGCGATGGCGACGAGCTCGCCCGGGCCGGCCTCCTCCGCGTCGACGCGGCCGAGCGTCTCGTTGACGTAGACCTCGGTGAGCTTCGCGGTCTCGGTCGTGCCGTCGGCGCGCATCCACGCGACGTTCTGACCCTTGCGCATCGTGCCGTTGTGGATGCGGCAGATCGCGAGGCGGCCGACGTACGGGGACGCGTCGAGGTTCGTGACGTGCGCCTGCAGCGGGGCGGTCTCGTCGTACTCCGGCGGCGGGATGGTCTCGACGAGCAGGTCGAGCAGCGGGCGGAGGTTGGGCGCGAGGTCGGTGGGCGACTCGGTCGAGGCGTGGCCGGCCTTCGCGTTGCAGTAGACGACCGGGAAGTCGATCTGGTCCTCGTCGGCGTCGAGGTCGAGGAACAGCTCCTCCACCTCGGTGACGACCTCCTCCACGCGCGCGTCGGGGCGGTCGACCTTGTTGATGACGAGCACGATCTTCAGGCGCGCCTCGAGCGCCTTGCGCAGCACGAACCGCGTCTGCGGGAGCGGGCCCTCCGAGGAGTCCACGAGCAGGAGCACGCCGTCGACCATCGTCATCCCGCGTTCGACCTCGCCGCCGAAGTCGGCGTGCCCGGGCGTGTCGACGATGTTGATCTTCGTGCCCTCGTACCGGATCGCGGCGTTCTTGGCGAGGATCGTGATCCCGCGCTCGCGCTCCTGGTCCATCGAGTCCATGACCCGGTCGTCGACCTCCGCGCCCTCGCGGAACGCGCCGGTCTGACGCAGCATCGCGTCGACGAGGGTGGTCTTGCCGTGGTCGACGTGGGCGATGATCGCCACGTTGCGCAGGTCGGAGCGGTTCTGGGTCATCTGTGCGTCTTCGTGAGGAGGCGGGAGAGCGGCCCGTTCTGGCGTCACGCGCGCGCGGATGCGCACGGAAGAACCGCGTCGACCCAGGGTATCGGCCCCCTGCCGCCCGACCTGTGACCTCTACGCGACGGTGGTGAGCGCCTTGGGGAGCGAGGAGAGGACGTCGTGGCCGTCGGGCGTGACCGCGACGAGGTCCTCGATGCGGACGCCGACCTGGCCGGGGAGGTAGATGCCGGGCTCCACGGTGACGATCTGGCCGGCCGCGAGTGCGGTCTCGCCCTTGACGCTCAGGCGCGGGCCCTCGTGGACCTCGAGGCCGACGCCGTGGCCGAGGCCGTGGCCGAAGTGCTCGGCGTGGCCGGCAGCGGCGATGATGTCGCGCGCGACCGCGTCGACCTCCTTGCCGAGCGGGCCCGGCTTCACCGCGGCGAGCGCCGCCTCCTGCGCCTCCAGGACCTTGTCGTACACCGCGCGGTCGCGGGGATCCAGGTCGCCCGTGGCGTACGTGCGGGTGCAGTCCGACGCGTAGCCGTCGAGCACGCAGCCCCAGTCGATCACGACGAGCGTCCCGGACGGGATCACCACATCGCGCGGCTGCGCGTGCGGGAGCGCGCCGTGTGCGCCCGCGGCGACGATCGGCGGGAACGAGACGGCCGACGCGCCCCGGCGGCGCATCGCGAACTCGAGCTCGAGCGCGACCGCCTGCTCGGTCTTGCCGACGATCCCGCCCTCGAGCACCTCGGTCAGCGCCTCGTCGGCCAGCCGCGCCGCCGCGCGCACCTTCTCGATCTCCTCGGCGTCCTTGACGAGCCGCAGCTCCTCGATCAGGCCGCCCGCGCCCACCAGCTCGACGCCGTCGCCGACCAGCTCCTGCAGCCGCGCGAACGTCTTGACGCTCATCTCGGTGTCGTCGAACCCGACCCGCCCGGCCGGGAGCGCGCTGGCGCCCTTCTCCAGCAGGTCCTGCGCGATCTCGCGCGTGAACCCCTCGGAGACCTCCTCGTCGGCCTGCGTGAGGTAGCGGAAGTCGGTGACGAACCGGCAGACGTCGTGGCCGATCACCGCGAGGCCCGACGAGCCGGTGAAGCCCGTCAGCCAGCGCACGTTCACCAGCCCGGTGACGATCAGCGCGTCCAGCTCGCGCTCGGCCAACGACTCCAACACCGACGCGACGCGCGTGCTCATGCTCCCAGCTCCTCCTTCAGCCGCACCAGCGCGGCGCGATATCCGTCCGGCCCCTGCCCGGAGACCGTCTCGACGCACAGGTCGCGGATGACCGACACACGGCGGAACTCCTCGCGCGCCATCACGTCCGACAGGTGCACCTCCACGCACGGCAGCCCGGTCAGCTCCAGCGCGTCCCGGATCGCGTACGAGTAGTGCGTCCACGCGCCCGGGTTGAACACGATCGCGTCGACCATCCCGTCGAGCCGGTGCAGGTGCTCGACCAGCTCGCCCTCGTGGTTGGTCTGGAAGAACCGCGCGTCGAGCCCCAGCTCGCGCGCGAAGTCGCCGATCTTGCGCTCCAGCTCGTCGAAGCTCAGGCCGCCGTAGTGGCCGGGGTCACGCCGCCCGAGCTGATCCAGGTTGACGCCGTGCAGGACCGCGATCCGGTTCTTCATGTGCGGCCCAACTCTTCCACGGCCGCGATCACGGAGGCGTCCTCGACGCGGTGACCGTGCGTCACGTCGCCCGGCCCGCCGACGAGGACGAACGGCACCGTGTCCCCCGTGCGCTTCTTGTCGCGCCGGGTCGCGTCCACGACCGCGCGGGCGTCGAAGCCCTCGATGGTGGTGGGCAGCCCGCGGGCCGCGAGCAGCTCCGCGACCTGCGCCCGCAGCGCGTCCTGGCCGCTCAGCCGCAGCGCCGCGAGCAGCCCGAGCGCCACCGCACGCCCGTGCGAGAGCGTGTAGCCGCTCAGCGTCTCCAGCGCGTGCGCGACCGTGTGCCCGAGGTTGAGGACCTGCCGGCGCCCGCCGTCGCGCTCGTCCGCGCCGACGACCTGCACCTTCGTGCGCGCGCACGCGAAGATCACGTCCGCGTCGACCGGCCCGCCGCTCGCGACCGCGTCCCAGAGCGAGCCGCCCGCGATCAGCGCCGTCTTGACGACCTCGGCGTAGCCCGCGCTGTGCTCGCTCTCGGGGAGCGTCTCGAGCGTGTCGAGGTCGGCGAGCACCGCAGTCGGCTGGTGGTAGACGCCGACGTAGTTCTTGCCGCCGGGGATGTCGACGCCGGTCTTGCCGCCGATCGCCGCGTCGACCTGCGACACCACGCTCGTCGGCACCTGCACGACCGGGATCCCGCGCTGGTAGGTCGCGGCGACGAAGCCCGACAGGTCCCCCACCACGCCGCCGCCGACCGCGCGCACGTGGTCGCCGCGCGTGACATCGCCCTCCGCGAGCGCCGCCCACAGCTGCGTCGCGGTCGCGATCGACTTGGACGCCTCGCCGGCCGGGACGCTGAACGACGCGTCGGGGGCCCAGTGCCGGCCGACGCTGTCGTCGGTGATGGTGAACGCGCGGCCGGGCGCGCCGACGTCGAGCGTCCGCACCCCGTGGCCGACCACGACCGGGTAGTCGCCGCCCGCGGTGTGCGCCCAGGCCATGCGGGCGCCGGGCGGGAGCGCGCGGATCGTCGGCAGCGCGGCCGTCACCGCGCTCGCGGCGGGCAGGACGACCGTCGCCAGCGTCTCGTAGAGCGGGCGCCGGCGGACGTGCCGGCGCAGGAACTCGTCGCGGTCGGCGGCCAGCGGCCGGCCAGTGCCCCGGCAGCGGCGCCAGCACACGTCGGCGTCGGCGTCGATCCACACGACCGTCCGCCCCGCGAGCGCCTCGCGCACCGCGGGGATCTCGACGCTCCCGCCGCCGAGCGAGACGACCGGCGGCGCGGAGCCGTCGCGGCCGAGCGCCTCGACGACGATCTCCTCCTCCCGCGCGCGGAAGTCGGGCTCGCCGTGCTCGCGGAAGTAGACGTCGATCGGGCCGTGCCGCTCCTCGAAGATCGCGTCGGTGTCGATCGCGTCGACGCCGAGCGCGGCGGCAGCGTGCTTGGCGGCGGTCGACTTCCCCGCCCCCATGAAGCCGATGAAGACGAGCGGCGCGCCCACTAGGCCCGCGCGCGGCGGCGCGTCCAGCCGATGCGCTCCTCGTAGCGGTCGAGCGCCTCTAGCACGTCGTCGATGTGGTCGCCGCCGAACTTGTCGCGGTAGGCCTTGGCGAGCACGACCGCCACCATCGCCTCCCCCACGACCGCGCCCGCGGGCACGACGCAGGAGTCGGTGCGCTCGCGCAGCGCCTGCGTGGGCTCGTGGGTCTCGATGTCGACCGAGCGCAGCGGCTTGGTCATCGTGGGGATCGGCTTGAGCGCGGCGCGCACGACCAGCGGCTCGCCCGTCGTCATGCCGCCCTCCAGGCCACCGGAGTGGTTGGTCTCGCGGTAGTAGCCGCGCTCCTCGTCGAAGAAGATCTCGTCGTGCGCCTGGGAGCCGGGCTTGCCGGCCAGATCGAAGCCCTCGCCGAGCCCGACGCCCTTGCACGACTGGATCGACGCGAGCGCGCCCGCGAGGCGGCCGTCGAGGCGCTCCTCCCACGAGACATGGGAGCCCAGGCCGGGCGTGACGCCGAACGCGCGGACCTCGAAGACGCCGCCGATCGACTCGTTCTTCTTCCGCTGCGCGGTGATGTGGGCGACCATCTCGGCCGAGGCGCCCGCGTCGAGGCAGCGGACCGGGTCGTCGTCGACGCCCTCGAACGACTCGAGCGCGACGTCGTGCGGGACGTCGGCGTGGATCGGGCCGATCTGGACGACGTGGGAGACGACCTCGACGCCGAGCGCGCGGAGGAACGCCTTCGCGAGCGTGCCGCCGGCGACGCGCGCGGCGGTCTCGCGCGCGGACGCGCGCTCGAGGATGTTGCGGACGTCCGTCTGGCGGTACTTCCAGACGCCGACGAGGTCGGCGTGGCCCGGGCGCGGGAGGTGGACCTCCTTGACCTCGGACTCCACCGGCCACGGGTTCATCCGCTCCTCCCAGTTCTGGTAGTCGCGGTTCACCACCCACAGCGAGATCGGGCCGCCGAGCGTCTTGCCGTGGCGGACGCCGCTCTTGACCTCCGCCGAGTCCTTCTCGATCTTCATCCGGCCACCGCGGCCGTGGCCCAGCTGGCGGCGGGCCATGTCACGCGCGATCGCCTCGCGGTCCAGCTCGAGGCCTGCGGGCAGGCCCTCGACGATGCAGGTCAGGCCGGGCCCGTGCGACTCGCCGGCGGTGGTCATCCTCAGCGCCATGTGGCGCTGAGGATATTGGGCGGCTTCGCGCTCAGCCGGCCGGTGTGGCGGGGGCGGGAGCGGCCGTCGGCGGCTCCTGCTCGAGCGTGCCGGCCTCACCGGAGAACGTCAGGCCCTGGACGAGCGTGCCGACCTCGGTGATCAGGCGGCGCAGGATCACGCGGCCGGCGGGCGACTCGCGAGTGCGGGACGCGGCGGCGGCCTCCTCGGACTCGGCCTCGATCGGCTCGATGCCGTCGATCTGCAGCTCGTAGTCGTTCGTCGCGCCGTTCAGGGTGGGAGCCGCGAACGTCGCGCGCTGGCCGGCGGCGAGCTTGACCCGGTCGCACTGCTCCGGCGTCGGCTCGCAGACGGCGTCGCCGGCGGCGACCGCGCGGGACGGGTTGAGGAAGAGCGCGGTGTCACCGTCGCCGAGCACGCCGAGGTAGATGAACGACGGGTCGTCGATCGACGGCAGCGGCGTGAGGCGGGCGAGGTTGTAGCGCTTGACGAGCTCGCCCGGCGCGCCGAACTGGAGGTCGACGCGGTAGCCGCCGAAGAGCGAGCCCGAGGCGTTCGCCGTGACGGTGCCGGACGGGACGACCAGCCCGAGCTTGGTCGAGTACGCGAGGTCCGCGACCTCGACCTGGCCGGTCTTGACGGCGCTGCGGAGCGCCTCGCGGCCGGCCTTCGACTCGCGCTCGCGGGCGGCGCTGGCGTCCGCCGCGCTGGCCTTGGTCTCGCGCTCGACGTTCACGAGGTCGAGCTGGTACTGGACGGTCTGGCCGTCCGGCGTGACGACGTCGAAGAACTCGGTCTCGCCCTCCTGCAGCTCGACGCGGTCGCAGTTCTGCGGGGTCGGCTTGCAGGTGCCGTCGCCGGTCGCCGTCGCGTCGGACGAGACGAGGAAGAGCGCGGTCTTCCCGTCGGCCTGGACGCCGAGGAAGATGAAGAACGGGTCGGTCTGGCTCGGGAGCGGGCTCAGGCGCGCGACGTTCGTCTTCGCGCTCAGCGAGCCGTCCTTGCCGAACCGCAGGTCCACGCGCCACGAGTCCTTGTCGTTGGACTTCGTCGAGCCTGAGCCGCTGCCGGAACCGGAGCCGCTGCCGCCGTCGTCGCCGCCGACGGGCACGACGCCCACGTCGTCGAGGCCGGTGTCGTCCGAGCCGGTCCCGCCGCCGGACGCCGTGCCGCCGGTGGAGCCGGAGCCGCCGTCCGACCCGCCGGAGGACGTGCCGCCGGTCGGGGTGGTGGAGGTCTTCTTCTGCGCGGACTCGCGCTTGCGGAACGGGTCGTGCTTGACGCCCGGCGTCGCCGCGCCCTGCAGCTCCGTCTCGGTGACCGCGCCGTCGACGGTCTCGCCGACGCTTGCCGAGGCGGGCGGGATCGCCGCGATTGGCTCGCTGTCGTCACCGCCGCCCAGCACCACCGGCACGGCCACGAGGGCGGCCAGGAGCGCGACCGCGATCGGCCACAGGCGCTTCTCGATCAGGTCGCTCAGGATGTTGCGCAGGACGCTCATCAGTTGGCTCCGGAGGTGGTCGTGGACGGCGTCGCAGCGGCGTCGGTGGACGTGCTGCCGCTCGTCGCGGTCGCGGTGGACGTGGAGGTCGCGGAGGCCGTGCCGCCCCCGGTGCTCTTCGGCGCGACGTAGGCGTTCGCGGTGACCTTCGCCTGGAGCTTCGGCAGCCCGTCCTCGGACGGCGTGAGCTCGACCGCGTCGACGGTCAGCAGGCGGCCGCGGACGTCGACCTTCTCGTCGCCGATGCTCGCGAAGCGGTGCAGCGCGCGGAGGAACTTGTCGAGCTTGAAGAAGTCGCCCTGGAAGGTGATCTGCAGGGGCAGCTGCTCGAGGCCGGACGGGCCCTGCGTCGCCCCCGGCGTCCCATCAGTGGTGCCGCTGGTGCTCGAGCCGCTCCCGGCGCCGCCGACGGTGATGTCGTCGAAGTCGACACCGGCGCTGCGCGCGGCCTTGTGCAGCTGGTACAGCAGGGACGGCGTGCCGTCGTCCGCGGGCACGGCCTTGCCGAGCACCGCGAGCGTGGACTGGTCGCGCTTGTACTGCTCGCGCGCGGTGCTCGCGCTGCTGAGCTGCGCCAGGGCGTTCGCGCGGCGGGTCTCGGCCTGCGTGACCTGCTCGTCGAGGTCGTTGAGCTCGGTCGAGGTCGGCTTCAGCACGGCCAGGTAGAACCCGGCGACGACGGCCACAGCGGCGAGGACGCCGAGGACGATCCGGTCGCGCTTGGTCATTCGGTGACTCCGCTCGCGTTCGACGTGGTGGACGGCGCCGTCGCCGTGCCCGGCGTGGTGGTGGTCGGCGCGGCCGTGGTCGCACCGGACGTCTCGGCCGGGGTGGTCGACGTCCCGCTCGCGCCCGTCGAGGCGTCTGCGGTGCCGGTCGCCGTCGCGGTCGCGGCAGCGGTCGTCCCGTTCGCGTCCGGGCCGCCCTCGAGCCAGATGACGATCGTGAACTTGGCCGGGAGCTTGGTCGTGCAGCCGCTGCCGTCGCCCCCGCCGCTGCCGGCCTCGGCGACGTTGGTCTCGCCGACAGGCTCCTCGCGCTCGGTCGACGCGAGGCTGACGCGCTTGACGTCGTTCATCGCGCGCAGGCGGGCCATGAGCCGGGCGACGGCCGGGTGGTTCTCGGCGCAGCCGACGATCTCGAGCGCGGGCGCCGTGACGGCGGCACGGAGCCCGGACGCGGCCACGCCGCCTCCGCCCCCGCCCCCGACGCTCGGCGACGACGTCGCGTTGAGCGAGCTGAAGACGACCTTGGTGCCGATCGTGCGGCCGACCTCGGTCAGCGAGCCGGCCCAGTCGACCCGGCCGCGGGCGACCGAGCGGACGCTCTCCACGCGCGAGCCGGTCTGCGCCGCGAGGTCGCGGTAGTGCGCGATCGCGCTCGCCTGCTGCTCGGCGGCGGCGGCCTCCGCCTCGGCCTGGACCAGGTCGGCCTCGCGGTCCGACACGCGGCCCTTCATCACCGTGGTGACGGCGACGAGCACGACCACGAGCGCGAGCGCGCCGAGGGCGACGTAGACGCCGGCGCCGGAGCGGTTCGGCGCGCCCGAGCCGCGGCGCAGGTCAGGCGGAAGCAGGTTGACGGCGTTCATGCCGGGACCTCCGTCACGGCCAGCCCGGCGGCGATGCTCAGCCGCGCGGGGTCGATGTCGTCCACGTCGGTGCCGACCTCGGCGACGCCGCGCGTCTCGACCGGCAGGCCGAGCTCGGTGCACAGCGTCTCGGCGAAGCCGGGGACGGCGACGGCGGGCCCGGTCAGCACGACCTTCTGGACCGCGGCCTCGTCGCCGGACTGCGCCTGGTGGAAGTCGAGCGAGGAGCGGATCTCGCCGGCGATCTGCCGGACGCCCGCGGCGAGCGTGGTGCGCGTCATCGCGACCGCCTCGCCGTCCTCGGCCATGTCGAAGCCCTTGCCCTCGAAGCCGGCGCGCGTGACGAAGTCGCGCGCGGTCTCGACCGAGACGCTCAGGCGCTCGGACAGCGCGTGGACCATGGCCTCCAGGCCACCGCCGGTGACGCGCGTGAAGAGGCAGCCGCGGTCGTCGGCGACCGCGAGGTTCGTGGTCCCGCCGACGGCGACGTAGAGCGTCGGCTCGTCGTCGCGCTTGAGCGCGCGGACCATCGCGAAGGCGGAGAGGTCGATGCCCTCGATCTTCAGCCCCGCGGCGCGGACGCTCTGGACGACGCGCTCGATCATCTCGCGGCGTGCGGCGACGATGACGACGCGCAGGCGCGGGCCGTCGGGCGTGACGACCGAGCCGATGACCTGGTGGTCGAGGACCGCCGAGTCGAGCGGCATGGGCAGCTCCTGCTCGGCGTGGAAGCGGACGACCGCCTCGAGCTCCTTCGGGTTGGAGAGCTCGGGGAGGTCCAGGACGCGCATGACGATCCGCGCGTTCGCCACGCCGACGCGGACGTTCTTGGCGAGCCCCTTGTGCTCGCTCCAGATCTCGCGCAGCGCGGCGGCGACGGCCTCCGCGTCGACGACCTCGCCGTCGCGGACGACGTTCGGCTCGAGCGGAGCGGTGGCGGCCTGCTCGACCGCGAGGTGCCCGTTGACCGCGACGCGGGCGACGGTGACGGCGCCGGGCTCGATCTCGACGCCGACGACGGACTTGTTGCGGGAGCGACGTGCCATGTCGCACCGATCAGTCGGCACCCTGACGCGCTTCTTTAGCGCGTGCAGGGCCCTTGGCCGCTTACACGAACGTGGACGTGTATGCGTCGAGCAGCTCGGCGCCCGCGAGGATCGCGACGACCCCTCCGAGGGCGAGGAACGGCCCGAACGGGACCTTCGTCTTGCGGCCCGCGGCCACGCCCTTGCGGGCCATGACGGCGGCCCCGGCGACCACGCCAGTCACGAGCGCGACGAGCAGCGCGACGACGACCGGAGCGCCCAGGAAGAGCCCCAGCACGCCGGCGAGCTTGACGTCGCCCATCCCCATCCCGCCCGGGTACGCGAGCGCGGCGACGAGGAAGAACGTGGCGGCCCCGACGCCGGCGATCAGCCGCTCGGGCTCGCCGCCCGCGTCGAGCGCGAGGCCGAGCACGATCGCGACCATGGCCGCCGGCCCCGTCAGGACGTTCGGCAACAGCCGGTGCTCGAGGTCGATCAGCGTCAGCGGCACGAGGAACGCGACGAGCACGAGCCCGAGGACGAGCTTCGCCGTGTCGTCGTGGTGCACGAGCGCGACGGCCGCCATGAGCGCCGCCGTCCCGGCCTCCACGATCGGGTACTGCGGCGAGATCGGCGCCGCGCAGTGGCGGCACTTGCCACGCAGCAGCAGCCACGAGACGACCGGGATGTTGTCGTACGACCGCACCATCTCGCCGCAGGACGGGCAGCCCGAGCGGCCGGTCACGACCGAGCGCTTGCGTGGCAGCCGGTATGCGACGACGTTGAGGAAGGAGCCAAGGAGAAGGCCGAAGGTCGTGGTGCTCAGGACGATGGGGGTCATGCCTCTGCGGGGATCTGCTCGGTGACGGACCGGATCTGCCAGTTGGGGAGGACGGGGTCGAGGAAGCGGGGCGGGGAGCGGAACTGCAGGCGCCGGTCGTACCGGTAGTCCTTCAGGTAGCCCGTGCCGCCCGACGAGTTGCCCCCCGTGCCGACCGGGCCGCGGTACATCTGCCCGATCGCGCCACGGATCGTCAGCGTGCCGAGCTTGTCCGGCCCGCAGAAGTAGCCGTCCACCGTGAACGAGTGCTTCAGGGAGAGGATCGCGGCGTCGATCTGCACCGGGCTCGGCAGCTTCTCGCTCGTCCGGCAACCGACGACCTCGTTACTCGACCGGATCAGGTCGAACTTGTGGTAGACGCGGATCCAGTTGTCGGAGATCAGCCCGAAGACGACGCCGTCGTTCGCGCGCTTGAGGTTGCCGTTGACGATGATGTCGTTCTTGGCGCCGACGGTGAGCGACCGGTCGTAGGTCCCCTTGACGTAGACGTTGCCGCAGCCCGCGGGCTCGTTGTACGGCTCGAGCGGGTCGTAGGTCTCCCCGCACGGGCGCGTCGGATCGTCGTCGACGTAGATGACCTCGCCGTCGTTCAGGTTGACGGTGACGTTCTCGAGCTTCGTGCCGTCGTCCTGGTAGCCGTTGACGACCATGCCGCCGGCCTTGAACTCGATCGTCGTCTTGCCGCGGAATCGCAGCCGCGCGGGGGCGTCCTGCTTGAGCGTCGAGTTCGAGTCAGGGAGCGTGATGGAGCCGCTGTTCGGCACCCACTGCCCCACCTTGTTCGGCGACGCGTTGCCGTTGCAGCCGCGCCAGCCCTGCCCCGGGCCGTTGACCTCGATGCGGTCGGTCGACTTCTCGCCGAACTGCGGCGAGCCACACAGGAGGATCGAGTCGTTCGTGTGGAGCGGCCCGAGCACCTTGTCGCCGTCGGCGAACTGGATCTCCGTGCAGTTGGCGTCCCAGGGGTTCCACTTGCCCGGGTCAGCGACGACCGAGCCGTAGTAGTCGCGGACGCCGAAGATGCCGCGGTTGCTGCCGGAACCTGCCCAGGTCTGCCCGGCGCGGTTCTCGAAGTAGTGCCGCTTGCAGGCGAGCGTCGCCCAGTCCTTGATGTTGTAGTAGGTGCTGCCAGTGGTGTTGCCGCGGCCGCTGGTCGGGTGGCCCCACGAGTCCTTCACGTACCAGGCCGGATCTGACGTCTCGTACTCGGTGTAGTAGACGTAGTTCAGGAAGCCGCCCGGGCGGTAGGTCGCGATGAGCGACCGCCGTGCGCCGCCGGGCGCCGCCTCGCCCGTCGCGCGGATGCGAAACGATCCGAAGGCGTCGAGCATGCTCTTGTCCGGCTCGGCGGTGCTGCACTGCGTCCACTGCTTGCCGCTGCTGTCCTTCACCGGGAGCAGCTCGAGCGAGTAGCGCGCGGTCGTCCCCGGCAGGGGGTCGGACCATCCGCGCGTCGCCGGACGCGGCTGGTTCAGCGCCTTGTTGGCCGGGTCGGCGCACAGCGACCAGTAGTTCGCGTTGACGCGCAGGCGGGCGAGGTAGTCAGAGACGCCGGCCTCGGCGGCCGCGAGCGCCTGCTTGCGCTCGCGGTCGTGCGTCGTCGGGCCGCTGCTCCGGCTGACGGCCGCCGCAGTCGCGCCGCCGATGATGAGCAGCGCGAGCAGGGACGCCATCATCGGCGCCATCGTGAAGCCGCGCTCGCCGCGGACGAGCTCTCGGAAGCGACCCATGCTCAGCACTCCGGGACGTTGTCGGGGTCGGTCGGGTCGTCGGTCCGCAGCAGCACGGTGGTGTCGGCCGCCGCGTCGACGTTGCGGTCCCGGCCGCGGGCGTTGGCGATCAGGCGGACGCGCACGCGCGCGGCGTCGATCCTCGATGCCGCGACGGCGATGGGGTTGCCGGCGGGATCCTGGTAGGTGAACAGGTCCGCACCCGCGGGAACTCGGACGTTCGACAGGAGGATCTCGTTCCGCGACGGCGTCGTGACGAACGTCAGCGTCCCGTTGGCGGTCGGGCTGAGCGGGTACACGCGGCGCCGCACGTTCGTGCCGTCGAGCGCCAGCGAGACCTTCTCGAGCGCGGCGTCCGTGTACGCGACGCCGGTGGGTCGCGACGCGGTGCGGGACACGAACGCGATCTCGGTCGGCGTCGCGGTCAGCACCGGCCGCTCGCCCGAGTCGGTGCAGACCGCCGACTTGAGCGACGTCGTGATGCGCTCGAGCCCGGTCCGGAGCCGCTGGGTCGTCTCCGCGCGGTCGACGACGCGCGCGTGGTTCTTCGTGCCCGCGTCGAACATCGCGAACATGGCGAGCAGCACGACCATCCCGACGAGGATCGCCGCGAGCAGCTCGACCAGGCTGTATCCGTCCTCCCGGCGCATCAGGGGAACCCGGGGCAGTTCGAACCGGTCGACGTCTGCAGGTTGAGCTCGGTCGCGGTGCCGGCGTTCGGCGGCCACGTGCCGTTGGAGGCGATCGTCGCCGTCGAGAGGTTCGAGACGAGGTGGTAGCGGCTTTGACTCGCGCTCGACACGCAGACGCGGTAGCCGCCGCCGTACGGGAAACCGTTCTGCGCGATGGTCCGCCGGTTGGCGTTGGTGGGCAACGGGATGATGTCGGGCGTCCACGTCACGCCCGGCTCGCACGTCGTGTTCTGCACCCTGATCCGCATGTCCCCCGGGAAGGTCGAGAGGCTGCCGTTGCGGACCGAGATGTTCAGCGGGTAGAGGTTGACGTCGACAGACGTCGTCGGGATCACGCCCGGAGTGACGACGAACCCAGGGTTCGGGAGCGGCGGGATCCGGTCGTCGCAGCCACCGGCCCAGAACGAGTACTGGCCGGTGAACGGGAAGAGCCCCTTGACCACGAGCGTGCCGTCCGCCGCGAGGCTGTCGATCGCAACCCGGGTCGGGAGCTCCATCCCGGAGTTGTTGATGCTCAGCCGCTTCGGATCGCCGCCGGTGTGGTGCGTCGTGGTCGGCTCGCCCGGCCGCCAGTAGCGGAAGCGCAGCTTCACCCCGCCGGGGCGATCGAGCGTGAAGGAGACGGTGGCGGTCTTCTCGGCCTCGACGGTCGCGGCCGCCTTCGGCGCGTCCGTGCCGCTCGGGGCGATGTGGTCGAGCTTGCGCGCGGTGATCTCGTGCTGGCCCGGAGTGAGGTAGAGCAGCGCGCAACCGTTGAGGTCGGTCGTCGCGACGCGACCGCCGGACGAGACCGTGGCGTCGGGGACGCCCTTGCCGTTGCGATCGACGACCGAGGCGCGCACCGCGCCCGACCCGCCGACCGGCGCCGCCACGAACGTGTCCACCCGCACCGGCTTGACGCTTCCCATGCCCGTCCAGCTGACGGACGTCTCAAGCTGGACGAGGTCGCGTCCGCGGCTCGCCGTGCACTCGGTCGAGCTCTCCGTCGCCGGGTGCTGGGTGGCAACGGTCTTGACGGTGTAGGCGGTCCCGCCGATGGTCCTCACCGGGTCGACGACGGTCCCCAGCATCCGGAGCGTCTCGTAGCTGGAGCCGCGCAGCTCGTCCAGCTTGGTCTGCGCCAGGTCGGCGGCGACGCTCCGCTGGCGCTCGATGCCAGACGCCTTGCCGGACGCGTTCATGACCTTCAGGAGGCTCACGCTCGCGACCGCGAGGACGAGGCACGTGATCATCACCTCAACGAGGAAGGCCCCCTCCTCGGCGCGCAGTCGCGCGCTGGCGTGTCGGAACGTTCGGACCATTCGTCCACAGGGTCGGCTTGGCGCGAACGAACTTGAGCTTGTGCAGGAGGTTCTCCACACAAGAACGACGAAGGGCGGGCCGTTCGGCCCGCCCTTCGGTCAGACGGAGGTGTCGTCAGCCGACGTGCCTACCAGTTGCCACCGCCGTCGCCGGTGTAGGACCGCGTGACCTGGCCCTCCGCGTTGCGGGCGTAGGTGTAGACCTTGCCGGAATCCGACTCGGACGTGATCGTGAAGGTGTCCTGCGTGACGGTGAGCGTCACCTTGTCGGCCGGAACGCCGGAGCCCTCCACCGAACCACACTGGTCGTACTGGCCGCCGTCGTCGACCGAGCAGGCCTCGACGTGCGTGACGAGGTTACGGGCGTTGGTCTTCGCGTCCGCGTCCCAGCCCTTCTCGCGCTGGTTGAGGAACGCCGGAAGAGCGATCGCGGCGAGGATGCCGATGATCAGGATGACGACGAGGAGCTCGATGAGCGTGAAGCCCTTCTCCTCCTGCATGCGCGTGCGCAGCTTGTGAAGCATTGTGCTGGCCCCTCCTCGGGGATGGCTGATGATGTGGTCTGCCGGGCCCCGAGGGTCCTGGCTCGCCCAGGTCATCGTCCGCCGCGCCGGAACTTTGAGGAGCGCTATTGCGCCTGGACGTCTGTCCGATCTTCAGAGGTCTGAGCGGTGTGGCCGGGTATGAAGCGGCCCGTTCCCTCGCACCAGGGGCAGGTGACCTCGTGCGGCGTGCCGCCGAGGTTGCTGATGACCTTGCCCGTGCCGCGGCACGCGCGGCACTCGAGTCGATCGTCCGGGGTGTCCGTGCTCATCGAGGGCGCGAGGGTACCGTCAATCGGGTGATCGGCCGTTACGCGCCCTCCCCCACGGGCACGCTGCACCTTGGCAACCTGCGCACCGCGCTGCTCGCGTGGCTGTTCGCGCGGTCGGCCGGATCGGCCTTCCTCATGCGGGTGGAGGACCTCGACACCGGCCGCGTGCGCGAGCAGTTCGTCACCGAGCAGCTCGACGACCTGCGCGCGATCGGCGTCGACTGGGACGGCGCTCCGGTCCGCCAGTCGCAGCGCCACGACCTCTACGCGCGCGCGATCGCGCAGCTCGATGAGCAAGGCCTCCTCTACCCCTGCTACTGCACCAGGCGCGAGATCAAGGAGGCCGCCTCCGCGCCGCACGGCCCGCTGCCTGAGGGCGCGTACCCCGGCACCTGCCGCCGCCTCACCGCGACGGAGCGGGCGGCCAAGGAGGCCGAAGGCCGCGCCCCCGCCCTGCGCCTCGACGCCCAAGCGGCCGTCGTCCGCTTCCACGACCGCGTCATGGGCGACGCGGAGGGCGTCGTCGACGACCTCGTCATCCGCCGCAACGACGGCGCCCCCGCCTACAACCTCGCCGTCGTCGTCGACGACGCGGCCCAGGGCGTCGAGGAGGTCGTCCGCGGAGCAGACCTGCTCGAGGGCACCCCGCGCCAGATCCACCTCCAGCGGGTCCTCGGCCTCCCCACCCCGAGCTACGCCCACGTGCCGCTGATGCTCGGCCCCGACGGCGCCCGCCTGGCCAAGCGCCACGGCTCGGTCACCCTCCAGGACCGCGCCACCCAGGGCCAGACACCCGAGGAGGTCCGGAACGAGCTCCTCGCGAGCGTCGGCCTCGACCCGCAGCCCCTCGCGGACCTCGCCCGCACGTTCGATCCGGCCATGCTCCCGCAAGCCCCCACGACCTTCACGGCGGCCTGACCCCTAGACTCCCCGCGCGATGCCGGACCTCGAGGCCTTCGCCGACCGCGCCCGCGAGACCGGGCGGTTCGGGATCGACACGGAGTTCATGGGCGAGGGGCGCTACCGCTCGCTCCTCTGCGTCGTCCAGATCGCGGTCGAGCGCTCCGACGACCCCGACGACATCGAGGTCCACGTCCTCGACGCGCTGGAGGACAGCTGGGACCCCCAGCCCATCGCCGACCTGCTCGCCGACCCCGAGGTCGAGACGATCCTCCACGCCGGCCGCCAGGACGTCGCGATCCTGCGCCGCACGTGGAACACCGAGCTGGTCAACATCTTCGACACCCAGATGGCGGCCGGCTTCACCGGGCGGGGCGCGCAGATGGGCTACGAGCCGCTGCTCGGCGACGTGCTCGGCGTGCGGCTGAAGAAGACCGCGAGCTTCACCAAGTGGGACAAGCGCCCGCTGACCGACGAGCAGATCGTCTACGCGCGCGAGGACGTGCTCCACATCATCCAGCTCGCCGACGCGCTGCAGCAGGAGCTGGAGAAGTCCGGCCGGCTGGACTGGGCGCGTGAGGAGTGCAAGGCGCTGGAGGGCGTCACCGACACGCGCGACCTCGACACGGTCTTCAACCGCCTCCCCCGCGTCGGCGGCCTGGACCCGTCGATCCGCGCCGTCGCGCGCGAGCTGGTCGAGTGGCGCGAGGACACCGCGCGCACGCAGGACAAGCCGATCTCGTCGGTGCTGCCCGACGCACCGCTGATCGAGATCGCGCGCCGCCGTCCCAAGGACACCGAGCGGCTGCGGCAGATCCGCGGCCTCAACGAGTCGGTCCTGCGCCGGCGCGGCAAGGACATCCTCGCCGCCGTCGCGCGCGGGCGCGAGCGCGAGCCGATCCCCCGCGACGGCGAGAAGCCGATCGGCTCCGACCCGCTCGACGCGCCCGCGGTCGCGCTGTCCGAGGCGCTCGTCCGCACGCGCACGCTGGAGGCCGAGCTGGCGTACGAGCTGGTCGCCGCGCGCGCCGACCTGGAGCGCATCGTCCGCGCGCTGCGCACCGGCGCCGACGAGCCGCCCGTCCGCACGCTCCAGGGCTGGCGCCGGGAGCTGGTCGGGGCGGAGCTGCTGGAGCTCCTCCAGGGCCGCCGCCGACTCTCCCTCCGGCCCGATCATCGCCTGGCCGTCGAGCTGGCCGAGTAGCGTACGCAGCGTGGCGGTCCGTCCCGCTTCTGCCGCGCTGTTCGAAGGGCTCCTCGCAGAGGCCGGTCGCCTGCTCGCGTCGTCCCTCCACCTGGAGGAGACGCTGCGCACGGTCGCGCGCCTGGCGGTGCCCGAGGTCGCCGACTGGGCGGTCGTCGACCTCGTCGAGGGCCCGGGCGCCATCCGCCAGATCTCCTCCGGCCACGACGACCCCGCCAAGGACGCGCTGCTCGTCGAGGTCCGCCGCCGGCGCCGCGCCCAGGCCGACCAGGACGCCCCGCCGTTCGGCGCGCTGGAGGCGATCGCGCTCGGCCGGCCCACGTTCTTCCCCGCCCTGCCGCCTGGCGGAGCCCCGCTGCGCACGGCCGAGGAGCGCACGCTGTGGGAGGAGATCGGCCCTGTGTCGTGGCTCGCGGTGCCGCTCCACGTCGGCGAGGTGACGCTCGGCGCGGTCACGTTCCTCTCCTGCGACCCCGACCGCGTCTACGGCGAGCAGGACCTGCCGGTCGCGCTGGAGCTGGTCGACCGCTGCGCCCAGGCGATCTTCAACGCGAAGCTGTTCGAGGAGGCCGAGTCGGCGCGCGCGCTGCTCGACACGCTCTTCGAGACGGCGCCGGTCGGGCTGACGCTCGTCGACACCGAGCTGCGCTACGTGCTCATCAACGAGCGGCTGGCGGAGATGAACGGCCGCTCGATCTCCGACCACCTCGGCAGGCGCGTGCTCGACGTGCTGGGCAGCGAGGCCGCGGGCCTGGACCGGCTCGTCCGCCAGGTGCTGGAGACCGGCCGCGCCGCGGAGGACCTGGAGACGGTCGTCGGCGACCGCGCGTTCCTCGTCTCCTACGCGCCCGTCGAGATCGAGGACCGCATCCTCGGCGTCATCGGCGCGGTGATCGAGACGACCGAGCGCCACCGCGCGCAGCGGGCGATCGCCGAGAGCGAGGCGCGCTACCGGGCGCTGCTGGACACCGGCATGATCGGCATCGTCCGCGGCCGGTTCGAGCAGATCGTCGAGGCCAACGACGCGTTCCTGTCGATGCTCGGCTACACGCAGGAGGACGTCGCCAGCGGCCGCCTGGCCTGGACGCGGCTGACCCCGCGGCGGTGGTCGGACGTCGCGTGGGAGCGCGGCCGCGAGTCGGTCGAGCGCGGCAAGGCCGGGCCGTTCGAGCAGGAGTACCTGCACCGCGACGGCCATACGGTGCCCGTGCTCGTCGGGCTCGCGTCGGTCGGCGACGGCGAGTGGAACGCGTTCGTGGTCGACCAGACCGAGCGCAAGGCCGCCGACCGGCTGCGCGAGCGGCTGCTGGACCGGACCGCGCGGCTGCAGGCCGTGACCGAGCGGCTGTCGGCGGCGCTGACCAAGGACGAGGTCGCGACGATCATCGTCACCGAGGGCATGGCCGCGACCGCCGCCCGCTGCGGCGTGCTCGCGCTGCCCGACCGCGACGGCCGGACGCTGCTGCTCGGCCACCGGTTCGGGATGCCGCCCGACGGGCCGCGCGTGCTGCCGGTCGACGCCAACGCGCCGATGCCGGCCGCCGCCCGCGACGCCGCGCCGGTCCTGCTGCACTCGCGCGAAGCGTGGCTGGAGCGGTTCCCCGACGTCCCGCCGCGCGGCGACTTCGAGGCGTTCGCCGCGCTGCCGCTGCTGTTCGAGGGCGGCGTCGCGGGCGTGATGGGGCTCGGCTTCGCGGACCGCCGCGCGTTCGAGGAGGCCGACGTCGACATGCTCCTCGCGATGGCCCGCCAGGGCGCGCAGGCGCTGGAGCGGGCCGAGCTGTACGAGGAGCGCGCGTACGTCGCGCGGACGCTCCAGGACGGCCTCCTCCCCCGCGCGCTGCCGTGGATCCCCGGGCTCGACCTCGCGGTGCGCTACCGGCCGCTGGGCGACGGCAGCGAGGTTGGCGGCGACTTCTACGACGTCGTCCCGCTCGACGACGGCGGCTGGCTCGTCGTCGTCGGCGACATCTGCGGCAAGGGCACCGCCGCGGCGATGCTCACCGGCGTCATGCGGACGACGATCCGCGCGCTGGCGCTCCTCGAGCACCGGCCCGAGGCGCTGCTGCGCGGCGTCAACGAGGCGCTGCGGCGCGAGGCGTCCCCGCAGGCGCTGGCGACGATGGCGTGCGCCGCGCTCCACCCCGCCGGCGACGGCTTCTCCGCGCGGATCGTCGCGGGAGGCCACCCGCCGGCGCTGCTGCTGAAGTCGTCCGGCACGGTCGAGGTCCTCGCGGCAGGCGGGCCGATGCTCGGCGTCGAGCCCGAGCCCGAGCTCGACGTCGTGGACCTGCAGCTCGCCGACGGCGACCTGCTCCTGCTCTACACCGACGGCGTCGTCGATGCGCGGGCGGAGTCCGGCGAGCAGTTCGGCGACGCGCGCCTCCGTGCGGCGCTCGGCGCGGCGGCGGGCCGCGACGCGACGGGCGCGCTGGACGCGGTCGACGGCGCGGTGCGCGGCTACGCGTCCGGGCCGCCGCGCGACGACAAGGCGCTCCTCGCCGTCCGCGTCACCTCGGACATGGCGTAGGCCGCCTCCTGGAGCGCGTCGATCGTCGCGCGCACCGCGGGCCGAGGCGCGCCCGCCTCGCGCGCGTACGCGTAGATCGTGCGGCCGAGCTGCGCGCCGGCGATCTCGCTGACATGGACGCGCGGGTCGCGGTCGGCGCGCGCGAGGCCGGGCACCATCGCCACGCCGCCGCCGAACGCCACGAGCTCGAGGATCACCGCGATGTCGTTCGCGCGGTGCTGCACGTCCGGCTCGAAGCCGCCCAGCCGGCGGCAGGTGCGGACGAACGCGTCGGTGAACGCGGTCCCGCGGTGCGGCGCAACCCACGGCTCGTGCGCCAGCGCCTCCACCCGCACCGTCCCCGCGCCCGCCAGCGGGTGGCCGAGCGGGAGCGCGACCACGATCCCGTCGCGGCACAGCTCCTCACGGGTGAGGGCGGGGATCGGACGGCGCGGCGCGTCGTCGTACTCCTCGGCCACCACCAGGTCGAGCTGCCCGAGCGCGAGGTCGGGCAGCGCCTGCTCGGGCTCGCGCTCGACGACCTCGATGCGCAGCCTCGGGTGCTCGCGCGCGAGGCGCGCCACCGCGGGCGGCACGAGCGACAGCATCGGCGTCTGCAGCCCCGACAGCCGCAGCCGCCCGTGGATCGCGCCCGCCGTCGCCTGCAGCTCGGCCTCGGCCTGCTCGATCCGCGCGAGCAGCGCGTCCGCGTGCTCCACCAGCCGCAGCCCCGCGTCCGTCAGCTGGAGCCGCCGCCCGACGCGCTCGGTCAGCGCGACCCCGGCCTCCTTCTGGAGCTGCGACAGCTGCTGCGAGACGGCGCTCGGCGTGTACGCCAGCGCCTCGGCGACCGCCGCGACGGTCCCCCGCGCGTGCAGCTCGCGGAGCAGCAGGAGCTTGCGGAGGTCGAGCACCGCGCCAGCGTACGCCTCGCGGCGACCCTCCAACGTGTCGCCGCTCCGCGTCCCCGTCACCGCCGGGACCTCCGGACCGGCGGCCGCCCCGTGCTCCCCAACGCACCGGGCGTGATCCGTGCGGCCGAGCCGGGCTCCCATCGGCTCGGCCGCACGCCCCTGTGGCAGGAGCGCGCCCTCCGCGCTCCTCGCGCCGCGCTACCGCGGCGTCACGCGGCCCGGAAGGACCGCCCGGCGCGGTCGCGCCGTTCCGTGTGGAGCGCCCCGCCGCAGCGCCTGCAGCGCCGCCCGGTGCGCACGACGTACTCGGCCAGCTGGTCGAACCACGTCGTCCCACAGTCCTCGCAACGAAGCGCGCCCGCACGCAGCGGAGCGCTCCCCGGCTTGCGCCGGTCCTGGACCAACTCTGAATCCACGCTCGCCCTCCCCGAGCAGATTTCGACTCGGAAGAGATAACCAGATCGTGCGGTTTGTGGCAAATCAAGACGTTGGTACATGACCGGACGTCAGCGTCACGTTCCGCCCGCTCGTAGCGGACTTCCGCACACAGGCCGAGCGGCCCGGACGTGGCGCCGGACCGCTCAGCTCCGTGGAAGGGACTACCAGCCGGTGGCGACGGGGCGCGTGGCCGGCGGGCGCTCGAAGCGCCGGTCGTCGCCCGCGTCCGCGCCCACCGACGCCGACGGCGGCGGGATCTCGTCGTCCCAGCGGCGCGAGAGCCGCCCGACACCCCAGGCCAGCGCGCCCAGGAAGACGACGTAGAGGAAGAGCACGGTCGCCGACGCCGCGGCCCACAGCCAGCCGGCCACGTCGTCCTTGCGCTCGCGCTGGAGCAGGTCGATCTCCGCCACGAACGGCCGGTCGATCTGCTGCGTCGCGGGGATGAGCGGCGCCGGGATCGCCGGGTCCTCCGGCAGGAAGATCGGCGCCGCGGTGAGGTCGCGGCCGGCGTGGACGCGGACGAGCGTCTTCCAGTCACCGTGCAGCGGCATCGGCTCGGTCGTCTCGTAGACGCCGTCGCTCACCTTCCGGAGGCGGTCGACGTGCAGGCCACCGCCCTGCCAGCTCGTGATCGTGACCCACTTCGTCGACTCGACCGCGCTCGCCGGCGTGATCTGGACGCGCGCGTTGGCCTCGCGCCGCTCGGGCCCGCCCTGCTCGCCGGTGAGCGTGATCTGGGCGCGGACGCCGTCCGGCACGGTCGTCTGCAGGCCGACGAACGCGGCGACCGCGATGGCCAGGCCGGACAGCACGACGCCGGTCCGCGCCACGCGCGGACTGGGCAGCTCGCCCCGCAGGCCGAGCGCCATCAGCGTGCCCACCACGCCGCCGGCGACACCGCCGATCAGCGCGAAGATCACGCCCTCGGGCAGCAGGTCGGCCTCCCAGGGGAGCTTGAACGCGACCTGCGTCCACGCGTACTCGGCCGCGAAGCCGACGGTGCCGATGAGCACGCCGCTCACCGCGCCGAACGCCAGCGCGTTGCGCCGCAGGAGCGCGAGCGCCGCGATCTCCACCACGGCCGCCTCGGCGATGTACAGCGGCAGCACCGGGAACGGCTCGTCGAACACCGCCGGGCCGGTGATGACGTCGACGATGCCGCGCACGATCAGGAAGAAGACGGCCGCGAAGACCGCACCGCCCGGCCCGATCCAGATGCGCGCGCAGGTCAGCGCGACGCCCGCGGCGAGCGCGATCAGGAACGGCTGCAGGACGGCCGCGTACTGCGGCACGCCGAAGTCGAACTCGGCCTGGAACGTCGACAGGCCGATGAGGAAGCCGCCCGCGATCGACGCGCGGCGCAGCGTCGTCATGAACGTCGGCGACGAGGAGCGCCCGTCGTCGGTCGACCCGCCCGCTGCGGCCCGCGCGCGCATGCCCTCGGTGAGCAGCACGGCCTGGCCGACGAGCGTCATGCCCGCGCCGCCGATCAGCATCAGGTGCGTCGGGCCCCACAGCGTGACGTCCTGGCCGAACAGCCGGTGCCACACGTCGTCGAGCGGGAAGCCGATCAGCGCGAACGCGCCCGCGGAGGCCATCAGGATGCCGCCGACCGGCGCGTACCAGCCGCGCTGGATCTTCACGGCGGCCGGGCCGGGACGCTCGCCCTTGCGCGGCAGCGCGACCGCGAGGATGCCCGCGGCGAAGATGCCGTACAGGCCGATGAGGATCAGGTAGTGCGCCGGGTTGGCCAGCGGCCCCTCGTCGCGGCCGACGCCGATGTGCAGCGCGATGTCCCAGTACATGCCCAGGAGCGCGGTCAGCAGGGACGCCGCGCCGATGGCGTTCGGCAGCGCGGCCCAGCCGGGCAACCCCATGCGGTTGCCGGCGAAGTCCGACGCCCGGGTCAGGTACGCGACCTTCCCGTTGCGGTGTCCGTTGATCAGCCAGAGGAGGAGGACGGTCACGACCGACGCACCGACGGTCGCGATCGCGACCTGGTCCAGCGCGGCCCCGCCCGCCGGCTTGGCGGCTACGAGCTCGAAAACCATGACATCACCCAGTGTCACATAGACCCGTGGAACACGACAACCCCTATCCTCCCCCTAAGTGACGGACCCCACACCTGGCGCACCTGACCTCACGATCGACGAGCTGGCCCGACGCACCGGAATGACGGTGCGCAACATCCGCGCGCACCAGTCGCGGGGCCTGCTGCCGCCCCCTGACGTCCGCGGCCGGACGGGCTACTACGGCGCCGAGCACGTCGCGCGCATCGAGCTCATCAAGGAGCTGCAGGCCGAGGGGTTCAACCTCGAGTCGATCCGCCGGCTGCTCGAGTCGGCGGGAGGTTCGACCGATCAGGTGCTCCGCTTCACGCGCGCCGTGGCCGCGTCGTTCGAGGAGGAGCAGGCCGAGGTCACGGACCTCGCATCGCTGCGCGAGCAGTGGGGCCCACGGCCCGAGCTGCTCACCCGCGCGGTGGAGCTGGGCCTGCTGCGGCCGCTGGGGCCGGACTCGTTCGAGGAGCGCTCACCGCGCCTGTCGCGGGCGTCGCAGGAGCTGACGGCGCTCGGCGTGGCGCCGGAGCGGACGCTCAACGTCGCCGAGCAGGTGCGCCACCACGCGGACGGCATCGCCGAGGCGTTCGTGCAGCTCTTCCTCGACGAGGTGTGGGAGCCGTTCGAGGCGGCCGGCCAGCCGTCCGACCGCTGGCCCGAGGTCTTCGACGCGCTGGAACGACTCCGGCCGCTGGCGGCGGAGTCGCTCCTCGCGCTGTTCCAGATCGCGATGACCGAGCGCGTCGAGCAGGCGCTCGGCGATCAGATGCACCGCCTCGCCGGCGGCGCATCCGACGCGGCCTGAGCCGCTAGGCCGGGACCTTCTCGCGCTCGTCCTCGCGCGTGATGCGCGCGGTCGCGCCGATGGCCTTCTGCGCCTGGCGCTCGGGCGTGATGCGGACGACGTTCCACACGAGGCCTGTCTTCTCCATCGCCTTGATGACCCACGCGGACGGGTCCATCGCGGCCTCCCAGCGCTTCATGCCGTGCGAGGCCGAGCGCGGGAACGCGTGGTGGTTGTGGTGCCACGCCTCGCCGAGCGACGGCAGCGCGAGCAGGGCGACGTTGGTCGAGTGGTCCTCGACGTCGAAGCGGCGCGCGCCGAAGAAGTGGCAGACGGAGTTGATCGACCACGTGATGTGGTGGAGGAAGAAGATCCGCACGAGGCCGCCCCAGACGAAGCCGCGCAGCGCGCCCTCGAGGGTCATGCCGTGCAGCAGGAAACCGAGCAGCGCCGGGATCCCGACGGAGAGGAAGACCCAGAGCGGGAAGAGGCGGTTGATCCGCTTCATGCCCTCGTCCTCGTAGAGGTCGCGGGCGTACTTCTTCCAGTCCGCCTGGCCCTGGTTCTCGAAGATCCACCCGACGTGCGCGTGGATCAGGCCGCGAAGGCCGTGGCCGTGCCCGACGTGCGGGGAGTGCGGGTCGCCCTCCTGGTCGGTGTGCGCGTGGTGCTTGCGGTGGTCGGCGACCCAGTCGAGGACCGGGCCCTGGAGCGACATCGAGCCGAGGATCGCGAACGTGTACTCGACGGGTTTGCTCGTCTGGAACGAGCGATGGGTGAGCATCCGGTGGTAGCCCACGGTGACGCCGAGCCCGATCGCGAGGTACGTCGAGACCATGATCCCGACGTCGATCCAGTCGATGGCGCGGTTCCAGAGGAGGACGACGGCGGTGAGGAACCCGAGGAAGGGCACCACCACCCCGATCATGTTGACGATCTTCTCGCCACGAGTCATCTCGTGTTCCATGGTCGTTGAGGTTGCCCGCCGGTGAGCACGGATCCTTGTCGGATGTCGCACGGCTTCTTGTAGCTTTCTGACAAAGATGGAGCCCTACCGCGACGCCGCTGACGCACTTCGCCCGGAGATTCCGTCGCTGGCCGACGAGATCATCGACGCGATCCGGGACGAGGTCGACGCGTATCGCCGGCCGCTCGCGGGCGTGTTCGGCCGCAACGTGCGGATGGGCGTCGAGGTGGCGCTGTCGCGCTTCCTGGACGGGGCGGACGAGCGCGGCCGGCGGGCGTACGTGGAGCTGGGCCGCGGCGAGTTCCGCGAGGGCCGCTCGCTCGAGTCGCTGCTCGCGGCCTACCGCGTGGGCGCGCGGGTGGCGTGGCGGCGCGCGCACCTGGCGGGCGAGGCGGCGGGGGTCGAGCCGCCGGCGCTGTACGCGCTCGGCGAGGCGCTGTTCGCCTACATCGACGCGATCTCGGCGGAGTCCGCGGAGGGCTGGGCCGACGCGCAGTCCGACGCCGCGGGCGAGCGCCAGCGGGCGCGGCGCCGCCTGGTCGTGCTGCTCGACGCCGACCCGGTCGACGAGCCCGCCGTCCGCGGCGCGGCCCAGGCCGCCGGATGGGAGCTGCCCGCCGAGCTCGCTGCGCTCGCCGCCACGCCGCGCGCGGTGACGACGCCGGCCGACCCCGGGCAGCTCGCGACGCGGCTCGGCGCGGACGTCATCGCGGCGTCGTTCGATGGGGTCGTGGTCGCGCTCGTGCCGGACCCCGAGGCTCCGGGCCGGCGGCGCCAGGTCGAGCGGGCGCTCGCCGACCAGGTCGTCGCGCTCGGGCCGTGCGTGCCGTGGGCGGAGGCGTCGCGGTCGATCGGACGTGCGCGACTCGCGCACCGGCTCGCGACGAGCGGGCAGGTCGCACCGGGCGACGGGCTGGTCGTGGCGACCGAGCACCTCGCGGCGCTGGTCCTCCACGCCGACCCGGCGCTGGCGGAGGAGCTTGCGGCGCATGAGCTCGCGCCGCTGCTCGCGCTCTCCCCCGGCCCACGGGCGAAGCTGCTGTCGACGTTGCGGGCGTGGCTCGACCACCGCGCGCGGGTCGAGGAGGTCGCACACCACCTCGGCGTGCACCCGCAGACGGTGCGCTATCGCCTCGGCCAGCTCCGCGAGCTGCTCGGCGACCGCCTCGAGGACCCCGACGGGCGCCTCGCGCTCGCCCTCGCGCTCCGCGCCCGCGACGGCGCCTGATCTACGTCGCGCTCTCGCCCAGCGCGAGCCAGACGATCCCGACCGCGATCAGCGCGATCGGGACGAGCCGCGCGAGCGTCGCCGCCTCCCCCAGCAGCACGATCCCGGCAAGCGCCGCGCCGACCGCGCCGATGCCCGTCCACACGGCGTACGCGGTGCCGACCGGCAGCGAGCGGAGCGCCATAGCGAGCAGGATCATCGAGCCGACGGCCGCGACGGCGAACAGCGCGGTTGGAGCGAGCTTCGAGAAGCCGTCCGACGACTTCAGGGCCAAGGCCCAGACGATCTCCAGCAGACCGGCGAGGACGAGCAGCAACCAGGACACCTCCGGCAGGATGCCCACCGACACCGTTGACAGACGCAACGGAATCGTTGACGCTGTCAAAGGTCGTGGACGAGGTGACGGAGATCCGGGAGTTCAACCGCTTCTACACGCACGCGATCGGCGTGCTGGACGGCGGCCTGCACGACACGCCGTGGTCGCTGACCGAGGCGCGCGTCCTGCTCGAGCTGTCGCGCCAGCCCGCGACGGACGTCGCGGATCTGCGCCGCCGGCTCTCCCTCGACGCCGGCCACCTGAGCCGGCTGCTCGCGCGCCTGCAGGGCAACGGCCTCGTCGAGCGCGTGCGCTCAGAGCAGGACCGCCGGCGCCAGATCGCGCGCCTGACCGAGGCCGGTCACGAGACCTACGCGCTCCTCGACGCGCGCGCCGTCGCCGCGGCCGGCGCGATGGTCGAACATCTCCCCGCCGACGCCCGCAGCGACCTCGTCCGCGCGCTGCGGACGGTGCGCGCGCTGCTCGGCGACGAGCACCTCACGCCTGCCTCGGACCCCACGTCGGACCCGGGACCGGAGCACGGCGCGAACGGGGCGAGCGGCGGGGCGGCCGCTCGCTCCCGCGCGGTCCTCATCCGTGACGCGGAGGCCGGCGACCTCGGCTGGGTCGTCGAGGCGCATGGCCGTCTGTACGCGCGCGAGTACGGCTGGGGCGCGGGCTTCGAGGCGCTCGTCGCGCGCGTCTGCGCGGACTTCCTCGACGAGCCGGACCCGGCCCGGGCGCGCGCGTGGATCGCGGAGGTCGACGGCCGGCGCGCCGGCTGCATCCTCTGCGTCCCGAAGGACGAGGCGACCGCGCAGCTGCGCCTCCTGCTCGTCGAGCCCTTCGCGCGCGGCCTCGGTCTCGGCTCGCGCCTGGTCGAGACGTGCCTCCGCTTCGCCGAGCGCGCCGGCTACCGCGAGATGGTCCTGTGGACGAACCACCCGCTCGTCGATGCGCGCCGCATCTACGAGCGCGCGGGGTTCACGCTCGAGGCGACCGAGCGGCACGCCGACTGGGGCGTCGAGCTCGAGGGTCAGATCTGGCGCCGCCCGCTCGGCGCCGCCGCGGGCGCGCGCGGCTAGCCGCGCCGCATCAGCCGGCCGACCGCGGCCATCAGCTCCTCGGTCTTCTCGACCTTCGCCTCGCCCTCCGCGCCCATGACGCAGTGGCGCGCGTGCTCGTCCATCAGGCCGAGCGCGACCTTGTCGAGCGCCGCCTGCACGGCGGAGATCTGCGTGAGGACGTCGATGCAGTACCGGTCGTCCTCGACCATGCCCTCGATGCCGCGGACCTGGCCCTCCACGCGCTTGAGGCGCTTGAGGAGCTGCTCCTTCGTAGCGGAGTAGCCGCGGCTGGGGTTCGACGTCTCACTGGCCATGCCGAGAAGTCTATCACTACCCCCCAGGGGTATGCTACGGTCTCTTCAGCGGGTACCCCCCACCCGTATTCGTTCCCACCTGACACCGGAGGCACACATGAGCTACAGCGACATCCGCGAGTACCGCGTCGAGGGCATGACCTGCGCGCACTGCGTCGCGTCGGTGCAGGAGGAGGTCTCCGGGGTCGACGGCGTCGAGGTGGCGTCGGTGAACCTGGACGCGGGCCTGCTCACCGTCGCCGGCGCAGGGTTCAGCGACGAGGCCGTCCGCGCCGCCGTGGACGAGGCCGGATACGCGGTGACGCCGTGAACGCCGCCGCGAAGCTCGCCGCCTTCGCCGCCCTCCTCGCCCTCGTGGGCGGGGGCGCGGCGGTGGCCGGCGACGCCATCGATCCCGACGCACCGGGCGCCGACGCGCCCGCGGAGAAGCACGCCATGTCGACCACGCCGACCACCACGCCCCACGACGACGAGCACGCCGAGAGCGACGCAGCCGCGGCGCCGGCCCACGAGGACGAGCACGCCTCCGGCGACAGCGAGCACGCGCTCCGGCTCGATCTCGACGACACCACCTTCACCGCCGGCGAGCGCGAGCCGCTGCGGTTCCGCATCCTCGACGCCGGCGGCACGCCGGTCACCGACTTCGCGGTCGAGCACGAGCGCAAGATGCACGTGATCGTCGTGCGCAAGGACCTCACCGGCTTCCTGCACCTGCACCCGCGCATGAGCGAGGACGGCACGTGGTCGGTGCCGCTCACGCTGGCCGAGGCGGGCCAGTACCGCGTCTACGCGGACTTCGCCGAGGGCACGCTGCACGGCGACGTCACCGTCCCCGGCGACACGCACGCCCACCCGCTCCCCGCGGCGACCGACACCGCGGACGCCGGCGCCGGCTACACGGTCACCCGCACCGGCGGCCAGGACGCGCGTCCGGGCCAGGAGGCGCGGCTGGCGTTCGCCATCACGCGCGACGGCGAGAAGGTCACCCCGGAGCCGTACCTCGGCGCCGACGGCCACCTCGTCGCGATCAGCGAGGGCGAGCTGGAGTTCCTCCACGTCCACCCCGTCGACGGCGCGTTCATGGCGACCTTCCCGAAGGCCGGCAAGTCGCGGCTCTTCCTCCAGTTCCAGCACGAGGGCAAGGTCCGCACCGCCGAGTTCACGCAGGTGGTCCGATGAGCACGACGCACCTGGATCTCCCGATCACCGGCATGACGTGCGCGTCGTGCGCGGCGCGCATCGAGAAGCGGCTGAACAAGCTCGACGGCGTCAGCGCGTCGGTCAACTACGCGACCGAGAAGGCGACGGTCGACTACGACCCCGCGCAGGTCGCGCCCGAGGCGCTGGTCGGCGCCGTCGAGTCGGCGGGCTACACCGCCACGCTGCCCGCGCCCGAGAGCGCGGGTCCGGCCAGCCCGGAGGCGGAGGGTGCCGCGGAGGACGACCCGACCCGCGCGCTGCGCGAGCGTCTGATCGTCTCCGCGCTGCTCACGCTGCCGGTGTTCGTCGTCTCGATGATCCCCGCGCTCCAGTTCGAGAACTGGCAGTGGGCCGCGCTCACCCTCGCCAGCCCGGTCGTCGTGTGGGGCGCGCTGCCGTTCCACCGCGCCGCGTGGGCGAACCTCAAGCACGCGACGGCGACGATGGACACGCTCGTGTCGCTCGGCGTCCTCGCGGCGTACGTGTGGTCGCTCTACGCGCTGTTCATCGGCAACGCCGGCGAGCCCGGCATGAAGATGGAGCTCGACCTCTTCCCCGGTGAGACCGGGATGGACGAGCTGTACCTCGAGGTCGCCGCCGCCGTGACGACGTTCCTGCTGGCGGGCCGCTACTTCGAGGCGCGCGCCAAGCGGCGGGCCGGCGCGGCGCTGAAGGCGCTGCTCGAGCTCGGCGCGAAGGACGTCGCCCGGCTTGATCCGCGGACCGGAACCGAGACACGCGTCCCGATCGAGGAGCTGCGGGTCGGCGACCGGTTCGTCGTCCGCCCCGGCGAGAAGGTCGCGACCGACGGCACCGTCGTCGAGGGCCGCAGCGCCGTCGACCAGTCGCTGCTCACCGGCGAGTCCGTGCCGGTCGAGAAGGCGCCGGGCGACACCGTGGCGGGCGCGACGGTCAACGCCGGCGGCCGGCTGGTCGTCGAGGCGACGAAGGTCGGCGCGGACACGGCGCTCGCGCAGATCGCGCGGCTCGTGACCGACGCGCAGTCGGGCAAGGCGCCCGTGCAGCGGCTCGCGGACCGCGTCTCGGCCGTGTTCGTCCCGGTCGTCATCGCGATCGCCGTCGCGACGCTGGGCTTCTGGCTCGGCGCCGGCGAGGACACGTCGGTCGCGCTGACCGCCGCCGTCGCCGTGCTCATCATCGCCTGCCCGTGCGCGCTGGGCCTCGCGACGCCGACCGCGCTCCTCGTGGGCACCGGCCGCGGCGCGCAGCTCGGCCTGCTCATCAAGGGGCCGGAGGTGCTCGAGTCCACCCGCAAGGTCGACACGATCGTGCTCGACAAGACCGGCACGGTGACCACCGGGCGGATGGCGCTCACCGGCGTCGTGCCGGCGGACGGCGAGACGCGGGACGAGATCCTGCGTCTGGCCGGCGCGCTGGAGGACGCCTCCGAGCACCCCGTCGCCCGCGCGATCGCGGCGGCCGCGGGCTCCGATGCCCCGGTGGAGTCGTTCACCAACCGCGAGGGCCTCGGCGTCGAGGGCGTCGTCGACGGCCACGGCGTGCAGGTCGGTCGGCCGTCGCTGATGGCGGAGTGGTCGCTGCAGATCCCCGCCGGCCTCACCGCCGCCCGCGAGGCCGCCGAGGGGCGCGGCGAGACGGCCGTCATGGTCGCGTGGGACGGCGCGGTGCGCGGGGTCCTGACGGTCTCCGACACGGTCAAGCCCACGTCGCGCGAGGCGGTCGAGCGGCTGAAGGGGCTCGGGCTCACCCCGATCCTCCTCACCGGCGACAACGAGCGCACCGCGCGCGCGGTGGCGGCCGAGGTCGGCATCGACGAGGTGATCGCGGAGGTGCTCCCGGCCGACAAGGCGGACGTCGTGCAGCGCCTCCAGGCCGAGGGCAAGGTCGTCGCGATGGTCGGGGACGGCGTCAACGACGCCCCCGCGCTCGCGCAGGCCGACCTGGGCCTGGCGATCGGCACCGGCACCGACGTGGCGATCGAGGCCTCCGACCTCACGCTCGTCAGCGGCGACCTGCGGGCGGCGGCGGACGCGATCCGCCTCTCCCGCGCGACGCTCCGGACGATCCGCCAGAACCTCGGCTGGGCGTTCGGCTACAACGTCGCCGCCCTGCCGCTCGCCGCCGCGGGCCTGCTCAACCCGCTCATCGCCGGCGCGGCGATGGCGCTCTCCAGCGTCTCCGTCGTGGCGAACGCGCTGCGCCTGCGGCGCTTCGGTCGCGCGTCGTCCGAAGGTCGACAGGCGTGACCCCGGCCGCATAGTCCGTTACATGCTCCGTCTCGTGCGGTTGAACGAGCGTCCGAGGGCCCGGACGCCGCACCGAAACCGCACGAGACAGGAGCACCGTGAACAAGACCAAGACCCTCACCGCCGCAGCCGCCCTCGGCGTGACCGCGGCGCTGGCCGGCGCGCCCGCCGCCGTCGCGAACGGCGCGTCGGACGTGCCGCGCATCACGCCGCCGGAGATCCCGTTCCCTGCCGACACGATCGAGCACCGCGTGGTCCAGCACTGCGCGAGCGGCACCGGCTGGTACGCCAGCACGTCGCACCAGGGCTGCCTCACCGCCCACGTGTACATCACGGGCGACCGCGACCACGAGGTGTGGCGCGACCAGGCCGGCACGCTCGTCGCCGAGAACGCGACCGTCGACCGCACGATCTTCTCGTGGACCTCGAAGAGCAACACGCTCACCGTCGGCAAGGCGAAGCGGCCGGTGTCGAACATCACGTTCGAGGCCGAGGGCGCGATGAACCGCGAGGCCGTCGCCCGCGGCTGGTACCGCGTGGAGCGCAACGAGACCCGCGGCGGCCGCGCCGGTGTCGTCCTCGTCGAGACCGAGCTGAGCCCGAAGGACAACACGCAGACCGAGCTCTTCGTCGACCCCACGACCTACGCCACGCTCGAGCGCAAGCTCCACGCGGTGACCCCGCCGAACCCGCGCACCGGCGCGCGCGACACGCTCGACGCGACCGACACGCTCGTGTCGGTGGAGACGCTGCCGCGCACCGCCGAGAACGAGGCGCTGCTGGTGTTCGCCGACAAGCCCGGCATCACGGTCAAGGAGGTCGTGGGCGAGGACGAGGTCATCGGCGCCGCCGCCCGGAAGGCCGGCTTCAAGGCCAAGACCCGCGCGAAGATCGCGAAGAAGGCCCGCGCGACCACGAAGGCCGCGCGCAAGGGCCGCCGCTGATGCACCGCTCGGGCGCTGCAGCGGCCGTGGCGACCGCCCTGGTGGCGGCCGTCGCGGCCGCGCCGCCCGCGGCGGCGGCCGACCGCACGAACGTCGACGAGGTCTGCGCGCCCAGCGCGCGGCTGTACGAGAGCCCGAACGGGCTCCCGATCGGGCTCGTCGCCGGCGGCCGGACGGTCTTCGTGCTCAAGCGGACGGCGAGCGGCAAGTGGGTGCGCGTGAAGACGACGATCGGCGCGCGCGGCTGGGTCAAGGCCGCGCAGCTGTGCGACGAGGGCAAGTGATGGCCGTCGACACCCAGCCGGACGCCCGGCTCGACCTCTCCTCCGCTCCGCGTGGTTTGGACCGGCTCACCGACCAGCAGCTCATCGCCCGCTTCCGCGCCGGTGACGAGGCCGCGCTGGACGTCGCCCTTCGGCGCCACGAGCGCAAGCTGCTGCGGTTCGCGCGGCGCATCCTCGGGAGCCGCTCGCCCAACGCCGAGGACGTCGTCCAGGAGGCGATGCTCCGCACCTCGCTCGTCCTCCGGCGCGGCGACCGCGCGATCGACCTCGGGCCGTGGCTCTACAAGCTCGTCCGCAACTGCGCGCTGGACGAGCTGGCCCGCGTCCGCGCCGAGGTCGGGCCGCTCGACGCGGTGCCCGAGCCCGCCGCGCACGGCTCCGACCCGGCCGACGTGAGCGCCGCGCGCTCCAAGGTCCGCGACACGCTCGCCGACGTCGCCGCGCTGCCCGACCTCCAACGGCACGCGCTGCTGCGCCGCGAGGTCGAGGGCGCGACGCATGCCGACGTCGCGGGCGAGCTGGGCATCACCGAGCCCGCCTCACGCCTGCTCGTGCTGCGCGCGCGGGCCAACCTCGTGAAGGCCCGCGCCGGCCGCGACGCGCGCTGCGACGACATCCGCGACGAGCTGCTGCTCGCCGACGACGCCGGCCGCCGCGCGTCCGCCCACGCCTACCGGCACCTGGCGACGTGCGGCGCGTGCCGCGACTTCCGCGCGTCGCTCAAGCACCGCCGCCACGACCTGCGCGTGCTCTCGCCGGTGCCCTTCGTGCTCGGCGGGCTCGTCGGGCTGAAGGCCGCGGGCGCCGCGCTGCTCCCCGGCGGCGGGTCCGCAGGCGCGGGCGCCGGTGCCGGCGCGAAGCTCGCGACGGCGGGCGCGGTGACCGCGGCGGTGGCCGGCGGAACGCTCGGGATCGACCGGGTGTTCGGCCCCGGCGACCCCGCGCCCGTGACCGTGAGCGGGCCGGCGGTGCCCGGCGGCGAGATCCCGTTCGGCGCGCCGCTGCCGCCGCGCACCGCGGTCGTCACGCGGACGGTCGCGCCGGATCCGGCGCTGCCGGTCAGCCGCTACGCGATCGACTGCCCGCCGGGGCTGCGCGTCGCCGGCCTCGCGCCGACGACGAGCCACGCCTCGCATGCGCTGGCGCCCGAGACCATCGTCGGCGCGAGCACGCGCGCGACGGTGCTCACCGAGCCGACGTCGTCGCGCGCGACGTTGGAGCTGGCGATCGTGTGCAAGCAGCCGGGGCCGGACGGCTCGGTGCTCGCGGACCCGGTGCGGGCGCGTGCCGCCGCGGCCGGGGACACGAGCGCCGTCTGCGTGGCGCGGACGTACCTGCGCGCGCGGCCCGGGGCCCGCGCCGTCGTGGGCTCGCTCACCCGCCGCCAGCCGGTCGCGGTCACGGCGGAGCGCGAGGGCTGGCGGAAGGTCACGGCCGACACCGGCGCGGTCGGGTGGGTCCGCGCGTCGGTGCTGTGCTGACCCGGGGCTAGGGCGTCAGGACGAGCTTGCCGACGGTCGAGCGCGCGCGCAGGTCCTCATGGGCCTTGCGCGCGTCCTCGAGCGCGTACGTCGCGCCGACGATCGGCTCCAGCTCCCCCGCGAGCACCGCGGCGAACAGGTCCTCGACCGCCTCGCGCATGAGGTCGGGGCGCTGCATCATGTGCGCGAGCCAGAAGCCGATGACGCCCTGGCTGCGGCCCATGAGCTGGCCGGGGTCGACCTTCGGTGCGCCTTCGCGGCCGGCCTGGCCGAAGTGGACGAGCCGTCCGAACGGCGCGAGCGCCCGCAGCGCCTGCGCGAACGTGTCGCCGCCGACCATCTCCAGGATCACGTCGACCTTCTTGCCGCCGTTCGCCTCGCGGATCGCGGCGTTGAGGTCCTCCGCGCGCGAGTCGACCGTGGCGTCCGCGCCCAGGCGCTCGACCAGCTCGCGCTTGTCGTCCGACGACGCGACGCCGATCACGCGGCCCGCGCCGAACCGCTTGGCGAGCTGGATCGCCAGCGTGCCGGTGCCGCCGGCCGCGGCGAAGACGACGACGCTCCCGCCCTGGCGGAGCTGTGCGGCGGTCCGCAGCAGGTGCCACGCGGTCGTGCCCTGCAGGACGAGCGCGAGGGCCTGGCCGTCGCTCACCCCGTCCGGCACGTCGAACGTCAGCGCCGGGTGGCAGACCGCCTTCTCGGCGTAGCCGCCGTTGGCGACGATCGCGACGACCCGCCGGCCGTCCGCGGTGGTGCCGACGATCTCCGCGCCCGGGACGAGCGGCAGCTCGGCCGGCGCGAGGTAGGTGTTCTCCGCCTGGTGGGTGTCGGCGAAGTTGACCCCGGCGGCGCTGACGGCGACGAGGTGGAACCCGTCGGGAGCCGTCGGCTCGTCGATCTCCTCGACCTCGAGGACGTCCGGTCCACCGAACTCGGTGATCTGGATGGCACGCATGCGCGTCAGTCTGCCGCGTCGCCCAACAGACGTTCCACCAGCACGCAGTCGAGCCAGCGGCCGTCGAGCTGGCCGTGGTGCCGTTGGATACCAACCTCCACGAATCCCGCCGCCCGGTGGGCTGCCCGGCTGGCCGCGTTCTCGGTGAAGATCCGCGACGTGACCTTGTAGTAGCCCTCGGCGGCGGCCGCGTCGCAGAGGGCCTCGAGCAGGAGCCGGCCGACCCCGCGCCCGCGCGCCGCCCGCCCCACGTAGACGCCGTGGTCGCCGACGCCCGCGTAGACGCAGCGGTCCGAGTACTTGGTGAGGCGGGCGAACCCGAGCACCGCGCCGTCTGCCTCGTCGACCGCGACGAGGAACGGCAGCCGATCGTCCAGCCAGCCGAGGATCTCGTGCGGTTCGCGCAGCCGCGTCTCGAACGTCGCCTGCCGCCCCTCGATGCCCTCGTTGTAGATCGCGCAGACGGCCTCGGCGTCGGCGGGCTGGGCGGGGCGAGTGACGGTCACTCCTCAACATGATGACCTCCGCGGCGGCGGTCACCGCTTGTTGGACGACCATCTCGCTCCTTACGATTGACGATCATGTCCACGCCGCCCGTGTGGCCGAGCGACGATCCCGCCGAGATCGCCGCCCTCCTGGGATCGCTGTTCGACGCGAGCCCGCTGGGGTTCGCCGTCCTGGACCGCGAGGCGCGGTACGTCCACGCGAACCCCGTCCTCGCGTCGTGGCACGGCGTCCCGCCGCACACGCTCGCCGGGAAGCGGCCGTCGGAGGCGATCCCGGGCATCCCAGGGCTGACCGAGCGGCTGCTGGAGATCATGGGCGCGGGCGCGCCGGTCGTCGACGCGCGGCCGTCGGGGACGATGCAGGGCGGCGAGGGCGTCCGCCACTTCCGCGCGTCGTACCTGCCGATCGCGGGCTCGGCCGGCGACGTGATCGGGCTCGCGGTCGTCGCGCGCGACATCACCGAGGGCATCCGCGCGCACGACGAGCTCGGCCAGCTCGCGCGGCGCCTCTCCGGCCAGCAGGCGCTGCTGCAGGCGCTCGTCGACCTCGTCCCGGTCGGCATCGCGCTCACCCGCGGGCCGCGCCACGAGTACGTCCTGGCGAACGCGGCGGCGCTGGACACGCTCCCCGCGGCCGGACCGCTGGTCGGGCGCACGGTCGAGGAGGTGTTCGCCGGGTCGCCGGAGACGGTCGAGCTCGGCCGCCAGATCTACGCGCGCGTCTACGGCGAGGGCGAGCCCGTGACGCTGACCTCGCTCGCGCTGCCCTGGAGCGGGCCGGAGGCGTTCGAGGCGCACCGCTACTACGACGTGACGTTCACCCGCATGGACGCCGGCGAGGGGGAGCTGGGCGTGCTCGGCGTGTACGTCGAGGTCACGGACACCGTGCGCCGGCGCGTCCGGCTCGAGCGGGAGCTGGCCGACGAGCACCAGGTCGCGCTGCAGCTCCAGGCGTCGCTCGTGCCGCGCGCGCTCCCCCAGATCCCCGGCCTGGCGCTGTCGGCGGTGCTGCGGCCGGCCGGCCCGCGGACGCTCGTGGGCGGCGACTTCTACGACGTGATCCGCTGGCACGGCGAGCGCTGGCTCGTGGTCCTCGGCGACGTGTGCGGCAAGGGCGTCGCGGCGTCGCGGGTGACCGCGCTGGTGCGGCACGCGCTGCGCGGCGCGGCGGTCGTGCAGGACGACATCGCCGACCTGATGCGGACGGTGAACCGCGTCCTGCTCGACGACCGCCAGCCCGGCGCGCCGGACTCGATGTCGACGCTGGCGCTCGTCGCGCTCGACGTGGCCGACGACGCAACGGCGCTCGAGGTGGCGCTCGCGGGCCACCCGCCGCCGGTCGTGCTCGACCGCCGTGGCGCGGCGTACCTCGGGGAGCCGGGGACGATGCTGGGCGCGAGCGGCGCGCCGGTGTTCGCCCGCACGACCGGCACGCTGCTCCCCGGCCAGACGCTCCTCCTCTACTCCGACGGCCTCCCTGACGCCCACGCGCCGGCGCGCTTCATCGAGCCGTCCACGATGGCCGCCGAGCACGCGCGCTTCGCCGCCGACCCGGCGGGCCTCGTCGCGGCGATGCGCGACTCCGTGGTCACCGGCGAGGGCGAGCCGCGCGACGACCTCGCGCTCCTCGCGGTCTGCCACGCCGAGGCACGGACGACCGCCGTGCCCGCGGCGGCCTGACCGCACCGCCGCCGCCGCGCGCGTCAGCCCGCGCGGTCCCGCACGAGCTCCATCGTCGAGCAGTGGATGCCGCCGCCGTTCTTGTGCAGCTCGTCGTACGGCGTCGTGACGACCGTGACGCCCGCGCGCTCCAGCCGCTCGACCGTCCGCGGGCTGCCCTCCGCCATCAGCACCTTCCGCGGGCCGAGCGCCAGCAGGTTGATCCCCCAGACCTCGTCCTCGTGGACGTGCACGAGCTCGATCCCCAGCTGCTTCTGCAGCAGCTCGAGGAAGGTGTACGGCAGGCCGGCGGCGTGGACGAGCGCGAGGTCGAGGTCGAGCATCGCGAGGTGCAGGTCCAGGTGGATCGTGTAGCCCGGCAGTGCGATCACGTGCAGCCGCCAGCCGAGCCGGGCGAGCACCTCGCGCAGCTGCTCGGCGCCCTCGGGGTTGCAGCGGATGGTCGTGCCCAGCACCGCGATGCCGTCGCGCAGCTTCGCGAACGAGCCGCCCTCCAGCGTGCCCGTGCCGGTGATCGTGGAGAGGATCGGCATGCCCGCGTTGGCGACCGCCTTCGTGACGTCCGCCTCCTCCCCGCGCCGCATCTTCACCGCCGTGCGGCCGATCACCGCACCGCCGGGGATCGTCACGAGCGGGTCGCGGATGTACATCGCCTTCGTGTACGTGTCGCCGAGCGGCGGGGCCTCCACCACCTCGACGCCCTCGCGGCGCAGGGTCTCCACGAGCCCGGTGTGCTGCTCGGCGACCTTGTCGAGGTCGGGCGGCGTGCGGTCGGTCCAGTACCACCCGCCCTCGGGGTCGACCAGCGCCTGCGCGTCCTCGTCCCACGCGTCCGCGCGCACGCGCCGCAGCGCCGGGCCGGGCGGCCGCACGAGCACGCTCCGGAGCGTGCCGACCTCGTCCCAGGCACCCCACGGCCGGCCCCACACGGCGGCGAGCTCGTCGTGGAACGGCGGCTCGGCCGCCGGGGTCATGAGGGTCTGGTGCAGGTCGGTGGTCATGCGGTCTCCGGGGTGGTGACTGGGGCGAGCGGCGTGTCGGCCGCGCGGACGCCGCGCGGGCCGTCGTCGCCGTACAGCGCGCGCGGCTCGGGGAAGAGCGCGAGCAGCAGCGGGTAGAGCACCGCGGCGAGGCCGATCGCGACGACGAGCGAGACGTCGACGGCGGCGAGGCGCTCGATGCCGAGGTCCTCGGCGGTGTTGCGGAGCGGGCCCTCGAACTGGCCCGGCAGGTTGACGAACAGCAGGCCCGCGACGGCGGCGGTGACCCACGGCACGATGCCGCGCCAGTTCACCCCGCCGGTGAACCAGTACGCGCCGCCGCGCTGGCCGCGGTTGAACACCTGCAGCGCGTCCGGCAGGTAGTGGCCGCGGCGGGTGATGAAGCCGATGGTCATGATCACGACCCAGGGCGTGGTGCAGACGATGATCAGCGTGGCGAACGTCGTGATCGTCTGGACGAAGTCGAGCACGAAGCGGCCGAAGAAGATGATCCCGATCGCGAGCACGCCGATCAACGCCGTCGAGCGCAGGCGCGAGAGCTTCGGGAAGACGCTGCTGAAGTCCAGGCCGGTGCCGTAGAGCGACGTCGTGCCCGTCGACAGGCCGCCGATGATCGCGATGACGCAGACCGGCAGCAGGAACCAGCCGGGCGTCACCGCGACGAGACCGCCTGCGTAGTTGCCGGCCTCCGCGAAGTCGGGCGCGTCGGTGGCGATGACGCTCGCGGTGGCGAGGCCGAACGTGAACGGGATGATCGTCGCGGCCTGCGACGCGAAGGCGGCGGTGAGGAGCGAGCGGCGGCTCGCCGTACGCGGGATGTAGCGCGCCCAGTCGCCGAGGAACGCGCCGAAGCTCAGCGGGTTCGACATCACCAGCAGCGTCGCCCCGACGAGCGCCGGGATCAGCACGGCGGTCTCGCTGCCCACCGCGCCCTCGTAGCCCGCGTCGAAGTCGCCCGCGAAGGCCGCCGCACCCAGGACGTACAGCGCCGTGGCGGTGAGCACCGCGACCTTGTTCACCGCGAGCATGAAGCGGAAGCCGTACAGGCAGATCACGAGCACGACGACCGCGAAGAACGCGTACGCGATGCCGAGCAGCCACTCGGGCTGGCCGGTCCCGGCCAGCTCGTCGAGCGCGCCGACGAGGATGTCGCCGGACGTGTAGACGGAGATCGCGAAGAACGTGACCGCCGTCAGCAGGCTCAGGAACGAGCCGACGATGCGGCCGACGACGCCGAAGTGCGCGCCGCTGGAGACCGCGTTGTTCGTGCCGGTGAGCGGGGCGAAGAGCGCCATCGGCATGAGCACGAGGCCGCCGAGGACGATGCCGAGCACGACGGCGAGGAAGCCCTGCCAGAAGCTGAGGCCGAAGATCAGGATCGGGAACGCGCCGAGGACGACCGTCGCGAACGTGTTCGCGCCGCCGAACGCGATCCGGAAGAGGTCGAACGGGGTGGCGGTGCGCTCCGCGTCGGGGATCGGCTCGATGCCGTGCCGCTCGATCTCCGTGATCGGCGGCGGCGCGTCCGCCGGCGCCGCTGCGCCGGGTGCGCCCGCAAGCGCGCTCGTGATGCCGCCGTCGCCGCCCGCCCCAGGCGTCGTGTTCACCGTCGCCATCGTGCTCCTCCATCCTCGCTGTCGTTCCCGGCGACCCAGCCCGGCGTTCGGTGATGCCGAACGCGCGGCGCAAGGTACGCCGTGTCGCTGGGCCTGTCAAGCGGTCGCCTGTTCGCCAGCGGCGAATCTTCGTGGCAGACGGCGCGTTACTCGAGTGCGCCGGGCACGAGGACCCAGAGGACGCGCGCGGGGAGCGCGGCGGAGGGGTTGCGCCACTGCCGCGGGGTGCCGCCGCCGAACGTCAGCGAGTCGCCGGCGGCGAGGGTGTGGGCGACGCCGTCGAGGTCGATCTCGAGCGTCCCGTCCAGGACGTGCGCGACCTCGACCTCGTTGGCCAGCGCGTACGGCTCGTCGCCGCTGCCGCCGCCGGGCGCGATCTCCGACTGCAGCACGAGCACGCGCTGCTCGCTGGCGGGCGTCAGCCGGTACTCGGTGACGCCGATGCCGCCGAACGCGATCGGCGGCCGCTCCCCCGCGCGGACGAGCGGCTGGTCGGCACCCTCGAACAGCTGCGCGATCGGGAGCTCCAGCGCATGGCAGATCCGGATCAGCGTGCCGACCGACGGCGACACCAGATCGCGCTCCACCTCAGACAGGAAGCCCTTGGTCACGCCGACCTTCTCCGCCAGCGCGGCGAGGCTGAGGTTCCTGCGCCCGCGCGCGGCGCGGAGCGTCGGCCCGATGTGCGGCGCCTCGGTCACCGCTCGCCTCCGACCATCGCCACCGCGCGCGTCGGGGCGCCGTCGCAGCCGGGGACCTTCAGCGGGAGGACGGACACCGTGGCGCCGTCGCGGCCACGCAGCGCGCCGAGGTTCGTCAGGTTCTCGACGATCACGCCGCCCGCGCTCGACAGCGCGTGGTGGCAGCGGAACGTCGCACGGTCGAAGTGCTCGCGCGGCGTCTCGTCGAGGTTGATCGCGTCGATGCCCACCGTCCGGACGCCCCGCGCGACGAGCGCCTCGCACGCATCGCCGTCGAGGAACGGATGGTCGAAGTAGTCGTCCTCGTGCAGCCGCGCGTCCCAGCCGGTGTGGAGGAGCACGATCGCGCCGGGCCTGAGCGCCGGTTCGGTAGGAACGAACGCCTCCCAGGTGATGCGTCCACGCGGCCCGAGCCCGGTCGCGTCGACGTACACGGCCGGCCCGACGAACCGCTCCAGCGGCAGCTCGTCGAGCGTCAGTCCGTCCGCGAGGAAGTGGCTCGGCGCGTCGCAGTGCGTCCCGGTGTGCGACCCGAGGTCGAGCCGCGACACCGCGTAGCCCTCCCCCGCGATCGTCGTCGCCGGGCACACGCGCGGCACCGGATCGCCCGGGTAGTACGGCGTGCGCGCGTCGATCGCGATGGAGAGGTCGATCAGCTCCACGGCGCGCACAGCCTACGGCCCGGCGCCACCGTCCCGTTCCAGCGCGCCCGGGAGCCAGGGTCCCCACCCGCACGGTTATTGTTCGAACCGCCGGGTATCGCCTGCGCGAGAGTCGTCGTCCGTTCGAGGAGGTCCGCATGCGCCGTGCCGTCGTCCTGCTCCTGTCCGCCGCGTTCGCGCTCGTGCTCGCGGCGGCGCCCGCGCCCGCCCACGCGCAGCAGCAGCGGTTCACCGGCATGACGTCGCAGGACGCGAAGCTGACGCTGACCGTCGGCGAGCGGACCGTGCGGTTCGCGTTCGCGTTCTCCACCACGTGCGGCGGCGAGCCGCTGCGAATCCCGATCGAGGGCACGGCGACGCTGACCGAGACCGGCGCGTTCCTCGACGAGGGCGAGTTCGCCAGCGGGAGCGCGACCTATCGCATCGAGGGGAACGCGCCCACGGAGGGCGAGCGGACCGGCACCGTCGAGCTGCGCAGCACCGAGTGCAAGTCCGTCGAGGCGACCTGGCGCGCGCAGCCAGAGAACGCCGCACCGGCGCCCGCACGCGCACGCTCCTGCCCCGACCCGCGCTCGACGGCCAGCCTCACGCTCGATCGCCTGCGGGCAGCGGCGATCTCCTGCACCGCCGCCCGCACCGCCGCGACCCGCTGGGCCCGCGCCTGCTACGTCGAGCAGTGGGTCCCCGGGGGCACACGCCCCTGCCGGTTCACCTCCGGCGGCCGCACCTACACCGCCCGCATGCGCATCACCGGCCCGCCCGGCTCCGGCGGCCTCTCGCGCATCACGCTCACCAGCGGCAAGGTCCGCGTCGCGTTCGACGCACGCGTGCGCGGCTCTCGCTAGCGAGCGCTCAGGAGCACGACCTCCGCCTCGACGCCCGGCACCTTCGTCCACTGCTCGTCGCCGCAGACGATCCGCTCGACGTCGGGGCGGACCTGCGCAGTGGCGAGGATCAGGGCGTCGGGCGTGCGCAGCCGCGGCCAGGGCGCGCGCTTCCGCGTCCGCCGGTACGCGTGCTGGAGGGCGGCCGCACGCTCGGCTGTCTCGATCTCGACGGCGAAGATCCGGACGGAGAAGTCCACGACGAACTCGCGCAGCACAGGCTCCGCCACGTGTCCGAGGTGCGCTCCGAGCAGCGTCTCCGTCCACGTCACGGCCAAGATCCCCAAGTGGTCGCCGCGGCGCAGCGAGTCCTCCACGGCCGTGATCGCCTTCGGGCGCAACGTGTCCCCCATGTCGAGGAACGCGATCACCGCGGAGGTGTCGAGGAGCGTCAGTCCCATTCGTCGCGGAGCCGCTCGACCTCCGCCCGCCAGGCACCACCGGTGTCCACGCACCCGGAGTACTTGGCGATCAGCTCGTCGAGCCGCGTGAGCTCCACCCGCCCCGGACCCACTGCCCGCACGACGAGGGTGTCGCCGGCCTTGAACCCGGCGGCCTCGAACACCGGCTTGGCGATCGTGACCTGGTGCTTGGAGGAGATCCGCGTCCGCGCGACCGGCTCCCGCTTTACGTCCACAGCCATGCGTAAAGCCTACGCGAGCAGCAGGACGTCGTCAGGGCGCTCGGCCGAGCGCCCCGAGGCGCTACTGGATCTGGTCGTAGACCTTGAAGAGCGGCATGTACATCGCGACGACGATGAAGCCGACGATCGCACCGACGAGGACGATCATCACCGGCTCGAGGATCGAGGTGAGGGCCTTGACCGCCGCGGCGACCTGGTCCTCGTAGAAGTCCGCGACCTTGTCGAGCATCGTGTCGAGCGCGCCCGTCTCCTCGCCGACGCCGATCATGTGCGTGACCATCGACGGGAAGACCGGGGAGTCCTTCAGCGGGCCGGCGAGCGTGCCGCCGCTGCGGACCGACTCGATGACCTCGGTCATCGCCTTCTCGACCTGCCAGTTGCCGGAGGTCTTGCCGGTCACCTCCAGCGCCTGCATCAGCGGGACGCCCGCGGACGTCAGCGCGGACAACGTGCGCGACCAGCGGGCCAGCGCGACCTTCTGCACGATGTCGCCGATCTTGAAGGGGATCTTGAGCCGCAGCGTGTCCCACTGCTGGCGGCCCTTCTCGCTCCCCTTCCAGCGGCGGAAGCCGTACACGGTGCCGACGGCGGCGGCGATGAAGACGTACCAGCGCGACGTCAGCAGGTCCGACAGCGAGACGGTGATCTTCGTGACGACCGGCAGCTCGCCGCCGAAGTCCTCGAAGATGCCCTCGAAGACCGGGACGATGAAGACGACCAGCGCGATCAGCACCGTGAACGCGAACGTCATGATCACGCCCGGGTAGACCATCGCGCCCTTGACCTGGCGGCGCAGCGAGTCGTCGGCCTCGAGCTGCTCGGCCGTGCGCAGCAGCGACGACTCCAGGACGCCGCCGGTCTCGCCGGCGCGGACCATGCTCACGTAGAGCTGGTTGAAGACCTTCGGATGGCGCTCGAGCGCGTCGCTGAACGGCAGGCCGGCCTCGACGTCCTTGCGGACCTTCACGAGCACCTCGCCGAGCGGCTTGCACTCGGTCTGCGCCTCCAGCACGTACAGCGCCTTGAGGATCGTCATGCCCGAGCTCACCATCGTCGCGAGCTGGCGGGTCATCACGGTGAGGTCGGCGGCCTTGATCCGGTCCGACCAGGGGAGCTTGATCTCCTTCGACCCGGACTTGTCGGCGATGTCCAGGACGACGAGGCCACGGGCCTTCAGCTGGTCGGCGACGACCTGCTTGGACTCCGCCTCGACCTCGCCGGTCGACTGGCGCCCCGCGAGGTCGATCGCCTTGAACGCGAAGGTGCTCATGCGGCCACGAGCCCGCCTGCGCCGAGGAGCCGGCGGAGCTCGTCCGGGTGCGAGGAGCGCTGCTCGGCCAGCTTCTGCGTGATCTTGCCCTGCCGCACGAGCGTCGCCAGCGCGGCGTCCATCGTCTGCATGCCGGCTGCGGCGCCGGTCTGCATCGAGCTGAGGATCTGGTGCGTCTTGCCCTCGCGGATCAGGTTCCGCACGGCGGGCGTGGGGATCATGACCTCGCACGCGGCGACGCGGCCCTGGCCGTCGGCGGTCGGCAGGAGCTGCTGGGTGATGACGCCCTGGAGCGCGACCGACAGCTGCACGCGGACCTGCTGCTGCTGGGAGGACGGGAAGACGTCGATGATGCGGTCGATCGTCTGCGGCGCGTCCTGGGTGTGGAGCGTCGCGAAGACGAGGTGGCCGGTCTCGGCGGCGGTCAGCGCGGTCTGGATCGTCTCCAGGTCGCGCATCTCGCCCACGAGGATGACGTCGGGGTCCTGACGCAGCGCGGCCTTCAGGCCGTGGGCGAACGACTGCGCGTCCGAGCCGATCTCGCGCTGGTTGACCAAGCACGACTTGTGCGGGTGCAGGAACTCGATCGGGTCCTCGACGGTGAGGATGTGGTCGTTGCGCGACCGGTTGATCGCGTCGATCATCGCCGCGAGCGACGTCGACTTGCCCGAGCCGGTCGGGCCCGTGACGAGGACGAAGCCGCGCGGCTTGTGGACGAGCTCGTGCACCGCTGCGGGCAGGCCTAGCTCGTCGATCGACTTGATCTCGTGCGGGATCAGGCGGAAGGCCGCGCCGAGCGCGCCGCGCTGGAAGTAGGCGTTGACACGGAAGCGGGCGATGCCCGGCACCGCGTACGCGAAGTCGATCTGCCAGTCGGTCTCCAGCCGCTGCCGCTGGTCGTTCGTGAGGATCGAGTACACGACCTCGCGGGTCTCCGTCGGCGAGAGCACCGGGTACTCCTCGATCGGCGTCAGGCGCCCGCGGACGCGGACCATCGGCTTGGAGCCGGCGGCGAGGTGCAGGTCCGAGGCGCGGCGCTCGAGGACCTCCAGCAGGAGATCGGCGAAATCGAAGTGCATGGCTCCCGGGTTGATCGGACGCGCGCGGGGGCCCTGGACCGGCCCGCGAGAAGCGCTGGACGGATGTTGGACGGGCGGGCCGCGGCGGCCGGGGGTGCACGGGTAAAGGCCCGCTAAGGCCCATCGCCGGTGGGCGTGGCACACTGGTCCGACCCACATGGCCGAGCCCAACACGCGCTCCACCCCCCGCACCCCCGGCCCGCCCAAGCGGCCGGAGGCCCCCGACCAGACGCCGTGGCGGGTCGAGGGCGGGCGTGAGCCCCAGCAGAAGACGTCCGGAGGCGGCGGCAACGGCGGCGGCCGCTTCGGCCGGTTCAAGTTCCCGCGGTGGTTGCTCTGGCTGACCCTCGGCCTGCTCCTCCTCAACATCCTCGTCGCTCGCCAGGTGCCCGACGACAACCGGATCGACGTGCCGTTCTCGTACTTCCAGGACCAGGTCCGCGCGGGCACGGTCAAGGAGGTCACCTCCCAGGGCGACATCGTCCAGGGCGAGTTCACGCGCGCGCTCAAGCCGCCGACGGCCGACGAGGACACCGAGGCCAAGAAGGAGTTCGAGACGACGCTCCCGGCGTTCGTCAACAGCGACAAGCTGTCGGACGAGCTGGACGCGAAGGACATCGAGGTCAACGCGAAGCCGATCGACTCCGGCCGCAGCGTCTTCCTCGACTTCCTCCTCTTCTTCGGCCCGACGATCCTGCTCGTCGGCCTGTTCATCTTCCTCATGCGGCGTGCGGCCGGCGGCGCCGGCGGCGCCCTGACGGGCCTCGGCCGGTCGAAGGCCAAGCGCTACGAGGCCGACGCGCAGCGCACGACGTTCCAGGACGTCGCGGGCATCGACGAGGCCGAGGAGGAGCTCGTCGAGATCGTCGACTTCCTCAAGAACCCGGACAAGTACCGGCGGCTCGGCGCGATGATCCCCAAGGGCGTGCTGCTGAGCGGCCCTCCCGGCACCGGCAAGACGCTGCTGGCGCGCGCGGTCGCGGGCGAGGCGGACGTGCCGTTCTTCTCCCTGTCGGCCTCCGAGTTCATCGAGATGGTCGTCGGCGTCGGCGCCTCGCGGGTGCGCGACCTGTTCGAGCAGGCCAAGAAGGCCGCGCCCGCGATCATCTTCATCGACGAGCTCGACGCGATCGGGCGGGCCCGCGGCGGCCCGGGCGGCGGCCTCGGCGGCCACGACGAGCGCGAGCAGACGCTCAACCAGATCCTCACCGAGATGGACGGCTTCACCGGCTCGGAGGGCGTCATCGTCCTCGCCGCGACGAACCGTCCCGAGATCCTCGACCAGGCGCTGCTGCGCCCGGGCCGCTTCGACCGGCGCGTGACGGTGAACCCGCCGGACCGCGACGGGCGCAAGAAGATCCTCGAGGTCCACTCGCGCGGCAAGCCGATCGACAAGGACGTGGACCTGGAGGCGATCGCCTCCTCCACCCCGGGCATGGTCGGCGCGGACCTGCGCAACCTCGTCAACGAGGCCGCGCTGTCGGCGGCGCGGCGCGGCGCGCAGTCGGCCAACCTGGCGGACTTCACGAACTCGCTGGAGCGCATCCTGCTCGGCGCCGAGCGCCGCATCACGCTCTCCCAGGAGGAGCGCGAGCGGACGGCGTACCACGAGTCCGGCCACGCGCTGCTCGGCATGCTCGAGCCCGGCGCCGACCCGGTCCGCAAGGTCTCGATCGTCCCCCGCGGGCGCGCGCTCGGCGTGACGTTCCAGTCGCCCGAGTCCGACCGCTACGGCTACGACGCCAAGTACCTGCGCGGGCGGATCGTCGGCGCGCTCGGCGGCCGCGCGGCGGAGGAGATCATCTACGGCAACGTCACCACCGGCGCGGAGTCCGACCTCGAGCAGGTCACGCGGATCGCGCGCCAGATGGTCGGCCGCTGGGGCATGAACGAGGAGATCGGCCTCGTCTCGGTGCTGCCCGGGCCGCAGGACGACCAGATGTTCTTCCCGGGGACGAACGGCGGGCCGTCGGAGGCGACGCGCGAGCTGATCGACCGCGAGGTGCGGCGGATCATCGACGACTGCTACGTCAAGGCGCTCGAGGAGCTGCGCGAGCACCGCGACCAGCTGGAGTCGCTGGCGCGCGAGCTGCTGGAGCGCGAGACGCTCGACGAGGAGGACGCCTACAAGGCGGCCGGGTTCGAGCGCAAGCCGCCGGCGCTGGAGTCGGGGGACGCGCCCGACCTGGACGGCGTGTCCTCCGCCGACGTCGCGCCCCCGAGCGACCTCTAGCACCGCCGTTGCCGCCCTCCGACGCGTTCCGCGAGCTGGTCGAGCAGCACGCGGTCGCCATGCTCGTCCGGCAGGCCCGTGCCGAGCGGGTCGCCGCGGCCGCGGGCGGCGAGCTGCGCTACCGCATCGACGTGCTCGGCCACGCCGCGCTCGACGGGCGGTGGCGCTGGGCGTGGGCGGAGGAGCGCTGGCGCGGGCACGAGACCCTGAGCGCGGCCCTGCTGTGGCAGCTCGGCACGCGGTACGGGATCGACGAGCTGACGGCCGAGGAGGTCGCGGACGTCCCGGCGGCGTGGCTGGCGATCGCCGGCGCGGGCGAGGCGAGCGCCGAGGGCTTCCGCCACGCGCCCGACGGGACGGTGCGGCTCATCCGGCACGTCGACATCGCGGACGCGCCGTTCGTCGCCGCCGACCTGCTCGCGGGGCTGGAGGCGCTGCGCGCGCTCGACGGTCTCGACGCCGAAGCGGCGCTGGAGGCGTTCGCCGAGGGCGGGCTGGACGAGTTCGCGGTGGAGCTGGGCCGGCGGGCGGCCGAGATCGCGGGCCCCGGCGGCGTCGCGGTGGTCGAGCTGGACCGGCGCGGGCGCGTCAAGCGGGTCGCGTTCGAGGCCGACGACGCGGTACCACCGCCGGACCTCGTGGCGCACGAGGGCGCCGAGGAGGCCGAGCGGCTCGTCGACGTCGGTGTCCTGCAGGTGCCGGCGGACGGGCGCCTGGCGGTGCTGGACCCGTTCGTCGCCGTCCGGGGTTTCAGCGCCGGGACGCTGCCGGGCGACGCGTTCGCGGGGCAGCGCCGCGTCGCGGTGACGCTCCACGACGACCCGGCCGGCGGCGAGCGCATCGAGCTGGCCTACGTGCTGCTCGACCCGGACGCCGAGCCGGTGACCTGGCAGCCGGTCGGCGACGTGCTCGTCGACAGCGGGGTGATCGCGTTCGCGACGGGGCCGATGGCCGCGCGGCTGGAGGCGGGCGACGAGGCGGTGCTCGGCCCGCTCGACGCCGCGCTGGCCGCCAGCACCCGCCAGACGTGGGAGCACGCGGCGGTCGAGGGCGGCGTCGTGGCGTTCTCGTCAGGGCTCGGCGACGGCGAGGCGCGGGTGCTCTTCGGCTACGACCGCGAGGACCGGCTCGTCCGTGTCGGGATCGACTGCCTGAGCGGCTGGGAGCTCGACGAGCTCGACGACCTGGAGCCGTCCGACGAGGCGTCCCCGGGCGACACGCCCGGCCCGGGCCTGCAGCGCGCGCTGCTCCTCGCGGGCGCCCTGGGCGGCGGCCCGGACGAGGACAACGTGGTCCTCCTCCCTCCCGTGGCCAACCGCGCCCTCGCGCGCCTCGATCGTCGCCTGCTCGCCGCCACCGCCGCGTCGGGCACCGACGTCACCGGTCAGGTCACGCCCGAGTACGACGACCCGTCCTACGTCCCGTCGCGCATCCGCGTCGTCGCGGCCGACGGGCCGGACCCGTTCGACGTGACGATCGCCGTCGCCCCGCCCGCCTGACCCGCGCGTGAGAGGCGCCTCCGCCGGGAAGGAGGCCCTGCGCATGCGCCGCCTCGTCCTCTCCACCCTGCTGCCCCTCGCCGTCGCGCCCGCGCCTGCGCACGCCTTCACTGCCCGCGTCCCCGACCCGGCCGGGGGACCGGACTGGGCGGCGCGCGCATGGGTCCGGCCGCCCAAACCGCGCGATGGCAACGACGCCGCCCGATGCATTCAGATCGGGCAGGTCGACGCCGGCCACCTGGTGCGGCGGTTCGCCGACGGGTCCGCCCGCCCCCTCGGCCCGCGCGACCGCGTGATCTGCGGCCGGCTGCGCGGCTCGTTCGCCTGGACGCCGCTGCTCGTCGAGCGGTACGCCGACAGCGCCGCCGCCCCCACGCGGCTGACGCGGACGGTGGTCGCCGGCGTGATGCCCCAGGGGATGGTGAGCGTGCGGATCGCCATCCGCGGCCAGGCGCCGCGGCCCGTGCCCGTGCAGGGCAGCCCGCGGACGTACCTGGCGGTGCTGTCCGGCGCGGTCCGCCGGCGCGACGTCGTGCTGCGCTTCCGCAACGCGCGCGGCCGCGACCGGCTCGTCGACTTCTCGACCGGCCGGGTCGCGAACGACGGACCGTTCCGCCCGGTCGTCCCGGGCTCGATCCGCGCCCCGCTGACGCTGCCGGATCAGACCGGCAGCGGTCCGCCGGTCGCACTCACCGCCTACCGGATCGACGGCGAGCTGTGCGTCGAGCCCGGGCGGCGCGTGGCCGGAGAGACCGGGAGCTGGTCGCCGGCGTGGGGCACGTTCACCGACGGCCCGACGCTGATCGGCACGCCCGCACCCGACGACGGCGACTGGCAGCCGTTCGCCCCGCCGCCGGACGGGACGAACGGGTGCACGAACCGGTACGACGACTCGCGCCGGCACCCGCGGGCGCTGGTGATGCGCGAGCTCGGCCCGCGGCTGAACGTCCTCGCCGGCGTGCTGCGACCGGACGAGGCGGGCGTCACACTCACCGGTCCCGACGGCGCTGCCCTGCGCGTCGCGGTCCGCGGCCGGCTCTTCCTCGCCGCCGTGCCGGTGGCGCGCACCGCCAACGAGCGGGCGACGCTGACGATCGCCCGCGATCGGGGACGGCCGCTGGTCGTCCCGGTCGCGACCGGCGACCAGGACCACTCCGACGACGTCGAGGTGGCGGTGCCGCGCGAGGGCGGACGCGTCGTGCGCGTGGCGTGGCTGGGCGGCCCGCCGCCGTTCGTCGGAGTCGACGCGGCAGCGACGCCACAGGGCCTGCGCATCACCGTGGTCGAGCGCTACCCACCGGCCTTCGCGCCGGACGGGACGACGTACGGCATCGCGGCGGTCGGCGTCCCCAAGTGCGCCGACGTCGTGCTCCCCGACCCGCTGGTGGGGATGCCCCTGTGGCGCGGCGGAGGGCGAGTCGCGCCGGATGACTCGGCCTCGTCGCTCGCGCGCTCGAGCTGCGTCCGCGTGGCGCCGGGCGAGCGGCTGACGCTGCCGCCGGACGGCGAGGACCCGGCGGTCCGCCGCGGGCCGCCGCGCTAGGACGTGCCGGTGACGCGCGCGACCTCGGCGATCGAGGTGCGGCCCTGGCGGACCTTCTCGAGGCCGTCCTCGCGCAGGCGGCGCATGCCCTGGGCGACCGCGACGGCGCCGATCTGGTCGGCGGAGGCGCGCTCGATGGCCAGGCGGCGGATCTCGTCCGTCACCGTCATGACCTCGTAGAGGCCGAGGCGGCCCTTGTAGCCGGAGCCGCCGCAGCGCGGGCAGCCGACCGGCTCGTGGACGTGCACCTCGTGCTCGTCGTGGATCTGGAAGCCGCTCTCGCGCAGCGCCTCGGCGCTCACGGTCGTCGGGCGCTTGCAGTGCTCGCAGAGCGTCCGCGCGAGGCGCTGGGCGACGACGCAGTCGATGGCCGACGACACGAGGAAGGGCTCGGTGCCCATCTCGATCAGGCGGGTGATCGCGCCCGGCGCGTCGTTCGTGTGGAGCGTGGAGAGGACGAGGTGGCCGGTCAGCGCGGACTCGATCGCGATCTGCGCGGTCTCGCGGTCCCGGATCTCGCCGACCATGATCACGTCCGGATCGGCGCGCATCATCGCGCGCAGGCCGCCGGCGAACGTCAGGCCCGCCTTGGAGTTCACCTGCACCTGGGTGATGCCGCCGACCTGGTACTCGACCGGGTCCTCGATCGTGATGATGTTCTTCTCGGGCGTGTTGATGACGCCCAGCGCGGCGTAGAGCGTGGTCGACTTGCCGGAGCCGGTCGGGCCGGTGACGAGCACCGCGCCGTAGGCCTGGGAGAACGCGCGGCTGAAGCGCTTGTGGTCGTCCGGCCCCATCCCGAGCTTGTCGAGCTCCATGATCACGGAGCCCTTGTCCAGGATGCGCATGACGGCGGACTCGCCGTGCACGGACGGGAGCGTCACGACGCGCAGGTCGATCTTGTGCCCGTCGATCGTGAGGCCGACGCGGCCGTCCTGCGGCACGCGGCGCTCGGCGATGTCGAGGTCGGCCATGATCTTCACGCGGGAGATCACGCCGTTGACCATCCGCTTGGGGATCGTCGCCGACTCCAGGAGCACGCCGTCGACGCGGAAGCGGACGCGCAGGTCCTTGCCGTCGGGCTCGAGGTGGATGTCGGACGCGCCCTGCTCGACGGCCTGGGCGATGACCTGGTTGACGAGCTTGATGACCGGCTGGTCGTCGGCCGACTCGCGCAGGTCCATCGTGTCCGCAGGGCCCGCGGTGTCGCTGCCGAGCGGGTCGTCATCGCCGAGCGAGACCGCGTCGACGACGTCGTCGAGGCGGGTGAAGCGGGAGACCAGGCCGGTGATGTCCTCGCGGCTCGCCACGGCGGCGCGCACCTCGAGGCCGGTCATGATCGCGATGTCGTCGATCGCCAGGACGTTCGCCGGGTCGGCCATCGCGACGAGCAGCGTGCGCTCGTCCACGTAGGCGACGGGCACGGCCTCATAGCGCTTGGCGGCGGTCGTGCCGAGCAGGTTCGCGGCGGCCATGTCGACCGGGAAGCGCGTCAGGTCGACGTGGTCGAGGCCGTGGCGCTCGGCGATCGCGCGGGCGAGCTGGTCCTGCGTGATGCGGCCCTGGTCGAGCAGCAGCTTCTCCGGGCCGATCCCCTGCGCCCGGCCCTGCTCCATGGCGAGGTCGGCGCTCATGCGGTCGACGTAGCCGAGCTCGACGAGCACGTCGACGACGTGGCGGCCCGACCCGCCGCGGCGCGTCGGCGGCGTGACGCCGTCCCACTGGGCGGCGTCCGGGGAGGAGATGTCGGCGGGGGAGTACTGCATGCGACTGCCCGTGCTGATCGGCAGCTCGCGCCGGATCCTTAGCTGGACGACCGCGCAGCTCGTCGCATGGCGTCCACGGGAGGTTCGCGGCCGGACCACGCGCGGAGGCTGAGCGCGCCCTGCTGGACGAGGATCTCCAGCCCGTCCACGACCTGCGCGCCCGCGGCCCGCGCGTCGCGCTCGAGCCGCGTTCCACCCTCCCGATACACCAGATCCACGACGATCGGGGCCTGCGGGGCGCCGGCGAGCGGGCTCGCGTCGGGGTCGTGCAGGCCGACGCTCGTGCAGTTGACGAGCAGGTCGCAGGGCACGATCTCACCTGCCACCTCCGCCCCCAGATCGGCCGCGAGCTCTTCCGCCCGGGCGCGCGTCCGGTTGTGCACGCGGACGTGCAGGCCGGCCTCGCGGAGCGCCCACACCGCGGCGCGTGCGCTTCCCCCCGCCCCCAGCACCAGCGCGGTCTGGCCGGGGCGCGGCGGCTCCGGGAGTGCGGCGATCAGGCCAGGCGCGTCGGTGTTGTCGGCGTGGATCGTGCCGTCGGAGCGGAACGTGAGCGTGTTCGCGGCGCCGATCGCGCGCGCGGCTTCCGTCTCGTCGTCGGCCAGCGCGAGCGCCGCCTCCTTGTGCGGGATCGTGACGTTCGCGCCGCTGAAGCCCGCGCCGGGCAGCGCACGGACCGTCTCGGCGAACGCCTCGGGCGGGACCGGCAGCCGCTGGTAGCGCCAGCCGTCGAGGCCGAGCGCGGCGTAGGCGGCCTGGTGCATCGCCGGCGACCGGCTGTGCGCGACCGGCCAGCCGAGCACGCCGTAGCGCGCCACTAGCAGTCGACCGGCGACTTGCCGCCCAGCTCGTCGCGCTTCTTGTTGTACGCGGCGACGTCGCGCTCGAACTCCTCCGAGGTCGAGGAGAAGCTGTGCGCGCCCTTGCCGCACGGCTTGACCACGTAGAAGAGCGCGTCCGAGTCGCTGGGGTTCGCGGCGGCCTTGATCGACGCCAGGCCCGGCGAGCCGATCGGCGTCGGCGGCAGCCCGGTGCGGCGGCGCGTGTTGTACGGCGAGTCGATGTCGAGTTCGGACTGCTTGAGCGGCTTGCTCCAGTTGCGCGTCGCGTAGCGGATCGTCGCGTCGATGCCGAGCGGCATGTTCTGCCGGAGCCGGTTGTGGATGACGGCCGAGATGGTCCGCCGCTCCTTGGCCAGCGTCGCCTCGCGGTCGATCATCGACGCGATGATGAGCACGTCGTACGTGTCGAGGTTGCGCGCGCGGGCCCGCTTCATCGACACCTTCTCGATCTCCGTGCGGAACTGCCGGAGCTGCTGGGCGACGAGCTGGCGGCTGGTGGAGTTGGGCTCGAGCTCGTAGGTCGCCGGGAAGAGGAAGCCCTCCAGGGACTTCGTGCTCTTCGGCGCGCCGTACTTGCGCACGTTGAAGTCCTTGGACCTCTCGCTGGCCTGCAGGTACGAGCCGCGCAGCCCGGCCTGGTCGACGATCGGGACGACCTCGCGCCGCGCGCGCCCCTCGGGGATCGCGACCCGGATCGTCTCCGGCTCCTTCGCGCCCGCCTTCAGGACGGTGATCGCGTCGTCGTACGGCATGTCCTGCTTGAGCTCGTACTCGCCCGCCTGGAGGCTCGCGCCGTCGAGGCGCGCGCGGAGCGTGAAGAACGACGCGGACTCGACCACGCCCTCCTTCTCCAGCAGCTCGCCGACGTCGCCGACGCTCGAGTTCTCGGGGACCGTGACCGTGACGCTGCCCGTGCCGGCGCCCTTGAACGGCTGGAAGATCGCGTTGACGAAGTACAGGAGGATCGCGACGATCACGAGCAGCAGCACCGCGGCGATGGCCCCGCGGCGCGGGCGGCCGACGGCGCGGCGGCGACGCTCGCCGGGCCCGGGCGGGATCGGCGGGAGCGTGCGCGCGCGGTTGCCCTTGCGGGCCGGGGTCGGGCGGACGTGCTCGTCACCGAAGCGGCCGCCACCGGACGCGGCGGCGCGGGCGGAGGGACGGCCGGCGGCGCCCGCGGCGGCTCCGGCTCCGGCTGCTGCGCCCGCGGCACCCGCCGACGGGCCTGCGGACGCGTCGCCGCGCGGCGTCGCGCGGCCGACGGACTCGACGGGGTCGGGCGCTTCGAGCTCGCGGCCGCGGGCGACGGCGGGCTCGCCGGCCTCCTCGTGGTCGTGCGCGGCGCCGTTGCGGCCGTTCGGCACGGGCGGCTGCTGCGCCTCGGGCGCGGGCTCGCGCGCGAGGTGCTTCGTGACGTCCCACTCGACGGTCGGCTGGTCGGCGTCGCCCGGGCCGGTCGGCGGCTGCGGGCGCTCCTTCGGCCGGTTGGCGAGGACGTCCCACTCGACGGTCTCCTGGCCCGGCTCGTCGGCGAGCCGCTCGCTCGGCGGGTCCTCGTCGAACCAGCTCTGCGACGCGGGCGGCGCGGGCGCGGGCGGCTCGGCGGACGCGGGCGGCTCCTCCTCGCGCGGCTCCTCCGCAGGCGGCGGCGGGACGTCGCCGCGGTCGACGGCGCCCAGCTCCTCCCCCAGCGTCGGCCGCGGCTCGCGGCTCGCGGGCGGCTGCGTGGGCGGGATCACGTCCCACGCATCGGTGCGGTCCCACGCCGGGCGCTCGTGCGGATCGTGCGGCGCGGCCGGCTCAGGAGCGAACGGGTCGTGCTGGTCATGCGCCGGCGCCGGAGCGTCGTGCCCGGCGTCGAGCGGCGCGGGCTGGTCCCACTCGGCGGCGTACGGATCCCAGTCGAGGTCCGCCGCGGGCGGCGCGGGCTCGTGCGCGACCTCGGGCTCCGGCGCGACAGGCTCCTCGGCGACCGGCTCGTACGGCGCCTCCGCGGGCGGCGGCGTCTCCCACTCCGGCAGCGCCGGCGCGGCGTCGACCGCGTCGAGGTCGTCGTCGAACGTGGGGATCGGACGGCCCTCGCGCTCCGCGCGCGCGATCTCACGCTCGCGCCGTGCGCGCTCGCGATCCGCGGCCGTGCGGGGTCCGGTGTCTCGTCGTCCGAAGAGGCTCATGCAGAAGCGATGCTCGCGCGCGGCGGCGGCAGGAGCCGGGGCGCGAAGCCTCCCAGAGGCTAACGGGCTGCCCGGCGGCGCCCGGTCAGGCGGGCCCGACCGGTGGGACGTCGCGCAGCGGGCCGGTGCGCGGATCGTCCGGCGTGACCGGCCGCTCGGCCGCCTCGACCGCCGTCTTCAGCTCCGGCTTGGGCTCGTCCGCGACGAGGTTGCCGTCGGCGTCGCGCCTGAACGTCACGCGCGGCGGTGCGCCGCCCGGCTGAACCTGCTGCTCCCGCGTGGTGCGCTGGTGGAGGCTCATGGCTCCAGGGTAGGGGACGCAGGCTGTCCCGCGAGCCAGCCTTCCAGCAGGTGCGCGGCCGCGCGCGAGTCCTCGTCGCCCGCGCCCCCGAACCGCTCCGCCATCCGCGTGGTGAACCGCTCGTCGTGGAGCACCACCCGCACGCGCTTGCCGACCCGCTCCTGCAGCCTGGCGGCGAACTCGCGGGTCTCGCGCGTCTGGTCGGTGTCGTGGCCGGACAGCCCGAGCGGGAGCCCGACGACGACCGTCCTGACGCCGTGCTCGCGCACCAGCCCGAGAACGGCGTTGAAGCCGCGGCGCGTGCCCGGCCGCTCGACCACCGGCAGCGGCGACGCGAGCGTCCCGGTGGGGTCGCTGAGCGCGACCCCACACCGGGCGCTGCCGTAGTCGAGGGCGAGGACGCGCGCCACTACGCCCCGAGCGCGGCCTCGACGGCCTTGCGCGCGGTGGCGAGCGCGTCGCCGAGCTTCTCCGGGTCCTTGCCGCCGGCCTGCGCCATCGTCGGGCGCCCGCCACCGCCGCCGCCGACGACCTGCGCCGCCTGCTTGACGATGTCGCCCGCCTTCACGCCGCGGCCGACCAGCTCCTGGCTGACGGTGACGATCAGCCCGACGCGACCGTCGTTGACCGTGCCGAGCACCACGACGCCCTCGCCGATCTTGCCCTTGAGCTTGTCCGCCAGGTCCGGCAGCGCCTTCGGGTCGGTCGGCGGCAGCTCCGCCGTGAGGACCTTGATGCCGTCGACCTGCACCGCGTCGTCGACGAGCTTGTCGACGTCGAACGCGGTGCTGGCGTCCGCGGCCGCCGCCTTCTTGGCCGCCTTCGCCTTGGCCTGCAGGTCCGCGACCGCCGCCGGGACCTCCTCCGGGCGCTTGCGCACGAGCGTCGCGGCCTCCGACAGGAGCCGGTCGTGCTCGCGCAGCAGCGCGACGGCGCCGGGGCCGGTGAGCGCCTCGATGCGCCGGACGTTCGCCGCCGACGAGGTCTCGGACGTGATCTTGAAGACGCCGATCTCCGCCGTCGTGCGCACGTGCGTGCCGCCGCACAGCTCGCGCGAGTACGAGCCGTCGCCGATCTGCACCATCCGCACGACGTCGCCGTACTTCTCGCCGAACAGCGCCATCGCGCCGAGCGCGCGCGCCTCCTCGAGCGGCATCGTCAGCGCGCGGACGGGCTGGGCGCGGAGGATCTCCGCGTTGACCTTCTCCTCGACCCACGCGAGGTCCTCGGCGGACATGCCCTCGCCGTGCGTGAAGTCGAACCGCAGCTTGTCCGGGCCGACGTACGAGCCTGCCTGGCGGACGTGCGTGCCGAGCCGCTCGCGCAGCGCCGCGTGGAGCAGGTGCGTCGCGGTGTGGTTGGCCTGCGTCGCGTGACGGGCGTCGGACGACACCCGCGCGACGATCCGCTCCCCCTGCTTCAGCACGCCCTGCTCGACCTCGAGGACGACCGCCTGGTCGGAGCCGAGCCGCACGACGTCGGTCACCCGCGCGCGGCAGTCGCCGCCCTCGCACTCGATCTCGCCGCTGTCGGCGATCTGGCCGCCGCCGGTCGCGTAGAACGGCGACTCGGCGAGCTTGGCGATGTAGGTGCCCTCGCCCAGCTCCTCGACGGCGCCGACCGTCGTGTGCTGCTCGAGCGTCTCGTAGCCGGTGAACTCGGTCTCGGCCGGGACGGACTTGGCCACCGCCAGCGCGCGATCGCGCAGGTTCGGCCCGCCGTTGCCGGGGCCCGCCTCCGCGAAGCCGCCGCGCGACTTCTTGCGCTGCTCGGACATCAGCAGCTCGAAGCCCTCCTGCGAGACGCCGACGCCCTGCTCCGCGGCGATCTCCATCGTCATCTCGATGGGGAAGCCGAACGTGTCGTGCAGCTGGAACGCCGCCTCGTCGGGGATGCCCTCGTCGCCGCTCTCCTTCGCACGCGCGATGAGCTCGTCGAGCAGCTTGGTGCCGCGCTCGAGCGTGCGGCCGAACAGCTCCTCCTCCGCCTTCAGCCAGCGCTGGATCGCGTCCCACTCGCGGCCGAGCTCGCCGTACGCGTCGCCCATCGTCTCGCGGACGACCTCGGAGTACGTCGCGAGGAAGCCGGGCTCCATGCCGAGCCGGCGGCCGTGCTGGATCGCGCGGCGCATGACACGGCGCAGGACGTAGCCGCGGTCCTCGTTGGAGGGCACGACGCCGTCGGCGATGAGGAACGACGAGCCGCGTGTGTGGTCCGCGAGGATGCGCAGGGAGCGGTCGACCTCGGCGTCGCCGGCGCCGTACTGCTTGCCCGAGAGCTGCTCGCCGAGCTGGATCAGCGGCACGAACTGGTCGGTGTCGAACACCGACTCGACGCCCTGCAGGAGCGCGGCCATGCGGTTGAGGCCCATGCCGGTGTCGATGTTCTGCGCCGGCAGCGGCGTCAGGACGTTCTCCGGGTCCTGCTTGAACTGCATGAAGACGAGGTTCCAGTACTCCAGGAACCGCTCGTTCTCGCCGCCCGGCAGGTCGTCCGGCTTGCCGAACTCCAGCCCGCGGTCGAAGTACAGCTCGCTGCACGGCCCGCACGGCCCGATCGGGCCGGCCTGCCAGAAGTTCTCGCTGCGCGGGCAGCCGACGATGCGCTCGCGCGGCACGCCGACCTTCAGCCACGCCTCGATCGCCTCCTCGTCCGGCCCGAGCCCCAGCTCGTCGTCGCCCTCGAAGACCGTGATCCAGATCTTCTCGGGGTCGAACCCGAACCCGTTCAGCGACAGGTCCCACGCGAACTCGACCGCGCCGTCCTTGAAGTAGTCGCCGATCGAGAAGTTGCCGAGCATCTCGAAGAACGTGAGGTGCCGGGTCGTGCTCCCGACCTCCTCGATGTCCGGCGTGCGGAAGCACTTCTGGACCGAGGTCAGCCGGTGGTGCGGCGGCTTCTCCTGGCCGAGGAAGTACGGCTTGAGCGGGTGCATGCCCGCCGTCGTCAGCAGGACGGACGGGTCGTAGTCGGCGGGGACGAGCGACCCCGAGGGGATGCGCTTGTGATCGCGCTCCACCATGAAGTTCAGGAACAGCTCGCGGATCTGGTCCGAGGTCACCCCTAGATGATGGCGCACGCGGCCCGGAAGTCCTGCCGCGGCGGTTCGAACTGGCGGCTCGGACCTTCGTGGAGCGAGCTAGGCGCGCGCGATCGTGGCCGAGCCCACGATCGCGTCGTCGGCGCGCAGGAAGACCGCGGTCTGACCCGGCGCGGCGCCTTCGAACGGCTCGAGCAGCTGCAGCTCCCCGTCCCGCAGGCGGCAGGGCACGGGCGTCGACTTGTAGCGGAGCTTCACGCGCGCGACGTCGTCCTCGTGCGCGTGGAGCCGCACGCCGCGCACGGGCACGCGCGACGTCGCCAGCGCCTCGCGCGGCCCGACCGTCACCGTGTTCGCGCGCGCGTCGGTCGCGACGACGAAGAGCGGCGTCCCGTCGCCGGCGTTGACGCCGAGGCCGCGGCGCTGGCCGACGGTGAACTCGTGCGCACCGCGGTGCTGGCCCAGCACGCGCCCGCCGAGGTCGACCACGTCCCCCGGCCGCTCGCGCAGCCCGCCGTGGCGGGCGAGGAACGCGCTCCGCCCCGTCCCCGCGAGGAAGCAGAGGTCCTGCGAATCGGGCTTGGACGCGACCGCCAGCCCGGCCTCCGCGGCGATCTCGCGCACCTCGGGCTTCGTCAACGACCCCAGCGGGAACCGCATCCGCGCCAGCGACTCGCGCTTGAGCGCGGCGAGCATGTACGTCTGGTCCTTGCGCACGTCGACCGCCGGCCGCAGCAGGCCGTCCTCCCCCACGCGCGCGTAGTGGCCGGTCGCCAGCTCGCGGGCGCCGAGCCGCGTCGCCAGGTCGAGCATCGCGTCGAGCCGCACGTGGCCGTTGCAGCGGATGCACGGGTTGGGCGTCAGGCCGCCGGCGTGGTCGGCGACGTACGGATCCACGACGCCCGCGCGGAACGCGTCGCGCAGGTCGAGCGTCAGGTGCGGGAGCCCGGCGTCGTGCGCGACCATCCGCGCCATCCGCACCGCACCGGCGCTGCAGCACGAGCGCTCCCCGTCGTTCTCCGGGTCCCGCCACAGCTCCAGCGTCACGCACGCGACGTCGCGGCCCTCGCGCGCGAGCAGCAGCGCGGCGACGCTCGAGTCCACCCCGCCGCTCGTCGCGACGAGCACCCGTCCGGGCACGAGCTCGGCAGCGGCGTCCCGCGCCGCGGCCTCCCCCAGCGCCCGCGCCAGCGCGTCGGACGCCAGCTCGGCCGCGTGGAGCTTGCCCGGCGACAGCCCGCCGAGCTCCTCGGAGATCGCGCGCACGCCCACGCGCGCGGCGTCGAGCACCGTCTCGCCGAGCACGAGCGTCACGGCCGCGGAGCCCGCGGCGATCACCGCGCCGCAGCCGCTCGCCTCGAAGCCCGCATCGACGACGCGGTCCTCGGACACCCGCACCGAGATGCGGACGAGGTCCCCGCACGCGGCGCCGCCAGCGCTGCCGTCACGCGCGCCCGGGACGTCCCGGCCACGGCCCTGCGGGGAGAGCAGGTGCTCCTCGAAGCGCTCGTCCGCCATCGGCTCCGAGAGTACGCCGCCCTCCGCCGCCCCGGCCGGAAAGGGGCCGGGGCGACGGAGCGACGGCGTGGTTCCTAGAGGGACCTAGGAGAGATCGACGTACCGCGGCAGCGTGAACGTCGGGTAGGTCTTCGGGTTGTCCGTGTTCTTCCGCACGAACGTCGCGAAGCGGTAGACGGCCGCGAGCTGCGACGGCGGCGCGTCGACGGTCACGCTGAACTGGCCCTTGGAGTTGGGCTTGACGCGCGCGACGACCTTGGTCTTCGAGCAGGAGACCCGCTGGCGGACCTCGATCGTCCTGGTCGGGTTGGCGAGCGGCTTGACCACGGTGCCGGAGATCCGGACCTTGCCGGAGCCGACGCGGACCGACTCCACGACCATCCGGCGCTGGAGCTTGAGGTCCAGCGACTCCTCGGTCTTGTTGTTGTCGGCCGCCAGCCGCGCCTGGTAGCGCGCGCGGTTCGTGCCGCGGACGCTGCGCTTCGGGAGCGCCGCGGTCGTCTTGAACGTGCCGTTCTGGAGCACCTTCGCCCGGGCCACGCGCTTGTTCGTGTCCTTGAAGAAGATGTCCACGGTCCGCCCGACGTACCGCTTGTCGGCCGCGCCGTACAGCTGCACGCGGCCGTTGCGCTGGAACACGTCGATCAGCGTGAGCCGGCGCGTCGTGCACTGCAGCGCCGCGGCGCTGACCGACTGCGGCGGCGTGCCGGCGCAGTCGATGCCCTCGGCGCCGACGCTCGCCTCACCGATCTGGGCGTCCAGGATCGGCTGCCCGCCGAGCGCGATCTTCACGTCGAGCGCGGTCTGGGTCAGGCCCGTCGCCGTCCGCACCTGCTTGCCCGGGGTGATCCGGACGTCGGCGAGGAGCTTCGGGATCGGGATCCGCACCGCCTGCAGCAGCGGCTTGAGCTGCGCCTGCAGCGCGACGAACAGCTCCGGCGCGATGCCCTGCGGCACGAGCTTGGTGATGTCGAGGTCGGCGAGGCTGACCGACCCGCCGCCGACGATGCTGACGGTCTGCTTGACGAGCTCGTCGACCGGCAGCTCGGTGCCGAGCAGGCTGACTCCGAGGACCCGCGAGGTGCCCGTGAAGTCCATCTTGCCCGCGTCGCACCGCGCGACCGCGCTCGCCGTGCCGCCCTTGATCCGCAGCAGCTCGCCCTTGGGCTGCAGCAGCGGACGGAGCGCCTGCGAGACGTCGATCGTCAGCGCGCCGTTCGGTGCCTGCGGGAGCAGGACGGCGAGCGGGCCAAGCGGGATCTCGATCTTCGGGATCGAGGCGGCCAGCTGGTCGAGCTGGGCCTGGATCGGCAGGTCGGGCAGCGGCAGGAGCCGCAGGTCCGCCAGGCCGCCCTCGGCCGTCGCGACGTTGGTCTGCGGCGTCGTCCCGCTGAACGCCGTGCGCGCGAAGACGGCCGACACGCCGAGCGGCTCGGGGATGATCGAGTCGCCGCCGGCGCTGGCCGCCTTGCAGCTCGTCTCGCCGACGTTCGCGCTCACCGGCGCGGGCAGCTGCTGCCCGAGCACGGAGCCCTTGACGGCGGTCGCCGAGCACGTGAAGCCCGCCGCGTGCGCGCCTGGCGCCGCTGCGGCGAGGCCGCCGATCGTCGCTCCCGCGACGACCAGTGAGGTAGTGAGTCTCCGGTTCTGCACCCTGTCCCTTCCCCGTTCCCTTCCCCTGAAGTCCCTTTGGAGATGAAGCGAGCGCAACGTTGGCAGACCGCCGACGAGGATGCGCCGGTTCTCAAGATCCGGTGCGTGCAGCCGAAAGAAGGGGCGTGGACCAGGTCAGCCTTCCCATGCGAATCGCGCTCGGCGCGGTGCTCGTCTTCGCCGCGCTCTGGTTCGTCGCGCTGAAGCCGAAGCCGGTCGAGGAGGTCGCCGCCGCGCCGACCCCGGCCGCCGAGTCCGCGACGCCTGCTGCCGAGTCCTCCACCCCTGCCCAGTCGTCGGCCGCGACGGAGACCCCGGCGCCCGCCGCGAAGCCCGCGGAGACGGCGAAGGCGGAGCCCAAGGCCGAGAAGCAGGCCGAGACCGCCAAGCCCGAGACCAAGGCCAAGACCGGCGCCGACAAGGTCCTCGCCGACCTCGACGCCGGTCGCACCGTCGTCCTCCTCGTGTGGGACGGCAAGTCCGCTGACGACCGCTCGGTCCGCCGCGCCGTCAGCCGCGTCGACCGCCACGACGGCAAGGTCCGCACCCACGTCGTCTCGCTCGCCAAGCTCTCCAGCTACGAGGCGATCACCAAGGGCGTGCCGATCACCGAGTCCCCCACGGTCCTCGTGATCGACAGCCAGCGTCAGGCGCGCGTCATCAGCGGCCTCACGGTCAAGGGCGAGATCGACGACGCCGTCGACCGCGCCCTCGCCGTCAAGTAGCCGTCAGCCGACCCGGATCCCCAGCTCGCGGAGCTGCTTGGGGTCGACCGCGGACGGTGCGCCCGTCATCGGGTCCGCCCCGGACGCCGTCTTGGGGAACGCCATGACGTCGCGGATCGAGTCGGTGCCGGCCATCATCGCGACGATGCGGTCGAGGCCGAACGCCAGCCCGCCGTGCGGCGGCGCGCCGTACTTCAGGGCGTCGAGGAGGAAGCCGAAGCGCTCCTGCGCTTCCTCTGCGCTCATCCCGATGATCTCCAGCACCTTCGTCTGGACCTCGGCGGTGTTGATGCGGATCGAGCCGCCGCCGATCTCGGTGCCGTCGAGCACGATGTCGTAGGCGCGCGACATCAGCGCGCCGGGGTCCCCGTCGAGGTCGCCGGACGGCGCGGTGAACGGGTGGTGCAGCGCGTCCCAGCGCTGCTCGTCCGCGTTCCACTCGACCATCGGGAAGTCGACGACCCAGTGGATGTCGTGGACGCCCTCGGGCCGGAGGCCGAACCGGTCGGCAAGCTCGAGCCGCAGCCCGCCGAGCGCGCCCTGCGCGACCTTCCGGTCGTCGGCGGCGAACAGCAGCAGGTCGCCCGTCTTGCCCTCGAGCGTCGCGGTCGCCGCGCCGATCTGCTCCTCGGAGAAGAACTTGGCGATCGGCGAGCGCCAGGTGCCCAGCTCCTCGACGAACGCCCACGCGACCGCCTTGCCGCCGTAGCGCTTGGCGAGGTCGTTGAGCCCGTCGAGGTCCTTGCGGGACATCTCGCGCGGCCCGACGTTGATCGCGAGCACGGCCCCGGTCTCGGACTCCAGCACCCCGCTGAACGCCTTGAACTCCGTCCCGCGGAACGCGTCGCTCACGTCGCGCAGCTCCAGCCCGAACCGCCGGTCCGGCCGGTCGGTCCCGTACGTCGCGACCGCGTCGGCGTACGAGATGCGCTCGTACGGCGGCGCCGGCAGCTCCATGTCGGGCGCGAGCTTGAGCACCTCGCTGATGACCGCCTCCATCGCCTCGATAACCTCCTCCTCGGTCACGAAGGCCATCTCGACGTCGAGCTGGGTGAACTCGGGCTGGCGGTCGGCGCGCAGGTCCTCGTCCCGGAAGCAGCGGGCGATCTGGTAGTAGCGCTCGAAGCCCGAGAACATCAGCAGCTGCTTGAAGAGCTGGGGCGACTGCGGGAGCGCGTACCACGTGCCCGCCTCACGCCGGTTCGGGACGAGGAAGTCGCGCGCGCCCTCGGGCGTGGACTTGCCGAGGATCGGCGTCTCGATCTCCAGGAAGTCGCGCGATTCCAGGACGCGTCGCATGGTGGAGACGACCTTCGCGCGCAGGGCGATGTTGCGCTGCATCGGCTCCCGGCGCAGGTCCAGCGCGCGGTGCGTCAGGCGCAGCAGCTCGTCGGTGTCGGAGTCCTCGTCGAGCGGGAACGGCGGCGTCTCCGCCTCGGCCAGCCGCGTGAGCGACTCGACGGCCAGCTCGATCTCGCCCGTCGCGAGCTTCGGGTTGACCGTGCCGGCCTCGCGCGCGACGACCTTGCCGGACGCGCTGATGACGTGCTCGCTGCGCAGCGACTCGGCCACCGCGAAGTCGGCCGACTCGGGATGGAGCACGAGCTGCACGAGCCCGCTCCGGTCCCGCAGGTCGATGAAGATGAGCCCGCCGTGGTCGCGGCGGCGGTGGACCCAGCCGGCCACGCGGACGGTGCGATCCACGTCGCTCGCGCGCAGCTCCCCGGCCCAGGTGTCGCGGTACTCGTTCGGTGCGGGCGGCGTGTTCATCCGCGTCCTCCTTCGCGCAGGGCACGGGCCACGACCGCGTCGTGCGCCACGTCCAGCTCATCTTGCGTCTGCATGTCGCGCAACGTCGCGCCTTCGGGGGTGACGACCGCGAGCCAGCGGGCGCGCAGTCGGTCGGCCTGCTTGCGCTGGCCCTTGAGCGAGCGGCCCGCCAGCTCCAGCTGCGCCGTCATGCCCGCGTGCCGCGCGCCGTTCGCGATGCCGAACGCCGCGGCCTTCGCCTCGGGCTCGTAGGCCACGAACAGGTCCACGATCGGGTCGGGGTGGCGCTGGTCGTCGCCGGACGCGAGGAGGATGCGCTCCACCCCCGCCGCCCAGCCGATGCCGGGGGTCGCGGGCCCGCCGAGCATCTCGATGAGCCCGTCGTAGCGTCCGCCGCCGCCGACGCCGGACTGCGCGCCGAGGGCATCGGACGTGAACTCGAACACCGTGCGCGTGTAGTAGTCCATCCCGCGCACGAGCGTCGTGTCGATCTCGTAGTCCACCTCGGCGAGGTCGAGCAGCTCCCGCACGGTGGCGAAGTGCTCGGCGTCCTCGGGCGACAGCTCGTCGAGGAGCCGCGGCGCGTCGCGCATGACCTCCTGCGTCCCGGGGTGCGAGGAGTCGAACGCGCGCAGCGGGTTGAGGTCGATCCGCGCGCGGACGTCGTCGGACAGCTGCGCCTCGTGCGCGCGCAGGTGGGCGGTGAGGTGCTCGCGGTAGCGCGCGCGGGTCTCGGGCGTCCCGAGCGAGCCGAGCCGCAGCCGCGTTCCTTCCACCCCCAGCTCGTCGAGCAGATCGCGCAGCAGCACGATCGCCTCGGCGTCCACGGCGGGGTCGTCCGAGCCGATCGCCTCCGCTCCCACCTGCCAGAACTGGCGGTAGCGGCCGGCCTGCGGCTTCTCGGCGCGGAAGAACGACGACAGGTACCAGAGCTTCACCGGCTGCGGCGCCTTGTGCATCCCGTGTTCCATGTAGGCCCGTGCGACCGGCGCGGTGCCCTCGGGCCGGAGCGTCAGCGAGCGTCCGCCGCCGTCGTCGAACGAGTACATCTCCTTCTGGACGATGTCGGTCGACGCGCCGACGCCGCGGGCGAACAGCTCGGTCGCCTCGAACGTCGGGGTCTCGATGCGGCGGTAGCCCGCGCCTTCGAGGATCTTCCGCGCGGCGGCCTCGAGCCGGTCGCGCGCAGCCTGCTGATCCGGGAGCACGTCGTACGTGCCCTTCGGGACGGTGATCTTGTTGCTCAAACCAGCTCGGCCAGGAAGGGGTTGGTGGCCCGCTCCTGCCCCAGGGTCGTGACGCCCATGTGGCCGGGGAAGACCGTCGTCTCGTCCGGGTACCGCTCCAGCAGCGTCTGGATCGAGCGCGCGAGCGTCGGCCAGTCGCCGCCCGGCAGGTCGGTGCGGCCGACCGAGCCCTGGAACAGCACGTCGCCCACCAGCAGCCCGCCGGACGCCGCGTAGGTGACGTGGCCGGGGCTGTGGCCGGGCGTGAAGACGACCTCGAGCTCCAGGCCGGCGAGGTGGAGCGTCTCGCCGCCCTCGACGGTCGCGTCCGCGTCGTAGCTCTCGTACGGGCCGAAGCCGGGGAACGTGTACGAGTTGATGTCCGCGAGGACCTGCGTCTCGAGCTTCGGGCACGTGACCGGCGCGCCGGTCGTGCGCGCGATCTCCGCGACGGCGCCGACGTGGTCGAAGTGCGTGTGCGTGAGGAGGATCGCCTCGACGCGGGCGCCCATCTCCTCGACGGTGGCGAGGATCCGCGCGGCCTCGTCGCCCGGGTCCACGACGATCACGCTCTCGGAGCCCTCGGCGCGCGCGACGTAGCAGTTCTCCTGCAGCATCCCGACGGTGAGCCCGCGGACCTCCATGGCTCAGACCGCCTTGCCGACGGCCTTCTTCTTCTGCCGCCGGCGGTAGATGAAGAGGTCGGTGTAGTAGCTCATCGGGATGTAGATGAGGAGCATCACCGCGCCGAGCGACACCGCCGTGGCGATGTTGCCCTGCATGATCGCGATGATGACGACGAAGAGCGCGGCGGCGACGGCGGCGCGGTTCATCGCGCCCTTCCACGTCGGCGGCTTGTCGAGGCGCTCCATCCGCCGCGCGCGGGCCTCGTCCTTGGCGCTGAGCTTGCGCTCGGCCTCCGTCGGCTTGCGGCCCGTGCGTCCGCGGGTCTCGACCATGCCGGCCGCGTTGCCTCGGTGCTTGGTGCTGCGGCGCTTGCGGGTCTGGGCCATGGCCAGAGACTAGAAGCTCGTCAGGTCCGCTGGCCCTCCGGTGCGAGCGCCTCCCTCGCGCGCGCGGGCGCCCCCGCCATCCTGGCGGCGAGCGTCGCGGCGCCGACGGCGGCGGCGACGGTCCACACCAGCGCGGCGGCGAAGCCGTGCGCGTAGTCGGCCGTCGTCGGCGCGTCGCCGACGACGCCGAAGAAGATGACGCCGGCGACGGCGACGCCGAGCACGTTCCCGACCTGCTGGATCGTCGTCACGACACCCGCAGCCGAGCCGGCCAGCGCCGGCGGAACGGTCTCCAGCGCCGCGCGGACGGAGCTCGGCATCATCATGCCGGGCCCGAAGCCGAGCGCGAACAGCGCAACGCACAGCGGGACGGTCGGCAGCCCGTCCGGGTCGCTGAGGACGACAGCGCCGACGACGGCGGCCGCGATCGCCGTGTACGCGGCGCCGGCGACGAGCGCGCGTGGGCCGTGGGCGGCGAGCAGCCGTGGCGCGACGAACGAGGCGCCCACGAACGACACGCACAGCGGCGTGAAGACGGCCGCCGACTCGAGCGCCGTCAGGCCGTGCCCGCTCTGCAGGTAGAACGCCAGCACGAGGAAGACGCACGGCATCGCGCAGTACATCGCGGTGACGAGGCCGATCCCGTCGCGGAAGCCGGCGAGGCGCAGCAGGCGCAGGTCGACGAGCGGCGCCTGGCCGCGCGCCGTGACGCGCTCCTCGTGGCGCCACCACAGCGCGCCGGTGGCCACGGCCGCCGCGAGCATCGCCGGGACCCACCACGGCCAGCCGGCCTCGCGGCCCTGGACGATCGGGAGCACGACGAGCAGCAGCGTGGCGGCGCTGAGCGCGACGCCGCCGTGGTCGATCCGCCGCGCGTCCGCGGCGCGCGACTCGGGCACGAGCCGGGCGGCCGCGACGATCGCGGCGATCCCGACCGGCACGTTGACGAGGAAGACCGCGCGCCAGCCGAGGCCGAGCACGTCGAGCGCGATGAGCCCGCCGCCCACGAGCTGGCCGGCCACCGAGCCGACACCGGCGACGACGCCGTACCACGCCATGCAGCGGGCGCGGTCGACCGGCGGGAACTCCACCTGGATGATCGTGAGCACCTGCGGGGCCATCAACGCCGCGCCGGCGCCCTGCAGCGCGCGGGCGCCGATGAGCGTCGCCTCCGTCGGGGCGGCGCCGCAGGCGACGGAGGCGAGCGTGAACAGGCCGAGGCCGAGCTGCAGCGTGCGGCGCCGGCCGATCGCGTCCCCGACCCGCCCGCCGGTGACGAGCAGGACGGCGTACGGGAGCACGTAGGCGGCGACGAGCCACTGGACGGCGCCGGGCGAGAGGTCGAGGTCGGCCTGGATCGCGGGCGCGGCGACGTTCACGACGAAGACGTCGAGCAGCGCCATGAAGGTGGCGGTGAGGACGACCGGGAGGGCGCGCCACGGCGGCGCGGCGGTGGGCTGGGCGGTTGAAGTCACAGCCCGACGGTGCGACAGTGGAGATCCAGGTACAAGAGAGGGGCTCATCCTGGTACCAGCACCACCACCCACCATGCTCGACCTCGCGACGACCGCCACCGACGCCATCGGCCGCGCGCCCGCCGGCGACGACGAGCGCCGCCGGCGCGAGCTGGCCGACTTCCTCAAGCAGCGCCGCGCCGCGCTGCAGCCCGGCGACGTCGGGCTGCCCGCGGGCGGGCGCCGGCGCACACCGGGCCTGCGGCGCGAGGAGGTCGCGCTCCTCGCCGGGGTCGGCACCACCTGGTACACGTGGCTCGAGCAGGCACGCGACGTGCGCGCGAGCCGCGAGGTGCTCGAGGCGCTGGCGTCGGCGCTGCAGCTCACGGACGCCGAGCGCGAGCACCTGATCCTGCTCGGGCGGGCCGAAGGGCCGCCGCCGCCCGCGCCCGTCGAGCAGGTCTCCCCCGCCGTGCGGCGCCTCGTCGAGGGCCTCGGCCCGAACCCCGCGTACGTCCTCGGTCGCCGGTGCGACTACCTCGCGTGGAACGACGCGCTGAGCGCGGTGTTCGGCGACCCCTCCGACCTGCCGCCCCACCGCCGCAACCACGTGTGGCGCGTCTTCGTCGACCCCAACCCGCGCGTCCTCTCGCCCGACTGGGAGACCGGCGCGCGCAACGTGCTCGCCCGCTTCCGCGCGTACTCGGCCCGGCACGTCGGCGACCCGTGGTTCGAGGACCTCATCGAGGACCTGCGCGCGACGAGCCCCGAGTTCCGCGCGTGGTGGAAGCAGCACGAGGTCCGTGGCGACGGCGACGGCAAGAAGGTCATCGTCCACCCGCGGCTCGGGCGGATGGAGTTCGAGCACGCGTCGTTCTGGCACGCGGACACGACCGACCACCGCCTCGTGCTCTACACGCCGGTGCCGGGCGAGCACGACACGCCGGCGAAGGTGGAGCGCCTCATCGCGGACTGGCGCGCGGCGCGCGCCTAGAGGCGCTGTTCGAGCGTCGTCCGGTTGAGCACCGGGACGCGCTCCGGCCACCCGTCGAACGCCGCGGCCGGCGGGACGCCGACGAGCTCGGCGCGCGCGACCGGCGCGTGGGCCTCGACCGCCGCGAGGAGGCGGGCGAGCGGGACCGCGCGGTGGTCCTCGACGTTGGTGGAGACCTGCGCGACGCCCCCGGCCAGCGCGATGCCGAGCGCGCGGACGCCCGGAAGGCCGTCGGCGCCGCCCTCGCGGACGCGCGCGGCGATGCGCTTGGCGTCGTCGAGCGTCGCGGGCGGGGCGAGCTCGAAGTTGAACGCGATCAGCGGCGGCCGGGCGGCCACGAGCGTCGCGCCGCGGGCGGGGTCGAGCGCCCGCGGGCCGAAGTCGGGCGGCGTCCCGCGCTCGATCAGCCCCGAAACGCCGCCGCGGCGCAGCTCCGCGCGCGTGCGCCCGCCCGCGAGCAGCCCGTAGAGGTAGACCGGCACGCCCTGCTCCCCCAGCAGGTCCGCCGTCAGCAGCGCCTCCGCGATGGCCGCGCCCCGCCGCACGTCGTCGAGGTGCACGATCGGCGCGACGTCGACCACGCCGACGTGCGGGTGGCTGCCGCGCTCGGTGCGCAGATCCACGCGCCGGACCGCCTCCGCCACGCCCGCCGCCAGCGCGGGCGCCAGCTCCCCCGGCGCCGCCGCGAGCGTGTAGACGGCGCGGTGGTGGTCGGGGTCGGCGTGCGTGTCGAGCAGGCGCGCACCGGTCGACGCGAACGCGGCGCCGATCGCGGCGATGGCGGCGGGGTCGCGGCCTTCGGAGACGTTGGGGACGGCGAGCAGGAGCGTCATCGGCGGAGCACCACCCTGCCACCTCGGGCAGGCGAGAGCGTGACCGCGCGGCGGCGGACGCGCTCGGGGCGCGCGCCCGGTGGGGGCTCGAGGTGGCCGGCGCGGGCCGCCTCGTGGAGGACGGTCTCCAGCTCCATCAGCGCGAACGGCGCGCCGAGGCAGCGCCGCGTCCCGCCACCGAACGGGATCCACGCGTACGGCGGGAGCGCCGCAGCTTCGGCCCCGAGGAAGCGCTCGGGTCGGAACGCGTGCGGGTCGCCCCACACGTCGGCGCGGCGATGCGTGAGGTACAGGCAGGCGGCGACGTTCGCGCCCGGCGGCACGCGCGTCCCGTTCGCCGTCGCGAACCCCGCCGGCGCCGCGACACGCCGCTCGGCCACGGACAGCACGGGCCGCACGCGCAACAGCTCCTTCGCCGTCGCGCCCCGGTACTCGTCATCCTCGCGGAACCGGTCGACGACGTCCGGCCGCCGGCCGAGCCGCTCGAACCCCCACGCGAGCGCGGTCGCGGTCGTCTCGTGGCCCGCGGCGAGGAGCGTGACGAGCTGATCGCGCACCTCCTGCGCCGACGACGACGTGGCGAGGAGGTCGGTGAGGATCGCGTCCTCGTCCTGCGGCCCGCGCGAGATGAGCGCGTAGAGCTGGTCGTCCACCGCGCGGACGGCCCGCGCGAACGCCCCGCGGTCCACCCCCAGCGACATCGCGACCAGCCGCGGCGCGTTGCGCGTGAGCGCGAGCGCGTGCTCGATCGCCGCGCGCAGGCGCGGGTCCGCGCTGCCGAAGACGAGCCGCAGCATGATGTCGAGCGTCAGCGCCTGCATCCGCCGGTGCGTCGCCACCGGCCGCCCGCGCGGCCACGTCGCCAGCTCAGCCCGCGCCAGCTCGGCGATCAGCGCCCGCCGCGCGCGCATCCGCTCGCCGTGGAACGCGGGCAGCATCCGCCGCCGCTGCTCCAGGTGCGCCTCGCCGTCGAGGACGAGGATCGAGTGCGGCCCCGCGAACGGCTCGAGGATCGACCCGCCCCCGGCCGCCGTCAGCGTCCCCGCCGGCGCGGTGAAGATCCGCCGCACGTCCTCGGGGTGCGAGACGAGCACGGTCGGCGCGTCCGACCAGTGGGTCCGCAGCGTGAACACCTCGCCGTACGCCGCCGCGCACCGGCGCAGGAACGCGGTCGGCCGCACGATCCACTCGACCGTCTGCCACGCGCGCGGCGCCTGCGGACCCGCCGGAAGCTCCACCGCGCCATCCTCCCACGCCACCGTCGCGCCGCATCGGCAGGCCGCGCCTGCGCGCGCGCACCGATGTGGACAACGCGATCCGAAGAACATCTGTGCGTCCGTGCACATCCGCCGTACCCTCCCGCCGCGATGGTGCCGGAGAGATCGGATCTGGCCGCCGAAGAGCGGTCGCTCGTCGAACGGATCGCGGAACGCCGCGAGGACATCGTCGCGCTCGCGTGCGACCTGATCCGCTGCGACACGACGGGTCGGTTCGACCCGCTCGCTCCCGCGCGCGAGGAAGCGAAGCTGCAGGGCCTGCTGGCCGACCGGCTGCGCGCCGCGGGCGCCGAGGTCGACGTGTGGGAGCCTGCTCCCGAGGACGTCGCCGGCCACCCGCTCGCCCCGCCGGGGATCGGCTTCGCGGGCCGGCCGCAGCTCTCTGCGCGCCTGCGCGGGAACGCTCCCGCCGACGCGCGCTCGCTGCTGCTGAACGGCCACATCGACGTCGTCCCGGCGGCCATCGAGGACGGCTGGGAGCAGGACCCGTTCGACCCGCAGGTCACCGCCGACCGCATCGTCGGCCGCGGCGCGTGCGACATGAAGGGCGGCATCGCGGCGATGGTCGTCGCCGCGGAGACGCTCGCCGCGACCGGGCAGCTGAACGGTGACCTCGTCATCTGCACGAACACCGACGAGGAGTCCGGCGGCGCCGGCGGCCTGGCGTGCGCGCGCCACGGCGTGAGCGCCGACTTCGCGATCGTCCCCGAGCCGACCGGCCTGGAGGTCTGGCCGGCCTGCCGCGGCAGCGTCTACTGCGAGATCACGATCGCCGGCCGCGCCGGCCACGCCGAGCAGGAGCACGCGCACTTCACCGAGGGCGGCGCCGTCAACGCGATCGAGAAGGCGCACCACCTCCTCGCGGGCGTCCGCGCCCTGCGCGACGACTGGCGCTCGCGCCACGCGCTCACCTCCCACCCGCTCCTCGACCCGCCCGACGTCCTGTGCACCCAGCTGCACGCCGACAGCGGCTGGAACGTGACGATCCCGGACCGCGCGACGCTCACGCTCGCCGTCCTGATCCTCCCCGCGCAGGCCGACGCGAACGGCTGGACGACCGACGCGCAGCGCGAGGTCGAGCAGTTCCTGCGGCGCTGGTGCGACGCGGATCCGTGGCTCGCCGCCAACCCGCCCACGTTCCGCTGGCACACCGAGGTCAACCCGTCGGAGACGCCGTCCGACGCGCCGGTCGTGCAGGAGCTGCTGGCCGCGAACGGCGCGCTCGGGCTCCCGCTGAACCTCGGCGGCCTGGGCAGCTGGTACGACGGCGCGACCTACGCGCTGGAGGCCAAGACGCCCGCGGTGATGTACGGGCCGCGCCACATCGACTGGGCCCACACGGTCGGCGAGCACGTGCCGATCGACGACCTGGTCGCCACCGCACAGGGCATCGCGCTCGCCGCCTGGCGGCTGTGCCGGTGACCGGCGGCGCACGAGCCGGAGGACGAGGAGGAGACATGTCGGGCAAGGAGGCCACGCGCGTGCGCGGGGCCGTGTTCAACGGGCCGGGCACGCCGGTCGAGATCGCCGAGCTGGAGCTCGCGCCGCCGCGCGCGGGCGAGGTCGAGGTGAAGATCACCGCCGCCGGCGTGTGCGGCTCGGACCTGCACGTCGTCAAGGGCGAGTGGGAGCTCCCCATGCCGGTCGTGCTCGGGCACGAGGGCGCGGGCGTGGTGGAGCGGGTCGGCGAGGGCGTCACGTCGCTCGCGCCCGGCGACCACGTCGTGCTCTCCTGGGTCCCGCAGTGCGGCGAGTGCCGCCAGTGCAGACTCGGCCGGCCGTGGCAGTGCGAGCTGGTGGCGAGCGTCGTCGCCCCCGGCGGCGTGCTGCACGACGGCACCTCGCGCTGGTCCACGCCCGGCGACGACGCGCCGATGCACCACTACCTCGGCGTCAGCAGCTTCGCCGAGCGCGTCGTCGTCCCCGAGTCGGGCGCGATCAGGATCCGCCCCGACGCGCCGCTCGACGTCGTCGCGGTCGTCGGCTGCGCGGTCGCCACCGGCGTCGGCGCCGTGCAGAACACCGCCGAGGTGCCCGAGGGCGCGACGGTCGCGGTCATCGGCTGCGGCGGCGTCGGGCTCTCCGTCGTCCAGGGCGCCCGGCTGGCCAAGGCGAGCCGCATCGTCGCGGTCGACGTCCAGGCCGACAAGCTCGAGGTCGCGCGCCGGCTCGGCGCCACCGACACCGTCGACGCGTCCAGCGGCGACCCGGTCGAGCAGCTCAAGGCCGCCGTGCCCGAGGGCCTCGACTTCGTCTTCGACGCCATCGGCCGCATCGAGACGACCGAGCAGGCGATCGCCGCGCTCGGTCTCGGCGGCGCCGCCGTCATCGTCGGCCTCCCCCCGACCGGCATGACCGCCCGGTTCGACCCGCTCGCGTTCGCCGAGGCGAACCAGCGCATCCTCGGGTCCAACTACGGCTCGGTCGACCCCCAGCGCGACATCCCGCGCCTGGTCGACCTCTACATGGAGGGCGAGCTGGACCTCGACGCCCTCGTCTCGGGCCGCCGTCCGCTCGAGGAGGCGGCGCAGGCGCTCGACGACCTCGCCGCCGGGCGCGCGCTCCGCACGCTGCTCACCACCACCGCTTAGCACCCACTCCTGGAGGAGGAGACCCCACCCATGTCCGCCACGCTGGACTCCGCCGGCACCGCCCCCGGCACCACGACCGACGGACCGGAGACGCACTTCAAGCGCGTCCTCGGCCTGCCCGCGCTCGTCTTCTTCGGCCTCGCCTACATGGTCCCGCTCACGGTGTGGACCACGTACGGCGTCGTCACGTCGTCGACCGAGGGCCACCTGCCGGCCGCGTACCTGGTCACGACGGTCGCGATGCTGCTCACCGCCTGGTCGTACGGCCGCATGGTCGTCGCGCAGCCCACCGCCGGCTCGGCCTACTCGTACGCGTCGCGCGCGTTCGGCCGCCCGCTCGGCTTCATGGTCGGCTGGGCGCTGCTGCTCGACTACATCTTCCTGCCGATGATCAACTACCTGGTCATCGGGCTGTACATGAACGACTACTTCCCCGACATCCACGCGAACGTGTGGGTCGTCGTGGCGGTGGTCCTGGTGACCGGGCTCAACATCCTCGGCATCAAGCTGCTGGCGAACATGAACCTGCTGTTCGTCGCCGTGCAGTTCGTGTTCGTCGCGGTGTTCGCGGTGATGGCGATCGTCCACATCGCGGGCAACGACGTCGAGGTGCAGTCCTGGACCGAGCCGATCATCGGCGGCGACACGGGGCTGATCTTCGCGGGCGCCGCGGTGCTCGCGCTCTCGTTCCTGGGCTTCGACGCGGTCTCGACCCTGTCTGAGGAGACGCGTGATCCCAAGTCGGTGATCCCGAAGGCGATCCTGCTGTGCGCCCTCGCCGGCGGCGCCGTCTACATCTTCCAGTCCTACCTGGGCCACCTGGCCTTCCCGAACTGGCAGTCGTTCGCGGAGAACGTCGACGTCGCGAGCGCGGACGTCATGAAGGAGATCGGCGACGACTTCCTCAACTCGTTCTTCACCGCCGCGTACGTCGCGGGCGCGTTCGCGTGTGCGATGGCGGCGCAGGCGTCGGTGTCGCGCATCCTGTTCGCGATGGGCCGCGACGGCTCGCTGCCGAAGCCGATCTTCGCCCGCCTGCACCCGACCTACCGCACGCCGGTCGTGGCGAACATCCTCGTCGGCGCCGTCGGCCTCACCGCGCTGTTCATCTCGCTGGCGACCGTCTCGTCGATGATCTCGTTCGGCGCGCTGGCAGCGTTCTCGTTCGTGAACCTGTCGGTCGTCAAGACCTACGTCATCGACCGCGGCGAGCGCAGCGGCGCGGCGCTGATCAAGTACGCGCTGATCCCGCTCGCGGGCTTCGTGTTCACGATCTACCTGTGGACCAAGCTCTCGCGCGACACCTTCGAGATCGGCCTGCCGTGGCTGGCCGTCGGCTTGGTCTACCTGCTCATCCTCACGCGGATGTTCACCAAGGCCCCGCCGGCGATGTACGACGGCGAGGAGGACATCGAGCTGGAGCCCGCGCGGGCCTAGCTCAGAGCGCGGCGCACACGCGGGTCACCAGCTCGCGGTGCGCCGCCTCGCGCCGCGCGTCGGTCGCCTCCGGCCACGAGCTGAAGACCGCGACGACGGTCCGCGTGGGCTGGTCGACCGCGATCATCTGGCCGTGGATGCCGCGCGCCATCGCGCGCCCGTCGCGGCGCCACCACTTCGCGCGGTAGCCGTCGGCGCCCGAGCTGACGTCGCTGCGCTCGATGTCGCGCTGGCCCAGCTCCGCGACGTACGCCTCGGGGACGATGCCCGCGCCGCGCTCGAGCACGAGCTGGCCGAGCCGCGCGTAGTCGCGCAGCGTCGCGCAGAACCCCCCGCCGGGCGTGCCCGTGCCGGCGTGGTCGACGGTGAGGAGCGCGTCCGCCTCGGCGCCCAGCGGCGCCCACAGCTCCCGCGCGATCAGGTCCTGCAGCGGTGCCCCGGCCGCGCGCGCGGTCGCGATCCCGAGCAGGTCGGTGTTCGGCGTCGCGTAGTGGAAGCGTTCGCCGTGCCGCCACCCCTCCGCGGGCTTCACCGTCGGGAGGAACTCGAGCACGGTCTCCTCCGCCCCGCCGTGCGGCGGGTGCCACGCGCAGGCGACGTCGTAGCGCCAGAAGTCGACGGCGTAGTCCTCGACGAACCCGATCGCCGCGCGCATGTCGAGCAGGTGGCGGAGCGTCGCGCCCTCCCACCCGCTCCCGCGCACCTCGGGGACGAGGTCGGTGACCGGCGTGTCGGCGTCGAGCTCCAGCGCCCCCACGAGCAGGCCGAGCACCGACTTGCCGACCGACTGCGAGAGGTGCAGCGAGCGCACGTCCATCTCGCCGCCGTACGCCTCGAAGACGAGCGCGCCGTCGTGGAGGATCGCGAGCCCGTCGGTCTCCAGCTCCTCCAGCGCGCGCCGCGCCGCCGCCGTGACGGCCGCGGGGGCGTCGCCGCGCGGCAGCTCGCGCACCGGCCCGCTCCCACGCGGCACCGGCGCCGTCGGCACCACCTCGTCGACGTGGACGTACGCCCAGCGGTTGTGCGGCCCGACCTGCCAGGCGTCGAGCGGGACCGCCGCCTGCGTCACAGCACGAAGCGGCCGGCGTCGATCACGAGCGTGTCGCCGATGTGGAGCGTCGGCTCCACGACGACGGAGTCCTCGTGGACGGGGACGTTGACCGTCCCGCCGATGCCCGCGGACGCGCCGAAGGCGACGTGGACCGTGCCGAGGATCTTCTCGTCCTCGAGCAGGTTGCCGGTGAGCTGCGCGCGCTCGTTCGTCCCGACGCCCAGCTCGGCGAGGTGACGCCCGTCGGGGCCGTAGCGGTCCAGGTGCGCGAGGAGCTGCTCGCCCAGCGCGCCGGTCGCGCTGACGAGGCGGCCGTCCTCGGTGGTGAGCGTGACGAGCTCCCCGTCGTCGTCGGCGAGCCCGAGGTGCCCGACCGTCTTGAGGACCATCGTCCCGCTGCCGGTCGTCGGCGAGATGAACCCCTCGCCGCACGGCAGGTTGCCGAACGCGCCCTTGGCGGTGAGCGAGCCGTCGTCGGGGATGCCCTCGCGGCCGGTGAGGTCGAAGGTGAAGTCGCTGCCGCGCGGGCACGTGAAGCGCGCGGTGCTGGCGGCGCTGAGCAGCTCGGCGACGCGCTTGGAGCGGTCCGCCATCAGCGCGAAGTCGGCGCTCATCAGGCGGGCGAGCATGTTGCGCTCGACGCCGGGGAGCGTCGCACCGCGGGCCCCCTTCTCGCTCGCGCCCTTGCGCGCCTTGGTGTGCGAGAGCGACGGCTCGGACGGCGCGAGGAAGACGTCGCAGGCGGCGAACGCGGCGGCGACGGTGGGCGGCGGCTCGGTCCCGCGCTCGGGCTTGGCGGGCAGGATCTGGATGACGGAGTCGCCGCCGGCCTCGAGCGCTGCGGCGTGCAGCGCCTCGGCGATGTCGAGGCGCGTCGGGTCGCACACGACGAGGACGTTCTCGTCGGGCTGCACGGCGAGGCAGCGCTCGACGACGGTACGAGCGGCCGTGGTGAGATCGGAGGACACGACGCGAGAGGCTACGCCGTCGCGCGTGCGGCCCCCGCCTCGCTCGGCACGGCCAGCTCGACCCGGTTGCGGCCGGCGCCCTTCGCCGCGTACAGCGCCCGGTCCGCGACGCGGAGCAGGCCCTCGTAGTCGCTCGCGTGATCGGGGATCACGCCGACGCCGATGCTCGCGGTGATGTCGCGGTCGACGCCGGGCACGTAGATCTCGGCGATCGTCGCGCGCAGCTTCTCCGCGGCGACCAGCGCGCCCTCGACGTCGGTGTTGGGGAGCATGACGAGGAACTCCTCGCCGCCGAGCCGCCCCGCGAAGTCGCTGCTGCGCAGCTCGCCGCGCAGGATCGCGCCGACCGACGCGAGCACCTCATCGCCGCGCCCGTGGCCGTACGTGTCGTTGATCTGCTTGAAGTGGTCGAGGTCGAGCGCCAGCGCCGCGAGCGGCTGCTCGGTGCGGTGCGACTGGGCGACCATCCGCTTGCCGGTGTCCTGCGCGGCGCGGGTGTTCGACAGGCCGGTGAGGGCGTCGGTGGCCGCCCGCAGCTCGGCGATCGCGAGCGTCCGCAGGTTGGCGAGCACCGGCGCGGCGTGGCTGACCGAGTCGCGGACGCGCTCCTGCTCGCCGCCGTCGATCCCCTCGTCGCTGCGCACCAGGACCGAGCCGATCACCTCGCCGCCGACGACGAGCGGGTTGCAGCTCGACGTGCCGGGCGTGCCGCCGCAGATCGTGCAGTCGAGCAGCGGCTGGCGCCCATCGTCCTCGCGGCGGTACTCGCGCGCCTGGCGCAGCGCGATGCAGTCGCGGGGCGTGGCGGCCTCGAGCCGCGGCGCGAGCGGCGAGCCGGGCGTGATCGGCGTGCGCGCCTCGAGCCGGTCGGCGCTGTTGTTGCGGGTGACGACGACGATCTCGGCGTGGTCGATCGACCGCTCCAGATGCGTGTGGAGGATCGCGTGGGCCTCGCGCTCGCCGCCGGCCATCTGGAGCGCCTCGGCCAGCTCGGCCTGCTGCTCGTCGTAGCCACGCTCGGCGACGTACTTGTCGACCATCCGCTGGAGCGTGCGGCCGAGGCGGGCGAGCTCGTCACCGCCGCTGACCGCTAGGGACCCGCCCTGCCGGCCCTCGACGACGTCGCGGCCGAAGGCGGCGTACGTGCGCAGACGGCGGACGACCGAGCGGAAGAGGATCCACGTCACGAGGACCAGGAGGACGAACGCGAGCAGGCCGCCGCGGACGAGCCGGTCGTGGGTGACCTGGTAGCGGTGCTGGGCGGCGAGCGCCGCCTCGCTGCCGAGCTCGGTGTCGCGGACGGCGAACTGCATCCCGGCCGCCCCAGCCGCGGCGGCGACGGGCTCGAGCTGCTCGATCAGATCCAGCCGCTTGAGCTCCGCGGTCCGGTTCATCCCGTCGATGTCGGCGTCCCGCGAGCGCCAGACGTCGCGCAGGCGCTCGTACGGGCGCTGCAACGCGACGGTGAGGGCGTGGTCGACCGGCCGATGGTGGTAGCGCCGGTGCATCTCCTCGAAGTTCGTCTCGATGCGCTCGGCGAGATCGGCCATCTCGGGCCGCATCCGGCCGCGCGTGTAGCCGTCGGGCGCGTGGATCCACAGCATCACGCGGCCCTTGAAGTCCTGCACCTTCGTGCGGGTGTCCCCGTCGAGCGCGGTCTCCTGCACGGCGACGCGCAGCTGGTCCTTGGCGGAGCGCAGGTCGCTCAGGCCCTGGAGGGCGAAGAAGCCGAGGAGGCCCATGAGCAGGACGGCCGCGGCGAGCTGCAGCGCGAACCGGGCGCGGATGTGGAGATGCAGGAGCGAGCGCATGACGGTGGTTCACCCACTGATCGGCCCTCGTGTCGTGCGCTTTATGGCAACCGGCGCTGCAGCCGATCTTGCGTCCTTCGTGTACGTCTGCTGACACGTTGGCCGGAACGTGCGCTCCGCTCGGCCGGCCGGGGAGTTGGACGAGCGATACCCCAGAAGCGAAGGAGAGCTGTCCACATGCCGAAGCTCGGCTCCAGGACCCGGAAGATCCTCCTCGGCGGCGGTGCCGTCGCCATCCTCGCGGCCCCGGTCGCAGGCGCGGCCGGTGAGGGTCAGCCGCTCGACGGCGGCGGCCGCAACCCGTCGAACGACACCCGTCAGTCGTACACGCGCGAGACCGAGGTCATCGCGAACGTCAACACGTACGGCACGCGTCAGTCGAACAAGTCCGACAACGGTGGTGGCGCCGTGTACGGCTGCCGCTCGAAGGCCGGGGGCTCCGCCGCCGGCAACGAGCCGTGCCTGCGCGGCACGAACCTCGCCGACGGCTTCGCGTTCGAGTTCAACACGAACGCGGGCATCCTCGGCGGCCTCATCACGGTCGGCAAGGGCGGCGACGGCACCAAGCCGTTCACCACGAACGCCACCGGCGTGGCGACCGGCCTCAACGCCGACCGCGTCGACGGCATCGAGGGCGCGAACCTCCTGCAGAAGACCGAGAAGGCCGCGGACGCGGACAAGGTCGATGGCGTCGACGGCGCCGACCTCGCCCGCACCGCGAACTTCCTGCAGGCCCGCATCTCGTCGAACGGCACCGACGTCCTCGCGGGCGCCCGGCCGTCCGGCACCTCGGCGGCCGCCATCGGCGGCGACGTCACCCGCGTGACGTTCGGCGCCGACGTCGCGACCTGCTCGGTGACGGCGACCCCGATCGGGTCCGCGGTGGCGGTCTCGGCCGCGCCGGTCGACGGCAACGCGCGTGCCGTGGACATCACGTTCGCAGGCGGCGCCCGCACGTCGGTCAACGTCCAGGTGATGTGCTGATCGCCTAGTGGCTCACGCGGTCCGCGCCGTCGCGTCCTCGGGGGCGACGGCGCGGTCGCGACCGCGCTGCTTGGCCGTGTAGAGGGAGCGGTCGGCGGCGCGCAGCAGGTCGTCAGGGGTGTGCCCGTGGCGCGGGGCTTCGACGACGCCGAAGGACATGGTGAGGTCCGTCGGCCCGTCGCTCAGCGCCCTCCGCAGGCGCTCCGCCGCCTCCAGCGCGCCGGCCAGGTCGGTGCCGGGCAGGAGGAGCGCGAACTCCTCTCCCCCCACCCGCGCGACCGTGTCGACGGTGCGCGCCGTCCCGCGCAGCACCTCCGCGACGCGCACGAGCGCGCAGTCGCCCGCCGCGTGGCCCTCGCGGTCGTTGATCGCCTTGAAGTGGTCGACGTCGCCGAGCAGGAGCGCGAACGGCTCCCCGCTGCGGATCGTCCGCTTGATCTCCCGCTGGAGCTGCTCGTCGAACGCGCGGCGGTTGAGCAGGTCGGTGAGCGCGTCGGTCCGCGCGAGCTGGTGGAGCCGCGTGACGAGCGCGTCGACCTGGTTGCGCAGCACGTGCGCGGCCGCCGCGCCGGCGGTGAGCGCGAGCACGACGACGACCCACCGCGAGATCGCATGCTCGAAAGGGAGGTGCATGAAGTGCAGCGCCGTCGCGTACGCGACGCCGGTGAACGTGAGCGCCGCGACGATCAGCGCGCGCGTGAGGAAGTACCCGACGTACAGCACCGGCCAGAGGTAGAACAGCTCGTTGAGCAGCGGCGGACCGCCGTCGACCTCGCCGTTGAAGTACGTCGCGAGCGTCGCAGCCAGGATCCCGACCAGGACCCCGGCCCGTGTGGCGGTCGGGATGAGCCGCGTCGGGAGGAACAACGCGAGGAACAGCCCGATCGCGATCATCGCCGCGGCCAGCACCAGGTACCCGCGTTCGTTCATCTCCGGCGGATGCGGCGCCGCGAGCCCGAGCAGCGTCACCGCGCCGCCCGTGAGGAAGAACAGGCTGCCGGCGAACGTCCGGATGTCGCGACGCACGCGCACGAATGCGGAGAAGTGCGCGGGAGCGACGGCCATGCCGGAAGCGTCGGCGTGGACGCCCGCGGACTTGACCGTTCACGTGTCCAGAGGACTCATGTCGCGCCAGGTGCGCCTGGGGTCGCGTCCGCCTGCCGCACCGCTATCCTCCTGCGAACCCCGCCGGGGTAGCTCAGCTGGCTAGAGCGCACGACTCATAATCGTGAGGTCGGGAGTTCGAGTCTCCCCCTCGGCACTTCTGGAGCCCCGCCCGTGCGGGGCTCTCGTCGTTCTGGGGCAGGTCGGGACCCCTGTTCGCGCAAGAGTCACTATCGTTCTCGCGCGAACGCGCTCGTCCCGTTTCCCGTCTCCGGAGGACCCCATGTTGCGCCAGTTGAAGAGCCCGCCGATGGTCGTCGCGCTGATCGCGCTGTTCCTGTCGCTCACCGGAGGCGCGTACGCGGCGCTCGTGGTGACCGGCAAGAACGTCAAGGACGGCTCGCTGACCGGCGCCGACGTCAAGGACCGGAGCCTGACGGCCAAGGACTTCCGTGCGGATGCGCTGCAGGGCGGCGCCGCCGGAGCGCGCGGAGCCGCGGGACCCGCCGGCGCGACGGGCGCGACCGGTGCGACCGGGGCCGCCGGCGTTGCCGGGCCGGCGGGCCCGGCGGGCCCGGCCGGGGCGAAGGGCGACACCGGTGACACCGGCGCCGAGGGCCCCGCGGGGCCGGCAGAGGTCACGCCGGGCACGCTCCCCAACGTCTCCCCCGCACCCGGCGACGCGGAAGTCACCCTCGGCACGGTCGGCGGATTCACCGTGAAGGCCCGGTGCATCGAGGAGCCTGGCGCCGGCTTCCACTGGTACACCCGCCTCGTGATCACGGCGTCCGCTCCCGGCGTCCCCGACTTCGCGCTCTACAACGCGCACGCGATGGACGCCGACCCACCCGTCGCGGACCTGGTCTACGACCGGACCAACGACCCCTCGTCCTTCGAGGCCTGGGCACCCACCGGCGAGGTCCTCCGCACGCTGGCGGACATCGAGCTCACCGGCACGGCGTGCGACATCGAGAACTTCCGCACCTACCTCTGGCACTGAGCCGCGCCATGTCAGCCGCCTGACGAGCGGCTTGAGCCCGGGACCGCACGGGTGGACAGATGTCCGGTCGACCGGTACGGTCCCGCGCCGCATGCGCTTCAGGTTCCTTGCCCTTGCCGCCGTCGTTGCGGGGTCGCTCTCCCCCGCCGGCGACGCGCTGCGCGCGGAGGTCGACGACATCAAGGCCTCGCAGTACGACAAGGGCCGCCGCATCGCCTGCAACATCCGCACGCTCAACGCCCTCACGGCGATGGACGAGGCGAAGATCGCTGACGCCGAGCGCCGCTGCGCGGCGCTCGAGCAGCCCGCGTCCCCGCAGGGGTAGCGCCGCGCAGCGCGCGGTTGCGCTTCCGCGCACGAAGTGGCGCGGGCGGCCGTCGTAGGTTCACCCGCCGTGCTCCTCCGTCTGTGGTCCGCCGCCTACTGGGCGTCGATCGTCGTCACGTGCCCGATCTTCTTCGCCGGGGCGGTGGTCACGTGGGCGGTGACCGCGCCGTTCGACCGGCGGAAGGTCGTGCTGCACCTGTACTCGTGCTGGTGGGCGATGTTCTTCGTCGTCATCAACCCGCTGTGGCGGCTGGACGTCGTCGGGCGGGAGCGGCTGCCGTGGCGCGGCGGGGCGGTGCTGGTGGCGAACCACGCGTCGCTGATCGACATCATCGTCCTGTTCGGGCTGCTGCGGCCGTTCAAGTGGGTGTCGAAGGCGGAGAACTTCAAGCTCCCGTTCATCGGCTGGAACATGCACCTCAACGGGTACGTGCCGCTCGTCCGCGGCGACCGCGCGTCGGTCGTGAAGATGCTCGCGCGGTCGGGGGAGCTGCTGCGCGGCGGGAGCCCGATCCTCATGTTCCCCGAGGGGACGCGCTCGCACGACGGCAAGCTGAAGGCGTTCAAGGACGGGGCGTTCGAGCTGGCCGTGGAGCACGGCGTGCCGCTCATCCCGATCGCCGTGCACGGGACCGGGCGGGCGCTGGCGAAGGGCACGTTCGTGCTGCGCGAGCACGTCCGGGCGACGGTCGAGATCCTCGAGCCGATCGACCCGGCCGGCTTCGCCACCCCGCAGGCGCTCCGCGACGAGGCGCGCGCCCGCATCGACGCCGCGCTCGCCGGCTCGGCCTAGAGGCCGCGAGCACGTCCGGCGAGAACCGCGGATCGCCCGCCATCAGCCCCATCCGCGCGGCGGCGATCCAGAACGCGTCGGGATCCGCGCCGATCATCCGCTCGGGAAGCGTCGCCGGCTGAGCCAGGAACGCCCAGTGCCGGTAGCCGAGCGCGAACGCGGCGGCGGCCGCGCGCGGCCATCGCCCCGACACGGCTAGGTCGCGGGCGCCGCTCCCGAGGACCACCTTGCCCGGCTCAGCGCTTCGCGCCTGTCGCCGACCACGCGGTGGCCCGCGGCCCGGTCGGCGGGCGAGCTCTGGACGAAGACGCCCGCGCCGTTCAGGCCAGAGATCGTGCTCAGCCGCGTGGACGGTTGTCGGATGGCGCGTCGGACGTCCACCCGGCGAGGGTTTGGGGTCAACGGCCATGCACGGCGCACGAAACCTTCCGCTCCTCGCCGCGGTCGCCCTGATCGGCTGCGGCACGACCACGCCCGACCGAGCCGCCGCGCCCGCCCGGACCGTGACCGTGACGGAGACGGTCGTGACCTCCACGTCGCGCGCCGCGACCACCCCACGCGCCGCGTCGCCGTTCAAGCGGTGCGACGCGAACATCCGCGCCCGCCGCGGCTCGACCACGTGCGCGTTCGCGCAGAACGTCTTCTACGCGTTCTGGCGCGCGACCGACCGAGGAGACGACGTCGTCAGCGCGTACAGCCGGGCGAGCGGGAGCACGTACGACCTCGACTGCGCCGCCGGCGACACCGTCGTGTGCACGGCCGGCGACGGGGCGGAGATCCGGTTCCCCATGGCGGCGATCGACGCCTACGACCGTGAGCAGGCCGCGGCTTACTGCGCCACGCACGACGTCACCGGGGCCGGCGTAGGCGTCGGGTGCGAGGAGGAGCCGGAGCCCGAGCCTGCGCCCACCGACGACTGCGACCCGAACTACGAGGGCGCGTGCCTCGACCCGTACTCGCCCGACTACGACTGCGAGGGCGGGAGCGGCGACGGCCCCGACTACACGGGCGAGGTCTACGTCGTGGGCGATGACCCGCACGACCTCGACCGGGACGGCAACGGCGTCGGCTGCGAGTGAAACGTCGCGTGCATGCCGTCGGCGCGCGCTGCCAGCATCGCGCGCGTGCTGAGAGAGGCGAAGAACGCCGGGTTCGTCGCGCAGGGCGCGTGGGTGTGGAAGCGGTACGTGTTCGAGGCGGGCAGGTACCGCGCGGAGCGCGGGCTGCGGCCCGCGCAGCTCGCCGCCGGTGAGGCGCGGCAGGAGCGCGAGGCGGTCTGCGTGCTGGAGGCCGACGAGCGGCGGTACTGGTGGGCCCGCGGGAGGTTCTGGTGGGAGGACGAGGACCTCGAGCCGGAGGACGTCTTCGCGCTCGCCTACGAGCGGGAGCGGCGCCGTGCGCGGCAGCTTGAGCGGGCGCGCGCGGTGGTCGCGACGGACGACCTCCCGCCCCGCCCGCGGCGCGACACGATCCCCCGCGAGGTGCGCGCCGCGGTGTTCGAGCGCGACGGCGGGCGCTGCGTCGAGTGCGGCTCGGCGTTCGACCTCCAGTACGACCACGTCATCCCGCTCGCGCTCGGCGGCGCGAACACCGCCGAGAACCTCCAGATCCTCTGCGCGCCCTGCAACCAGGCGAAGGGCGCGACCCTCTAGCCGCGCCAGGTTCGCCCGCGACCGGCACCGGCGCTGCGCCAAAGGAGGAGCATCGGCCTGTGCACCGCCGCCGCGCCACCCCGCGCCCGCCGCCGCACGGCAGCCGCGCCATCGCCATGGCCACGCTCGCCGCCGCCGCCACGCTCGCGCTGGCCGCGACGACGCCCGCGAGCGCGGCGGTCTACGGCGGCGCGCTGCACGGCGTGCACGACCCGCTCGTCCTCACCACCGACCCGACCGGCCGCATCCTCGGCGCCGTCGCGTCGTGGACGGGCAGCTGCGAGTCCGGCTCGCTCTACGCGTTCCACCACCGGATGGCCGCCACCGGCCCGGCCGCCCCGCTGCGCCGGCTGCGGATGGAGCGCAACGAGGCCGCCGCCTTCGCCGGTACGTACGAGGAGCACCTACGCCTGCCGGAGGGCGACGCCGTGGTGACGATGCGGCTCGAGGGCCGGCTCGACGGGCCGGTCGCGCGCGGGACGCTCCACGGCGCGGTCACGCTCACCGCCCGCACGCGCCCCGGCGACGAGGCGGCGCCCGCCGACCCGCTGCTCGACCGCTGCCGCACCGGCGCCGTCCGGTTCACGCTCCGCAGCGAGCCCGGCATCGTCTACGGCGGCAGCACCGGCCAGAACGAGCCGCTCGTGCTGCGCCTCTCGCCCGACCGCACGCGCGTCGCTCGCGTCGCCGTCGGCTGGCACGCCCGGTGCCGCCCGGGGGGCTACGTCGACTACCCCGAGGCGTTCACCCGCTTCCCCATCCGCGGCGGTCGCTTCGGCGCCGCGTTCACCCATGCCTTCCCGTCCGAGGCGGGCGGCGAGAACGTCTTCGCCTACACGCTGCGCGGCCGCATCGGGGCGCGGACCGCGTCGGGCCGGTTCTCGGCCCGCGTCACGTTCCCCGACGAGTCCCGCTGCGCGACCGGCGGCCTGCGCTGGACGGCGGCGTCCGGCTGAGGCGGCCTCAGCGCGCCACCTCCCGCAGCCGGTCGACGTCCCGCCGCCACAGCTCGCGCTGCACCCGCCAGCGCAGGAAGCCGAGCAGCGAGCGGACGGCGACGAGGACGACGACGGAGACGAGGATCGCCACCGCCGCGGCGGCCTCGATCGGCTTGCCGGAGTTGACCGTGTCCTCCACCGCGTCGCGCCAGTCGAAGCCGATCACCGCCGCCGCGATCACCGCGCACCAGATGAACGTCGCGGCCCTGCCCGCCAGCTCGAGCGTCGTGTTGAGCCGCGTCAGCCGGTCCCACGAGAGCCGGCCGACGGTGCGCCGCTCGAACCACGACGCGCGGCGCGTGCGCTCGGGCGAGAGGCGGCGCGCGACCGCGTGCGAGGCGGCGCGGCGGAGCCCCATCAGCCCTGCAGCGGCCGGACGTCGGCGCCGGTCAGCGCGACGAGGTCGGCGGGCGCCAGCTCGATCTCCAGCCCGCGCCGCCCGGCGCTCACGTACACCGTCTCCAGCGCCGGCGCGCTCGCGTCCACCAGCGTCCGCAGCCGCTTGCGCTGGCCGAGCGGCGAGATCCCGCCCGTCACGTAGCCGGTGACCTTCTGCGCGCGTCCCGGGTCGGCCATCGCCGCGCGCTTGCCCACCGCCTTCAGGTCGAGCCGCGCAGAGGCCGGCACGACGCACACGACGAGCTCGCCCGCGACGTCGACGACCAGCGTCTTGAACACGCGCTCCAGCTCCAGCCCGAGCGCGTCCGCGGCCTCGCCCGCGTACGACTCGGCCTTCGGGTCGTGCGCGTACTCGTGCACGGTGAACGGCACGCCCGCGGCGCGGGCGGCCTTCGTCGCTGGGGTCTCGCGGCCGGCCATCTGCGGCCGGCAAGGTTGTCAGACGCGGCCGACGTGCGGGATCAGGCGCCGCGCCGGCGGGCGGCGGAAGTTCTGCTGCGCGAGCGCCGCGTTCACCGCGACCAGCCCGGTCTGGGCGAGCAGCGACGCCGTCCCGAGCCGCTGGACACGCCGCTTGGACGCCCGTTGCTCCGGCGTCGCCACGTTCGACGCGTGGTCGCCGTCGCGCAGCGGCACCGCGCCGTCGGGCGCCAGGCGCGAGAACCGCACGCCCTCGGCGGCCGAGGCCAGGCCCGTCACCGTGACGGCCGCGACGAGCACGTCCTTCGCGCGGGCGAGCTGACGCTCGCGCAGGGAGAGCTTGCCGTTCTGCGCCTCGTCGAGGCGTGCGCCGACCCACCCGCCGACGATCGCGGCGAGCGACAGCGAGTTGACCGCGCCGTACCGGCGCCACGCGGCGTTGACGAGCTTGCCGCGCTCGCGCTCGTCCGCGATCCCGGTCACCGCCGGGTGCAGCGCGAAGCGCGCGAAGAGGTTGCCGCCGAGCAGGAACGCGACGCCCAGGTCCTGCGCGGCGCGGCCGGCCTGGCTCGCGGGGAGGTTCGGAGGAAGCAGGGAGGCCATGCGGGGGCACTCCCCGATCGCCCGGCGCCCTACGCCTCCCCGCGGATGACGGCGCGGAGCTGCTCGGCGGTCGTCGCCTTCGGCCCGGCGGCGTCCGCGCCCGTGCGGAGCACCTCGCCCTGGAGCAGGTCGACCGGCAGGCTCGAGACGAGGACGACCCGCGCGCCCGGGGCGAGCTCCCGCACCCGCGCCACGAGGTCGGGCGAGGTGGTGCCCTCCGGGAGCATCAGGTCGAGCAGCACCACGTCCACGCCGTCCTGCCCTGGCAGCGTCTCCAGCAGCTCCGTCGCGCTGCCGGTCGTCGCCACGAGCTCCAGGCCGGCGTCTCCCTGCAGCCACCCCGCGACGAGATCCGGGAACCCGACCGCGTCGTCGCACAGCACGACCCTCAACATCGGCCTGGCACGCTAGTACACCGACGGGCGCGGCGCGGTCTCGTCGACCGCGATCGCGGGCAGGGCGCGCCGGCCCTGTCCGCGAAGCAGCTCGTCGTCTAACCGCAGTCCTTCAGCGCCGCGCGCGCTGCCGCGTCCCCGGGTACCCCGTGCACCGCACCGCCCGGGAACGCGGCCGCGCTCCCGAGGTAGAGGCCGCGGACCGGCGTCCGGTACGGCGAGATCTTGGGCATCGGGCGGAACACGACCTGGCGCAGCGCGTACGTTCCCCCGCCGACGTCGCCGCCGACGAGCGACGCGTTGCGCGCCTGCAGGTCGGCCGGGCCCATCACGTGGCGCCCGACGATCCGCTCGCGGAAGCCCGGCGCGTACGACTCGATGTGCGCCTCCATCCGCTCGACGTGGGCCTGCTGCGTGGCCGTGTAGTCGATGCCGAGCCGCGGGCCGTGCGTGTACGCCCAGGCCGTGTGCTTGCCCTCGGGCGCGCGCGTGGGATCCGCGACCGTCTGCTGGCCGAGCAGCATGAACGGGCGCGACGGCAGGTCGAAGTGCGAGGTCCCGATCGTGTCGAGCAGCTCGTGCTCGTCGCCGCCGACGTGGACCGTGCCGGCCCGGCGCAGCTCCTCGGTCTGCCACGGGATCGGCCCGTCGAGCGCCCAGTCGACCTTGATCGTCGCGGGGCCGTAGCGGTAGCGGAGCAGGAGCGAGCGGTACGTCGCCGGGAGCGCGTCGTCGGCGAGCTGCGCCAGCGCGTGCGGCATCACGTCGGCGACCACGACGTCGGCGCCGACCTTGTCGCCGTCCGCGAGCGTCACGCCGACGACGCCCTTGCCGGACGTCGTCACACCGGTCACGCGCGCGTTGCAGCGCACCTCGCCGCCGAGCGACCGCAGGTAGCCGACGAGCGCGTCGGCGAGCTTGCCCGCGCCGCCGACCGGCGACGGCCAGCCGACCGCATGGCCGAGCAGGTTCAGGTACGCCACCGCGATGCCGCTGCCGGGGTCGCCGGGCGCCGCGTCGCCGTGGCCCGCCGACGAGTACAGCCACGCCCGCGCGTCGCCCCCGCGGAACAGCCGCGTCCCGAGCGCGACCGCGCTGCCCGGCACCAGGCGCGCGAAGTCGAGCGTCTTGAGCGGGCCGAGCGCCGCGAGCAGCTTCAGGCCGGTCCCGATCGGCGGGAACGGCCCGAGCATCACGTGGCGGATGGCCTCGAACTCGTCGAGGAACGGCTGCGCGAACGCCCGCCACCGCTCGCCGTCGCCGGGCTGGCCGGCGCGGTCCAGCGACCGCGCCGTCTCCTCGACCGACGGGTAGAGCCCGGCGCTGCGCCCGCCTGGGAGCGGGTGCGCGTACGCGACGTCGGGCTGCGACCACTGCAGCCCGTGCTCGGCCAGCGGCATCCGGCCGAACACCGGCGACGCCGCGCCGGCCGGGTACACGGCGCTGAACACGTCGTGCGTGAAGCCCGGCAGCGTCAGCTCCGCCGACTGCACAGCGCCGCCGTACACCGGCGCGGCCTCCAGCACCGTCACGGCCCAGCCGCTCTCGGCGAGCCGGATGCCCGCGGCGAGCCCGTTCGGCCCGCTCCCGATGACGACGGCGCGGCGGCTCACGCGGCGATCCGCTTGGCGAGCTGGTGCAGCATGCTCAGCCGCTCGACCTCGCCCTGGCCCCAGAACGCGTGCTGCGCGTCGCGGCCGGCCGCCTTGTAGGCCTTGTCGATGTGCCACGGCATCGGGTCCCACGTGCCCGCGGCCCGCACCCACGCCTTTCCGTCGGCATCGGTGTAGAGGACGAGCCGGTTGTGGCTGGCGCCCATGAAGTGGCCCTGGTGCGTGGTGAGGTCGAACCCCACCAGCGGCGTCGCGCCCTCCGGCACGACCCGCGGCTCCTCCTCGCCGTACTTGGCCATGCCGTCCTCGAGCGCCGCGAACCACGCGGCGAGCGCCTCGGGGTCGTCGGGCGTGACGAGCTTGGTGATCGTCACGTAGCCGCGGGTGAAGATCGGGCGCCCGGACTCGGTGCCGGCGGCGACCTCGATCTCGAACGTCTGGTCCGGCAGGCCGCCCGGCCGCAGCGGCGTGAAGCGGCCGATCTCCGACGCGTAGTCCGGCCAGGTCTCGGGCTTGGTCAGCGCGGCGATGACGGCCTCGGCCGAGGGCATCGCAACCGGCGGGTACGTGTGCCAGGTCTGCTCGTCGAGCGGCGCCTGCTCGGGCGTGAGCTTGCCGAGCCTGGCGAGCTTCATCCGCTTGGCGTGGTCGTAGGCGGCCTTGTCCTCCGGCGTCGCGAACGCGATGCCCCAACCGCGGCGGGCGTCGTCCGCGTACGCGGACGGGAACCAGTCGCCGAGCAGCTGGGACGCGCCCTCGAGGAGCTGCTCGCGGCTGAGCGTGCCGCGGGCCGAGCGGTCGGTCGCGAAGCGCTCGCTGCCGAACGCCTTGTGGAACGCGGGCAGGTCGGTCAGGTGGAGCCGGCGGTCGGGCGCCTTCCGGTACCAGTAGGTGGTGAGGATCGAGAACGCGAGCCGCAGGTCGTCCACGTCGCGCTCGGGGACCGCGCGCCGGTAGTACGCGGCGTTGAGGAAGTCGGTGACCCACGGCGCGGCGTCGCGGCCGGCGATCGAGGAGCCGGCCATCCGCGCGAACCGGAGCGGGCCGCCCGGCTTGGCGTGCTTGGCCTCGTCGACGGCCTCGTCCTCCTCGATGAACTCGGGGAGCTGCTCGACGTCGAGGGTGGTGGTGGTGGGATCGTTGTCGGTCATCGGTTCGCTTGCTCCTTCGGTGGGCTCACGATCAGGATCGGCGCCCGTGCCCTCGCGCCCCTCGGCGTTCCCTACCCGACCGTATCGGTAGTCCACCGCAGGCCGGGTAGCCCTCTGCATGCTCCACTCCAACGTCGCACATGGCGTCCACCGGATCGAGGACGCGTTCACGAACTGGTACCTCGTCGAGGACGGCGGCCGGCTGACGATCGTGGACGCGGGGGTGCCGACGTCGTGGGCGTCGCTGGGTGCGGCGCTGGCCGCGCTGGGCCGGTCCGCCTCGGACGTCGACGCGGTGGTGCTGACGCACGCGCACTTCGACCACGTCGGGTTCGCGGAACGCGCGCGGCAGGAGCTGGGCGTGCCCGTGTGGGTGCACGAGAGCGACGCGGCGCTGACGATGCACCCATGGCGCTACGACCACGAGCGGCCGCGCTCCGCGTACCTGGCGACGCAGCCGCGCGCGCTGCCGATCGTCCTCGCGCTCGCCCGCAGCCGTGCGTTCTTCCCGCCGGCGGTGCGGGAGGTCCGCCGGTACGAGGAGGGCGTGCTGGACGTGCCGGGACGTCCGCGCGTGGTGCCCTGCCCCGGCCACACGCAGGGCCACTGCGCGCTGTGGCTGGAGGACCGCGGGGTGCTGTTCGCGGGCGACGCGTTCGTGATGCTCGACCCGTACACGGCGCGCACCGGCCCGCGGATGGTCGCGCGCGCCGCGACGGCGGACGTGGACCGCAACCGCCGCACGCTGGCGGCGCTGGCGGCGACCGGGGCGGAGACGGTGCTGACCGGCCACGGCGAGCCCTGGCGCGCGGGCGCCGCGGCGGCGGTGGAGCTGGCGCAGGCGACGCCGGTGGCCTGATCGGGCGCGATCGCCGGCGTACCTGGGCTGCGCAATCGAGCGGGGTGGACCGGCGGGTCCGCGCTCGGTTAGCGTTGCGCCAGCGTGAGCATCGCCCCTCCACCGCCGACCGACGCCGCCGCCGCGCTCGCCCAGGCCGAGGCGCTGGTCCGGAGCGACCGCTTCCGCGAGGCGCGGCGGGTCCTCGTCGGCCTGCGCGCCGGCGCGCTCGACCCCGCCTTCACGCGCCGCGCGCGGGTCCTCCTCGCTGCCGCGACCTACAAGGACGCCGAGCTGCCGACGCGGCGCGCGCTCGACCGGGCGCTCACGATCCTCCAGGAGGCCGGCCCGCTCGACGGCGACAGCGGCCGCGACGCGCTCGCGCTGGGCGGCGCGATCCACAAGCGCGGGTGGGAGCTGACCGGGCAGTCCGTCGAGCTGCTGCGCGCGATCGAGCTGTACGAGCTCGGCCACGCCAGCCCTGATCCCGACCTCGACGGCGAGTGCGGCGCGGGCGCCGCGCTGCTGCTCGACGTGCTCGCGGACCTCAACGCGCGCGAGGCGCCCCGCTCCCCCACGCTGCGCGCGCAGTGCCGGGCGCTGAGCGACCGAGCGGACGCGATCCGCGCGGAGCTGATCGAGCGGCTGGAGCGGATCCCACCTGGCGACGGGGACGGCGACAGCGGCGCGCGGTGGTGGCGGGTCGCGACGCTCGCCCAGGCGTACTTCGGCCGCGGCGACCACGCGACGGCCAAGCGGGTGGTGGAGGAGGCGGTGGCTGCGGGCGCTCCGGCGTGGCTGCGGCGGACGAGCGCGCTGCAGCTCAGCGCGCTCGCCCGCGTGGAGTCCGAGGCGGCGGCCGGGGGCTCGGAGGTCGCGCCGGAGGACGTCGTCGGCGCGCTGCTCGGCACCGAGGACGAGGCGGCGATCGGCGCGGCGTACGCCGGGCGGCTCGGGCTCGCGCTCTCCGGCGGCGGCTTCCGCGCGTCGTTCTTCCACGTCGGCGTCCTCGCCCGGCTCGCCGAGCTCGACGTGCTCCGCCACGTGCAGGTGCTCTCGTGCGTGTCGGGCGGCTCGATCGTCGGCGCGCACTACTACCTCAAGCTCAAGCGCCTGCTCGAGGAGCATCCGGAGGAGGACCTGTCGCGCGACAGCTACGTGCAGCTCGTGCGGGAGCTGGAGAGCGAGCTGCTCGCCGGCGTCGCGAAGAACATCCGCATGCGGGTGCTGGCGAACCCGGTCGCGACGGCCCGCGCGCTCGTCAGCCGCGGCTACACCCGCACGCTGCGCGCCGGCGAGCTGTACGCACGGTACCTCTACGCGCAGACCGGCCCGCGCGTCCCGGCGTTCATGGACGAGCTGCTCGTCACGCCGCACGGCCATCCGGACGGAGCCGCGACGTTCTCGCCGCGGCGCGACAACTGGCCGCGCGCGCACAAGGTCCCGATCCTCGTCCTGAACGCGACGTCGCTCAACACCGGCCGCAACTGGCAGTTCACCGCGCGGCGGATGGGCGAGCCCGCGCCGTCGGACCTGCGCGAGGTCGACGGCGGGACGTGGCTCGCGCCGGTCGACTACGACCCGTCGCGGGCGGAGCGGCGGATGCCCCTCGGCCACGCGGTCGCCGCGTCGGCGTGCGTGCCGGGCATCTTCGAGCCGCTGGTGGTGGACGGGCTGTACGCCGACCACACGGTGCGGCTGGTCGACGGCGGCGTGCACGACAACCAGGGCGTCGCGAGCCTCGCCGAGCAGGAGTGCACCGCGGTGCTCGTCAGCGACGCGAGCGGCCAGATGGTCACCCAGGCGCGCCCGAAGGCGGCGCTGCTCGCGGTGCCCAAGCGCTCCTCGTCGATCCAGGGCGCGCGCGTGCGGCAGTCGCAGTTCCGCGAGCTGGCCGTGCGGCGCGCGACCAGCGCGCTGCGGGCGCTCGACGTGGTGCACCTGCGGCGCGGGCTGCTCGCCGCGCCGACGACGGCCACCGGCACGCCGCCGCCCGAGCCGGGCTTCGACGCCGACGGCCTCCCCACGCCGCTGCCCGGGACGGCGCCGCCGACCGAGACGTCGCCGCTGCCGGCCCGCATCCAGGAGCGGCTGGCGCTGCTGCGCACGGACCTCGACGCGTTCAACCAGATGGAGTCGTTCGCGCTGATGTGGAGCGGCTACCGGATGATCGCCGACGAGCTGCGCGAGACGCCGGTCGAGGGCCTGCCGCTCGCCACCGACCTCGACGACGTCGACCCGGGCGCGCGGTGGCGGTTCGCCCAGATCCGCGCGCACCTCGACGGCGGCGCGCGCGAGCAGGAGCTGGAGCGCGTGCTGCGTGTCGGTGCCCAGCGGTTCCTCAAGCCGCTCCACGCCCGCGCGCCGTGGCGGCGGTGGAGCGCGATCGGCCGCGTCGAGCCTTAGCGGGCCGCGGCACCGCCGCGCCGCCCGTGCCGCCGCGCGTTCAGCGCGTGGGACGCCAGTCGAACAGCGCGTCGGTCGCGGTCAGCTCGAACACGCGCTGCACCGTCCGCGGCCCGGGCACGATCGCGAGGCGGTGGCCGTCGCGGCGTGCGGCGTTGCGCAGGTTGAGCAGCATCCGCAGCCCGGACGAATCGATGAACCCGACGCGCGAGAGGTCGACCACGACGCGCTCGAACCCGGCCGCCCGCAGCTCGGCCACCTCCAGTTCGACGAGACCGGCCGTGTGAAGGTCGATCTCGCCGACCGGAGCGACGACGACCTCCTCCCGCGCCGGCACGACATGCACCCGGAGCTCGTCGTGGTGCGGGGGAAGGTCGATCGCCATGTGGACAGCATCGTCGCCGCGGTGACTCTCCGTCAGTCCCCCTGTTGAGAAGGAACGGCGCCCCAAAGCCGCGCCCGCAGTCCCGACGCCCGCGCGACCGGCCTCTCGACCGCCGCGCGAACGGTCGCCTCGGTGCCGACGAGGACGAGCCGCTCGCGCACGCGGGTGACCGCGGTGTAGAGCAGCTCGCGCGTGAGGATCTGCGACGAGGGGTCCGGCAGCAGCACGGCGGCGGTGTGGAACTGCGAGCCCTGCGACTTGTGGACGGTCATCGCGTAGACGGTGTCGACCGGCCCGAGCCGTGCCGGCCGGAACGTGACGACCTGGCCGCGCCGCTCGAACGCCGCCGTGACGCGCCCGCCCGTGCCGGCGACGACCACGCCCGTGTCGCCGTTGTAGAGGCGCAGCCCGTAGTCGTTCTCGGTGACGAGCAGCGGCCGGCCCGGGTACCAGGCGCCGCCCGCACCGAACCCGTCGAGCTCGTCCGCGAGCCAGCGCTCGACCCGCGCCATCCACGACGCGACGCCGTGCGGCCCCTCGCGATGCGCGCACAGCAGGCGGAAGCGGGTGAGCGCGTCGAGCGCCTTCTTCGGCGCGTCCTCGCGGCGCGACCGCGCGTGCCGCGTCACCGCGCGCGCCGCCTCGACCGCCGCTGCCCGGACCGGCGCGAGCGCCGCGCTGCCGGCGACGTCGGGGTCGCCGGCGTCGACCTCGATCCACGTGATCTCCTTCGTCGGCGCGCGCAGCGCCTCCACCGCGCCGTCGGCGTCGCCGCGCCGGATCGCCTCGGCCACGCGCGCGATCTCGACGCCGTGCCGGTGCACGCGGTCGAGCACGACGATGCCGTCGGCCACCCGTGCGCCCGGCGGCGGGTCGGCCGCGAGGACGAGCGACGACGTCGCCGCGCCGAGCACCGCGCGCGCCGGCTCGCTCATGTAGGGCTGCTCGGTCGCCGGCCCGACGATGTCCCCGAGCACCGCCCCCGCCTCGATCGACGTGAGCTGGCCGGGATCGCCCACGAGCACGAGCCGCGCCTCCGGCCGCACGGCCTCGACCAGCCGCGCCATCAGCGACAGCGACACCATCGACGTCTCATCGACGATGACGACGTCGTGCGGGAGCCGGTTGCCGCGTGCGTGGCGGAAGCGGCTGTGGCTGTCGGGCCGCCACCCGAGCAGCCGGTGGAGCGTCGAGGCGCTGAGCCCGAGCAGGTGCTCGCGGGTCGCGCCGTCGATCGCCCCGCCCTCGCCCAGCTCGCGCGCCTCCTGGTGCACGACCTCCTCGAGCCGCGCGGCCGCCTTGCCGGTCGGGGCCGCGAGCGCGACGAGCGGCGGCGGCGCGCCGGCCCCCGCGGCCTGCTCCATCAGCAGCGCGAGCACCCGCGCGACCGTCCAGGTCTTGCCGGTGCCCGGCCCGCCCGCGATCACCGCGAACCGCCGCAGCACCGCCGACGCCGCCGCCAGCGTCTGCCGGCTGTCGGTCTGGCCGGGGAACAGCCGCTGGAGGCCGTCGGCGAAGCGGTCGAGGTCGAGCGTCCCGCCGGGCGCGGACGGCCCGCGCGCGAGCAGCTCGTCGGGGTCGCCGTGCCCGCTCGCGCCGAGGGCGACCAGGTCGCGCGCGACCTCCCGCTCTTCCCGCCAGTACCGGTCGAGGTAGAGGAGCGCGGGGCCGCCGCCCGCGGCGAGGAGGCGGAGCGGGCGGGCGGTGGCGGGGTCGTCCTCGCCGTCGGCGACGAGCGGGCTGCGGCGCAGGGCGGCAAGCCAGGCGTCGGGGTCGGGCCACGGGAGACCGGTCAGGTCGACCTCGCTCTCCTCCTCGCCCGTCGTCGCGCGCTCGTGGATCGTGCGCAGGTCGACGCAGACGTGGCCGAGCCGCGGCGCGCGCACGGCGAAGGCGACCCCGAGCGCGACGAAGCCGTCCGGATCCTCGACCGCCGCGAGCTCCGTCAGCCGCACGGCGACGTGGACGTCGGCCGCCGCGAGCACGCCCGCGTCGTTGAACGGGCGCAGGAGCCCGGGCGCGTGGTGCGCGCGGCGGACGTCGTGGAGGTCGTCGGCCAGCGCGCTCACGCGGCGCCTCCGCTCGCGTCGAGCGCGTCGCTCAGCGCCACGACGAGCGCACCCGGCGGCCGCCACGAGAAGACGCCGCACGGCACACCGTCCACGCGCGGCGTGTCCGCGCCGACCATCCCGCGCAGGAACAGGTAGAGCACCCCGCCGAGGTGGACGTCGGGGTCGTAGCCGGCCAGCCGCCAGCGCAGGAACCGGTGCAGCGCGGTGACGTAGAGCAGCGCCTGCAGCGCGTAGTGCGCACGCTCCATCTCGGCCTCGAGCGCGGCCGGCCGGTGGTGCCACGCGGTCAGCTCCTCCCCCGGCGCGCCGAGCCAGTTCGTCTTGTAGTCGACGACCAGGAACCGCCCGCCACGCCGCAGCACGAGGTCGATCGACCCCGTCAGGTAGCCGTGGACCTCCGCGCGCAGCGCCGGGTCCTCGAGCCGGTCGGCGTACGACGCGAGCGGGTCGCCGGCGGGCAGGTGCGCGCGCAGGGTCGCCGCGAGCACGGCCGGCGTGACCGTCCCGAGCGGCGACTCGCCGCCCGCCAGCGGCAGCTCGAACGTCAGCTCGTCGAGGCGATCCGCCCGCGCGACGTCGCACAGCCGCGCACCATCGACAAGCGGCCCGAGCGGCGTCTCCAGAGCCGCACGCAGCCCCGCGATCGTCGCGTCGGCGTCGCCGATGTCGACCGCCCGCCGCGCGCGCACGAGCTCGACCTGGGCGGCCAGCTCGGCGTCGAGGTCGGGCGCCGCGAAGTCCGCCGCCTCCAGGACGCCGTGCACGAACGTGCCGACCTGCGGCCCGAACGGCATCCCCGCCAGCAGCGACGGCACGGCCCGCAGCGCGGCCTCCTCGGCGGGGACCTCCGCCGTCGCGGCCGGGACGCCCGCGGCAGCCGCCGACGGCTCGTCGGCCAGCAGCTCCTCCTCGGGCTCGCTGCCGACCCGCACCTCGTGCGCCGCCGCGGTGATGTCCGAGTACGACGTGCGCCGCCAGCCGCGGTCGAGCGCGCGGTCGAACGTCGCGGCCTCCAGCTGCGCGTGCGGGAGCGGCGAGCCCGACCACACCGCATGCCGGCCGAGCGTCGACGGCGCCACGCTGATGCACCCCGGCACCTCCTCCGCCAGCGCCTCCAGCCGCGCGGTCGCCGCGTCGTCGGCCGGCGTCTGGGAGCCGGAGGGCCGCACGCTTCCGTCCTCGTCGCGCGCGAACAGCAGCCGCCCGAGCGGCGAGTCGCGCGAGTCCCACGACCCCGCCCACCACACGATCGCCTGGTGCTGTGCGCGTGTCAGGGCGACGTACGCCAGCCTGAGATCCTCGCCGCGCTGCTCGACCTGGTGCTGGAGCTGGTGGCGGGGGAAATCGGGCCCGTCGAGCCCGACGTCGACGGTGCGCCGGTCGCCGCCGTCGGGGTCGTGGAAGAACACCGGCTGCGGCCCGCGCGGGATGTAGCCCGGCTCCCACAGGTACGGGAAGTAGACGATCGGGAACTCGAGCCCCTTCGACCGGTGGATCGTCAGCACCTGGACGGCCTCCTGGTCGGAGTCCAGCCGCCGCGAGCGCTCCTCGTCGCTCGTCTCCGACTGCGCCGCCGCGATCCGCGCCCGCAGCCACGACGTCAGGGCCGCCGTGCCGAGGTGCTCGGTCGTCGCCGCCGCGTGCAGCAGCTGCCCCACGTGGCGCAGGTCGGTCAGCCGCCGCTCGCCCTCGACCGTGCCGAGCACCCGGCCCGGCAGTCCTTCGGCGAGCGTGATCGTCTCGGTGAGCGACGCGACCCCGCGCTCGCGCAGCACACGGGCCCACTGGTGCAGGCGGCGGTGGAGCTCCTCCCACGCGTCGTCGTCGGCCGCGGCGACCTGCTCCGTCGTCCAGCCGAGGAACGGCGTGAGCGCGGCGGCCCGCGCGCGCGTGGTCGCGCTCGGGCGCTCGATCGCCTCCAGCAGCCGCAGCCAGTCGCGGGCAGGCTCGGTCCCGAACACCGAGCCCGCGCCGTTGATCACTGCCGGAATGCCCGCCGCCTCGAGCGCGTCGCGGATCAGCGCCGCGTTGCGGTGCGTGCGGACGAGCACGGCGACGTGCCCGGGCCGGACCGGCTCGTGGCCGAGCACCGCCCCCGCCGAGCCGCGCCGCTCGATCCGCGCGCCGGACTCCAGGAGCCGGACCAGGTCGGCGGCGAGGTCCTTGGCGATGTGCTCGCGGACCGACGCGTTGCTCGCGTAGCCCGCCCGCGTGCGGGTGATCGTGCGCTCGTCGCGGTGCACGACGCGCATCCGCAGCGGGGCGGGGTCGGGCGCGCCGAGCAGCCGCGGGGCGTGGTTCGCCTCGGCCGCGACGACCCGCCGGTAGACGATGCCCTCGTGCCCGAGCCGCGCGCCGCCGAACATCGCGTCGTACGCGTCGAGCAGGCCCTGGTCGGTGCGCCAGTTCTGGTCGAGCGTCGCACGCGCGTCGGCCGCCCGCGCCGCCTCGAGGTACGCGTAGACGTCCGCGCCGCGGAACGCGTAGATCGCCTGCTTGGGGTCGCCGATGAGGACGAGCGTCACGTCCCCGCCGCCGAACGCGCGGCGCATGATGTCCCACTGCACCGGGTCGGTGTCCTGGAACTCGTCGACCAGGACGACCGCGTAGCGCTCGCGCAGCCGGTGCGCGGCGACCTCCCCCGACCCGGCGCGGCTGAGCGTGTCGTCGAGCCGGGTGAGGAGGTCGTCGTAGGTCATGATCCCGGCGCGCCGCTTGCGCCGCTCCAGCTCGTCGCGCGCGGCCTTCGCGAGCCGCACGCGCATCGCGGCGATCGTGTGCTCCGGCGCGTCGCGCGGCTCCAGCGGCGCGGTCGGGTTGGCGATCGCCGCGCGCGCGATCGCGAGCGCCTCGTCGCGGGAGACGTCGAGCGCGCCGCCGCGGTGGAAGCGGCGCACGTAGAGGTCGTCGACGACCTCCTCGATGAGGTCGTCGCACTCCTCGACGAGCTGCGTGTCGGGCTCCGCGTCACCCTGGACGCCGAGCCCGCCGAGCACCTCCTGGCAGAAGCCGTGGGTGGTCGCGATCGTGGCGGCGTCGAAGTCCGCGAGCGCGCGGGCCAGCCGCCCGCGGCGCTCAGCGACCTCCGCCGCGGTGCCCTCGGCCAGCAGCGCGACCACCGCGTCGCCCGCGTCCGGCGCCTCGCCGCCGAGCACGCGCTCCAGCCCCGCCTCGGCGGACACGAGCCGCTCGCGGACGCGCTCGCGCAGCTCCCCGGTCGCCATGCGCGTGAACGTCACCAGCAGGATGCGGTCGAGCGGGATGCCCTCCGCCACGTACCGCGCGGCGAGCGCGGCGATCGTGAACGTCTTGCCGGTGCCCGCGCTCGCCTCCAGCACGGTGACGCCGCCCCGGGGAAGCGGGCCCGTGACGCTGAACGCGACGCTGTCGGTCAGGAGGTCGCTCACCGGTCGATCAGCTCCTCGCAGCGCAGCAGGCCGCCCCACAGCTTCAGCGCGTAGCGGCCGAAGCGCGTCGTGTCCCGCTCATCCCACCCAGGCCCGCACTCGTCGGCGGACGGCTCCTGCTCCAGCAGCCAGGCGAAGGAGCGGACGCCGCCGAAGACCAGCTCGTGCTCGGGCTCCTTGTCCTCGCGCGGGTACTGCCAGCCCGACTCCCACTCCGCCTTGCCCGCGACCATCGGGTCGCCGGTCGCGTTGAGCGCGGCGTGCGCGTACGCGGCCGCCGCCAGGCACGGCAGCGGGAGCGGCTCGCGCATCCCGCGGTCGTACACGTCGACGATCGACTCGAGCTGGTCGAGCGCCATCCGCCGCCGCTCGTCCGGGTCCGCGTGGAGGACACCGAGCCGCGCGATCGTCACGTCCGTCCCGCGATCCGCGTCGCGGCGTGCGCGGCCGAGCACGACCGCCTGGTAGGACTGAGCCGGATCGGCGGCCGTGAGCGCGAGCCAGCGCACGTAGGCCGCGAGCCGGTGGCGCGGGCTCACGCGCGAGTACGTCACGAACCGCAGCACCGAGCCGCAGACGCCCGGGACGGTGCCGGAGAGCGAACGGCCGTCGGCGAGGCGCAGCTTGACGTCCACCGACGTCGGCTCGTCCCCGTGGCCGAGCACCACGTCCGCCGCACCGGCGATCTGGTCGACGATCGGCGTCACGCGGTCCAGGACCGGCTGCGCGAGCGCGCCGGGCGGGAGCGTGCCGCGCGCGATCTCGGCCCGCACCGCGACGTCCGCGCCGGTGCCGTCCAGCCGCGCCTTGAGCAACCGGTCCCCGACGCCCCACAGCTCCAGCGCGTCGAGCTCGATCGGCAGCGCGTCCTCGATCTCGTCCTCGAGGTCGCCGAGCGAGATGCCGAGCCGCTGCCGGAGGAACGCGCGCACCGGCCGTTCGGCGAAGCGCACGAGCTCCTCGATCTCGACCAGGCCGCCCTCGCGCGGCGCCAGCCGGCCGGCGAGGAACGCGCGCTTGGGCCCGCGCGGCCCCACCAGCGCGCGGGCGCCGTCGAGCGTCACGCGGTCGAACGACCACGGGCGGGCGGGGGCCAGCTCGCCGGCGACGAAGTTGCGCGGGTCGAACGGCTGGAGCGGGTGGCGCGTGACGACGTGCTCGCGCGGCGCACGGACACGCGCGCCCTCCGGCTCCTCCGGCACGCGCACTGTCCGGTCGATCACGTCGAGCAGCTCGCCGATCGGCACGGCCGGCGGGCGCTCGGCGTTCGTCCGCTCGTCGTTGCCGGTGTACGTGACGAGCAGGCGGTCCTCGGCCGCCATCAGCGCGTCGAGCAGCAGCTGGCGATCCTCGCTGCGCGCGTCGCGGTCGCCGACGTGCGGGTCGTCGAGGATCAGGTCGTCGCCGTCGCGCGGCGCCTTGCGGGGGAACACCGCGTCGTCGAGCCCGAGCAGGCAGACGACGCGGTGCGGGACCGATCGCATCGGCATCAACGTGCAGATCGTCAGGTGTCCGGTGCGGAAGTTCGCGCGCGTCGGACGCCCCTGGAGCCGGTGGGCGAGCAGCGCGCGGATCTCGGCGAGCGCGAGCGTCGTCGGCGCCTCGTCCGCCTCGCGCACCACGTCGTCGAGGATGCGCTGCAGCTCGGCCCGCTGCCACCCGTCGCGGCTCGCGGTCGCGGTGAGCGCGTCGGCGGCCGTCGCCAGCGCCGCGGCCCACTGCGCGATCGGCTGCGGCCTGCGGAGGGTGTCGAGCACCTCGCGCAGCCGGTCGACCAGCTCCGCGAACCGTCCCGCGAGGTCGATGGCGCCGCTGTCGACGTCGTCGTGCGGGAGGACGGCGTCCGCGAACAGGCGCCGGTCGTCCTCGGTCATCGTCACGCCCGCCAGCACGCGGTCGAGCCCGGCGCGCCACGTCCCCGCGGCGAGCGCGTCGAGCTTGAACGGCTTGCGGTGCTGCGCGTCCAGGCCCCAGCGGATGCCCGACGTCGCGACCCAGTCCTCCATCCGGGCGAGGTCGTCGTCGTCGAGGTGGAACCGGCGGCGGACGGGCTCGCGATCGGCGAGGTCGAGCACCTCGGAGGCGGTCAGGCGGCGCTCGGCCAGGTCGACGAGCTGCGCGACGACGCCGAGCACCGGGTTCGTCTGGCGGAGCGAGCGGTCCGCCAGCCGGACGCGGAGGTCGGGCGTGGCGGCCTGCGGCGCGTCGGGCGCCGCGTCGTCGTCCTCGTCGGCGACCTGCCCGGCGCCGAACGTCGCGTGGATCAGCGGCGCGAACGTCTCGATGTCCGGGCACATGACGATGACGTCGCGCGGCTCGAGCGTCGGGTCCTCCTCCAGCAGGTGCAGGATCGCGTCGCGCAGCACCTCGACCTGCCGCGCGCGGCCGTGGCAGGCGTGGATCTGGATCGAGCGGTCGGCAGGATCGAGGACCGGCCGCTCCACGGGCGGCGGCTCGTCGGCGCGGACCGCGGCCTGCACCCGCTCGAGGAGCGTCGACGCGGCCGCCTCGGTGCCGGGATGGTGGTGATCGGCGACCCGCACGTCCGGCGCGCCGGCCAGCACGAGCTGCAACTCCCGTGCGTCGTGGCCCCACGTCGCGAGCAGGCGGTTGCGCGCGAACGCCGCCGTCGGGTCGTCGCGCCGGCGGATCACGCGCACGCCGGCGTCGGCCGTCGCGGCCACCTGCCCCCACAGCGCCGGGGACGGGTGCAGGAGGAAGAGGTGGACGTCGCGGTGCGCAGCGAGCGCCGCCAGCACGTCGAGCTGCGCGCGCGGGAGCCGCGTGAGGCCGAACAGCGCGACGCGCTCGGGGAGGTCGACCAGCTCGGGCCGCTCGCGCAGCGCTGCGCACGCCGCGGCACTCCGCTCCGCCGGGCTCGGCGTCCCGATCCGCCCCCGCAGCCGCCGCCACAGCGCCGCCTGCCACGCCGCGTCGGTGTCGGCGCCGCCCGCGGCCCACCCCAGCACCATCTCCGGCCGGTGCAGCGCGTAGCGGTCGTAGAGGTCGGCGACGTGGCGCACGGTGCCGAACCGCCGCGCCCGCCGGACGCTCTCGCCCACCGTCGACCGCGCGTCGTCTCGCCCGATGTCGGGCTCCTCCGCCGCGCCCAGGTGCGTCGCGAGCGTCGCCAGCCACGGCTCGCCGAGGTTGGCCTCGACGACCTCGAGCAGCGGCCACACCGCGCGCTCGGGCAGCCACGGGTCCGCGTCAGGGTCGATGCCGGTCGCGGCCGCCACCGCGCCGAGGACCAGCCGTCGCGGCGAGGGGAACGCGACGTTCGCGCAGATGCCGTCCGCGCGCCCGGCCGTCGCCCCCAGGCGGGCGGACATCCGCTGCGTCAGCCACCGCTCCATCCCGCGCGTCGGCACCGCCACGACGTCCTCCGCGAACGGGTCCGCCGGCGCGGCCGCGAGCAGCCCGCTGAGGGCCTCGACGAGGCGGTCCGCACGTTCGGCTCGATGCAGGTGGAGCATGCCTCGGGCAGCCTACGGTGGGCCGCGGACGGAATGTGCTACGTTCCGACGCACATGGCTCAGACGGTCGGCGTCCGCGAGCTGCGGCAGAACCTCAGCAAGTACCTCACCCGCGTCAAAGCGGGCGAGAGCCTGGACGTCACCGAGCACGGCCGCGTCGTCGCGCGCCTCACCCCGCACGGCGACTCCGTCGACCCCTACGCGCGTCTGGTCGCGGCGCTCGGCGTGCGCCCGCCGACGGGCAGGTTCTCGGACATCCGCGACGAGCTGCTCGCGCGGCCCGACGGCCGGCCGGGCGAGGCCGACGAGCTCATGGAGTGGGTCCGCGGTGAGCACCACGACTGACGATCCCTGCCTCTACCTGGACACGTCCGCGCTCGGGCGGATCGTGACGGACGACCCGGCGCGGCGTCCCGTGCTCGACGTGCTCGACATGTTCGAGGTGCTGACGTCGAGCGAGCTGCTCCGCGTCGAGCTGATCCGCCTGGCGACGCGTCGCGGGGGCGACAGCCTCAGGATCGCCGAGGCGCTTCTCGCGCGCGTCGGGCTCGTGCCGCTCACCTACGAGACGCTGCGGGAGGCGGAGACCGTCGTGCCGCCGTACGTCCGCGCGCTCGACGCCCTCCACCTCGCCACGATCCTCCGCCTCCGCGACAACGACGCCGTCCACGCGGTCCTCACCTACGACACGGAGCTCGCGCGCGCGTGCGCCGAGCACGGCATCGACGTCCTCAGCCCGGAAGCGTGACCCAGATCGCGCGCGCCCGCGCGAGGACGTCGCCGTCGGGCGTCAGGAGCGCCGAGGCCGTGCGGTGCTTGCGCCCCTCCGAGGACTCGTGCCAGCCGACCGCGACGACCGTTTGGCCCAGCTCGATCGGCGCGAGGATCTCCGCGTGGAGCGAGCCGAGCAGCGCCAGCGACTCCATGCGGGCGAGGCGCGGGACGTAGCTCGGGCAGTCCAGCGCGCCCCAGACGTTGACCGGATCGAGCACGCCGTCGCCGTGCGGCAGCGTCGCGTCGCCGATCAGCACGGCGCCGTTGACGTCGGGCGCCGACGCGAGCGGGCCGAAGTGCAGGCCGAGCCCGTCGTGGCGGTACGGGCCGCAGACGAAGCAGTCGGAGAGCATGTGCCGCTCGCCCAGCCACAGGTGCTCGCGCATCGCCGCGCGCGCCTCGGCGACCGACGGACGGACCGGCGGCTCGAGCCCGTCGAGCGGCTCCGCCGGCCGGGCGGTCGCGACCGTCGTGCCGTCGGGGCTGCGCACGGTCACCGTGCCGTCCTCCGCGACGTCCGCGGGAAGGTCGACGTCGACCGGCGGCGGCGCGTGGAGCCGCACCGCGGCAGCGGGCCCGTCGACCAGCGCGGCGACGTAGCCGCACGCGTAGCCGCCGTTGGCAGACGCCGGCGGCCCGTTGAAGCGGCCGGGGATCCGGACGGTGGTGAGGGTGTCGGTGGCCATGGTCAACTTGTAGCGAGCGCCGGTTACGGTCCGCTTCCCGCCGGTGCAACAGCCGCCGCCGAGCCGGACATGATGGAGCGTGAAGATGCCCCCGACCCCCGAACGTCGCCTGCGCGAGCTGCACGCCGCGCACGGCCGCGCGGTGCTCGCGTACGCGGTGCGGCGGACGGCCGACGCCCAGGACGCGGCGGATGTCGTCGCCGAGACGTTCCTCGTCGCCTGGCGGCGCCTGGACGACGTCCCGCCGGGCGACGAGGCGCGCCTGTGGCTCTACGGCGTCGCGCGCCGCACGCTCGCCAACCAGCAGCGGGCCGAGCGGCGCAGGAGCCGCCTCGCCGAGCGCCTGCGCGACGAGCTGCCCGCCGCGCTGGCCGCCGCGGACACGCCGACGACGGGCACGGGCGCCGTGACCGACGCGCTCGCGCAGCTCGCGGACGACGATCGCGAGATCCTCGTGCTCGCCGCTTGGGAGGAGCTCGAGCCCGTCGAGATCGCCCGCGTGCTGGGCATCAGCCGCGTCGCCGCACGCAGCCGCCTGCACCGCGCGCGCCGCCGCCTGCGCGCGCTGCTCACCGCGTCCGCCGACGCCGACATCCCCGTCCTCCTGGCCGCCGAGGAGCTCCGATGACCCGCCCCGCCCTCGACGACGCGCTCCGCGCCGCGAACCCGCTCCCGCGCGCCGACGCCGAGCGTCTTCCGCTGACCGGCGCCGAGCACGACCTCCTCGACGCGATCCTCACCGCCGAGCCCGCGCCCGCCGCGCCCACCGCACCCGCAGTCGCGCCGCCCCTCCTTCGCCGCCGGCGCCCCGCGCTCGTGCTCGCCGCCGCCACGGCGCTGGCCGCGACCGTCGTCGCGGTGGCCGGTCTCCTCCCCGCCGCCGAGGACCGCCCCGCCGGCCCGGACTCGGCGTTCGCCGCCGAGCTCGTCCGCTTCGCCGAGGCCTCGCCGCTCGTGCTCCTCGACCTCCCCGGCTGGAAGGTCGACTACGCGGACGAGCAGAGCGCGGACGAGGGCGAGATGCGCTTCACCGCGCCCGACGACCCGCAGCGCCACGCGACGCTCCACTGGAGCTCGGCGGCGCTGCACGAGATGCGTGCCCGCGATCGCTCGGCCAGCTCCTCGCCGCCGACCGAGGCGCCCGCGCTCGGGACGACCGCGCAGGTGTTCGTCTACAAGGGCGGCCGCCCCGGGAACCGCACGATCACCGCGCTCCTCCCCTACGACGGGCGCACCCTGGAGCTCCGCATGGACGGCGTCCGCGACCGCGCGACGTTCCTGCGCCACCTCGCCGCGCTGAAGCGGGTCGACGCCGACACCTGGCTGCGCGCGCTCCCCGCGAGCGTCATCAAGGCCGCCGACCGCGGCCCGGTCGTCGCGCAGATGCTGCGCGGGGTCCCGCTCCCGCCCGGCTTCACCGCGGCGGACCTGCGCGGCGACACGCTGACGAAGGACCGCTATCAGCTCGGCGCGCTCGTGGCGGGCACGGTCGCGTGCCGCTGGTTCGCCCTGTGGGGCCAGGCGCGCGAGCGCGGCGACGCGCAGGCCGAGCAGGCCGCCGTGCGCGCGATGGCGACCGCGGAGGACTGGCCGGTCCTGCGCGACATGGCCGACGAGGGCGGCTACACGGAGGTGCTCGTCGCGTTCGCCGCCGCGATGCCCACCGGCGACTGGTTCGGCCGCCCGCTCCTCGGCGACGTCGACGAGGGCCTCGGGTGCGGGCAGTGGGGCGTGGATCTGCCATAGCCTCCGCCGCCACATGACGCTCGCCGACCGCCTCTCCGCCGTCGTCGTCCGCCTGCTCGGGGCGCTTCCGCCGCGAGCCAAGCGCGCGCTCGCCGGCCCGCCGGTCGTGCGCGACGGGCAGGAGCTCGACCTCGACGCCCAGCTCGTCCTGCGCGTCAACGCGCTCAACCCGCGGCCGCCGGTGGAGGAGCGCACGCCCCCGCAGGCGCGGCAGGACATCCGCCGTTCGACGTCGCTCGTCGGGGGCGCGAAGCTGCCGCTCGAGCGGGTCGAGGAGACGACGGTCGCCGGCGCGGCCGGCGCGCTCCGCGCACGCCGCTACGTCCCGCGCGACGCGACGCGGGGCGCGCTCGTCCTGTTCTTCCACGGCGGCGGCTGGGTCGTGGGCGACCTCGACACGCACGACGCGCCGTGCCGCCACCTCGCGCGGCTCACCGGGCTCGAAATCGTCAGCGTCGACTACCGGCTCGCGCCCGAGCACCCGTACCCGGCGGCGGTCGAGGACGCGATCGCGGCGTTCGACGACGTCGCGAAGGGCCGCGGCGGCCCGCGTCCGCGGGTCGTCGTCGCGGGCGACAGCGCGGGCGGGCACCTCTCCGCCATGGTCGCGCTGGCCACCGCCCGCCGCGCGCCGGACCTGCCCCGCCCCGCGATGCAGGCGCTGATCTACCCCGCCACCGACTTCGTCGACGACGCGCCCAGCGTCGGGCTCTTCGCGGACGGCTTCCTGCTCACCAAGCGCAACATGGACTGGTACGAGGCGCAGTTCGTCCCGCGCGCCGAGGACAAGCAGCCCGCCTCGCCGCTCCACCAGGACATCCCGCCGCAGACCGCGCCCGCCTACGTCCTCACCGCGGGCTTCGACCCGCTGCGCGACGAGGGCGAGGCCTACGCCCGCAAGCTCGAGCAGGCCGGTGTCCCCACCACGCTCCGCCGCCACCCCGGCCAGATCCACGGGTTCGTCAACATGACCGGCGCCGGCGCGCCCGCCCGCGAGGCCCTCGCGGAGCTGGCCGGCGCGATCAGGACGACCCTCGCTCCTCGCCCACGATCGTGATCCGTCGCACGAGGTCGGATGCGACCGAGTGCAGGTCCGTGATCGGCCGGTTCTGCTCCAGCGCGAGCACGGTCAGCTCGCGGAACCCGCCGGTGATCACCGTCGCGGCCTCCAGCGAGAGCGGGCGGATCGTCGCGTCGTGCTCGCGCGCCTCCTCCACCAGCCGGCACAGCTGGCGCGACGCGCGGTCGATCACCTGCCGCGCCTGGGCCGCGCCGGCCGCGCCGAGCGACGGCAGGTCCTGCACGTAGGAGCGCGTCAGCTCCGGCTCGGACGCGAGCACCCCGAGGTAGGCCTCCAGCGTCCGGTCGATCCGCTCCGTCCACGGCCCTTCGCCCGTGGCGGCCTCCGCGATCGTCTGCAGCACCCGCTCGTTGACGACCTGGAAGAGCGCCAGGTAGCACGCCTCGCGGTCCTCGAAGTGCTGGTAGAAGGTCCGCCGCGACGTCCGCGCGCGGGCGACGACGTCCGCGACGGTCGTCTTCTGGAAGCCCTGCTCGCGGATCGCCTCCGCCATCGCGAGCAGCAGCCGGTCCCGGTGCGAGCCCGAGCCGGCCGTGCTCAGCATGTCCGCCGCCGGCGTGCTCACGCGGCGGCCGCGAGCTCCTCGGCCGGCGCGTTCGCCCGCTCGTCCCGCCGCCGCCGGACGGTGACCCGGCCACCGTCCGCGGGGGCCATCGCGACGCCGCGGAACGCCCAGCCCTCGGGCGCCGCGGTCGTCGGCTGCAGCTCGACCCGCGCCAGCAGCGTCCGCAGCACGACGTCCATCTCCATGTGCGCGAACGTTGCGCCGATGCACCGCCGGATGCCGCCGCCGAACGGGATCCACGAGTACGTCTCCGGGCGCGCGTCGACGAACCGCTCGGGGCGGAACTCCTCGGGCCGGTCGAACAGCCGCGGGTCGAAGTGCGTCATCGCCGCAGCCAGCGCGAGCTGGACGCCGCGCGGCAGGTCGTAGCCACCGACGCTGTACGGCTGCATCGTCGTGCGGCCGGCGAAGAAGATCACCGGACGCGTGCGCTGCGACTCGCGGATCGTCGCGTCGAGGTACGTCTTCGCCCCGCCAGCGTCGACCTCCGCCACCAGCGCCTCCAGCGCGTGCGGCGTGCGCGTCAGCCGCTCGACCGTCCAGGACAGCTGGTGCGCCGTCGTCTCGTGGCCGGCCGCGAGCATCGTCACGAGCTGGTCGCGGATCTCCTCGTTCGTCATCGGCGTGCCGTCCTCGTGCGTCGCCTGCACGAGCAGCGCGAGCACGTCCACACGCTCCTCCAGCTCCGGGTCGCCCTTCGCCATCGCGATCAGCCGGTCGAGGATCGCGTCGATCCGCGCGCGCAGCCGCAGGAACCGGCCCCACGGCGAGCGCGGCCCGAGGTCCTTCTGGAGGAACGGCGTCATCGCCATCCGCGAGCCCTGCTCGGTCCACGGCGGAAGGAGCTCCTCCAGCTCGGCCAGCTCCCGCCCCGTGGCGCCGAACACCGCGCGCAGGATCGCCCGCAGCGTGATGCGCTGCATCATCGGCGCGACCGGCATCGCCACGCCCTCGGGCATCGCGTCGATCTCCTTCGCCGCGATCTCCGCGATCAGCCCCTCGTACGCCTTCATCCGCTGGCCCTTGAACGGCGGCAGGAGCAGGCGCCGCTGCGCGAGGTGGCGGTCCTCGTCGATGCCGAGCAGCGAGTGCTTGCCGAGCACCGGCCGCAGCGGGCTCGTGTCGCCCGCGTGCAGCACCTTGGCGTCGGTCGTGAAGACCTGCTTGATGTCGTCCGGCCGTGTGACGACGACCATCGGCATGAAGCCGGCGATGCGGACGGTGAAGATGTCGCCGTAGCGGCGGCGCATGCGCTCCAGGTACGGGCGCTGGCGGAGCGTCAGCCCGACGGTCTGGAACGGCCGCGGCGCGCGCGAGCCGGGCGGCAGCACCGCGTCCTTCACCGCGGCGCTCATGCCTTCGCCGCCCGCTTGGCGAGGAGCGGCGCGGCGAGCCGCTGGGCGCCGTCGAGCACGTCGTAGTAGCGGGTCGGCGCGACGCGCGCGAGCACGTCGAACACCGTCGCGTCGGGGCCGACGAGGATGCGGGCCTTCCCCGCCTCGACGCCCTCGTGGATGATCTTGGCCGCCTTCTCCGGCGTGGTCTGCGCCATCAGCTCGAACTCCTTCGCCGCCTGGTCGAGGTTCGTCCACTGGCCGCGGTGGTCGCTGCGGAACCGCGCGTTCTTGACGATGTTCGTCTTCACGCCGCCCGGATGCACGTTGGCCGCGCGCACGCCGGTCCCCCGCAGCTCCTGCCGCAGCGCGTCGGTGAAGCCGCGCACGGCGAACTTCGACGCGCAGTAGGCGCTCTGGTGCGGGAAGCCGACGAGCCCGAAGACGCTCGACGTGTTGACGATCGCGCCGCTGTCCTGCCGCAGCAGGATCGGGAGGAACGAGCGCACGCCGTGCACGACGCCGTGGAAGTTCACGTCGAACACCCACTCGTCGTCCTCGGGCGACGCGTCGGCGACGCCCTGCATCGCGGTCACGCCCGCGTTGTTGAAGACCATCCCGAGAGGGGCGGGCTTCCACTCGTCGACCTCCGCGGCGAACGCCATGACCGCCTGCCGGTCTCGGACGTCGAGCTTCTTGGGGAGCACCGGCCCCTGGATCGACGCTGCGGTCTCCTCGAGCCCGTCCGCGTTCCAGTCGGCGATCGCGACAGGGCACCCGTGCTGCGCGAGCCGGATCGCGACGGCACGCCCGATGCCCGACCCGGCCCCGGTGACGACGGCGGTGCGGCCCGAGACCTGGACGACGGGCTTGCGGTTGCGACGGCTCAACGTGCGGTTCCCTCCTGGACTCCAACGAGCGCGCTGGTACCCGCGCGTACCAGCGTCGGTACGGAACCGTACCACCAGCGCTGCTCGAAGAGCAAGCACCGAGGCGCTCGGAGCGCACCGTCAGCCGCGGCGGCGACCGGCGGAACCGGCAACGCCTGTCCAGGGCGATCCAGTTCGGCTGGGTCGGGCTGGGCAGGCGTTGACGGTGGAGCCCTGCGCGCAGCTAGCGCGGCTTGACGGCTTCGAGCGCCTCGACCAGCGCCGCGATGTCGCCCTTGCGGACGTGCGCCACCGCGCCGGTGCGCAGGAAGCCCTGCCGGACCTGCTCGTCGCCGATCGAGGTGTAGGCGATGACCTTCAGGTCCGGGAGCGTTCCGAGAAGCACGCGGGTGGCCTCGAGGCCGTCCATGATCGGCATGCGCCAGTCCATCACGACGACGTCGGGGCGCAGGCGGGGAACCGCGGAGCAGGCCGCCGCGCCGTCCTCCGCCTCGCCGACGACGTCGTAACCCACGTCCTCGGCGATCGCCCGGACGATCAGCCGGGCGGGCTCCAGGTCATCAACGACGTAGAGCCGCACCGGGAGGAGGTTACCCCCGTGTCAGCGCGGCGGAACCACGAGCGGACGGAAGGTCGGGCGCCAGCTGCGCCAGCAGCTCGTACGACCGCACGCGCGCGGCGGGATCAAACGTCTCGGTCGCCACGATCAGCTCGTCCGCGCCGGTCCGCTCGACCAACTCGCTCAGCCCGCGCAGCACCGTCGCGGGCGAGCCGACGACCGCCTCGCGCAGCTGCCCGTTGATGGTGTTGCGCTCCATCGGCGACCAGAACGTCGCGTCGAGGTCGTCGACCGGCGGCGGGAGCGGGATCGGCTTGGAGCGGATGAACGACGTGTGCTTCTGCCTGGTCGAGGAGAAGAGCCGCTCGGCCTCCTCGTCGGTGTCCGCGACGACGACGTACGTCCCGAGCATCGCGTAGGGCTCCTGTCGCGCGCCCGGCGCGCCCGACGACGGCGTGAAGCCGCTCCGGTACAGCTCCAGCGCCTCCAGCATCATCCGCGGTGAGAAGTGCGCGGCGAACGCGTAGGCCAGCCCTTCGGCCGCCGCCAGCTCGGCACCCACGGTCGAGGAGCCGAGCACGAAGATCGGCACGTCCGCCCCAGCGCCCGGCCGCGCGATGACCGGCTGGTCGGCGCGCGCGGGCGCGAGGAAGTCGCGCAGCTCCTGCAGCTCCTGCGGGAACTCCTGGCCGCCCTTCTGGTTGCGCCGCAGCGCGTACGACGTCAGCAGGTCGGAACCCGGCGCGCGTCCGACGCCGAGGTCGATCCGCCCGGGATGGAGCGCGGCCAGCGTCCCGAACTGCTCGGCGATCGTCAGCGGCGCGTGGTTGGGGAGCATGATCCCGCCGCTCCCGACGCGGATGCGCTCGGTCGCCGCCGCGACCTGCCCCATCAGCACGGCCGTCGCCGACGACGCGACCCCGGGGATGTTGTGGTGCTCGGCGAGCCAGTAGCGGTGGTAGCCCAGCGCGTCGGCCCGCCGCGCCAGGTCGAGCGTCTCGCGCAGCGCCTCCGCCGCCGTGCCGCCCTCGCGGATCGGCGCGAGGTCGAGGATCGAGAGAGGGATGGGCATGCGGTCCACGGTACGACGCTCATCGAACTAGCGCGGCGTGCGGCGAACTACGCACCCGCTCTGCCGCGCGCCCCGGATGGCCGGGCTGGAAGGCCGACCTAGCGTCGAGGCCACACCGCACAGGAGGCCTGCCATGACCACGACCTACATCGCCGGCGCCGACGGCACCGACTCGGGCGCCGCCGCCGTCCGGTTCGCACACGCCCTCGCCGCCGTGACGGGCGCCGAGGTCGTGGAGTCGACGATCGGCCCCGAGACCGAGCCGGCCGCCGGCCTGCACGCGCTCGCCAAGCAGCACGACGCGGAGCTGCTCGTCGTCGGCACGACGCACCGGGGCACGGTCCGTCGCGCCGTCCCCGGCTCCGTCGGCGAGCGCCTCCTCCACGGCGCTCCCTGCCCCGTCGTCGCGGTGCCCGCCGACTGGCGCGGCGACGGCGGCACCGGCCCCGTCCGACTCGACCGCATCGCGCTCGCCTACGACGACCGCGAGCCGGCCAAGGAGGCGCTGCGCTACGCGACCCGCCTGGCCCGCGAGCACGGCGCACGCCTGGAGATCCTGAGCGTGTTCGAGCCCGTGCTCGCGCCCTACGCGGGCGGCATCCCGCCGGTCGACGACCGCGTCAACGACGAGCTGCGCGAGCAGCTGCACACCGAGCTGTCGCGGGTGCTGGCGACGCTGCCGGTCGAGCTCAATGCCGAGGTGCGGCTGCTCGACGGCCCGGTCGCCCCGGCGCTCGGCCAGGCCGCGGAGGGCGCGGACCTGCTCGTCACCGGCTCGCGCGGCCTCGGCCCGCTGCGCGCGGTGCTCGTCGGCGCCGTGTCGCGCCATCTGGTCGACCACGCGCCGTGCCCGGTGCTGGTCGTCCCCCGCGGCGTGGCGGTGCCCACCGCGTAGATCGCTTCCCCACCCACCGCGCCGCGCCGTGTGCCCCCACGCGGCGCGGTGCGGCCGACCCTCAGTGGTTGCGCAGGGCGGAGATGAGCTCGCCCTTGTCCATCTTGGAGCGGCCCTCGATGCCGACCTTCTTGGCCTCCTTCAGGAGGTCGTCCTTCGTGCGGTCCTCGTACTTGCCGGCGTTGCCGCCGCGCTTGCTGGCCTGGTTCCCGCCGCCGCTCGAGTTGGCGTTGGAGATCCGAGCCGCCTTCTCCTTGCTCATGCCCTGGTCGCGCATGGCCTCGTACTGCTTGTCGTTCTTGACGGACGAGCCGTGGTTCTTGGTGGCCATACGGGTCCCTTACCCGGTGCGCGGCAAGATGTGCGCGCCTGTGCAGCTTCTCCGTGACGCCCATCCCGACGACCCGCTGCTCGACATGGCGATCACGCACGCGCTGCTGCGCGAGGTGGGCGCCGGCGAGCGCGGCGCGACCGCCCGCGTCTTCCTCCCGGGTCCCACGATGGCGTTCGGCCGCCTCGACGCGCTCCTCCCCGGCTACGCCGACGCGACCGCCGCGGCCCGCGCGCACGGGTTCACGCCGGTGCTGCGGCTCGGCGGCGGCCACGCGGCGGGCTACGACGCGGGGTCGGTGATCGTCGAGCTGATCGTCCCGACCGACCGCGTCGCGGAGGGGATCGAGGAGCGGTTCCGGGACGGCACGCAGCTCGTGGTCGACGCGCTGGCGGCGGCCGGCGTGCCGGCGCCGGTGATCGGCGAGCTGGACGGCGAGTACTGCCCGGGCCGCTGGAGCGTCCACGCGCGCGGGACGACCGTGAAGCTCGCCGGGACCGCGCAGCGCTCGATCCGCGGGGCGGCGTCGATGAGCGCCGTCGTCGTGGCCGAGGGCGGCGCCCGCCTGCGCGCCGCGCTCACCGACGTCTACGCCGCGCTCGACCTCGCGTGGGACCCTGCGACCGCGGGCGCCGCCGACGACGTCGCGCCCGGAGTCACGGCAACGGGCGTGGCTGACGCCGTGGTCGCCCGCCTCACCGCGGCGCACGGCGCGCTCGCCCCCGCGTCCCTCACCGCCGCCACCCTCGCCCACGCGGAGACGCTGCGCGCGCGGCACCGCTTGGAGGGCTGACGGGGAACGAGGCGAATGACACGAGACGATGCCGCTGCAACCCCGCAGGCCGACCCCGTTCGCGGGGCTCTTCCTGCCGCTCCGCGCGATGCGGCGCCTCGTCCGCGACCCGGCCGGCCGCGCGAGCCTGCTCCTCACGCTGAGCCTCTTCCTGGTCGGGACGATCTTCTACACGCTCGCCGAGGGCTGGTCGGTGGTCGACGCCTTCTACTTCTCCGTGATGACGCTGGCGACCGTCGGCTTCGGCGATCTCGCACCGACGACCGACGGCGCCAAGCTCTTCACCGTCGTCTACACGCTGGTCGGGATCGGCATGCTCGTCGCGTTCTTCTCCTCCCTGGCGAGCGCCTCGTTGGCGCTCGCCCAGGAGGAGCAGGCCGCCCGCGCCGCGCGCGCTAGCGGGAGCGGATCGTGAACGCGAGCGTGACCGGCTTCGAGCGGTTGCCCGCCGCGTCGCGCGCCACCAGCACGAGCCGGTAGCTGCCCGCGGCCAGCTTGCGCCGCCCGAACCGGCCGCTCAGCGCGAGCCGCTGCGAGCCGGCCTTCAGCCCGGCGCGCGTGAGCGTCGCCACGCCGGTGTGCCGCCAGCACCGCTTGGCCTTGCGCCGCACGAGCCGCTTGGTGCTCTTCACGCACGCGCGTCCGCTGCGCCGCCCGCGCGTGCGTCGCTCGACGGCCACGCCCACCGTCGCCGTCTCGGAGAGGCGGAAGCTCAGCGTCGTGCCCTTCGGCGTGCGCTTGGCGTTGCGCCGCGTGCCGCCGGCCGTGGACGCCGAAGCCAGCGCGGTCGGCTTGTCGCCCACGGCGAACACCGTCCGGCTCAGCTTCGCCCCGCGCACCACCGGCGCGACGCGGTCGGCCACCGGCCCCGGCTGCGCGCCGCCGCCACCGCCGGCCCCGCCGCCACCGGGCCCCGGACCGCCCGCCGGCACGCCGCACGCGCCGCGGACGTACACCTGGCGGGTGAAGTCGCTCGTCGCCGGGAACGGGTCGACGTTGCGGGCGTTGGAGTCGAACGCCGCGCACGCGCCGGTCGCGTCGATGGCGATCTGCGGGTCGTCGCCGTCCTCCTCGGCCACCGCGCCGTCGGGGCCGGTGGCCCGCGTCACGAGCGTCACGGCGCCCGAGCCCAGCTCGCGGACGTAGCCGCGGACCTGCTGGCCGCCCGCGAGCTCGACCCCGAACGCGACCGTGCTGCCGTCCTTCGACAGCGCCGCGCCGTCGACGCGGTCGTTCGCCCCGCCCGGCACGCCGCCGACGCGCGGGGACGCGAGCGTCGTCGTCCCGGCGCCCAGGTCGCGCACGTACAGGTCGCGGGCGTCGACCGTGTCGTCGGCCGTCACCTCGGTCGTGGTCGTGAACGCGACACGGCGCCCGTCGGCCGAGATGCCGGCGTCGGACATGCCGCCCGCATCCACGATCGGCGCGCCCGCCGCGCCGTTCGCGCGGCTGACGAGGATCGTCCGGCCCTCGACGAGGTCGCGCACGTAGACCGCCTCGCCGCCGCCCTCGAAGTTCGTCGCCGCGGACTCGAACGTCACGTAGCGCCCGTCGGCCGAGAACGACCCGCCGCCGTTGGAGTCCTGGTTGCCGATCGCCCCCGCCGGGCCGTCGCCGCGCGAGGCGAGCACGGTCTGGCCCGTCTCCAGGTCGCGGACGTACATGTCGACCTTGCCGTTCCCCTCCCCGAGCAGGTCGAGGCCGAGGCACCGCATGCTCACCTTGCTGCCGTCCCCGTCGATCCCGGCGACGAAGCACTGCGACGCGGGGTTGCCCTGGCCGGCGAACGTCGTCTTGCCGGTCACGAGGTCGCGGACGTAGACCGAGTAGGCGGGCATCGTGTCGGCCGGGTCGAACGACGCGTTCTGCAGGCTGAAGGCCGCCTTGGTGCCGTCGGCCGACACCACGACGTCCGACACCCCGCCGCTCGCGGGCACGGCCGCGCCGCTCGGGCCGTCGGCGCGCGTGACGAGGAGGTTCTCGCCGGTCGCGAGGACGCGCACGTACCCCTGCTCGCCCGCGTCGTCGTCCTCGGGGGAGATCGCGTTGCCCTGGTGGGTGAACGCGAGCCGCGTGCCGTCGGCGCTGAGCGCGTCGAAGTCGGCGAGCGAGCCCGCGTGGTGCATCTCGCCCCGCAGCGGGAAGCCGGCGGCCGGCTCGTCGACGTGCGCGAGCGCGCCGCTCGGCAGGCTCTTCGCGAACACCTGCTGGAAGTCGGGGTCGAGCGCCGGCGCCAGATCCAGGGGGCGCGCGGCGAACACCACGGTCGCGCCGTCGGCGCTCAGGGCGCCGATCCCGGCCTGGGCCAGGTCGGACGGCGGGAGGTCGGGAGCGCGGCTCGCCATCTGCGTCGTGCTCGCCGTGAGGTCGCGCAGGTACAGGTCCGAGCGCTTGAGCCCCAGCGCGGGCACGTCGGCCGGGTCGAGCGCCGCGGTCGTCTCGAAGAGCACCTTCGTGCCGTCGCCGGAGATCCCCACCACCTCCGAGTAGGCCGTCGGCACCGCGCCGCCGGCGCCCGTCTCCCGCGACGCGAGCGTCACCGTGTGCGTGTCGAGATCGCGGACGTAGACGCGCTCGATCCCCGGGGGCACGCCCGGGATCACCTGCGCGCCGGTCTCGAACGCCACGCGGCGCCCGTTCGCCGACAGCAGCCCGCCGGACGCCTCGTCCGCGCCGGTGTCGCCCCCGGCGCCCGTGTACCCGCTGGCGAGCGTCGTGGTGGTTCCGTGGCGCACGTAGACGTCGTCCTCGCCGTTCGCGTCGTCGACACCCGCGAGGCCCGTCTCGGTGACGAACGCCGCGGCCGTGCCGTCGGCGCTCAGCGACGTGAGGTACGCACGGTCGGCGACGGGTGCGCCGCCCGCTCCGCTCACCCGCGAGACGATCGCAAGGGTCGCGCCCTTGCGGACGTACGCCTGCGAGACCGCCGGCGCCGGGGACACGAGGTTGCTGGCCTCCGACGTGAAGCCGACGGCCGTCCCGTCGGCGCTGATCCGCGGGTCGTACGACTCGTCGTCGCCGGCCGCCCCGCCCGGCGTGCGGCTGACGAGCTCGAAGCCCGGGACGCCCAGCTGCCAGCGGTACACGTCGTAGCGACCGTTCGTGTCGGCCGGGACCAGCGCCGACCGCGTCGCGAACGCGATGGCCTGGCCGGCGTCGTCGATCTGCGCCTCCACCTCCTCGTCGCCGAGCGTGGAGACGAGCACGGTCGTGCCGGCCACGCGGTCGCGCCGGTAGATGCCGCAGGAGCGGTCGTCGTCGCCGGTCATCAGCCCGTCGGCGCACGAGATGAGGACGACGTGGCGGCCGTCGGCCGAGACGTCGTGCGCGATGGTGTCGTTCTCGGTGCCGGGACCGAGCGGTCCGAAGCCGGGTGGGCGGCTGGCGAGCGTGGTGATCGGCGCGGGCAGCGCGGCCTGGGCGGATGGGGCGAGCGCCGCGGCCGAGGCGACGGCGGCGAGGGCGATCTTCAGGGTTCGTGGCACGCCGGTGACCCTCTACGACACGCGCGCGAAGGTCAGTGTCAACCCAGTATCGTTGTACGTGCAACTACTTCGCTAGACTGCGCGGCATGGAACTCGGACTCGTCACCTTCGCCGACGTCGCGCCGGGCGGCGACGTCCGGCGCCGCTACCAGGAGCTCATGGAGGAGGTCGAGCTCGCCGACCGCCTCGGCCTCGACGTCTTCGGCATCGGGGAGCACCACCGCCCGGACTACGCCGTCTCGGCCCCGACCGTCACGCTCGCCGCCGCGGCCGCGCGCACGGAGCGGATCCGGCTCTCCAGCGCCGTCACCGTGCTCTCGAGCGCTGACCCGGTCCGGGTCTTCGAGGAGTTCGCGACCGTCGACAACCTGAGCGGCGGGCGCGCGGAGATCATGGCCGGCCGCGGCTCGTTCATCGAGTCGTTCCCGCTCTTCGGCTACGACCTCGACGACTACGACGAGCTGTACGCCGAGCACCTCGACCTGCTGCTGAAGCTGCGCGACAGCGGCGGGAAGCCTGTCTCGTGGTCGGGCAAGCACCGCGCGCCGCTGAGCGACGTCGTCCTCCACCCGCGCCCGGTGCAGGACGAGCTGCCGGTGTGGATCGCCGTCGGCGGCTCGCCTGAGTCGGTCGTGCGCGCGGGCACGCTCGGCCTGCCGCTGACGATCGCGATCATCGGTGGCCAGCCGGAGCGCTTCAAGCCGCTCGTCGACCTCTACCGCCAGGCAGGCGCCGCCGCGGGCCACGGCCCGGAGCGGCTCAAGGTCGGCATCAACACGCACGCCTTCCTCGCCGACACGGCCGAGCAGGCCGCCGACACGCTGTGGCCGCACTACGCGCGGATGATGGCGCGCATCGGCCGCGAGCGCGGGTGGCCGCCGATGAGCCGCGAGCAGTTCGACCACGGCCGGAGCCTGCGCGGCGCGTACGCGGTCGACGACCCGGAGCAGATGGTCGAGCGGATCCTGCTCCAGCACGACCTCTTCGGCCACGACCGCTACCTGGCGCACATGTCGCTCGGCACGGTGCCGCACGACGCGGTGCTCCACGCGATCGAGCTGTTCGCGACCGAGGTCGCGCCGGTCGTGCGCGAGGAGATCGCGGCGCGCGACGCCGCCGCGAAGACGCCCGCCTAGGCCGCGGGCTCGCGCCGCAGGAGGCGGGCGATCTGGTCCTCGTCCGCCTCGAAGGGCGCCGTGCTGGCGACGAAGTCGGTCAGCACGTCGACGAACCGCGCAGGGTCGTCGTTGAACGGGAAGTGTCCGGCGCCGGGGAACACCTCGAAGCGGCTGTTGGGCATCAGCTCCGCCGCGCCCCGCCCGTGGTCGACCGGGATGATCGAGTCGCACTCGCCCCAGACGACCATCGTCGGCATCTCGGCGGCGAGGTAGAGCCGGTCGCGCGCGTCGACGCGCTGACCGCGCGGATCGATGACCGACCGGGCGGTGTGGACGAACGCGTGGCGCGCCTCGGCGCTGCCGAGCGAGTTCAGGCCCTCGGCGATGCCGCGCAGCTGCGCGCTCCCGCGCACCCCGAGCTTGCCGAGGACCGCGCCGGCGCCGCGGCCGGCGACGCGCGGGACGGGGCCGAACAGGAACGGCAGGACGTACTCGGCGAGCGGAAGCGTTGCGGCGCGCAGCGCCATCGACACCTCCTCCCCCAGCCCGCCGCTGTCGACCAGCACGAGCCGCTCGATCCGGTCGGGGAACTGGTAGGCGAACTGCATCGCGATCCCGCCGCCGAGCGAGTGGCCGACGACCGTCGCGCGCGGCACGCCGAGCACGGCGAGCAGGTCGCGCAGCCCGGACGCGTAGGCGCCGAGCGAGTAGTCGCCGCGCGGCTTGGCGCTCTGACCGTGACCGAGGAGGTCCGGCGCGATCACCGTGTGGCCCGCCGCCGCGAGGCCCGGCAGCACCGCGTGCCAGGTGCGCGAGGACGACGTGATGCCGTGGATCAGCAGGATCGCGGGCCCTTCGCCCAAGCGGACGAAGGAGACCGGCTGGCCGTGCAGCTCGACGGTCTGCGTGGGGAAGGGCGGCATGCGCGCCTGGTCGTGGTTCCCCGCGATCCGCGCGGGTCAACGGGTGCGTGCGGAGGCTCACACGCCTCCGCACGCTCCCGAGAGCGCTAGTGCGCCGAGCGGTCCTCGAGCTTGCGGACACCGCGCCACGCGGCCGGCGTCACGCCCGCGCCGACCGCGGCCTTGATCAGGCCGCCGACGATGAAGACCGTGAAGCCGTAGTGGATCGCGTCGCCCCAGCTCATGTCGGCGGCGACCTTCAGCCACGGGACGCCGATGCCGAAGACCGACAGCTGCGCCCCGCAGAACGCGGCGAACGCGAGCAGCGGCTTGCGGTCGGCGCCGTGCTCGGCGGCCTTGCCGATCAGGTACGCAGCCAGGATGAAGCCGAGCAGGTAGCCGCCGCTCGCGCCCCACACGACGTCGAAGCCGGAGTCACCACCGGAGTAGAACGGCAGCGCGAGGCCGAGCAGCAGGTACAGGCCGAGCGCCGACGCGCCGCGGGACGCCCCCAGCGAAGCACCGACGATGACGACGGCCAGCGTCTGGCCCGTGACCGGGACCGGCGAGCCGGGAACGGCGATCTCGATCTGCGCGAACAGCGCGACCAGCAGGGCGCCGCCGAGGATCAGGGCGGCGTCGAGCGTCCGGGTGCGGCCGAAGACGTCGGCCAGCACGACCGGACGCGGAGAGACATGGGCAGCAGTGCTCAAGAAGGCTCCTCGTTCAGGTCTGACGAGGCGCGGACGCTACTACGCGGCGCGGATCGGCCGCTTCGCCGCGTACAGGCGGGCGTCGGCGCGCTCGAGCGTGACCTCGAACGCCTCGTCGGGCTCCCACACCGCGATACCCGCCGACCACGCGGCGTCGTGCGCCGCGCGCATCCGCTCCACCGCCTGCGCCGCGCCCGCCTCGTCGGTCTCCGGCAGCAGGAGCACGAACTCGTCGCCGCCCATCCGGCCGAGCACGTCCTGGGCGCGGAGCACCGTGCGCCAGGCAGTGGCGACGTCGACGAGCATCTTGTCGCCCGCCGCGTGGCCGAGCCGGTCGTTGACGAGCTTGAAGCCGTCGAGGTCGACGGCGACGACCGCGAACGGCTCGCGCCGGCGCCTGGCCGCCCCCATCTCCTTCTGCGCCGCGATGAGCAGCGCGCCGCGGTTGAGCGTGCCGGTGAGCACGTCGTGCTCGACCATCAGCCGCACCGCGCGGCTCAGGCGCGTGACGAGCGCCGCGGCGACGACCATCGACAGCGAGGTGATCAGGTAGGGCGAGAGCATCGCCGGGATGTCGGCGATCAGCAGCCCCACGCCGTAGCCGACGAGCACGAGGGCGACGAAGGCGCGTGCGTACGCGGGGAAGAACGCGGCGACGTAGACCGTGAGCCAGAAGTACGCGAGCGCGTCGACCATCGCGCCGCCGCTCGTGGCGGACTTGGCGACGATGACGCTGTTGAGGATCGCCGTCACGCCCGCGATCGCGACGAACCCGCGCGGCGGCAGGCGCCGGCCCAGCGCGATCGTCCCGCCGCCGAGCAGGAGCGCGACCGGGATGAGCACCAGGCCGAGCGTGACCGGGGCCTCGTCGCTCATCGGGTTGACGACCGCGATCGCGAGGCTGATCGCCGCCGCCAGCAGCAGGAGGCCGAGGATCAGCGACTCGGGCGGGCGCGCGAGGAGGCGGTCGCGGAGGCGGGAGGTTCGGCTGGAGCGGCGGGCGTGCGGCATGTGGGTCGCAGCCGTTCCATCGGCCGCGGGCGCCGCGAGCATGAGCCCGCGGAGCACCGCTGCAGCCGGGCGTGCGTCAGATGTGGTCGACGAAGAGGTCGACCTGCGGCGTCGCGCCCTCCACGTAGGAGTACTGGTCGAAGTCGGTGACGCCCTCCGCCTTGAGGACGTCCTCGCACAGCAGCTCCTGGCCGGTGAAGTCGCGGCTCGGCTTGGTGATGACCGCGTAGGCCGAGTCGGAGTAGACCTCGGGCTTGCGTGCCTTGGCCATCGCCGCGTCGCCGCCGAGGAGGTTCTGCACCGCCGCCGTCGCGACGAGCGTGCGCGGCCACAGCGTGTTCGAGGCGATGCCGTCGCCGCGGAACTCCTCCGCGAACCCGAGCGCGAGCAGGCTCATCGAGTACTTGGCAACCGTGTAGCCGATGTGCCCGCCCAGCCACTTCTTCTCCAGGCTGATCGGCGGCGAGAGCGTGAGGATGTGCGGGTTGTCGCTCTGCTTGAGGTGCGGGATGCACGCGCGGGAGACGACGAACGTGCCGCGCGCGTTGATGTCCTGCATCAGGTCGTAGCGCTTGGGCTCGAGGTCCAGCGTGCCGGAGAGGTTGATCGCGGACGCGTTGTTGACCACGACGTCGATCCCGCCGAACTTCGCGACCGCCTGCTCCACCGCCGAGGCGACCGCGTTCTCGTCGCGGATGTCGCCGACGATCGGCAGCGCCTTGCCGCCGGCCGCCTCGATCTGCTCCGCGGCGGTGTAGATCGTCCCCTCGAGCTTCGGGTGCGGCTCGGCGGTCTTGGCGATCAGCGCGACGTTCGCCCCGTCCTGGGCGGCGCGCAGCGCGATCGCGAGCCCGATGCCGCGGCTGGCACCGGAGATGAACAGCGTCTTGTCCTTCAGGGATGCGGCCATATCGCGCGGGACGCTATTGGACTTCGCCTCCTCCTCGGTCGCTCGGGGCGCCGACGCCACCCGAACCGGCGCACGTGGCAGACCGCACGTGGTTCGCTTCCCGCATGGGTCGCCTTTCCTGTGCGCTGGCTGTCACCGCGGCCGCGCTCCTCGCCATCGCCGCTCCCGCCGGCGCGGTCACGAAGACGCCGTTCGAGACGACGGTGCACGTCGGGCCGGACGGCGGGACGGCGTGCAAGGTCGTCGGCGACCTCTACGTCCCGGAGGGGGTCTCGGCGTCGGCGCCCGCGAAGGCGGCGGTGATGATGACGAACGGGTTCGGCGGCTCCAAGGACGACTTCGGGACGCTCGGGACGTCGTTCGCAGGGCGCGGGTTCGTGGCGCTCGCCTACAGCGGGCTCGGGTTCGGCGGGAGCGGCTGCAAGATCACGCTCGACGATCCCGACTGGGACGGCAAGGCCGGCAGCCAGCTCATCACGTACCTCGCGAACACGGGCCTGGTCGCCCAGACCGACGGGCCCGGCGACCCGCGGGTCGGGATGATCGGCGGCTCGTACGGCGGCCAGATCCAGTTCGCCATCGCGGGGATCGACCGGCGGCTCGACGCGCTCGTCCCGCAGATCACGTGGAACGACCTCGCCTACAGCCTCACCCCGAACAACGCCGATCTGCCCCCAAGGAGCGTCAGCTCTGTGACGCCCGGCGTCGCGAAGCTCGACTGGCCGCTGCTCTTCACCGGCCTGGGCATCGGCCAGGGGATCCAGCAGGCGTTCGCGGACCCGAGCCATCTCGGCGTCTGCCCCAACTTCGCGGACGAGGTCTGCCCCGCGCTGATCGGCTCCGCGGCGCTCGGCTACCCGCAGCCGTCGACCACCGCGTTCCTGCGCCATGCGTCGGTCGCCTCGTACGTGGACCGGATCCGCGTCCCGACGCTCCTCATCCAGGGGCAGAGCGACACGCTCTTCAACCTCCAGGAGGCCGTTGCGACCTACCAGGCGCTGAAGTCCCGCGGCACGCCGGTGAAGATGGTGTGGCGGAGCGCCGGGCACAGCGGCGGCTCGGTCGGCACGTCCGAGTGGGACCCCGCGAACCTCGAGGCCGCGTACGAGAGCCGCATGGCGCTGGCCTGGCTGACGTACTGGCTGACCGGCGCCGGCGAGCGACCCTCGCTCGACGTCTCGTTCTTCCGCGACTGGGCGTTCGGCGGCAGCGGCGACGCCGCGCCGGCGGTCGGCAGCGCGCCGTCGTACCCGGTCGGGACGGACCGCGCGTTCCACCTGTCGGCCGGCGGCGAGCTCACCGCAGGCGCCGGTCAGGCCGGGACCGCGGTGTTCGGCGCGCTCCCCGTCGGGCTGACCGGCAGCGGGAACGGCGCGGTGGAGATCCCGACGCCCGACCTGCCCGGGACGACGACGGCCTTCACCAGCGCCCCGCTCGAGCGCGACCTCGACGTCGCCGGCGTCCCCCGGCTGCGCGTCCGGCTCGACGCGCCCGCGCACGCGGCGCTCCAGGACGTCGACCCGACGGCGAAGCTCGTGGTCTTCGCCAAGCTCCTCGACGTCGCGCCCGACGGCACGGCGACGCTCCCACGCAACCTGCTCTCCGCCGTCCGCGTCGGCGACGTGACGCAGCCGGTGGAGATCGAGCTGCCCGGCATCGTCCACCGGTTCGCGGCCGGGCACCGGCTCCGGCTGCAGCTGTCCTCGAGCAACACGCTCAACCGCGGGAACACGATCCCGGGCGTGGTGACCGTCCGGTTCGACGGCTCCGACGCGCTGACCGTCCCGGTGCTGGGCGAGCCGGGCCCGACCGGCAGCGGTCCGGACGGCACGACGCCCTACGGCACGCCGCCCGCCGGAGGCGGTTCCGGCCAGGCCGCGCAGCCGCCCGCGCCCTCAAGCACGCCGTCGCGGCCCGCCACGGCGCGCAGCCGCTGCACGCCGCGGCGCGCGATCACGGTCACGTTCCCGCGGGTGCGTCGCGGCGACCGCGTCCGCTCCGTGGACGTCCGGGTCGACGGAAGGCGCGTCCGTGTCCTGCGCGCGAAGTCGCGCGGAAGTCGTGTGACGAAGCGGAGGCTCACCCTCCGCTCCCTGCCGGCCGCCACGTTCCGCGTGACGGTCACGGTGCGGACGGCGAAGGGGCGCACCCTCCGCTCCGCCCGCACCTACCGCGGCTGCTAGAGCGTCGAGGGCTCCTCCCACAGATCGATGCCGCCGTCGACGGCGTGCGGCTCGATCTGCGCGAGCTCCTCGTCGGAGAACTCGATGTTCTGCACGGCGCCGAGGGAGTCCTCGAGCTGCGCGACGCTCGACGCGCCGATCAGCGACGACGTCACGCGCGGGTCGCGGAGCGTCCACGCGATCGCCATCTGCGCGAGCGTCTGCCCGCGCTCCTTCGCGATGTCGTTGAGCGCGCGGACGTGCGCGAGGTTCTCGTCGGTGAGGAACTCCTGCGCCAGCGACTTGCCCTGGGCCGCGCGGGAGTCCTGGGGGATCCCGTCGAGGTACCGGCTCGTCAGCAGCCCCTGCGCGAGCGGCGAGAACGCGATGCAGCCGACGCCCTCCTCCTCGAGCACCGGCAGGAGGTCGCCCTCGATGCGGCGGTTGAAGAGCGAGTAGTTCGGCTGGTGGATCAGCAGCGGCGTGCCGAGACTGCGCAGGATCTGCGCCGCCTCACGCGTGCGCGCGCCCGAGTAGGACGAGATCCCGACGTAGCGCGCCTTGCCCGCGCGGACGGCCGCGTCGAGCGCGCTCATCGTCTCGTCGATCGGCGTCTCGGGGTCGAACCGGTGCGAGTAGAAGATGTCGACGTGGTCGATCCCCATGCGCTGCAGCGACTGGTCGAGCGAGTCGAGCAGGTACTTGCGTGAGGAGCCGAACCCGTACGGGCCGGGCCACATGTCCCAGCCCGCCTTCGTGCTGATGATCAGCTCGTCGCGGTAGGGCTTGAAGTCCTCGCGCAGGTGGCGGCCGAAGTTGATCTCGGCCGACCCGTACGGCGGGCCGTAGTTGTTGGCGAGGTCGAAGTGCGTCACGCCCAGGTCGAACGCGCGGCGCAGGATGGCGCGCTGCGTCTCGAGGGGCTTGTCGTCGCCGAAGTTGTGCCACAGGCCGAGCGAGACGGCGGGCAGCTTGAGGCCCCACCGCCCGGTGCGGCGGTACGGCATCTTGTCCTCGTAGCGGTCCTCTGCGGGAACGTAGGTCACTGGCGGAGATATAGCCCGTTAGTGCTTCCAGATCACGTACATCTTGCGCACGGTCTCGCGCACGTGCCACCGGCCGCGCCACCCGTCGGGGGTGACGAACGAGACGCCGGGCCGCAGCTCGATCGCGGTGCCGTCCTCGGACGTGATGGTCGCCTCGCCCTTGAGGACGAGCATGATCTCGCTCGCGCCGATCTTGTCGCCGGCGAACTCGCCGGGCGTGACCTCCCAGACGCCGCTCTCGACGACGTCGTCGGCGTACAGCTCGCACAGGTGCGCGCGCGGGTCGCCCTCGCGGACGTCGTCGAGCTCGTGCGGCGTGGTGAGCTCGAGCGTGAGCAGGTCGGGGTTGGCCACCAGCGCGGGGCCGTGCGGGGTGTTCATGCGGGGTCCTCTACTTCTGGTCGAGCTTGGAGATGCGGTCGACGAGCGCCGACCACCGCGGCGCGCGGCCGCTGCGGGCGGCGGCCCGGTCGACGAGCCCGTAGGCGGTGTGCATGGCGCGGGCGCCGATGCGGGGGAGCGGGTCGGGCGGCCAGCTGGGCGAGCGCTTGCCGACCCACGGGTACGTGACGAGCTCGCTGTCGCGCCCGAGCACCAGGTCGGTGATCGTGCGGGCCGCGAAGTTCGAGGCGCAGACGCCGTCGCCGTAGCCGCCGGCGGCCGCCACGCCGCGCGCGCGGTCGTAGCTGACGGTCGGCGCCCAGTCGCGGTTGGCGCCCCAGACGCCGCCCCACGCGTGGGTGAGCTTGGCGTCGCGGGTCGCGGGCAGCAGGTCGTGCAGCGCCTTCCGCAGAGCTTCGAAGATCGAGGGATCGCGGATCTCGTCCTCGTCGAGGCCGCGGCTGCGCGGCTGGAACCCGCCGCGGCCGCCCATCGCGATCCGGTCGTCGGTCGTGCGCTGGCAGTACATGCCGAGGTGGACCGCGTCCGCCATCAGCTCCCGCCCCTCCCAGCCGAGCTCCGCCCACACCTCGGGCGGGAGCGGCTCGGTGGCGATGACCTGCGAGGTGATCGGTTGGATCTGCCGGCCCTCGGTCGGGATGTGGACCGTGTAGCCCTCGGTGCCGCGCACGACGACCTCGGCGGAGACGTCGCCACGGTCGGTCCGCACGCGGCCCTTCTCGATGGCCGTGACGGTGGTCTGCTCGTAGATCGTCACGCCGAGCCGCTCGACGACCTCGGCCAGGCCGCGGGCGAGCTTCGCCGGCTGGACGCGCGCGCACTGCGTCTCGTACTTCGCGCCGAGCACGTCCTTGTTCAGCCCTGGCACCCGCGCGTGCACCTCATCGGCGCTCAGCCACCGGTGCGTGTCCTCGCCGAACTCCCACGCGCGGTCGTGGTCGAGCGAGGCCCTGAGGCCCTTCGCCTGGTCATAGGTGCGCGCGAGGATCATCGTCCCGCTCTTGACGAACCCGGCGTCGATCCCCTCCGCCGCGAGCGTCTCGCCGATCAGGTCGACGGTCCGCTCGTTCTCCTTCTTCATGGCGATCGTGAGCTCCCGCGACGACTCCGCCGCGTACCGCTCCAGCGAGCCGTTGAGGTGGCCGTAGCACCAGCCGCCGTTGCGGCCGGAGGCGCCGTACGCGGCGACGTCCTTCTCCAGCACCGCGATGCGCAGCGACGGGTCGGCCTTCTTCAGGTAGTAGGCGGACCACAGCCCGGTGAACCCCGCGCCGACGATCGCGACGTCGACGTCGATCGGGCCCGGCAGCGGCGCGCGCGGCGTCAGGTCCCCGGCCTGCTCCAGCCACAGGCTGATCGAGGCGTACCGCGCGGCGTCGCCGTGCGCGGCCGCGGGGGCCGGCGCCGCAGCGGCAGGCGCGGCGCCGTTGACGGTGGTCTCCTCCAGCATGGGCGGCACCGTACCACGATTGTGATAGCGCTACCACACCGGGCTCATGCGGCATCGCCCGCCGGCGCAACTTCCCAACCGTCCCTCGCGCGTCGACGCCATGGAAGTTGTGCCGTGTCACGCGGCACAACTCCCCACCCGCCCGGCGACCGGTGACGCCGTGGAAGTTGCGCCGCCCCGTCAGCGGGGGTCCGGCAGCGCCGGTAGGGTTGCGGCCGCAGATGGCCGGCAAGAGCGCGACCCCCACCGTCAGCGACGTCGCGGCGCGGGCGGGCGTGTCGTTCGCCACCGCCGCGCGGGCGCTCGGCGGCTACGGCTACGTCGGCGCGAAGTCGCGCGAGAAGGTCGAGGCGGCGGCGCGGGAGCTCGGGTACCGCCAGAACGACGTCGCTCGTGCGCTGGCGTCGGGCTCCACCAAGAGCGTCGGGCTCGTCATCGGCGACATCGAGAACCCGTTCTTCGCGACGGTCTCGCGCGGCCTGGCCGACACGCTCGAGCGCGAGGGCTACACGCTCCTGCTCGCCAACTCCGATGAGGACGCGGCACGCGAAGCCCGCTCGGTCGAAGCGCTGCGCTCCCGCGTCGACGGGCTCGTCGTGGCGCCCGCGGTGAGCAGCGGCGAGCAGGCCCTGCAGAAGCCCGAGAAGCCGCTGGTCGTGTTCGACCGCACCGTGCGCGGCCTCGACGTGGACTCGGTCGCGGTCGACAACGCGGCGGCGTCGGCGCTCGCGGTGCGCCACCTCGTCGGGCTCGGCCACCGCCGCATCGGCGTGGTCTGCGCGCCCTCGACGATCTCGTCCACCAGCGCCCGCCTGCGCGGCTACCGCGCCGAGCTCAAGCGCGCCGGCCTCCCCGTCGAGGACGACCTGATCGAGCGCGGCCCGTTCACCCGCGACGACGCGCACGCCGCGGCGCTCCGCCTGCTCGGCCGCCCCGACCGGCCCGACGCCGTCTTCGCGACCGAGAACTACATGACCGAGGGCGTCCTGCACGCCGCCCGGGACCTCGGACTGCGCATCCCCGAGGACGTGGCGCTCGTCGGCTTCGACGACGCCGAGTGGATGCCGCTCGTCGACCCGCCGGTCACCGCGGTCGCCCAGCCCGTCTTCGAGATCGGCCAGGAGGCCGGCCGCCTCCTCCTCGCCCGCCTCGCCGGCGACGACGCGCCGCCGCGCAAGGTCCGGCTCCCCGCCCGCCTGATCGTCCGCGCCTCCTGCGGCGCCCCGGTCAAGAGCGGCGACACGCCGTGACTGATAGCGCTCTCTGAGAGCGCTATCAATTTCGCTTGCGGTCCGGTGAAGGCGCTGTTACGGTGCCGCTCCGAAACCGGTTGCAGCAACCGGTTTCGCACCAGGAGACCGGCCCGCCGCGGCACGCGGCGGCCACGAGGAGGTGAGCCCGCTACGTGGGCAATTCGGCGAGCAACGACGTGGGATCACGCGGCGGCGACGACGCGACGGCCGTGACGGCGCGCGGCGGCGCGAGCGCGCCTGCAGGCGCGACCACCCGTCCCTCCGCGCAGGCGGTCGCCGGCGCGGTCGACGTGGAGTTCCGCGGCGTCACCAAGCGCTTCGGCGAGGTGACCGCGGTCGACAGCCTCGACCTGCAGATCCACCAGGGCGAGTTCCTCTCGCTCCTCGGGTCGTCGGGCTGCGGCAAGACGACGTCGCTGCGCATGATCGCCGGGTTCGAGCAGCCCACGTGCGGCGAGATCCTCATCGGCGGCGAGGACGCGGTCGGCGTTCCTCCCTACCGGCGCGACGTCAACACCGTCTTCCAGCACTACGCGCTGTTCCCCCACATGTCCGTGCTCGACAACGTCGCGTACGGCCTCAAGCAGCGCGGGATCGACAAGACGACCCGGCGCGCCAAGGCCGCGGAGGCGCTCGAGCTCGTGCACCTGCGCGACAAGGGCGCGCGCAAGCCCCGCGAGCTCTCCGGCGGCCAGCAGCAGCGCGTCGCGCTCGCCCGCGCCCTCGTGATGCAGCCGCGCGTGCTGCTCCTCGACGAGCCGCTCGGCGCGCTCGACCTCAAGCTCCGCAAGGAGATGCAGGTCGAGCTCAAGCGCATCCAGCAGGAGGTCGGCATCACGTTCGTGTACGTCACGCACGACCAGAGCGAGGCGATGTCGATGAGCGACCGCATCGCGGTGATGTGCGACGGGCGGATCGAGCAGCTCGACGCGCCCGAGACGATCTACGACAAGCCCGCCACGACGTTCGTCGCGAAGTTCATCGGCGAGATGAACCTGCTCGACGGCACGGTCCGCGGCGTCGACGGCGACGTCGCGCGGGTGCAGACCGGCGCGGCCGACCTGGCGGCGCGGGTGAACGGCTACCGGCCGAACGCGGGCGCCGCGGTGAAGCTCGGCATCCGGCCGGAGAAGATCCGGATCGTGACGCCGGGCGACGCCCCCGCCAACCGCGTCGACGCCACCGTCACCACGCGCCTGCAGCTCGGCAGCGCGATCCAGCTCGTGACGAAGCTCGACGATGGCACCCCGCTCACCGCCGTCGTCCCCCGCGCCGGCACCGACGCGGACATCGACGACATCGCTCCGGGCGACCAGGTCGCCCTCTGCTGGTCCGAGGCGGCCCCGGTCGTCCTCGCCGCCTGACCCACACCGAGGAGGAGGAACCCCACGATGGACAAGCCCAACCAGGGCGAGCTGCGCCTGCTCGCTCCCGCCGCCCTCAAGCCCCGCATGGACCGCCTCGCCCGCCTCGCGCAGCGCGCCGCGGCCGACGAGGGCGTCCGCCTCAACCGCCGCCAGGCCCTCGGCCTCGGTGGTCTCGGCCTCCTCGCCCTCGCGGGCTGCGGCGGCAGCGACGGCGGGTCGAGCGGCGGCGGCGCGGCAGCGGCGAGCGACACCGCGTCCAAGCTCGCCGGCAAGCCGATCGAGAAGGACCTGCTGATCTACAACTTCTCCGAGTATCTCGATCCGAAGACGATCAAGGGCTTCGAGAAGGCCAACGCCGGCGTCACCGTCAAGGAGACGTACTACGCGTCCTCCGACGAGATGGAGGCGAAGGTCAAGGCCGGCGGCGGCAACTACGACATCATCGTCCCGGGCCAGAACTCGATCGCCGCGCTCGGCCAGGCCGGGCACCTCTACGAGCTCGACAAGAAGCTGCTGCCGAACATCGCGAACATGCAGCCGCAGTGGATGGACCAGGCCTACGACAAGGGGAACAAGTTCTCCATCGTCAAGAACTGGGGCTTCACCGGGTTCTTCTACCGCAACGACGTCCTCACCGAGCAGCCCAAGACGTGGGCCGAGTTCTTCGAGCTGCTGCCGAAGTACTCGTCCAAGGGCCGCACGAACATGCTCGAGGGCACGACGCTGATCATCGGCGGCGTGATGATCTCCCTCGGCCTCGACCCCGACTCCGAGGACCCCGCCGACTACGACAAGGCGGTCAAGTTCCTCGAGCCGCTGGCCAAGCACATCAAGACGCTCGACGCCTCGACCTACAAGGCCGACGCGGAGGCCGGCAAGATCATCATGGGCCAGGGCTGGAGCGGCGATCTCATCCAGATGGCTGAGGCCAACGACAAGCTCACGTCGGTCGCGCCCGACGGCCCCGCCGAGCGCTGGGCCGACAGCTGGTGCATCCCCGCCGAGGCGCCGCACCCGGTCGCCGCGCACGCGTGGCTCAACCACCTGATGGATCCGCAGGTCGCGATGGCCGAGATGAAGTTCACCGGCTACCCGACGGCGAACGCGAAGACGTGGGAGCTGCCGGAGGCCAAGGAGTTCCGCGACAACCCGCTCGTCAACGTGCCCGAGGCGAAGCTGGCGAACTACAAGTTCATCATCTCGCCGACGCCGAAGGTGCTGAACCTGCGCCAGCAGGCGTACGAGAAGTTCCGCGCCACGCGATGAGCCTGCGCCGGTCCGCGGGAACGCGGGGCTTCGCGCCCCGCTACCCGGCCTGGCTCGCGTCGCCGCTGCTGGGCTACTACCTGCTGCTGTTCGTCGCGCCGCTGGCGATCCTCGTGACGTTCGCGTTCGCGCGGCAGTCCGACTCGTTCGCGGGCGACCAGATCGTCTACGGCTTCCACACCGAGCAGTTCAGCGCCGTCTTCGACAACCTGTACCTGCGCGTGATCGGCCAGACGGTGCTGATCGCCGCGGGCGGGACGTTGGCGACGGTGCTGGTCGGGTTCCCGCTCGCGTACTGGATGGCGCGGCACGTGAGCAGCCGCCGCAAGACGCTCGTCCTGCTGCTGGTGATCGTCCCGTTCTGGACGTCGTTCCTGATCCGGACGTTCGCGTGGAAGCTGATCCTGGACGGCGACGGCGGCATCGCGGGACCCCTCGGGCTGGACATCCTCTACACGTGGAAGGCCGTCCTGATCGGCCTCGTCTACGGCTACCTGCCGCTGTTCGTGCTGCCGGTCTACGCGTCGCTCGAGCGGATGGACTGGTCGCTCGTGGACGGCGCGAAGGACCTGGGCGCTACGCCGTGGAAGGCGTTCAAGGAGATCACGTTCCCCCTCACCCGGCCCGGCCTGCTGAGCGGGACGCTGCTCGTCTTCATCCCGATGTGCGGCGAGTACGTGATCCCGCAGATGCTCGGCGGCGGCCGGTTCCTCTTCGTGGGGAACGTCATCCAGGGGCAGTTCATCGGCGCGTCGAACTGGCCGTTCGGCTCCGCGCTGTCGCTGGTGCTGATGGTCGTGCTCGCCGTGTTCGTCGTGATCTACGTCGTCTCGGCGATGAAGGAGGAGCAGTACGGTGCATGACGAGCGCACGCGCAAGCGCCTGATGTCGGGCTGGGGGGTCGCCGTGCTGGCCTTCCTCTACGCCCCGATCGCCGTCGTGATCGTCTACGCGTTCAACGCGAACAGCGACGTGTCGAACTGGACCGGCTTCAGCGCGAAGTGGTTCACCGAGGCGTTCGAGACCCCGCGCTACGTCAACGCGCTCGAGCTGTCGCTGAAGATCGCGGCGCTCAACGCGGTGTGCGCGACGATCCTCGGGACCGCGGCCGCGCTGGCGCTCGGCCGGACGCGCTCGCGGTGGCGCGTGCCGTTCAGCGCGCTGATCTTCCTCACGCTGGTCGTGCCGGAGATCGTCATCGCGGTCGCGTCGCGGATCTTCTTCGTGCAGGCGCACGACAACGTCGGGCTCTTCCCGGAGCTGTCGTGGAAGACGATCCTGCTCGCGCACGTCGTGTGGTCGAGCGCGATCGTCGTGCTGATCGTGCGGGCGCGCTTCACGTCGATGGGCGCGCAGCTCGAGGAGGCGTCGTTCGACCTCGGCGCGCCGCCGCTGCGGACGTTCCTGCAGATCACGCTGCCGCGGCTGGCGCCGGCGATCATCGCGGGCGCGCTGCTGACGTTCACGATGTCGTTCGACGACTACGTGCTGAGCGTCTTCACCGCGTCGGGCGAGTCCGAGACGTGGCCGATGGCCGTGTTCAACGACGTCCGGTTCGGCGTGTCGCCGGCGGTGAACGCGATCTCGACGATCATGTTCGTGATCGTCGCGGCGGGCGTCGCGGGCGCCGTGTGGCTCATGCAGCGGCGGGGCGAGAACGTGTCGGAGGCGCTGGCCGGTGGCCGCTGAGCCGTCCCCCGCCTCCCCCGCGCGCCGCGTCACGATCGCCGACGTCGCGCGGGAGGCGGGCGTCTCGAAGGCGACCGTCTCCCGCGCGCTGAACTCGCCCGGCGCGGTCGGCGCGGCGACGCGCTCGCACGTGCTCGACGTGGTCGCGCGGCTCGGGTTCGCGCCCAACCTCAACGCGCGCTCGCTGACGACCGGCAGGACGCAGGTGATCGGCGTGGTGGTCTCCGACATCCAGGTCCCGTTCTTCACGAGCGTCGCGCGCGCCGTGCAGAACGCCGCGCACGCGCGCGGGTACCTGACGCTCGTGGGGAACTCGGACGAGCTGCCAGCGACCGAGGACGCGCTGATCCGCGCGTTCGCGTCGCGGCGCGTGGACGGGCTGATCGTCACGCCGGCGGCGGGCGCGAACGCGGCGCTGCTCGAGGTCGCGCGGCACATCCCGGTGGTGACCGTCGACCGCGTGGTCGACGGCGTCCCCGGCGCCTGCATCGTGTCCGACAACTACGCGGGGGCGCTGAACGCGACGCGCCACGTGCTCGGCCTCGGGCACCGCGAGATCGCCTACCTCTCCTCCCCGCTCGACAAGTCGTCGGCGGTCGAGCGCTACCGCGGCTTCCGCGCCGGTCTGGAAGAGGCGGGCGTGCCGTTCCGGCCGGAGCTGCTGCGCGTCGGCGACTACCACGCCGACGCGGTCTTCGGCGCGGCGTCGGCGCTGCTGTCCTCGTGGTCGCCGACGGCCGTGCTGACCTCGGAGGCGTCGATCACCGTCGGCACGCTGCGGGCGACGCAGGCGCTGGGCCTGCGCGTGCCCGACGACCTCTCGCTGCTCGGCTTCGACGACCTCGACTGGGCGTCGCCGGAGCTGACCGTCGTGCTGCAGGACACCGAGCGCCTCGGCGCGGAGGCGATGCGCCGGCTGGTGCTGGCGCTCGACGGGGACGCGGACGCGCCGCCGGCGAGCGACGTCGTCCGCGTGCCCACGCGGCTCATGGTGCGCTCGTCGTGCGCGCCTCCTCCATCGCCTTCGTGATGGTCTCGAAGGACTGCTTGACCGGCGGGAGCGGGTCGAGCCAGTAGCGGTCGCTGATCGTCTCCAGGCTGAGGAAGCCGGAGTAGTCGGCGGCCGCGAGGTCGCGGAGGTAGTCGGCGAGGGGGAGCGTGCCGTCGCCCCACGCGAGGTGGCCGGTCGGGTTCCCGTCGACGAAGTGCACGTGGTGCAGGTCGCCCTTGCTCGTGTAGTCGGCGATCGTCTCGCCGGCCGCGACCATCGCGCCGGTGTCGAGGGCGACCTTCAGGTTGGGCGCCTGCACCTCCGCGCGCATCCGCGCGATGTCCGCTGACGTGGTGACGATGTGCGACTCGACGGGCTGGAGCGCTTCGAGGACGCACGTGAGCCCGAGCGCCTCGGCCTTCGCCGTGATGTCGCCGAGCGCGTCGCGCGAGCGCTCCCACGCGGCCTCCAGGTCCTCGCCCAGCGTGTTCCAGCCGGAGGTGAGGAAGAGGATCGGGGCCTCGAGCGCGGCGGCGACGTCGGCGCACTTGTGGAAGTAGTCGATCGAGCGCTCGCGGAGGGTCGGGTCGGCCGCCGCGATGTTGATCGGGTACATGACCTGCTCGGGGCAGAAGCAGGTCAGATGGAGCTCGCGCTCGGAGAGCTTGCGGCGGATCTGCTCCACCTGCGCGGGCGTGGTGTCTTCCACGTAGAGGTGGGGCGACACGCCCCACAGCTCGACGTTGCGGACGCCGAGCTGGGTCATGTCGTCGAGCCAGCGGTCGAGCGTGCACCGCAGGTAGCTGAAGTTCGTGGCGCAGAGCTGGTCGGGCGTGAGCGTCATGGGCGGGCGGGTTCTCCTGCGGGGGTCAGGGTGGGCAGTCGTCCGGCGAAGGCGATCAGGGAGGCGGCGAGCGCGGTGGCGGCGCCGAGCGCGAACGCGGCGTCGGCGCCGGCGTGCTCGACCAGGACGCCGCCGAGCGCGACGCCCGCGGCGATGCCGCCGCCGATGGCCGCGCCGCTCCAGGTGAAGGCCTCCGCGACCGCGTGGCGGGGCGCGAGGCGACCGACGAGCGTGTAGCCGCAGCTCAGCGACGGCGCCCAGGCGAGGCTGGAGAGCGCGGCGAGCGCGAGCGCGGCCAGGACGGTCGTCGGCGTGGTGAGCGCGAGCATGAGCAGCCCGCCGGTCGCGAGGAGCGTGGCGAACCGGCGCTGGACGCTGGCCCTCCACGTGCGCGCGCCATACGCGAGGCCGCCGATCAGCGAGCCGGTGCTGGCCATCGCGAGGAGCGCGCCGGTGGCGCTCTCGGCGTCGAGCTCCTCCGCCAGGCCGGGCAGCCCGACCTCGAGCGTCCCCATGCTCATGCCGCTGCCGAAGCCGGCGGCGAGCACGACGAGCATCCCCTGCGACAGGACGCCGCTACGGTCGCGGCCGCGCGTCCTGCCGTGGCCCTGCCACCCGCGCGACAGGGGCGCGGCGGCGAACCACGCGGTGCCGGCGACCGTGACGACGGCCATCGCGAGCACCGCGGCGGCCGGGCTGACGATGGCGACGAGCCCGCCGACGAGCAGCGGGCCGGTCATCCAGATCACCTCCTGGACGGTCGCGTCGAGCGCGAACGCGGCCTCGGCCGCCTCGGCGTCGGGCGCGATCTCGGGCCACAGGCTGCGCAGGCACGGCGCGATCGGCGGCAGCAGCGCGCCCGTGGCGGCGCCCAGCGCGACGTACGCGAGCGTGCCGGCGTCGAGCGCGGTCGCGACCGGCAGCGCGGCAAGCGCGACCGCGTCCGCGACGGCGGCGGTGAGCAGGACCTTCGTCTGGCCGTGGCGATCCACCGCGCGCCCGAGCAGCGGGCCGGCGAGCGACGCCGCGATGCCGAACGCGGCGACGACGGCGCCCGCGTCCGCGAAGCTGTCCGTCTCGTCGTGGACGAGCAGGAGGATCGCGAGCGTCATCCCGAGCGGGAGGCGCCCGACGATGGAGGAGATCAGGAGCCGGCGGGCGCCGGGCACGGCGAGCGTGCGGGCGTAGCCGCCGCGGGCGCGGGCCTCGCCGCTCACCTCTTCCCTCCCGCCGCGTGTGTCGGTACCGTTCGACCCATTCTGATAGCGCTACCACAATACCTGTGAGCGACCCGGAAGGCATCATGGCCGGCGCGATGGACCCCGCTCCCCCCTCCTCCCCCGCGCGCGGCCCCATCGTCGTGGCGGGCGAGGCGCTGGTGGATCTCGTGCCCCGCGGCGACGACGGCGCGCTGGTCCCCCACCTCGGCGGCGGGCCGTTCAACGTCGCGCGGACGGTCGCGCGCCTCGGCGGCCCGGCCGCCTACCTCGGGCGGCTGTCGAGCGACCGGTTCGGGGTCGCGCTGCGGGCGGCGCTGGAGGCCGACGGGGTCGCGCTCGGCGCAGTCGTGCCGACCGACGATCCCACCACCCTCGCGCTGGCCGAGCTCGACGGCGACGGCGCGGCGGCCTACCGCTTCTACTTCAACGGGACGTCCGCACCCGGGCTCACCTCCGCCGCTCTGCCGCCGGACGTCGCCGCGCTGTGCGTCGGGACGCTCGGGCTCGTGCTGGAGCCGATGGCGCGCGTGCTGGAGGAGCTCGTCGCGCGCGCGGGCGACGACACGGTCGTGCTCCTCGACCCCAACGTGCGGCCGTCCACGGTGAGCGACGAGGCCGCGTACCGCGCGCGGCTGGATCGGGTGCTCGCGCGCGCGGACGTCGTGAAGGCGAGCGCGGAGGACCTGGCGTGGCTGCTGCCTGCCGAGGCGCCGGCAGACGCGATGCGGCGGCTCCTGGCCCGCGGCTCGGGCGTGGTCGGCCTCGTGACGCTCGGTGGCGACGGCGCCGAGATCGTGACGCTCCACGACACGGTGGCGGTCCCGGCGCCCCCGATCGAGGTCGTCGACACCATCGGCGCGGGCGACGCGTTCGCGGGCGCGTTCCTCGCCTGGTGGCACGCGCACGGCCGCGGCCGCGCCGACCTCACGGATGCCGCGGCGCTCCACGAGGCCACGGCGTTCGCCGTCCGCGTCGCGGCGCTCACCTGCACCCGCGCGGGCGCGGACCCGCCCCACCTCTCCATCACCTAGGGGCGAACCTCCAACCCGGCACACCTTCGACCCCGCATGGGAGTCGAAAGTGTGTCGAGTGCGCTCGAATGGTGGCTGGCAGCGAAGGCGGCGCGGCAGCACGGGGTCGTCGCGCGGTGGCAGATCCTGGACGCGGGGTTCTCGCGGCAGGTCGTGGGGAAGCGCCTGGGGCGCTCACTCCACCCCGTTCACCGTGGCATCTACGCCGTCGGTCATCCGTTCGTGACGCCGCGAGGGCGCATCATCGCCGCCGCACTCGCCGCGGGACCTGGCTCGGCGGCGAGTCACCGGACCGCCGCCGAGCTGCACGGGATGTTGGAGGGTGGCGGGAGCCTCATCCACGTGACGTCGCCCGGCCGGGGCACCGCGAAGCGGCGCGACGGGTTCATCGTGCATCGCTCGACGACTGTCCCGCGCACGGTGGTGGACGGGATCCCGGTCACGACGCCGGCGCGGACGCTCGTCGACCTCGCCGCGACCGCCCCGCAGCGGATCGTGGACCGGGCGGTCGAGGGAGCGGAGCGTCAGCGGATCTTCGACCTCGCCACCGTGCAAGCCGAGATGCGTGGGCGACCGGGCGCGCGGAAGCTCGCACGGGCCGTCGCGCACTTCGACGGCGCCCCGACGAACCAGGAGCTCGAGCGACGGTTCCTCGAGCTCTGCGCGCGCCATGGCATCCCGCGGCCGAAGGTGAACGCGCGCTTCGGCGACTACACGCTCGACTTCTTCTGGCCGGAGCAGCGGGTCGCGGTCGAGACCGACGGGATGGCCACGCACGGCACCGTCACCGCCGCGATCGCCGACCGCCGCCGCGACGCGGCGCTCACCCGCGCCGGCATCCGCAACCAGCGCTTCACGTGGCAGCAGGTCACGCGGCGCGGCGAGGAGCGCGAGACCGCGGCGACGATCTGGGCGCTGCTCAGCGCGGCGTGAGCGAGCGGCGACCGAGCCACGGGCGGCCGTCGATCGCGCGGATGGACGCGACCGGGACCCAGCGCCACTCCCACGTGTCGCCGTCCTGCACCCCGACCTTCCCGCTCCCGCCGCCGAGCGCCTGCAGGAGGGTGTCGGCCGTCGTGGCGACCCGGAGCACGCTGCCGTCGTCGAGGGTGATGTGCGTCATGGCACGAGATCCATCCCCACGGCGATTCGCCCGCAAACGCGCGTGTTCGGATTCGAACCGCCGGCGCGGCGATGAGTTCCGGGCGCCCCGCCGGTCTACACCACCATGACCCCCACCGCGAACACTCCCGACCGCCGCTGGCTGGCGCTGTACGTCCTGTGCGCCGGCATGCTGATGATCGTCCTCGACGCGACGATCGTGAACGTCGCGCTCCCATCGATCCAGGACGACCTCACGTTCTCCCAGAGCGGGCTGGCGTGGGTGGTGAACGCGTACCTGATCGCGTTCGGTGGACTGCTCCTGCTCGCCGGGCGGATCGGCGACCTGATCGGGCAGCGCCGCGTCTTCCTCGCCGGCATCGTCGTCTTCACCATCAGCTCGCTGCTGTGCGCCGTCGCGCAGACGCAGGGGATGCTGATCGGGGCGCGGTTCGTGCAGGGCGCGTCCGGCGCGCTGGCGAGCGCGGTCGTCCTCGGGATGATCGTGACGATGTTCCCCGAGCCGCGGGAGCAGGCGAAGGCGATCGGCGTCTACGGCTTCGTGGCGTCCGCGGGCGGCTCGATCGGCCTCCTCGCCGGCGGCGCGCTGACCGAGCTCATCAACTGGCACTGGATCTTCTTCATCAACGTCCCGATCGGCCTCGGCGTCGCCATCGCGGCCAAGCGGCTCGTCGACGACAAGCCCGGCGTCGGGTTCGGCGAGGGCGCGGACTGGACCGGCGCGGCGCTCGTCACCGGCGGCCTCATGCTCGCGGTCTACGCGATCCTCGACGCGGGCGAGCACGGCTGGACGACCACCCGCCCGCTCGTCCTCGGCCCGATCGCGATCGTCGCCCTTGTCGCGTTCGTCGTTCGCCAGGGCCGCATCGCGAACCCACTGATGCCGCTGCGCGTCGTCAAGGCCCCGAACGTCCTGGGCACGAACCTCGTCATGGCGCTGCTGGTGAGCGGCATGTTCTCGATGTTCTTCCTCGGCGCGCTGTACCTGCAGCGCATCCTGGGCTACGACCCGCTCGAGGTCGGCCTCGCGTTCGCCCCCGGCAGCGTGATCATGGGCCTGCTGTCGCTGGGCTTCAGCGAGAAGCTCATCATGCGCCTCGGCGCCCGGACGACGATGCTGAGCAGCCTGCCGATCATCGGCGTCGCGCTCCTGCTCTTCGCCCGCACGCCGGTCGACGGGAACTTCCTCACCGACGTGCTGCCGCCGATGGTGCTGTTCGGCGTCGGCGCCGGGATGACGTTCCCCGCGCTGATGACGTTCGCGATGTCCGGCGCGACGCCGCAGGACGCGGGCCTGGCGAGCGGCCTGGTCAACACGACCGTGCAGGCCGGCGGCGCGATCGGCCTGGCCGTCCTGGCGACCGTCGCGACGGAGCGGACCGACGCCCTCACGAAGGCCGGCGAGGCGACCGCGGACGCGCTCAACGGCGGCTACCACCTCGCGTTCCTCGTGGGCGCCGGCCTCGTGCTCGTCGCGCTCGTCCTCGGCCTCACCACGACGCGCGCGCCGAAGCCGTCCGCGGACGCCGCGGCGCAGGGCGAGCCCGCGCTCAGCCCCGCATGATCGCGCCGATCACCGTCCGGCCGCTCGCGCTGACGTAGACGTCCGACCAGGGCCCGTTGCCGCCCTTCGTCCAGTCGAAGTACTCCCACCCCTTGACCGTGGTGGGGTTGGAGCGGCGGACGACGGCACGGGCCCGTCGGCAGCTCAGCTTCCCCTTCGTCACGTAGACGCGGAACGTCGCGCCGTTGCGCGAGCTCTCGCCGCAGGAGGTCGTCCCCTTGGTGCTGTCGGGCAGCTTGGGGACGTCCTGCGAGGCGAGCGCCGGGGCGGGCGCGGCGAGGACGGCGGCGGTGAGCAGGAGCGGGGTCAGTCGAGCCATGGCGCGCAGTCTGCCCGCGCGCGCGGCTCGTAACCGCCCGTACTAGCCGGCGCGCAGGACGAGCGCCTCGTGCACCGGCAGACGGCCGGTGAACCAGTGCGTGTAGCGCTTGACGACGCACTCGCCGCCGCAACGCTCCACCACCTTGGCGATGCGCTCGTCGAGCGACACGACGTCCGTGTCTGTGAGTCTCTCGACCTGTTCCATGCCTTGGGGATCGGCGTCCACGGGGCCTGCGGCAAGGCCCCATGGACGCTTGGTCGAGGCGACACCTCCCCAGTGGTACGGGCTACAGGCCGACGATCACCGACTTGGTCTCGAGGTAGTTGCCGAGGACCTCCTCGCCCATCTCGCGGCCCCAGCCGGACTGCTTGAAGCCGCCGAAGGGCAGCTCGGCGCTGAACACGTGGTACGTGTTCACGTGGACCGTGCCCGCCTTGATGCGCTTGGCGAGCTGGTGGGCCTTGCTCACGTCGCGCGTCCACACGCCGGCGGCGAGGCCGTAGTGCGAGTCGTTGGCCTGGCGGGCGAGGTCGTCGACCTCGGAGAACGGCATCGCGGCGATGACCGGGCCGAAGATCTCCTCGCGGACGATCGCGTGCTCGGGCTGCGCGTCGACGAGCACGGTCGGCTCGACGAACCAGCCCGGGCGGTCGTACGCGTTGCCGCCGGCGACCGCGCGCGAGCCCTCGTCGACGCCCTTGCGCAGGTAGCCGGTGACGCGGTCGAACTGCTCCTGAGAGACGAGCGGCCCCATCTCCGTCTCGGGGTCGAGGCCGTGGCCGACCTTGATGGCCTTCGCCGCCGCGCTGACGCCCTCGACGACCTGGTCGAAGTGGCGCTCGTGCACGTACAGGCGCGAGCCCGCCGAGCACACCTCGCCCTGGTTGAAGAAGATGCCCTGCGCGGCGCCGGCGATCGCGGCGTCCACGTCGGCGTCGTCGAAGATGATGTTCGGGGACTTGCCGCCGAGCTCGAGCGAGACGCGCTTGAGGTTCGTCCGGCCCGCGGCCTGCGCGATCAGCTTGCCGACCTCGGTGGAGCCGGTGAACGCGACCTTGTCGACGTCCGGGTGGGCGGCCAGCGCGGCGCCCGGCTCCCCGAAGCCCGTGACGACGTTGACGACGCCGTCCGGCACGCCGGCCTCCAGCAGCAGCTCGCCCAGCCGCAGCGCGGACAGCGGCGTCTGCTCCGCCGGCTTGAGCACGACCGTGCAGCCGGTCGCGAGCGCCGGCCCGAGCTTCCACGCCGCCATCAGCAGCGGGAAGTTCCACGGGATGATCTGGCCGACGACGCCGACCGGCTCGCGCAGCGTGTACGCGTGGAACTCGGCGCCCGGCAGGTACGGCACGGACGGCGTGATCGTGCCGCCCTTGAGCTTCGTCGCCCAGCCCGCCATGTACCAGAACAGGTCGGCTGCGAGCGCGACGTCCGCGGCCAGCGCGACCGCCTTGGGCTTGCCGTTGTCGAGCGCCTCGAGCTCGGCCAGCTCCTCCCCGTGCTCGGCGATCAGGTCGCCGATGCGGTGGATGATCCGGCCGCGCTCGGAGGGCGTCATGCGCGACCACGGGCCGTCCTCGAACGCGCGCCGGGCCGCGGCGACGGCGCGGTCGACGTCCTCGGCCTCCCCGCGCGCGACGGTGGCGAGGATCTCGCCGGTGCCGGGGTCGACGGTCTCGAAGGTGGCGCCGGCGGCGGCGTCGACGAACTCGCCGTCGATGAGCAGCTGGCGGTGACCTCCGGCGAACTGGCGCTCGGATGCGGCGGGGGCAGCGGTGGCCATGTGGCGGTTCCTCTCCTCTGAGGTCCTGCGGGACGGCCGCGACGCTACGCCCGCGAACGTTGCATCAACGCTGCATCCGGCGCGGTTGCACGAACGTTGCGGCGGTAGCCTGCGGGGCGGGTCATGGTTGCGTCGCGGAGGAGCAGCTGGCTGGCGGTCGATCCGTTGTCGGATCGGCTGACGCACGCCCGGGCGCTCCAGCGCTCGCACGCCGCCTTCACCGAGGGCCGCGACATCCGCTCGGCGGTGCGCGCGGTCGTCGCGCAGTCGTGGGAGCGCTCGGCCGGGCTCGATCCTGACCGGCACCTGCCGCCGATCGTGATGGACGAGCGGGAGATCGACGCGCGCTGGCACGCGCACCCGCTCTTCCCCGTGCTGCCGGTGCTGCGGACGCTGCTGTCAGACGCCACGACCGCCGCGGGCCACATGCTCGTCATCAGCGACGCGCGCGGCGTGCTGCTGTGGATCGAGGGCCACCGGCGCGTGATCGAGGCGACCGAGAACATGCACCTCGTCTGCGGCGCGGACTGGTCGGAGGCCGGCGCAGGGACGAACGCGCTGGGGACCGCTGTGACGGTCGACCACCCGGTGCAGATCTTCTCGGCCGAGCACTGGAGCCGGCGTGTGCACCCGTGGCAGTGCAGCGGCGCGCCGATCCACGACCCGGAGACCGGCGACATCGTCGGCGTGATCGACCTGACCGGGCACCTGAAGACCGCGCACCCGCACACGCTGTCGCTGGTGACCGCCGCAGCCGGGATGGCCGAGGCGTTCCTGCGCGAGCAGGTCGCCCGGCGGGACGCGCTGCTGCGGGAGCGGTACCTCGGGCGGATCGCGGGGCACGCGCGGCCGTCGGCGCTGGTGACGGCGGCGGGCCGCGTGGTGATGGCGGTGCCGCACGACTGGGTGAGCGGGCGCGTCGTGGTGCCGCGGGGCGGCGGCGAGATCGTGCTGGAGAACGGGCGCGTCGCGGTCGCCGAGCCGCTGCCGGGCGAGGACGCGCTCCTGCTGTGGGAGTCGGCGCCGTCGGTCTCGCCTGCGGTGCCCGCGCCGCCGGTCGCGCCGGTGCGGCTGGAGCTGCTGGGCCGCCGGCCGGTGGCGATCGTCGGCGGCGAGGCGCTCCCGCTGAGCGCGCGCCACGCCGAGATCCTCGCGCTGCTCGCGCTCAACCCGCGCGGGCTGACGGCCGAGCAGCTGGCGCTGGAGCTGTACGGCGAGCGCGGCAAGCCGGTCACCGTGCGCGCGGAGCTGTCGCGGCTGCGCGGGCTGCTCGCGGGCGCGGTCCTCGCGCGCCCGTACCGGCTCGCGTCGGACGTGGTGGTCGACTTCGTCGCGGTGGAGCGGGCGCTGGAGGACGGCGCGGTCGGCGCGGCGCTGGAGGCGTACCCGGACGCGCTGCTGCCCGAGTCGGAGGTCGAGCTCGTCGTGGAGCGGCGCTCGCGGCTCGACGCGACGGTGCGCCGGGCGATCATGACCGCGGGCAACACCGAGCTGCTCCTGCGTTGGTGCACCGACGGCGGGAGCGGCGGCGACGACCGCCAGGCGGCCGAGCTGCTCCTCTCGCTGCTCGACGCCGACGATCCCGCGCGGCCGATCGCGCAGGCGCACGTCGCGCGTCTGCGGCGCGCGGCGGCCTGACTGACGCCCGCGCCTCGCCGCCGTCCCGATCCGCACGAACGCGGGGGTCTCGACGTCCCGGTAGGGTCGCGCGCATGTCCCGGCTCCTCCCCCTCGTCGCGCTCGCCGCGGTCCTCGCCGTCCTGCCCGCCGCGACCGCATCGGCGGCCTCCGCCGCGCGCGACTGCGGCGTCGTCGGCCGGCAGTTCACCGACGGCGGCGCACTGGTGAAGGTCGCCAAGGGCACGCTGAAGTGCGCGACCGCGAAGGGGCTGCTGCGCCGCTACTGGGGTCAGGACGTGAGCGCGTTCACCGAGCGGCGGACCGTTCGCCACGCCGGCATCCGCTGGACCTGCCGCCCGACGACCGACGACTTCCCGTACCGCTGGGCGTGCACCGGCGGCGGCCCGAACCGGGATCGCTACCGCGTCACCGCGGCGGAGTAGGCCGCCAGGTCACGCGCCGGCCGGGCCGAGCGGCGCACCACCAGAACCGCTCGCCGGGCGCGGCTCCTTGAGCTCCACGAAGATCGAGCGCGTGTCGGTCGTGCCGATGTTCTCCCCGCTGTGCTCCTGCGCCGCGATCCACCGCGCCTGTCCCGCCTCCAGCCGGACCTCCGCCTTCCGGTCGCCATGGATCAGCCGCCGGTCGAACCCGCTCAGGGTCACCATCACGCTGTCCGGGTGCGCGTGCGGCGAGGTGCGGTCGCCCGGGCGGTCGTGGTACTCGAGGACGCGCACGCGCTCGTTCTCGAAGAGCACGCGGTACTTGTCGGGGTCCGTCTGCGTCGGGTCCGCCGCCATCGCGCGACACTACCGGCGCGTCCGCGCTCACCGCCGGCGAAGCTCCCGCTGCCCTTCCATCCGCGCCAGGCCGCGGCCCGGCCGAGACCGCCGAGAAGCCGCGCGCCCGCGAGCGCCCGCCGCCGGGGCCACGAGCCAGCCGGCCGTGAGGACCGCGCGCAGTGCCGGTTCGCTCCCCATCGCCCGCCAACCGTACCCGCGGCGCGGCGTCGCGCGCGCAGGTCGAGGCGCATTCGACGGTGCGTCAGAATGGGCCGCGATCCCACCCCGGAGGAGAGGTGCCCATGTCCGACCTGACGGAGACCGTCGCGCTCGCGCGGCGCAACTCGCTGGCCGATCTGCTGCGGCGGTCCGCCGCTCGGTACCCGGAGCGGATGGCCGTCAGCGACGCGCAGACGACGCGGACGTTCGCCGAGCTGGACGGCGACGCGAGCCGCATCGCGAACGCGCTCCGCGCCCGCGGCGTCGCGCCCGGTGACCGCGTCGCGCTGCTGTCGCGCAACTCGGTCCGCTACGCCCAGGCGATCTTCGGCGTCGCGCGCGCCGGCGCGGTGCTCGTGCCGATCAACTTCATGCTCAACGGCGCCGAGGCGGGCTACGTGCTCGGCCACTCGCGCGCGAAGGTGCTGATCGCCCAGGACGCGCTGCTCGACGTGGCGACCGAGGCGCTCGCGGCGGCCGGCGGCGACGTCGCGCGGGTCGTGGCGGGCGACGGCGCGCCGCCGGACGGGTGGGAGCCGTTCGACGCGCTGCTCGCGCACGAGGACGCGAGCGAGCCGGCGATCCCGCTCGGGCCCGACGCGCCTGCGCAGATCCTCTACACCTCCGGCACGGAGTCGCGACCGAAGGGCGCGGTCCTGTCGCACGCCGCGCTGATCGCGCAGTACACGAGCTGCATCGTGGACGGCGGGATGACGACCGACGACGTCGAGCTGCACGCGATGCCGCTGTTCCACTGCGCCCAGCAGCACTGCTTCCTCGTCCCCGACATCCAGCTCGGCGCGCAGTCGATCATCGTCCCCGCGCCCGACCCGGCGGTCGTGCTGGAGCACATCGAGCGCCACCGCGTGACGAAGCTGTTCGCGCCGCCGACGGTGTGGATCGGCCTCCTCCGCCACCCCGACTTCGACCGGCGTGACCTCAGCTCGCTGCGCAAGGGCTACTACGGCGCGGCGATCATGCCGGTCGAGGTGCTGAAGGAGATCGGCGAGCGCCTCCCCGACGTCCGCCTGTGGAACTTCTACGGGCAGACCGAGATGGCGCCGGTCGCGGTGATGCTCCAGCCCGAGGACCAGGTCCGCAAGGCAGGCAGCGCCGGGCGCGCGGCGCTCAACGTCGAGACGCGCGTGGTCGACCCCGAGGGCAACGACGTCGCGGTCGGCGAGGTCGGCGAGATCGTCCACCGCTCACCGCACGCGATCCTCGAGTACCTCGACGACCCGGAGAAGACCGCTGACGCGTTCCGGAACGGATGGTTCCATTCCGGTGACCTCGGCGTGCTCGACGACGAGGGCTACCTGACCGTCGTCGACCGCATCAAGGACATGATCAAGACCGGCGGCGAGAACGTCGCGTCGCGCGAGGTCGAGGAGGCGCTGTACGAGCACGACGCGGTGGCGGAGGTCGCGGTCGTCGGCGTCAAGCACCCGACGTGGATCGAGGCGGTGGTGGCGATCGCGGTCGCCAAGCCCGGCGCGACGCTGACCGAGGAGGACCTTCGCGCGCACGCGCGCGAGCGGCTCGCCCCGTTCAAGGTCCCGAAGGCCGTCGCGGTCGTCGAGGCGCTCCCGAAGAACCCGAGCGGCAAGCTGCTCAAGCGCGAGCTGCGCGAGCAGCACGCGCACCTGGCCGACGCGATCCCCGGCGGCCGCGCGGCGACGCCGACCTGATGCGGTTCGAGGTCGTCGGGTTCGCGGGGGCGGCGCCGCTGCTCGGCGCGTGCCCGTCGTACCTCGTCAGCGACGACGGCGGCGCGACCGTGCTGCTCGACTGCGGGCCGGGGACGGTCGAGCGGCTGTGGCGGCGCGGGGTGCTGGCGCGGCTCGACGCGATCGTCGTCTCGCACCCGCACATGGACCACGTGCTCGACCTCCTCCCGCTGTCGGGCGAGGTCGCGCGCGCGGCGTTCGGGGAGCGGCGCCCGCGCCTGCTCGTCCCGCGCGGCGGCGGCCGCGAGGTGCTCGCGCAGCTCGACGCGGCGTTCGGCGCGCGCGACCGGTTCGACGCGGCCTTCGACGTCGCCGAGTACGACAGCTCGAGCCGCCTCGAGGTGGGCGACCTCGAGCTCACGTTCGGTGTGACCTCCCACGCCCAGCCGTGCTTCGCCGCGCGTGTGGAGGACGGGCAGGCGGCGGTCGTCTACGGCGCCGACGGCGGGCCCACCGTCGACTTCGCCCGTGACGCCGACCTGCTCGTCCTCGAAGCCACGCTCGCGCGCGACGAGCAGCTGGCCGCGCAGCACGGCCACCTCACGGCGGGCCAGGCCGGCGCGCTGGCCGCCGAGGCGGGCGCCGGCCGGCTCCTCCTCACCCACCTCCTCCCCGGCGAGGACGGCCTCGAGGACCGCGCGCGGGCGCGCTACGCGGGCCCGGTCGAGCTGGCCTTCGAGGGCTGGAGCGATGAGCTTCGCGGGCCGGCGCCGTCACAGGGAGCATGAGCACCTACGTCCTCGTCCCTGGCGCCGGCGGCAAGGCCTGGTTCTGGCACCGCATCACGCCCCTGCTGGAGCAGCGCGGCCACACGGTCATCGCGCCCGAGCTCGACATGACCGATCCGGACGGCGGGCTGAGCGAGCACGCGGACGCGATCGTCGCCGCCGCGGCCGGCGCCCGGGACGTCGTCCTCGTCGCCCAGTCGATGGCCGGCTTCTACGCCCCGCCCGCGGTCGACCGGCTCGACGTGCGGCTGCTCGTGCTGCTGTGCCCGATGATCCCCGCGCCCGGCGAGACCCCCGGCGGCTGGTGGGCGAGCAGCGGCCAGCTCGAGGCGAGCCGGGCGCTGGCCCTGCGCGAGGGCCGCGACCCCGACGCGCCCTTCGACGTGCGCTCGGCGTTCTTCCACGACGTCCCCGACCACCTCACCGAGCAGGCCCTGGCCGGCGAGGACGGCGAGATGGCCGACAAGCCGTTCGGCGAGGTCTGGCCGCTCGACGCGTGGCCCGACGTCCCCACCGCCGTCATCGCCGGGGCGCGCGACCGGCTGCTCCCCCTCGACCTCGTCACCCGCCTCGCCCGCGAGCGGCTCGGCGTCGAGACGACCGCCGTCGACGCGGGCCACTGCGCGGCGCTCGCGCAGCCCGCGGCGCTCGTCGAGGCGCTCGAAGCCGCACGCGCCGCCGCAACGCGCGGACCCGTCCCGGGTTAGGACGTGCAGGGCACCGCGCCGGCACGGCGAAACGGACACCCGTCCAGGCGGAGGTTCGCAACGGCCACGTCCGGGCAGGTTGACCCCGCTCCATGCCCGACGCTCGCCCCGACTTCTCCCAGCACCTGCGGCTCCTGATCGACTCGCAGACCGAGTACGCGATGTTCGTGCTCGACCCGGACGGCTGCATCCGGACGTGGAACGCCGGCGCCGAGCGCATCAAGGGCTACACCGCCGACGACATCATCGGCTCGCACTTCTCCCGCTTCTACACGGACGAGGACAACGCGCGCGACTACCCCGCGTACGAGCTGAAGGTGGCGACCGCGACCGGCCGCTACGAGGACGAGGGCTGGCGCGTCCGCAAGGACGGCTCGCGCTTCTGGGCGAGCGTGATCATCACCGCGCTCCGCGACGCGAGCGGGACGCTCGTCGGGTTCGGCAAGGTCACCCGTGACCTCACGAGCCGCCGCCTCAACGAGGAGCAGCTGCGCGCCAGCGCGCTGGAGCTGAGCGCCGCCAACGAGGAGCTCGGCCAGTTCCGCATGCTCGTCGAGAACGTCCGCGACTACGCGATCTTCCTCCTCGACGCGGGCGGCCACATCCGCACGTGGAACGCGGGCGCCGAGCACATCAACGGCTACACCGAGGACGAGATCGCCGGCCGCCACTTCTCGGTCTTCTACACGCAGGAGGACCGCGACCGGAACCACCCCGGGTACGAGCTCGAGGTCGCCGCGCGCGAGGGCAGGTTCGAGGAGGAGGGCTGGCGCGTCCGCAAGAACGGCCGGCAGTTCTGGGCGCACGTCCTCATCACCGCGCTGCGCAACGAGCACGGGACGCTGACCGGGTTCGCGAAGATCACCCGCGACCTGACGACGCGCCGCCAGCACGAGGAGCGGCTGCGCGCGAGCGCGGAGCAGCTGGCGGCGGCCAACGCCGAGCTGCAGCGGTTCGCGTCGGTCGCCGCGCACGACCTCGCGGCGCCGCTGCAGACGCTGTCGGGGTTCGCGGACCTGCTCCAGCGGCGCTACGGCGACGTCCTCGACGAGCAGGGCCGCAAGTACCTCGATCACATCACCGGCGGGTCGGAGCGGATGCGGCGGCTGATCGACGGCCTGCTGCGCTACGCCCGCTCGAGTCAGCTCGAGGTCACGCTCCAGCCGGTCTCGGTCGCGGGTGCGCTCGACATGGTCCTGCACAACCTCCACGCCGGGATCGAGGAACGCCAGGCCGAGGTCGTGTACGACGCCGGCGCGCTCCCCACCGTCCTCGCCGACGCGGACCTGCTCGTCAACGTGCTGCAGAACCTGGTCGGCAACGCGCTGAAGTTCACCGGCGACCGGACGCCGCGGATCGAGATCAGCGCCGACCGGCCGCAGCGTGATGCCGGCCCGTGGCGGATCGTCGTCGCGGACAACGGCATCGGCATCCCGCCGGCGCAGCAGGAGCGGATCTTCACGATGTTCGCGCGCGTGGAGCCCGCGGACCGGCCCGGCGGCGTCGGGATCGGGCTCGCGCTGGCGGAGCGGCTCGTCAGACGGCTCGGCGGGACGATCGGGGTCGACTCCGAGCCGGGTGAGGGCAGCCGCTTCTGGTTCACGCTGCCCGCCGCGAACGGCGACCCGGAGGCCGCGCCGGAGCCCGCCGGCGCGCCGGCGGTCTAGCTCCCCTCGCCGCCCTGCAGCGTCTGCCGCTCCGCGTCGGCCTCACGGTCGACCTGGTCGCCCAGGTGCGCCTCCGGCCGGTCGCGGTCGACCTCGTCGACGTGCTGCTCCACGTCCTCGAAGTCGCGGTCGCGTCGCGCGTCCGTCGCACCCTCCTCCGGCTGGAGCGGACGGGTGCCGGGATCGTCTGCGGCCATGGCTCTGACCTCCTCTGGTCGCGGTCTCGGGGTCGGCGTACCCGGAAGCGGGCGCGCAGCCACCCGGACGCGTGTCCAGATCGCACCAAGAACCGGTGTGACGGTGGTTCACTCGGGCTCAGACAGCCGACCACCCAGGTGACCGACATGTCCTACGGACCGCAGCAGATCTTCCCGCCGGCCCCGCTCTCGAACCTGATGGCCGCCCTGCGCGAATCGGCGCAGGCGAACCCGGCGCCGGTTCCCGAGCTGAACGCCGGCAAGGGCCCGCAGCACGACCTCGTGCTGTCCATCGCCGACACCGCGCACCGCGTCGCCGAGCAGGCTCGGCGAGGGCGCGTCGACGTCCACGTGAAGTAGCGTCGCGGCCGCGATGGCCGCCGACCCGATCCACCGCGCGCCGATGCGCGCCCGCGAGCGCGACGACGTGCCCGCCGGCGCGGGCGCCGAGTACGGCGTCGAGCACGGTCTCGTCGGGATCGGGGACACGGCCGAGCGGCGGATCGCGCGGTTCGCCGCGCTCCCGGACGGCGCGCTCGTGTGGACGCGCGACGGGGACGGCGCGTACTGGCTCGGGCGGGTCGACGGTGCGTGCCGGCGTGCGCCCGCGCGGGCGACGCGCGCGACCGGGCTCACGCACGTCCGGCCGGCGCGGTGGCTGGCGCGCCGGTTCGGGCCCGACGAGGTCCCGGCGGCGGTGGCGGCGACCTTCGCGCGCGGCGGCCGCAACCTGCAGCGCATCCACGACACGGCCGCGGAGGCGCGCAGCGCGGCGCTCTGGAACGCGGAAGAGCCGGCCCAGGGGCCGGCTCGGAACCGCTGCTAGATCGTGCGTGTTGAAAGGGAGTCCCGGGTCGCTTGTGGCCCGGCGGCTTCACAAATTGGCGGCGTTGACGCCGCCTGGTCGATCTGCACCCGGAGGGATCGGTCGCCGCCGCGCGGACTTGAGGGATCGATGTGAGCGGACACGTGCCAACCCACGTGATGCGCCCGGCGCCGTGTCAGGCTCTCCCGCCGTGACGCGCATCCGGGACCGCGTGCGGCGTTGACGCCGCCCTCCTACGACGTCGCGATCGTCGGCCTCGGCGCGATGGGCAGCGCCGTGGCGTGGCACGCTGCGCGGACGGGCGCGCGGGTGGTCGGGTTCGACCGCTGGTCGCCGCCGCACGCCCACGGCTCCACCCACGGCGACACGCGCATCACGCGCCTGGCGATCGGCGAGGGCGCGGCGTACGTGCCGCTGGCGGTGCGGTCGCACGCGCTGTGGGAGGAGCTGTCGGCCGAGGCGGGCGGCGTCGACATCCTCACGTCGTGCGGCGGCGTGGTGCTGAGCGCACCGGGCGGCCGGGGCCAGCACGGCGCCGAGGACTTCCTCGCGGCGACGGTGGCGGCCGGGCGCACAGCCGGCGTGCGGGTGGAGGAGCTCGACGCGGCGGCGCTCGCGGAGGCGCTGCCGACGTTCGCGCTGCGCGGCGACGAGCGGGGCGTGTACGAGCCGACCGCGGGGTTCGTCCGGCCCGAGGCCGCGGTCTCGGCACAGCTGCGTCTTGCGTCGGCACACGGTGCGGACCTGCGGCGCGACACGGAAGTCGTGCGCGTGGGCGGCGGGCAGGTCGTGTGCGCCGGCGGCGAGGTCGTGCACGCGGACCGGATCGTGCTCTCCGCCGGCGCGTGGCTGACGTCGCTGCGGCCCGAGCTGGCGTCGCTGTTCGCCGTCTCGCGCCAGGTGCTGCACTGGTTCGCGCTGGCGCCGGGCGCGTACGAGGCGCACCGCGACCTGCCCGTCTACATCTGGATCACCGGCGACGGGCCGGAGGAGTTCTTCTACGGCTTCCCCGCGCTCGACGGGCCGGAGGGCGGCGTGAAGGTCGCGTCCGAGCAGTTCGCGCGGACGCTGCGCGCGCCGGAGGACCGGGTCGTCGCGGTGGGAGCCGACGAGTCGCGCGCGATGCACGCCCGCTACCTCGCCGGCCGGCTGCCGGGGCTGCTGCCCGAGGCGGTGCGCGCGCGGTCGTGCCTCTACACGACCACGGCCGACTCGGGCTTCGCGATCGACACGCACCCGGAGGACGAGACGCTGCTCGTCGTCTCGCCCTGCTCGGGCCACGGCTTCAAGCACTCCACCGCGATCGGCGAGGCCGTCGCGCAGCTCGCCACGACGGGCGCGAGCGCGATCGACCTCTCCCCCTTCGCGCTCGCGCGGCTGCTGTCCGCCTAGCCGGCGGGCTGGAAGAGCTCGACCGGGTTGCCGGACGGGTCGTCGACCAGCACCTGCGCGCCGCCGCGGCCGGTGACGACGTCGCTGCGCAGCCGCGCGCCGCGGCCGCGCAGCTCCTCCACCGTCGCGGCGAGGTCGTCGACCTCGAGCTGGATGCGGTTCCACCCGCCGGGCTCGGGCCGCCCGCCGTCCGCGGCGGGCTGGGCCGCGCCGCCGGGGCCGGAGGGCGCGGAGAGCAGGAGGCGGAGCGGGCCGCGCGAGAGGATCGCGAACCCGGGCGCGGGCTGCGCGACGGGCGCGAAGCCGAGCACCTCCTGATAGAAGCCGCTGGCCGCCTCCACGTCGTCGACGATGTACCGGACCGACACGCTGGTCACGAAGAACCACTCCTTCGAAGATCGTCAGTGGTACTGACCATCAGCTAGCCTACCCATATTGCCGCACGACGACCACCCCACCGGCGACCTGCTCGGCCCGCTCCTCGGCCGAGCGCACGACGCGAACCGGCGGCTGGCGCTCGACGCGCTCGCGCCGCTGGGCATCACGCCGAAGGCCGTGGGCGCGCTGGCGATCCTCGCCGCGGAGGGCCCGCTCTCCCAGCGCCGACTCGGCCAGCGCCAGGGCGTCGACCGCACGACCACGGTCGCAGTGATCGACGAGCTGGAGCGCCTCGGCGCGGTGGAGCGCCGCCGCGACCCCGACGACCGCCGCGCGTTCGCCCTGCACGTGACGGCGAAGGGCCGCCGGCTCCTCCCCCGCGCCCGCCGCGCGGTCGCGGCGGCCGAGGCGGAGTTCCTGGCGCCGCTCGACCCTGATGAGCGCGTGCGCCTGAAGGCGACGCTGCGCGCGCTGCTTGCCGACCGATCGGTCTCTGACTAAGGTCAGAGAATGGATGCGGACGGGGCAGCGGCGGAGGTGGCGGAGGTGCGGCGCTTCAACCGGACCGTCACCGCACAGGTCGGCGCGCTGCACGAGCGGTACCTCGGCCGCGACCGGCCGCTCGGCGCCGCGCGGATGCTGTGGGAGGTCGGCGCGGAGGGCGTGGAGGTGCGGGCGCTGCGCGAGCGGCTCGACCTCGACTCGGGCTACGTCAGCCGGCTGCTGCGCCGGCTGGAGGCGGACGGGCTCGTCACCGTCGAGGAGGTCCCCGGCGACCGCCGCGCGCGCATCGTTCGGCTCACCCCCGCGGGCGCCGAGGAGCGCGCGCTGTACGACGCTCGCAGCGACGACCTCGCGCGCTCGTTCCTCACCCCGCTCGCGCCCACGCAGCGCACGCGGCTCGTCGAGGCGATGCGGACGGTCGAGCGGCTCCTCACCGCCGGCATCGTCGAGCTGCGCGCGGTCGACCCCGAGCACCCGCACGCGCTCGCGTGCCTCGACGCGTACGTGGCCGAGCTGCGCGAGCGCTCAGACCGCCCGTTCGACCCGCGCAGCGGCGCCACCGCGCTCCCCCACGAGACCCGGCCTCCGCACGGCGAGTTCGTCGTCGCGTACCTGCACGGTGACCCGGTCGCGTGCGGCGCGGTCAAGCACCACCCCGGCGAGCCGAGCGACCTGAAGCGGATGTGGGTGAGCCCCGACGTGCGTGGGCTCGGCCTCGGCCGCCGCCTCCTCGCCGACCTCGAGCACCGCGCCCGCGCCGCCCAAGCGCCCGGCACGCGCCTAGAGACCAACGCCGCGCTCACCGAGGCCGTACGCCTGTACCGGTCGGCGGGCTACGCCGAGGTGCCGCCGTTCAACGCCGAGCCGTACGCGGATCTGTGGTTCGCGAAGCGCTTCTCGTAGAACCCGCTTGACTCTCCACCTGGTGGAGACCGCAGGCTTGAAGGCGATGACGATCGGCCAGCTGGCAAGGCGCACCGGGTTGTCCGTGCGGACCCTCCGGTTCTACGCGGACAACGGCGTGCTTCCCGAGGCCGGGCGGACGGACGGCGGCTACCGGGTGTTCGCGCCCGACGCCGTCCCGCGCGCCCGGCTCGTGAGGACGCTGCGCGAGCTCGGGGTCGGCCTCGACGACGTCCGGCGGGTGCTGTCCGCCGAGACGACGCTCGCGGACGTCGCCGCCGAGCACGCCCGTGCGCTCGACGCGCAGATCCGCACGCTGCGCCTGCAGCGCGCGGTGCTGGCCGCCGTCGCCCGATCCACCGAGCCAGAGGAGCTGGAGCGCATGACGGACCTGACCACCATGACCGCCGAGGAGCGGCGCCGCATCGTCGACGAGTACGTCGAGGCCGTGTTCGGCGACCAGGAGAGCGAGGTCGCGGACAAGCTGCGCGTCGGCGCGCCCGAGCTGCCCGAGGACCCGACGCCCGACCAGGTCGCCGCCTGGGTCGAGGTCGCCGAGCTGCTCCGCGACCCCGACTTCGTCGCCACCAGCCGGCGGATGGCCGAGCGGGCCAAGGCCGAGGGGCCGGAGCCCGACGTGCAGCAGTTCGCCGTCGGCAAGGCGGTCGGCGAGCACGCCGGCGCGGCGGTCGCGGCCGGGCTCGACCCCGCCTCGCCCGAGGCCGCGGAGATCCTGACCCGGATCGAGACCGCCGGCGGCACGCAGCCGACGGAGGACCGCGTCGCCGCGGCCGAGCGCATCGAGGCGTTCACCGACCGCCGCATCGCCCGCTACTGGACGCTCGTCGGCATCGTGAACGGCTGGCCGCAGACCCAGGCGCCCGCGGCGGACGCGCTGGTCGACGCGTGGGAGTGGTACGCGCAGGCGCTGCGCGCGCACCCGCGGCGATGAACGACGGGCCGCCCGGCGTCCTGCGATCCTCCCGGCGGTGAGCGAACGCAACGTGCTGGGCGGCCCGCTGGAGCCCTGCGGCGTGGATCCGGTGACCGGCTACTTCCGCGACGGCTGCTGCCGTCCCGACCCGGCCGGCGTCGGCTCGCACGTCGTCTGCGCCGTCGTGACCGCCGAGTTCCTCGCGCACCAGCGGAGCATCGGCAACGACCTCGTGACGCCGATGCCGCAGTACGGCTTCCCGGGCCTGACGCCGGGCGACCGCTGGTGCGTGACGGTGGCGAACTGGCGCCGCGCCTACGAGGACGGCGCGGCGTCGTTCGTCGTGCTCGCGTCGACCAGCGCCGCGGCGCTGGAGGTCGTCCCGCTGGCCGCGCTGCGGGAGCACGCCGTCGACGTGCCGCCCGACCCGCGCGACCTGCAGGGCTGACGGCCCGCGCGCGACCGCTACAGGTGCGCGCGCAGGTAGGCGAGGTCGGCCGGCGAGAGCCGGTCGGCCGCCGTCAGCGCCTGGTGCCAGAGCGGGTACGGGAGCGGGCCGCGCGAGACGTCGTCGAGGCGCTCGAGCTCCTCGTCCGACAGCTGGAGCGCGGCGGCCGCGAGGTTGTCCTGGAGCTGCTCCTCGGTGCGCGCGCCGACGACGAGCGACGTGATGCCGGGGCGGCTGAGCAGCCAGGCGAGCGCGACCTGCGCGGCCGACACGCCGTGCGCACCCGCGACGTCCACGAGCACCTCGATCGTGTCGTAGAGCGTGTCCTCGTCGTGGACGGGCGGCTCGTCCCAGTCGGTCAGGTGGCGCGCGCCCTCGGGCCCCGCCTGCCCGCGCCGGTACTTGCCCGACAGCAGCCCGCCCGCCAGCGGCGACCAGACGAGCACGCCGAGGCCCTGGTCGAGACAGGCCGGGAGGATCTCCGTCTCGGCAGAGCGCTCCTGCAGCGAGTAGTAGATCTGCGTCGAGACGACGTGCGGGCCGCCCGCGCCGATCGCCTTCATGGTCTGCCAGGCGGTGAAGTTCGAGACGCCGACGTAGCGCACCTTGCCCGCGTCGACGAGCGTTCGCAGCGCGTCGAACGTCTCCTCCAGCGGCGTCAGGCCGTCCCACTCGTGCAGCTGGTAGAGGTCGATGTAGTCGGTCCCGAGGCGCTTCAGCGAGCCCTCGCACGCGCGGATGACGTGGTGGCGCGAGAGCCCGCGGTCGTTGGCGCCAGGGCCCATCGGAAAGCGGACCTTCGTCGCGAGCAGCACGTCGTCGCGACGCCCGGCGACCGCCTGCCCGACGATCTCCTCCGACAGCCCGCGGCTGTACACGTCGGCCGTGTCGATCAGCGTCACGCCCGCGTCGAGGCAGAGGTCGACCATCCGCCGCGCGCCCGCGGCGTCGGTGTTGCCGACCAGGCCGAACTTCCCGCCGCCGCCGAACGTCATCGTCCCGAGCGTCAGCGCCGACACCTGCAGGCCGCTCGCTCCGAGCTGTCGCTGTTGCATGCAGGCCACCGTACGACCCCGCCGGACGGTCCAAGCGGGATCGGCCGCGGTGTCGGTTCCCGCACGAGCGCGGCGGTGCGAACCTGCCCGGCGATGGACGGTTCGAGCCGCGACCTGGCGGTGCTGGCCGCCCGCGCGCGACGGCGGCTGCCCGCGATCGTCGACGACCTGATGGAGCGCCAGCACCGCGAGGTGCCGGAGTTCTTCGTCACGGACGACCCGGCCTACGAGCGCGCCGTGCAGCAGAGCACGCAGGAGAACACGGAGCTGATGCTCGCCGCCGTGCGCGCCCCCGCGACGCTCCCGCGCGCGCTCGGGCCCGGCTCGCGCCTGGAGGCCGACGTCGCCGTCCACCACGGCGCCGCGCGGGACGCGCTGCTGCGCACGTACCGGCTGGGCCAGCAGGCGCTCGTCGAGCACCTGATCGACGTCGCGGACGCGCAGAGCGGCGCGCTGCGGGCCGCGACGCGCGCCGTCTACGGCTACATGGAGGTCGTGATGCCGCTCGTCGCGCGCGAGTACGCCGACGAACAGACACGCCTCGGCGCCGACCCGAGCCTGCGGCGCCTGCGCGCCGTGCAGGCCGCGCTGGCCGGCGACGCGTCGGTCGACCTCGGCGGGTACCCGCTGGGCACCGGCACGCACGTCGCGGTCGTGGCGACCGGCCCCCGCGCCGACGAGGAGCTGACGGCGCTCGCGCGGGCGCTCGGCAGCCCCTACCTCGTGCTGCGGCTCGCCGACGGCCGCACGTGGGCGTGGCTGGCGGGCGCGGCGGCGGACGAGGTGCGCGCGCGGCTCGCCGGAGCGGGCGCGCACGCCGGCCCGGCCGGGCTGGGCGGCCCGCAGCACGGCGCCGCCGGCTTCCGCCGCGCCCACGAGCACGCGCGCCTGGCGCTCCGCGTCGCGGAGGCCCGCGGCGGCGTCGCCGACCTCCGCACCGCGGCGCTCGAGGCGCTCGCGCTGGGCGACGCGCAGGTCGCCCGGGAGGTCGTCCGGGCCGAGCTCGGCGCCCTGACCGACGCGCGGCTGACGCAGACGCTCGACGCGTGGTTCGCCGAGCGCGAGCGGCTGGCGGCGACCGCGGCGCGGCTCGGCGTCGCGCCCCGCACGGTCACCTACCGCCTGCGGCGCGCGGAGGACGTCCTGGGCTGCGCGATCACCGACCGCCGGGCCGAGCTGCAGGCGGCGCTGCGGCTGCGGCGGCTGTTCGACGCCGAGCCGCCCGGCTGAGCTGCCACCGCGCGCGGGCGGCGGTCAGGCACAGCCCGGCGGCGGCGAGCACGGCGGGCGCAGCGACGAGGGCCTCCTCCACGGGCAGGCCCCCGACGTGCGCGGTCATCAGGCGGCGCCCCCGGCGCCGTGCCCGTGGTGGCAGGAGCGCGAGACGCTGCGCGGCATGTCCAGCGACGGGTTGCCGTCGAAGAAGCCGGACGGCTTCAGCTTGAAGCCGATGTGGGTCACGGGCATCACAGGCCAGTCCTCGCTCCGCACCACGTGGTGCGCCCCGAACGTGTACCAGACCACGATGTCGCGGTCCACGACCGGACGGTTCCCGGCGGTGAACGCGGGGAGCCCCTCGCCGCCCGGATGCTGGTTGGGGTAGTCGCCGGCGGCGAACCTCTCCCGCGGGTCGTAGGGCGTCACCCACAGGTGCTTGTGGGCGAACCCGCTCCGCGGCGCCTGCTGCGACTCGGCGTGCGCGAACGGCAGCACGTTGTCGCCCGGCAGCAGTCGGTACGCGGTCGGGTCGCCGACCGCGTTCGTCCGCGTCGCGCTCTCGATCTTCCAGCTCCGCGCGCGGAACGGGTCGATCAGCCGCTGCGCCGACGCCTCGTCCTCGAGCACGTTGCGGGTCGTCACCCAGGCGGTGCCGACCGGGTTCTCCGGGCCCGGCGGCAGCGCCTCGGAGTCGACCTCGACGACCCGGTTCGCGTCGCCGTCGACGGCCATGTCCATCCGCACGCAGAAGAAGTGCTGGTGGTGCGGCCCGTACAGCCCGGGCGCGACGAGCGTCCCGTGCTTCGGCGTCTCACCGGGCGCGATCGCCCCGGTCGAGATCACGCCCGAGAGCTTGACCTCGTACTCGATCGTGCCGTCCGTGTAGAGGTACCAGAAGTACCCGTACTCGTAGTTGCCGACGGTGACGATGGTCGACAGCACCAGGCGCCGCAGGCGGCGGACCTCGACCTCCTCCGTGCGGAAGTCGGTGTGCTTCCAGCCGATGCCGTAGTCCTCCTCGTGCATGCAGATCGCGTTGGGGATCGTCACCGCGCCGCCGTCCTGGTCGTTGACGACGCCGTCGAAGTAGTGGATCTCCCCCAGGCAGTCGCAGCCGAGCGTGAGCGGGTTCGCGAGCCAGCCGATGCCGTACTCGCCCATGTCGAACACGTTCTTGTTGACGTGCGTCGGCGCCGGGTCGCCGTACGGGACGTACATCTCGCTGAGCGCCGCGCGGTAGACGATCGAGCGCAGCTCGTCGCCGTCGCGGTACGCCAGGTCGTGCAGCACGAGGCCCTCGCGCGCGTTGAAGCCCACGCGCAGGCGCCACTTCTGCCACTCGACCAGGTGCCCGTCGGACACGGTGAACGAGGCGCCCTCCGGCTGCGTGATCTCGATCGGCTTGACGTCGGCGCGCGGCGCGGCGAACGCCGGCACGTTGGCGTCCCCGTCCTCGGCCACCTGCTCCGGCACGTAGTTGCCGGCCATGGGCGGGAACGGCACGACGCCGTGGTCCTCGACGTCGACGACCTCCATCGCGTCGAGGTCGACCGTGACGATCAGCCCCTCGACGGGCCGCGCGTACCCGTGGTCGCCGGACCGCGACCGCAGCCACGTCAGCGGGCGCGCGATGCGGCGCGTGCCCGGGTCGTCGTCCGGGCCGGTGTACGACGCGGCCCACGGGTCGACCATGCAGAGCGAGAAGTCCTCGACCCCGCGCCGGCGCATCGCCTCCTGCCACTGCGGGTCGGCCTGGACGACGGCCTCGCAGGCCCCGAACTCCTCGGCGGAGATCGGGGCCTGCACGCCGTCCTTGCGCTCGTACGAGACGACGCGGCGCTCCGACAGCGAGACGACGCCCTCGTAGGTCGCGCGCTCGGCACGGTCGCGGATGAGCACGAACGCCTCGCGCGGCGCCGCGACGCCCGCGCGGACCGCCTCCTTCGGCGGCTCGTGGAGGTGGATGAACACGAACCGCGCGTCCGGCGTCAGGCCGCGCTCCTCCTTGAGGATCTGCGCCGCCAGCTCGATCTCGGCCGCCGCGAGCGGCTCGAGGGGATGGACGGCGGCGGGTGCGGTCACCGGGTTCATGCGTGAGCCTCCGCGTGCTCGAACTGGCCGATCTGGACGAAGCGATGGGCCGCCTTCCACTTCAGCCACAGCGCCAGCCCGACGCCGGCGAGGAAGACGATGAGCGCGATCCACGGGATCGCCTTGACGAACAGCACGTCCTCGGCGGCGGCCAGCTCCCCGCGGTTGGAGATGAGCAGGTAGCAGGCGCCGACCTGCGCGGCGAAGCCGATCACCGGCGCCACCAGCGTCTTCCACCAGTGGAACCCGTCCCTGGCGGCGGTCCGGAAGTACCGCACGATGGCCACGCACGAGATCGCCTGCACCGCGAGGATGCCGAGCACGCCGAGCAGCGGGCTCCACGTCCCGAGCTTGAGCAGCGACGCCTCGGTCGACGAGTCGTAGACCGTGAAGCCCAGGACATACGCCGCGACCAGGCCGGTGACGACCATCGACGCGAAGTACGGGCTGTGGCGCTGCGGATGCGTGCGGCCCAGCGGCGCGGGCAGGACCTCCTCCCGCGCCAGCGAGAACAGGTACCGCGCGGCGGTGTTGTAGAAGGCCATCGCGCACGCGAAGGAGCTCGTGACGATCAGCAGCTCGAGCACCGTGGTGAGCGCGCCGCCGACGTAGCGGTCGGTGAGCGGGTAGAAGGCCGACGCGTACTCGCCCTCGAACTGGCGGGCGACCGCCGGCGCGGCGCCGTCGACGCCCCAGCCGGTGACGAACACCCACGAGATGAAGACGTAGAAGACGCCCAGCCCGATCACCGAGCCGTACGTGGCGGCCTTCGCGATCCGCTTGGGGTCCTTGGACTCCTCCGCGTAGTTGGGCGCCATCTCGAACCCGACCCACGACCAGAACGCGCCGAAGAGCGCGATGCCGACCGCGGCGGCTCCGAACGTGGCGATCGCCGACTCGTTGTCGAACAGCGACGCAGGGTTGAGCGGCTCCGCGGACAGGCCGTCGTCGCCGCCGCTGACGATCACGCCGACGGCGAGGACCAGCAGCGCGAGCACCTCCGCGATCAGCGCGACGCCGAGCACCTTCGCGGTCAGCTCGATGTGGAACCACCCGAAGGCCGAGATGATCGCCAGGCCGATGAACGAGTACAGCCAGCCGGGCAGGTCGATCCCGAACCACTCCTGGAACGACGTCGCGGCGAAGTAGCCGAGCGTGCCGACCACCGCGGCGGAGAAGACGACGTAGCAGAGGCCGATGAGGATGCCGCTGCCGAGGCCCGCGACCGGGCCGAGCCCGCGGGTGATGAACGTGTAGAAGCCGCCGGCGGCGGTGACGCGGCGGCTCATCTCGATGTAGCCGACGCTGAAGATCGTCAGCACCACCGTCGCGATCGCGAACGCGACCGGCGCGCCTGAGCCGGCGCCCAGGACCGTGACGGGGACGTTGAACATCATCGCCGCCAGCGGCGCGGCGCCGGTGACGATGCAGAAGAGCACGGCCGAGAGGCCGAGGGCGTTGGGCGCGAGCGTCTTGTGGCTCGCGGCGGGGGTGGTCGCGTCGGCGGTGGTGCCGGGCGCACGCCCCGCCGGGGGTTCGGCGGTGACGGCCATGCCGGGCAGACAACGCCAGCGGCGCGGCCGCTTCGATGGATCCGCGGTCCACACCGGCGCGGCCGGCGTTCGACAGGCGGGCGGGACGACCCGCCGGCGCTGCCGTCGCGGGCAACGGACGAAGAGCCGAGTTGCCGTCCGCGGCACGACGCGCGAGGATCCCTGCCCGTGCTGGAGTTCCCCGAGCGACCAGACCCCGCTCGGGCTCCTGCCCGGCCCGCGCCCCTGCCGCAGTCCGCCGACCGCCGGCGCACGCAGATCGCGATGGCGGCCGCGCTCGCGGCGCTCGTGGCCGCGTGGATCACCTGGGCCGCGCTCGGTGGCGGCGACGACGGCCGCGGGTACGCGATCGAGCCGGTGCTGGCGGAGGACGTCGTGGCACCGGACCTCGCGCCACCGGGTGACCTGCTGGAGGGCGACGCGCGGACGATCGCGCGGCGGGTGGCCGAGTCGGCGCAGGCGATGTGGGCGCGGACGTTCGCGGAGGCGGGCGCCGAGTACGAGCCGACGGAGGTGGCGTTCGGCGACACGAGCACGTGCCCGGGCGACGACGACGAGGACGTCATCGGCTACTACTGCTCGGAGGGCGTGTTCCTGCTCGACGAGGACTTCGCCGCGATGGAGGAGGACTGGGGCGCCGAGGACGCGCGGACGATCTGGGCGCTCGTCGTCGCGCACGAGATCGGCCACCACGTCCAGGCGCTGCGCGGCACGTTCACCGAGGTCGACCGGGAGGCGCTCCGCGCGCCCGGCCACGCGGAGGACCTCGACGTCCGGGTCGAGCTGCAGGCCGAGTGCCTGGCGGGCATCTGGGCCGGCGCGGCCGGACTCGACGCGCCGCCCGGCGCGTTCACCGGCAGCGACACCCACGGCTCGGCCGGTCAGCAGGAGCGCTGGTTCGCGACCGGCCGCGACACGCTCCGCCCGGCGGACTGCCAGGCGTTCGCCGCGGGCGCGCTGCGCTGACGCACACCTGCGACTTGCGTTTTGTGACGACGGCGACATAGGGTCGCTCGTCATGACGACCCGGAGCGCCGTCGCGGCGCTGATCGCTGCGGTGGTGCTCGCCCCTGCCGCCACGGCCCAGGCCAAGACGCGTGTCGGCACCGGCGGCGCCCCGTCGGCCGTCGCGGCGCCCGACGGCACCGTCCACGTCGTGTGGACCGAGTTCACGGGCGGCTCCCCGTCCCGCCACACCGCGCACTACTGCCGGGTGGCGCCCGGCACCGAGCACTGCGCCGTGACCAAGGACTGGGACGTGCAGGCGGTCGGGTCGGCCGCCGCGGACGTCGTCCGCAACCCAGGCAACGGCGACGTCCACGTCGTGATCTCGGTCAAGGCGACCGGCGGTTCGACGAACGCGCCGTACAACGCGGGCGGCGGCCTGTACGTCGCGACGCAGACGGAGGCCGGCGCGGCCACGAACACGTGGACCGGGCCGGTGCGGAGGACGACGGCGGTGGCGGCGTACGAGGTCGGCAACACCCACGTCGGCACGGTCTTCGGCCCCGGCGCCTACCAGCTCACCTGGATGTCGGCGGTCAACGCGACGCCCGGAGCGCGCCTGACGTTCGCCCCGACGGACGGCAGCGGAACGCAGGGCGCGATCGACAACCTGGTCCCCGGCGCGGCCGAGTCGAACATCGGGCTCATCGCGCACGACCGGGCGCTGCTGGTCGCCCGCAGGCTCGACCAGGACGGCGGGCAGCTCGTGTGGCGGGCGCAGAGCGGCTCCAACCCGCGCGACGTCGCGCAGTGGCGGCCGCAGCGGTCGACCGGCCCCGGCGCGGTCGGCGGCACGATCGACCTCGCCGCCAACGCGATCGCGCCCCCGGCCCTGGCGAGCATCGACCCGGTCGCGGGCACGGACCGGCGGATCGCGCTGCGGCGCTACGACGACGCGGCCGACGCGTTCACCGCGCCGGTGACCGTCAGCGACGACGACGAGGCGCACCAGCTGGAGGTCTTCCTGGACGCCGCCTCCAACGTGCACGCGCTCTTCACGACGAACACGCGCCGGTACGCCGAGAGCGCGAGCCACGCGCTCGTGTACACGGCGTCGCAGACCGGCGCCGCGTGGCCGAAGTACGGCATCGTGCTCGACCGCGACACCACGGTGTCGACCCCGGTCGCGCTGGGCGCCGGGCAGGACGGCACCGGCGTCGCGGTGTGGGCGCGCTCAGCGGGCAGCGGCAGCAGCGCGGACGACGAGATCTACCTCGGGCGCGTCGGCGGTCCGGGATCGGCCTGGCCCACCGACCCGCCGCCGCCCGGGCCACCCGCGCCCGGCGGCGGGGGCGCCACGCCGACCCCGCCGCCCGTCGATCCGTCGTGCGTCAAGACGGCGGCGGTGGGCACCGGGCGGCTGCTGTCGAGCGGGTGCTTCAAGCGCTCCGGGACGAAGCTCACGACGGCGGCGCCGTTCCTCCTCAACGGGCTGACCGTCGATCCGAAGGGCAAGACGGCGACGGTCGAGACCGCCAAGCGGACCGTCAGCGGACCGGCCGGCGGGACGGTCGCGTTCGGCCCGGTGATGCTCGTCAAGGGGGCGTTCGAGTGGACGCTGCCGGCGTCGGGGACGTGGAAGGTCCCCGCCACGCTCGACCTCGACAAGGCGGGGTTCGGGGCCGAGCTGCTCGGCCTGAAGGTCGTCGGCGACGCCACGCTGAAGCTGACCGACGGCCGCAGCGTCCTGTCGACCTACCTGCGGCTGCCGGCGCCGTTCGGCGGCGTGAGCGGGGCGCTGGACCTGAAGGGCGACAACTTCACCGGCCTGCAGCTCGACGGGCTGACGGCGCACGCCGACAGCCTCGGGTTCGGGTTCGAGGACCTCGACCTCTCCTACACCTCTGACCCGCCGACCTGGACCGGGAAGATGGCCTTCCGCCCGTCGGTGCTTCCCAAGGACGAGAGCGCGAACCGGTTCAGCGCGACCGTCCGGATCGTCAACGGCAAGCTCGAGCGCGTCGCCGTCGACGGCCAGTTCGCGGCGCCCGGCCTGAGCCTCTACCCGCCGCTCGTCTACCTGCGCTACGCGGGCCTCGAGCTCACGACCGATCCCCTCACGATCACGGGCAAGACCGTGCTGGCCGGCGGCCCGGGTGGGATCGTGAGCGTCGGGCGCCCGTACGACGCGTTCGGCAAGGTCACCGTGCGGCTCACCGACCCCTTCTCGGTCGCCGCCGAGGGGCCGATCCACGTGCTCGGCTTCAACGTCGGCAGCGGGTACTTCAACTACACGTACCCGGGCGACATCGCGTTCGGGGCCAAGGCGCAGCTCGGCTCGTGCGGCGGTGGGATCGCGGGTGCGGAGGCGCAGATCGACGGGTTCATCCACGTCGGCTCGTCGTTCGCGATGAACGCCGCGGGCCAGGGCCGCGCATGCCTGGGCAAGCTGTCGGCCGGAGCGTCCGCCGTGGTGTCCACGAAGGGCATCGCCGCGTGCGCCGACTTCTCCGTCCCGCCGATCTCCGCGGGCGCCGGGCACGTGTGGGGCACCGACGGCGTGGACGTCATGGCCGTCGGCTGCGACACCGCGCCGTACGCCGTCGCCCAGGGCGCGCAGGCGGGCGGGGCTCGGACGTTCACGGTCAAGCCGGGCGTCAAGCAGCTCAACGTCGCGCTGACGGGTGACGCCGGGGTGCCGCAGGCGACCCTGGTCGGGCCCGGCGGCGTGACGTACGCGGGCGCGCCGGCCGGGGAGACCGTGACGTCGCCGACCCACGCGGCGGTCGGCTCGACCGTCAGCCGGCGGCAGGTCCTCCTGATCGCGCGGCCGCCGGCGGGGACGTGGACGGTGCAGCCCGCGGAGGGCTCGCCCGGCATCGTGAAGGTCGACCTCGCGCGCGACGCACCGCCGGCCCGGGTGCGCGGGCGGCTGGGGCGCGCCGGCGCGCGGCGCGAGCTGCGGTGGACCGTCGCCGGCCGCAGCGGGCAGGTCGTCACCCTCTACGAGGAGGGCGACGGCGTGCTGCGCAAGCTCGGCGTGGCCCGCGGGCAGGCCGGCGTCGTGCGGTGGTCGCCGGAGGTCGTGCGCGGTGGGAAGCGGCGCGTCACCGCCGTGGTCGAGCAGGCCGGCCTCCCCCAGGCGCGCGTGGTGCTCGCGTCGTACACCGTGCCGCGGCCGGCGCCGCCGGGGACGGCGCGGCGGCTGCGGGTGGCGCGGTCGCGCGGGGCGCTCGTCGTGCGCTGGACGCCCGGCCGGAACGCCGCGGCGCAGGAGCTGCGCGTGCGGCTGTCGAGCGGCCTGGCGCAGGTCGTGCGGCTCGGCCGGCGGGCCGGGACGTACCGGGTGCCGGCGGTGGCGGGCGCCGTCACCGGCAGCGTGAGCGTCGTGGCGATCCGCGCCGACGGGCGGCAGGGCCGGCCTGGGCGGGTGACGGTGCGGGCGGCGAAGGCGAAGCCCAAGCGGCGCTCCTGAGCACGCGTTCAAGTCGCGCGGCGCGCTTCCGAGTACGGGAGCGTGTCTGACCTCCCTCTCGATGACGACGAACGGCGGATCGTGCGCGCGAAGGCGCGCGCGGCCGCCCTGGACGCGCTGCGGACGTTCGACGGCGAGGCGCGGCGCACGGCGATCGAGCGGCATGCCCGCGCCCACGGGGGCTTCAGCGAGCGCGAGCTGCTCGCGGTGTGCGCGGACGACGAGCCGGTGGTCGAGGTGGAGCTGGAGGCCGCGATCGCCGACCTCACCCGCGAGGGCGTCGTGGAGCACGCGGGCTCGGTCGTGCGGCTCGTGACGGGCTAGGCGCTACAGCTCGGTCCGGACCGCGTACAGCTCGGGGAAGAACGTCAGCGACAGCGCCTGCTGGAGGAACGGCACGCCGGACGAGCCGCCGGTGCCGCGCTTGTGGCCGATGATCCGCTCCACCGTCTTGAGGTGGCGGAACCGCCAGGTCTGGAACGACTCCTCGACGTCGACCAGCTCCTCGCACGTCTCGTAGACGTCCCAGTGGTGCTCGGGGTCCGCGTAGACGGCCTTGAACACCTCGACCAGGCCCTGGTCGAGCCGGTGCGGCTCGGCCCAGTCGCGCTCGACCAGCGCCGGCGGCACCGCGTAGCCGCGCCGTGCGAGGTAGCGGATCAGCTCGTCGTACAGGCTCGGCGCGTGCAGCGCGGCGCGCAGCGTCTCCTGCGCGGACGGGTCGTGCGCGAAGACGCGCAGCAGCTCCTCGTTCTTGTTGCCGAGCAGGAACTCGAGCAGCCGGTACTGCGGCGACTGGAACCCGGACGCGTGGCCCAGCTCGTCGCGGAACTGGACGTACTCGGCGGGCGTCAGGGTCGCGAGCACCGACCACTGCTCGGTCATCTGGCGCTGGATGTGCTTGATCCGGGCGAGCCGCTTGAGCACCGGGCCGAGCTCGTCCTGCGCGAGCAGCTCCATCGCGCTGCGCAGCTCGTGGATGACGAGCTTCATCCACAGCTCGGTCGTCTGGTGCTGCACGATGAAGAGCAGCTCGTCGTGGTGGCCGGAGACCGGCTGCTGGGCGGTGAGGAGCGTGTCGAGCCGCAGGTACGACGCGTACGTCATCCCGTCGAGGTCGCGCTTGATCTCGGGCTCGAGCGCCCGGCGGTTCTCCTCCCCCACAGCGCACACGTTACGCGCGATGCGGCACCCGCCCGCCCGGTGCGCGAGGATGCCGAGCATGCTGCGCCGCTACCGCGCCTCCGGGGCCGACCTGCCGTTCGGGGACCCGCGCACCGCGCACGGGGTGACGATGGAGGGCTGGTTCTGGCGGTTCACCGACGCCGCGGCCGGGCGGGTCGTCATCGCGCTCTGCGGGATCATGCGCCCGCGCGACGGCGGCGGGCCGTGGGCGAACGTCTCGCTCGCCGGGCACCCGAGCGGCTTCCACGAGGAGGGCGTGTTCGGCGCGTGCGGCGCGGACGCGCGCGACCTGCGCGTGTGGGCCGACGGCGGCCGCGCGTTCTCCGCGGGCGACCGCGGCGTGCACGTCGCGCTGGCCGACTCGGCGCTCGACGTCGAGCTGCGCGACCTGGCCGGGTTCCCCCGCGCGCGGCCGTACGGCGGCAGCGGGCTCGCGCACGCGCTGCCGGGGCTCAGCCAGTACTGGCACCCGCACGTGCTCGGCGGGCGCGCGTTCGGGCGGGCGGTGCTCGGCGGCGAGGAGATCGTCCTGGACGGCGCGCAGGTGTACGCGGAGAAGAACTGGGGCAGCGACGGGTTCCCCGACCACTGGTGGTGGGGTCAGGCCCAGGCGTTCGAGCGCTCCGACGTCTGCCTGGCGTTCGCCGGCGGGCCGGTGCAGGTCGGGCCGGTGCGGCTCTTCGCGACCGCGCTCGTGGTGCGGCTCGGCGACCGCGTGATCCGGCTCGGCGACCCCGTGCTGACGCCGGTGCGGGCGGAGCTCGACGACACGCGCTGGCGCTTGAGCGGGCGCACCGCGCGGTGGAGCGTCGAGGTCGACGGGACCGCCCAGCTCGGCGACGCGCACGTGCTCCCCGTACCGCTGCCGGCCGAGCGGCGGACGGTCCCGGGCGCGCTGGAGCACCTCGGCGGGACGGTGCGGCTGGTCGTGCGCCGGCGCGGGCGTGTGGTCTACGAGGGCGTGTCGGGGCTCGCCGGGCTGGAGCACGGTTCGCTCGCGCGCGCGGCCGCGGAGCTGGAGCGGCGGAAGGCCGGCGCGGGCGCGCCGCCGCGCGCAGGCGTGGGGACGTGAGGACCGCCGACCTCGACGCGTGGCTCCCCTCCCCCGCGGTGCGCACGCGCCACCGCCGCAGCGCCGCGTGCTCCCCGGACGCGCTGTGGGACGCCGCTGCCGGCGTGCGCCTCGACGAGACGCGGACGGTCGGCCGGCTCGTCCAGTGGCGCCTGCCGGGCACGCCGGCGGACATCACGTACGCCCAGCTGTTCGCCCGCCCGCCGTTCGTGGTGCTGGCCGAGGGCGAACGCTGGTCGCTGTCGGGCCTGTGCGGCCGGATCTGGACCCTCGCCCGCGACTACCCGTGCCTCACCGGCCCCGACGAGTTCCGTGCCTGGTCCACGGCCGGCACCGTCCGCGTCCTGTTCGCGCACTGGGTCGAGCCCGGCGCGTCGCCCGGCGAGTCGGTCCTGGTGAGCGAGGCGCGCGTCGAGCCCGTCGACCGCCACGCGCGCGTCCTCCTGCGCTCCCTCTGGCTCGTCGTCGGCCGGTTCGACCGCCTCATCGGGGCGGAGCCGCTGGCGCTCGCCGCCCGGCGAGCCGCAGCATCGTCCGCACCGCGACCGGCGCGAGCGCGACCATGACGATCACGCGCAGCGACTGGATCGCGACGATGAAGGTCGTGTTGGCGCCCGCGCCGACGGCGGCGGCGAGCACCGCGTAGAGGCCGCCGGGGGTCGTCGCGAGGTAGGCGTCGAGGAGCGAGGCGGAGGTCGTCGCGTCGAGGATGAGCGCGAGGCCGAAGCAGGCGACCATCAGCGCGACGATCGAGAGCAGGACCGGGACGAGCAGGCGGCCGGCCGCGCGGATCGTCGCGACGGTGAAGCGCAGGCCGACCTGGAGGCCGATGAGCGCGAACCCGACCTCCTGCACCAGCTCCGGCACCGCGAAGTCGAGCGAGGGCGCGCCGAGCGTCACCGCCGCGGACAGCAGCAGCGGGCCGAGGAGCGGCGCGGCCGGGAGGCGCACGAGCCGCCCGACCCAGACGCCGAGCACCGCGGCGCCCGCCGTGATGAGCCAGTCGAGCGGGTCTCCCACGAGCGGCGGGTCGGCCGCCGCGCCCGCGCCGCCGGAGCCCCCGTCGCCCGGGCCCGCCCCGAACGCGACCGCCGCGAGCACCGGCGTCGCGAGCACCACCACGAGCACGCGCAGGTACTGCATGAACGCGACGAGCCGGTCGTCCGCGTCGAGCTCGCCCGCCATCGCGACGATCCCCGATGCGCCGCCGGCGATCATCCCGAGCGCGGCCGTCGGGTCGTCGACCTCGGTCGTCCGCGCCAGCACCCAGCCCGCGACGAGCGACAGCAGCAGCGTCCCGGCGCTCACGACCGCCACCGGCAGCCAATCGTCCGCGAGCGCCTCCAGCGACGACGACTGCAGGTACGCCCCGAGCGCGACGCCCGTCACCGCCTGCGCGCCCACGAACACCCGCGGCGGCACGTCGAGCACGCCCGGCCGCGCCAGCGCGACGGCCATCCCCACCAGCAGCGCGGCGAAGAGGAACGACGACGGGACGCCGACCGCGCCCAGCCCGGCGCCCGCCGCGGCGACCGCCGCGCCGACGCCGAGCCACGGGAGCGCCCCGCGCGGGATCAGGCCGCCGTGGTCCAGCGGAACGCGACCCGTGGCCGCGACCGCTTCGTGCAGCGGAACGTGCCCCCGTCGCCGTTGTTGGCGATCGTCACGCACCGGTACCCCGCGCGGACCGGCCCGTAGGGCGCCTGCGACGAGAAGCGGATGCGCTTCCAGTTGCGCAGCGCGGCCGGGCAGCTCATGTCGCGCGCGTAGAGGCGGATGACGACGCCGGGCTCCGGCTCGTCCGTGAGCGTCTGCGACTCGAGGTCGATGTAGCCGCAGTCGTCGTACCCCTGCGGAGCCTGCGCACCGGCGGGCGCGGCGAGAGCGAGCGCGGCCACCAACGCCGCGAGGAAGGTCAGGACGTGGCGCATCGCCGGGCGATGCTACCCGTCGGGCGTGATGACGATCTCCAGCGTGCGTGGGCCGTGGACGCCCTCGACGCGGTTGAGCTCGATGTCGGAGGTGGCGGAAGGGCCGGAGACCAGGGTGAGCGGGTTGCCCGCGCGGATGGAGGGCTCCAGCGCGCGCATCGCCTCGGGGACGGAGGCGTGGACCTGGGCGCGGCGGACGACGCAGACGTGGAGATCAGGGAGCAGCGTGAGGCGGCGCGGGCCCTGCGCGAAGCCGCCGTCCAGGACGAGCGTGCCGGTGTCCGCGATGGCCGCCGCGCAGCCGGTGATCGCGCCGGCGGACGCGTCGAGGTCCGCGACCGTGGGGTCGGCGGTGCGGAGGAGATCGAGCCCTCGCGGCAGCCACTCCTCCGGCAGGTCCTCCGGCACCGCGATGCGTCCCCGGCCGGGCGCGGCGGCGGGGGCGACGGTGACGGCGGCGCGGTCGAGCGCGGCCGCGATCGCGTCGGGGAGCGCGTCCAGCGCGGTGACCACCGTGACGTGCGCGCGGTACTCGGCGGCGCGCTCTGCCAAGCGCTCCACGGTCTCCCCCGGCTGGCCGGAGTCGAGGCGGTAGGCGACCGCGGGATCGGGGTCGTCGGCGCGCGACCACGCCGGCGCCTCGCCGCGCGGCACGTCGGCGGTGGCTTCGCGCACGCGCGCGAGGATCTGCTCGCGGGCGCTCACGACGCCTCGTGCTCCTCGCGCCACCAGTCGCGGAAGGTCTGCTTGGGCGGCGCCGGGAGGTCGCGGACCGCCAGCCAGCCGGCGAGCGGGCCCGGCAGCCGCGCCTCGATCTTCCCGTCGCGCGAGAGCGGCGCAGCACCAAGCGCGGCGAGCTTCTGCGCGCGCTCGTACCGGCGGCGGTTGGCGAACACGCGCCCCAGCGCCTGCATCGACAGCTTCTCGGCGGCGAGCCGGCCCTTCAGCCCACCGGACTTCGCGTCGCGCACGACCTCCGACCGCAGGTGCACGAGCACCGACGGGATGTCGATCTTCACCGGGCACGCCTCGTAGCACGCGCCGCACAGCGAGGACGCCCACGGCAGCGTGGTGCCGCTCTTCATCCCGTGCAGCTGCGGCGTCAGGATCGCGCCGATGGGCCCGGGATAGGTCGACTCGTACGCGTGGCCGCCGGTCCGCTCGAACACCGGGCACACGTTCAGGCACGCGGAGCACCGGATGCACTGCAGCGCCTGCCGCCCGACGGTGTCGCGCAGCACGTCGGTCCGCCCCGCGTCGAGGAGCACGAGGTGGAACGCCTGCGGGCCGTCGCCGGGCGTCACCCCCGTCCACAGCGACGTGTACGGGTTCATCCGCTCGGCGGTCGACGAGCGGGGCAGGAGCTGGAGCATGACCTCGAGGTCCTCCACCCGCGGGAGCACCTTCTCGATCCCCATCACCGTGATGAGCGTGTCCGGGAGCGTCAGGCACATGCGCCCGTTGCCCTCGGACTCGACGACGCAGATCGTCCCCGTCTCGGCCACGCCGAAGTTCGCGCCCGACACCGCGACCCGCGTCGACAGGAACTTCGAGCGCAGGTAGCGCCGCGCCGCCTCGGCCAGCGCGGCGGGCTCGTCGGTCAGGTCCTCCGTGTCCGGCAGCGAGCGCTTGAAGAGCGCCCGGATCTCCGCCCGGTTGCGGTGGATCGCCGGGACGAGGATGTGCGACTGGTGGTCGCCGGCGAGCTGGACGATCAGCTCGGCGAGGTCGGTCTCGATCGCCTCGATGCCGTGCTCGGCCAGGCCCGCGTTCAGCCCGATCTCGTCGGTGGCGAGCGACTTGACCTTGATGACCTGCTCCGCGCCCGCCTCGCGCGCGAGCCGCGCGACGATCGCGTTCGCCTCCGCCCCGTCGCGCGCCCAGTGGACGACGCCGCCGGCCGCGGTCACGGACGCCTCGAGGCGCTCCAGGTGCACGTCGAGGTGCCGCAGCGCGCGATCCTTGATCCGGCGCCCCGCCTCGCGCAGCTCCTCCCAGTCGTCCAGCTCGCCGACGACGGCCTCGCGCTTGCCGCGGATCGTCGTCGTCGCCTTGCGGACGTTGCGCCGCATCTGCGTGTCCTGCAGCGCAGCGCGCGCCGCGGTCGGGAAGCCCGCCTCGACCGCCACGCCTACTCCACCGACGCCAGGATCTCGGCGAGGTGCACCGCGCGCACGCCCGTGCGCCCGCGCGAGAGCCCGCCGCCGATGTGCAGCAGGCACGAGTTGTCGGCCGCCGTGCACGCCTCGGCGCCCGTGTCCATCACCGCGCGCACCTTGTCGGCGAGCATCGCGGCGGACGTGTCGGCGTTCTTGACCGCGAACGTCCCGCCGAACCCGCAGCACTGCTTGGCCTCGGGCAGCTCGACGAGGTCGATGCCGCGCACGTTGCGGAGCAGCCGCAGTGGCCGGTCGCCCACCTTCAGCAGGCGGAGCGAGTGGCACGTCGGGTGGTACGTCACGCGGTGCGGGTACGAGGCGCCGACGTCCTCGACCTCCAGCACGTCGATCAGGAACTGCGACAGCTCGTAGACCTTCGGGACGATCCGCTCCACCTCGGCGAGGAGCTCCGGATCGCCGGCGGCGAGCCCGCGGTACTGGTCGTGCACCATCGCGGCGCACGACCCGGACGGGCAGACGATCGCGTCGTACGACGGATCGCCGAAGGCACGCGCGAACCGCCGCACCAGCGGCACCGCCTCGTCGCGGTAGCCGCTGTTGGCGTGCATCTGCCCGCAGCACGTCTGTTCGATCGGGAAGTCGACCGTGCAGCCGAGCCGCTCGAGCAGCGACACGGTCGCCCTCCCCGTCTGCGGGAACAGCGTGTCGTTCACGCAGGTGATGAAGAGGGCGACCTTCACTGCGGCTGTTCTACCGCGCGTAGGCGGCGGGGACCCCGCCGTCCACGTTCAGCAGGTTGCCCGTCGACTTGCCCGACCGCGCGGGCGACGCGAAGTGCAGCACGCCCTGCGCGATGTCCTCAGGGAGGATGTGGACCTTGAGCGTGTTGCGCTTGCGGTAGTGCTCCTCGAGCTCGTGGGGCTCGATGCCGTAGGCCGCCGCGCGCTCCTTGCGCCACGTCGAGTCCGGGCCCCAGATGCGCGAGCCGGAGAGCACGGCGTCGGGGTTGACCGTGTTCACGCGGATGCCGGCGCTCCCGCCCTCCTCGGCCAGGCAGCGCGCGAGGTGCAGCTCGGCGGCCTTGGCCGACGAGTACGCGCTCGCGTTCTTGCCCGCGACGACCGAGTTCTTCGACGCGACGAAGACGATCGAGCCGCCGTTGTCCTGCAGTCGCAGCGTCTTGAACGCCTCACGCGCCACCAGGAAGTAGCCGGTCACGAGGATCTTGTGGTTGCGCTCCCACTCGGCGAGCGACGTCTCCTCGATCGGCGACGACGACGCGATGCCGGCGTTCGACACGACGATGTCGACGCCGCCGAACGCGCGGACGGCCTCGGCGTACGCCGCGGCCACGGCCTCCTCGGACGTCACGTCACCGCCGACCGCGTGGCCCAGGTCGCCGTACTTGGCGACCGACGCGGCCGCGCCCTCGGCGTCGAGATCGAACCCGACCACCGCGGCGCCGGCGGCGGCCAGCGAGTCCACGATGGCCGAGCCGATCCCACCGGCCGCACCCGTGACGAGCGCGACCTGCCCCTGCAGCTCGCCAGGAGGGGGAGCGAGCGACAGCTTGTAGAGCTCGAGCGGCCAGTACTCGATCGCGAACGACTCCTCGTCGCTCAGCGACACGAAGCCGCCCAGCGCCTCAGCGCCGGCCATGACCTCGATCGCGCGGTGGTACAGGTCGCGCGAGAGCTTCGAGGCCTTGGGCGTCACGCCCGCGGTCACGAGGCCGACGTGCTGGATGACGACGACGCGCGCGTCCGGGTCGCCCGGCACGGTCGTCTCGTCGCCGAACCGGTCGACGTACTCGCGGTAGTCGACGCGGTACGCCTCGGCCGCCTCGCGGATGCGGTCCACCAGGACCGACGCGTCCTCGGACGCCGGGTCGAACGGCACCCACATCGGTACGCGCTTGGTGTGCACGAGGTGGTCCGGGCACGCGGCGCCGACGGCGACGAGCTTCTCGGCCTGCACCGACGACGCGAACTCGACCGACGACGGCGAGGTGTCGATCGTCAGCAGCTTGTGGCGCTCGGACGACAGCGCGCCGCGGAGGGCCGGGAGGATCTGGTCGAGCAGCGCGGCGCGGCCGGCATCGTCGAGGACCGAGGCCGACGCCGTCGGGCCGCCGAAGCGCACCGCGTCGCCGAGCTTCTCGTTCGTCCAGCGGACGGCCTTCTCGATCACCTCGATGGTGGTCTTGTAGGCCTCCTCGGCGGTGTCGCCCCAGCAGACCAGGCCGTGCTTGGCGAGCACGACGAGCTTCAGGCCCGGGTTGTTGCGGACGGCCTCGCCGACCTGCTTGGAGAGCGTGAAGCCCGGCCGGATGTACGGGATCCAGGCGGCCTCGTCGCCGAAGCACTCGCGCACGAACGCCTCGCCGTCCTTCGTCCCCGCCAGGACGTTGATGCCGTCCGGGTGCGAGTGGTGGACGTGCGCGGCCGGCACGAACGCGTGCAGCAGCGTCTCGATCGAGGAGCGCGGCATCGCCGGGTCGACCATGCACTTGGCCAGGTAGCCGACCATCTCCTCGTCGCTCATCTCGTCGCGCTCCATGAGCGGCTCGACCTCGTCGAGGCGCAGCCCGGTGAAGTGCTTGGCCTCCATCGTCGCGAGGTCCGAGCCGGAGCCCTTGACCCACATCACGCGGACCTCACGGCCCGTGTGGTCGACGATCGTGCCCTTGGCCGACGTGTTGCCGCCGCCGAAGTTGGCGACGCGGCGGTCGGAGCCGAGCAGATTCGAGGCGAGGACGAGCTGCTCGAGCGCGTCGGTGGGCGCGTCGCCCTCCGGCCAGCGGTTGTCCGGCGTCTGGACGATCGGGGTGATCGTGCTCATCGACCCCACCCCCCGGCCACGGCGCTGACGCTGCCACGGTCCGCGCTCACCTTCTCGACGTAGCCCGACGACCGCAGCGCGGCGACGGGGTCGGCGGCGGCGCCGAGCGACTCGCGCACCTTGGCGACGAGCGGGCGCACGTCGGTGCGGAACGCGTCGAGCAGCACCTCGTGGGCGCCGAGCACGTCCCCGCGCTCCTGGGCCGAGCGCAGCGCGGCCCGGTCGACGATCTGTGCCTTCACGTAGGACTCCTGGAGGTTCACGACGCTCAGAACCATCGCCTCGACCTTCGCCTCCACGTTGTGGGCCTGATCGATCGTCAGGCGCGGGAGGCCGCGGCCGGCGTCTGCGGCCAGCTCGCAGAAGATGAGGAACAGCTCGAACGGGTTGACCGACCCGACCACGAGGTCGTCGTCGGCGTACTTGCGGTTGTTGAAGTGGAAGCCGCCGAGGCGGTCCTCCGCGGCGAGGATCGCCACGATCTGCTCGACGTTCACGCCCTGCGCGTGATGGCCGAGGTCGACGAGCACCTTGGCGCGCTCGCCCAGCTTCAGGCACGTCAGCAGCGACGAGCCCCAGTCGGCGAGGTCGGTGGCGTAGAACGCCGGCTCGAAGAGCTTGTACTCGACGAGCAGCTCCTGCGTCTCCGGCAGCTCCGCGTACACGCGCCCGAGCGCGTCGTACAGGCGGGCGCGCCGCTCGCGCAGGTCGTCCTGGCCCGGGTAGTTCGTCCCGTCGGCGAACCACAGCGACTGCGCGGTCGCGCCGAGCGTGACCGCGATCTGCACGCACTCGAGCAGGTGCGCGATCGCCTTCTCGCGCACCGCGGCGTCCGGGTGCGTGATCGAGCCGAGCTTGTAGTCCGGGTCCTGGAAGAGGTTCGGGTTGACCGCGCCGACCTGCAGGCCGCGGTCCTCGATGTACGTGCACAGCGCCGCGTAGTCGTCGACGGCGTCCCACGGGAAGTGGAGCGCGACCGCGCCGGCGGTGCCGGTGAGCCGATGCACCTCGGCGGCGTCGTCGATCTTCTCGAAGACGTCGCGCGGACGCCCGGGCTGCTGGAAGGTGGCGAAGCGCGTGCCGCTGTCGCCGTAGCCCCACGAGGGGGTCTCGATCACGAGCTCTGAGAGCGCGCGCTCGGCGGCGGGCACGTCGATCCCCGCGTCGCCGAGGCGGCGCGCGAGGAGGTCGTACTCCTGGGTCAGGTCCATGAGGGTTCCGGGGTGGGGTGCGAAGAGGACAGGCGGGTGAGCTCGAGGAAGCGCTGGTACGTGCGCTCGGCGGCGTCGTCGCCCGACGGCGCGTAGGAGACGCAGTCGGCGGACGCGGCGGCGACGGCGCGGACCTCGGCGAGCGAGCCCAGCTCGCCGGCGGCCAGCGCCTGGATGAGGACGTTGCCCAGCGCGGTCGCCTCGACCGGGCCGGCGAGCACCTCGCGGCCGGTCAGGTCGGCGGTCAGCCGGCACAGCGGGGTGACCTGCACCCCGCCGCCGATCACGTGGATGCGGCGCACGTCGCGGCCGCTGACGGCCTCCAGCCGCTCGAGCACGTAGCGGTACTTGCACGCCAGCGAGACGAGGATCGAGCGGACGATCTGCCCGCGCGACATCGTCCCGTCGCCGCGCCGCAGCTGGCCGGACGCGGCGCACGCGGCCTCGATCCGGGCCGGCATGTCGCCGGGCGTGAGGAACTCGTCGGCGTCGGGGTCGAACAGCGGCACCTCGTCGAGCGAGCGGTGCAGCGCCTCGGCCTCCGCCTCGGCGAACAGCTCCGCGTGCCCGGCGCCCCAGGCGCGCGCGCACTCCTGCTCGAGCCACAGGCCCATGACGTTCTTCAGCAGCCGCGTCGTGCCGCCGACGCCGCGCTCGTTGGTGAGGTTCGCGTCGCGCGCGGCGGCGCTCAGCACCGGGGCCGGCAGCTCCAGGCCGAGCAGCGACCACGTGCCCGACGACAGGATCGCCGAGTGCTCGTCGCGGATCGGCGCGGCGACGAACGCCGACGCGGTGTCGTGCGAGGCGACGGCGGTGACCGGCACCGGCCCCAGCCCGTGATGCGCGAGCGCCGGGCCGAGGACGGTGCCGGGCTCCACCAGCTCGCCCGCGAAGAGCTGCCGGGGCAGCCCAAGCTTGTCGATCAGCGGCAGCGCCCACCGGCCGGTGGTCGCGTCGAGCAGACCGGTCGTCGAGGCGTTGGTGGCCTCGTTGGCCAGCTCGCCGCTCAGCCAGTACGCGAGCAGGTCGGGCACCAGCGCGATCCGCTCGGCCTCGCGCAGCGCCGTCGAGCCGCCCTCGGCGACGAGCTGGAAGACCGTATTGATCGGCATCGTCTGGATGCCGGTGGCGGCGTACTGCTCCTCGCGCGAGGCCAGCGCGAACGCCCGCTCCACCACGTCCGGGGACGTGCGCCCGTCGCGGTAGTGGAACGGCAGCCCGAGCAGCCGCCCGCGCCCGTCGAGCAGGCCGTAGTCGACGCCCCACGTGTCGACGCCGACGCCGCGCAGGGAGCCGGCCTCGCGCAGCGCGTCGACCGCGCACTCGAAGAGCGACATGAGGTTCCAGTGCAGTCCGCCGGGGAGCTGGAGCGGCCGGTTGGGGAACCGGGCCAGCTCCTCGAGCTCCACCCGCCCGCCGGACAGCCGCCCGGCGAGCACGCGGCCCGTCGAGGCGCCGAAGTCGATCGCGCCGTATGCGGGGGCGCTAGGCAAGGTGGAAGACCTCCTCCAGCCGCTCGAACCCCGACGGGAGCCCCTCGACGGGCTCGGCGTCGAAGAACTCCGCCATCTCGGCCTGCCACCTGGCGTTGACGTCCGTCAGCTCCATCGCGGCCTGCGCCGCGTCGAAGTCGTCGGTCTCCAGGTAGCCGACGAGCAGGCCGTCCGGGCGCAGGAAGAGCGAGTAGTTCCGCCAGCCCGCGGCGGACAGCGCCGCGAGCATGTCGGGCCACACCGCCGCGTGGCGGCGCTTGTACTCGTCCAGCCGGTCGGCGCGGACGCGGAGCAGGAAGCAGACCCGTTCCATCGCCGCCTACGCCTGGACGCGCACGTGCTCGAGGTCGAGCAGCTGCGCGATCCGCTTGATCTCCTCGGCCACGTGGCCGACGCCGAGCGCGACGTGGTGGGTCGGGCCCTCCTCGCACCAGCGCTCGAAGAACTCGGCCGGCCCGAGGTCGAACTCGATGCGCGAGTTCGTGTTGCCGACCTTGAACGTCGCGCCCGGGACGGACTCGCCCTCGGCGACGATCAGCTTGAGCTTGCCCTCGGCGGTCTGCGTGCAGCCGACGATCGTGACGGGGCCGTACTTGACCTTCGTCTCGACGCTCAAACCCGCGCCGCGCTTGCCGTGGTAGAGCTTGAGCGAGCGCAGCGTCGGCTGGCCCTCGGCGATCGCGATGTGGGCCGGGCCGTCGTGGCCCATCATCTGGAAGCCCTCGTCGAAGTCGATCGCGTACCACTCGGTGTACGACCCGCCGGAGCCGAGCCGGTCGAGGAGGAGCTGGGCGACGTTCGTCTTCAGGTCGCCCTCCCCCGCCGTCGGGACGCCGCGGGCGGTCAGGAGCGAGTTGCCGACGATGACGCCCGCGCCGAGCTGCTCGGCCTCGTTGCCGTCGACGCCGCGGTAGTAGTACGTCAGCGCGTCGAGCTCGAAGTCGGCGACCATCTTGTCCAGGCCGACGGCGACGCGGGCGGACCAGTCGAGCTGCTCCTCCTCGATCGGGCCGGCGATCGGGTCGGACGACGGATCGGCGAACGCGAACGCGCCCGCGATCTCCTCGCGCTTGGCCGCCAGCTCCTCGCCTGTGACCTGCGCGACGCGCGCGCCGAGGTCGTCGATCTCGAGCACCTCGACGTGCGCGCCCAGCTGCGCGTGCACGGCGGTGAAGTCGGAGTACATGTCGAGCATCCCCGGGTACGTGTGCCCGAGGAAGCCGATGCGCGAGCGGCGCACGTCGCGGGCGACCGCGGCCGCGCGGACCCAGGCGCCGACCTTGCGCCAGGCGCGCTCGTCGTCCTCGATCGTGCCGGCGACGGTGTCGTACGGGATGCGCGCGCGGGTGCAGGCGCCGGCGATCTCCGGCACGCAGCACGACGCGCAGTTGGCCAGCCAGTCACCGGTGCCCGTGCGCTCGTAGTCGAGCGTCTTGGTCGGCTGGAGGCCGAGCAGGACGACGGGGACCTTCGCGGCCTGGAGCGCAGGCAGGACCTGGCTGGACGTCGCGTAGGTGACGGCGTGGCAGAAGACGATGTCGACCTGCTGGGAGGCGAAGAGGTCGCCCGCCTCGCGGGCGCCCTGCGCGGTGTCGACCAGCCCGGCCGAGACGACCTCGGCGCCGAGGGCGGAGATCCGCTCCTCCACGCGCCGCTGGTAGCCGACGCAGCGCTCGTACAGGCCCTCGAACTGGGCCCAGTAGGCATGGAGTCCGATGCCGAAGACCCCGACCCGCGCACGAGGCGCGGGCCGGCGGCCATCAGCGGCGGACCAGCTCGGGGTGGTGGTGCTGGTCGCCATGACGACTAGAAGTCGAAGTCGTCGATGTTGTCCTTGTTGAACCGGGTCGGCGGGCCGAGGATGATCTCCCCGTCCTTGCCGATGGTGTGCTCGCCGAGCTTGCCGGTCTTGAACTTCTCGCCCTCGGCGCCGGTGATCTGGCCCGACGCGAGCGCCGCGGCGGCGTAGCCGGCGAGGTAGCCGACGTCCTCCGGGTTCCAGAGCGCGAACTCCTTCACCGTGCCGTCCTTGACGAACTTGCGCATCTGGTTCGGCGTGCCGAGGCCGGTCAGCGCGACCTTGCCCTTGTACTTGGAGTCGGACAGGTAGCGGGCGGCGGCGGAGATGCCCACCGTCGTCGGCGAGATGATGCCCTTCAGGTTCGGGTACGCCTGCAGCAGGCCCTGGGTCTCCTGGAAGGACTTCTGGTCGTCGTCGTCGCCGTACGCGACCTTGACGAGCTTCATGTCCGGGTAGTTCTTGAGCTCGTCCTTCATGAACTCGATCCACGCGTTCTGGTTCGTCGCGTTCGCCGTCGCCGACAGGATCGCGATCTCGCCCTTCTCGCCGATCTGCTCGGCGAGGATCTTCACCTCGTCACGGCCGATCTGCTCGGACTCGGCCTGGTTGATGAACAGCGTCCGCGCGTCCTTGGCGACGTCCGAGTCCATGGCGACGACCTTGATGTCGCGCTTGGCGGCCTGCTTGAGGGCCGGCGCCACCGCGTCGGGATCGTTGCCGGCGATGATGATCGCGTCCGGCTTCTGCTGGACGGTCGAGTTGATGAGCGGGACCTGCGACGACGCGCCGGCGTCGGTCGGGCCGACGACGCGGTTGGAGCCCTTGAGCTCCTCCAGCGCCTTGGTCACGCCGCCGTGCTCGATCTCCTCGTAGGGGTTGCCGAGCTGCTTGGGCATCGAGACCGTCTTGAGCCCGGACTTGATCTCCGCGTTCGGATCGGCCGCCGCCGTCGTCTCGCTCGAGTTGCCGCCGCTCGCCGACGACTCGCTGCTGTCGTCCTTCGTCTCACCGCACGCGACGGCGAACATCGCGACCGCCAGCAGCGCGCTCAGCACCGCCAGCATCCGCGGAATGCGGGACAGGGTCATGCCTTCTCCTCCTGTGGCCTGGTCTGAGAGGCCCCGGAGCGCGACGGCCACGTGCCGCGGGACCGGGGTGAGTGCGCACGTGCCTCCCGCGCACGCTGCACGAGGTTCGGGCCGAGCACGGAGCCGATGAGCAGCGCGCCGGTCACGATCTGGATCCAGTAGGTCGAGATCGACTCACTGAGGGTCAGGGCCTTCTGGATCCCCCCGACCAGGCAGAGAGCCAGGACCACACCGGCGATCGTCCCGCGACCGCCGAAGATGGAGACGCCGCCGAGCACGACCGCGGTGACCGCCGTCAGCTCGAACCCGACGCCCACGTTGGCCGCCGCGGTGGAGTTCCGCAGCGAGATGACGATGCCGGCCAGCGCGGCGACCGTCCCGGACATCACGAAGAGCCACATCTTCACGCGCTTGACCCGGATGCCGGAGAAGCGCGCGGCCTCCTCGTTCGCGCCGATCGCGTAGATCGAGCGGCCGAAGCCCGTGTAGTGCAGGAGCGTCGCGAAGAAGAACGCGAGGATCCCGAACAGGATCATCGTGTTGGGGATCGCGGTGCCGGCGAAGTTGCCGAACGCGCGGTCGGTCCACGTCGTCGGGAAGTCGGTGACCGACTGGTCGCCGATGACGACGTAGGCGAGGCCGCGGAACAGCGCGAGCGTGCCGATCGTGACGGCCAGCGACGGGAGCCCGAGCTGGGTCACGAGGAAGCCGTTGAACGCGCCGCACAGCGCGCCGACGACGAGGCAGATCGGCATGATCAGCTCGAGCGGCAGGCCGGCGTTCCACAGCTCGGCCATGATCGCGCTGGAGAGCGCGAGCACCGACGCGATCGACAGGTCGATCTCCGCCGCGACGATCACCAGCGCGAGCGGCAGCGCCATCAGCGCGACCTCGCTCAGGTCCAGCGACCCGGTGGTGAGCGAGTCCCAGCTGAGGAACTCGCTCGACAGGCCCTGGCCGACGAACGCGGTCACGACCAGGAGCGCGATGATGAGCGTCTCCCAGCGCAGCCAGTTCAGCCCGGTCGGGCGGCGGTCGGCGGTGGTCGCAGGCGGCGCGGGCGGCGCCGGCGCGGTGGTGAGGTCAGCCGGCACGGCGTGCGCTCCTCTGTCGCAGGGCGGCGTCGAGGCGGAGCCCGACGAAGCGGTCGAAGGCGATCGCGACCAGCAGCAGCGCGCCGATGGCGGCCTGCTGCCAGAACGCGTCGACCTTCAGCACGATCAGCGACGACGTGATCGTGCTCAGCAGGACGGCGCCGATGGCCGCGCCGTAGACGGTGCCGACGCCGCCGAAGATCGCGACGCCGCCGACCACCGCCGCCGCGATGACCGTGAACTCGTAGCCGGTGCCCGCCGTCGCGTCGACCGTGCCGAAGCGCGCGGTGAAGAGCACGCCGGCCAGGCCCGCGAGGGCGCCGCACAGCACGAACGCGGTGAACACGCGGCGGTCGGAGCGCACGCCCGCGAGGCGCGCCGCGTCGGGGTTGGACCCGATCGCGTACAGCTCCCGGCCCGAGCGCAGGTCCCGGAGGCCCGCCCCCACGATGACCACCACGACGAAGGCGATCAGCGCGAGGACGGGGATCCCGAGGAGGGTCTGGGTGCCGAGGTCGAGGAAGCCGTCGGGCAGCGTCTCGGCGTTCACCTGGCGGCCGTCGGTCCACAGGAACGCGATCCCGCGGAAGATGTAGAGCGTGCCGAGCGTGACGACGAGCGCCGGCACCTTGCCGAACGTCACGAGCCAGCCGTTGATCGCGCCGGCGACCGCGCCCATCGCGAACCCGAGCAGCAGGACGACGACGATCGGCGTCCCCGGCGAGTTGGAGAGCAGCGTGCCGCTCATGAACGCGGTCAGACCGAGCACCGAGCTGACGCTCAGGTCGACGTTGCGCGTGATGAGGACGAGCGTCTGGCCGGCGGCGAGGATCGCGAAGATCGACGCGTTCAGCGCGAGGTTGCGGAGGCTGTCGGCCTCGACGAACCGCGGCTCCATGATCGCCGTGAAGCCGACGAGCACGGCGAGCGCGACGATGATGCCGAGCTCGCGCACGCGGAAGATCGTCTCGGTGAGACGGTGGGCCTTCTCGCCGGAGTCGGCCGGGGTCTCCGGCAGCGGCGCGTTGGCGGGGAGCGCGCTCATGCGGCGGCCTCCTGGAGCTGGCCGGTCGCGGCGCGCATCACGCGCTCCTCGTCGGCCTCGTCGCGGGACAGCTCGCCGGTCAGCCGGCCCTCGTGCATCACGAGCACGCGGTCGGCCATCCCGAGCACCTCGGGCAGCTCGCTGGAGATCATCAGGACGGCGAGGCCCTGACCGGCGAGGTCGCTCAGCAGGCGGTGGACCTCGGCCTTGGTGCCGACGTCGATGCCGCGGGTGGGCTCGTCGACGATCAGCACGCGCGGCTCGGTGGAGAGCCACTTGGCGAGGACGACCTTCTGCTGGTTGCCGCCGGAGAGCGTGCCGACCTCGTCGTCGAGGGAGTGGAACTTGAGCCGCAGCTTCTCGGCCCACTCGGCCGCCTGCGCGCGCTCCGCCGCGCCCCCGAGGAGACCGAACTTCGAGAGGCGCTTGAGGCCGGTCAGCGTCGCGTTGCGCTTGATGGAGAGCTCCATCACCAGGCCCTGCTGGCGGCGGTCCTCGGGGACGAACGCCAGGCCGGCGGCCATCGCGGCGGTCGGCTTGCCGTTGGGGAGCTTCGTGCCGCAGATTGTGACCGAGCCGCCATCGGCCTTGTCGATCCCGAAGATCGCGCGGGCGACCTCGGAGCGGCCGGCGCCGACGAGGCCGGCGAGGGCGACGATCTCGCCCGCCTTGACCTCGAAGGAGACGTCGGTGAAGACGCCCTCGCGCGTGAGGCGCTCGACCTGCAGGAGCGGCTTGCCGATCTCCGCGACCTCCTTGGGGAAGAGCGCGTCGAGCTCGCGGCCGACCATGCGGCGCACCAGCTCGTCGGAGGTGATGTCGGCGGTGTTGGCGTCCGACACGACCGCCCCGTCGCGCATGACGGTGACCGTGTCGCAGATCGCGAACACCTCCTCCAGCCGGTGGCTGATGAAGAGGATCGCGGCGCCCCGCTCCTTGAGCGTCCGGACGACCTTGAAGAGGCGCTCGACCTCGGGGCCGGAGAGCGCCGCCGTCGGCTCGTCCATGATCAGGACGCGCGCGTCGAACGACAGCGCCTTGGCGATCTCGACGACCTGCTGGTCGGCGATGGAGAGGCCGCGGACCGGGCGGTCGGACTTGAGCTTGACGCCGAGCCGGTCGAGCAGCTCCTGCGCCTCGGCCTCCATCCGCTTGTAGTCGATGCGCCGGCCCTGCTTGAGGGGGTGGCGGCCCATCGCGATGTTCTCCGCGACCGACAGGTCGGGGAAGAGCGTCGGCTCCTGGTAGATGACCGCGATGCCGGCGGCGCGCGCGTCGGTCGGGCTGTGGAAGTCGACCGGCTCGCCGTTGATGCGCATGTCGCCCTGGTCGCGGCGGACGACGCCGCCGAGGACCTTGACGACGGTCGACTTGCCCGCGCCGTTCTCGCCCATCAGCGCGCGGACCTCGCCGGGCGCGATCGCCAGCGTGCCGTCCACGAGCGCCTTGACGGCGCCGTAGGACTTGCTCGCGCGGTCGAGCTCGAGGATCGGGGCGGCGGCGCTCATGCGGCGCTCTCCGCGACCTTGAGCACCGTCGGCCCGGCGAGCTTCAGGGTCTGCAGGTCGTCGTTGCCCACGCCGTGGGCGAGGACGGTCTGGACGTCGGCGAGCGTCGTGATGACGTTGAGGCCGCGCGACTCCAGCTTGGTGGCGTCGATGAGCAGGGTCACCTCCCCGGCGCGCGCGATCATCGCGCGCTTCACTTCCGCCTCGAGCGCGTCCGCGTCGGTCAGCAGACCTTCGCGGGAGACGCCCTTGGCGCTGAAGAACAGGCGGTCTGCGACGTGCGCGTCGACCGTCCGCGTGGCCAGCGGGCCGACGAAGGAGCTCGTCAGGCGGCGCAGCGTTCCGCCGACACCGACGAGGTCGATGCCGGGCGTGGGCAGCGTCCCGATCAGGTCGATGATCGGGAGCGAGTTCGTGATGATCGTGCAGTGCGTGCCGCGCTCGGCGAGCGCCTTGGCGACGTGGTAGGCGCTGGACGAGCCGTCGAGGAAGAGCGACTCCCCCTCGCGGACCATGTCGGCGGCCCGCTGGCCGAGCAGCTGCTTGGCGAGCGGCTCGCGGTCGAGCCGCGACGCGAACGAGTCCTCGTGCGCCGTGATCGACGGCAGCACCGCGCCGCCGTGGGTCCGTCGTGCTACCCCTCGACGTTCGAGCTCCGCGAGATCGCGGCGCGCGGTCATCGAGGAGACGCCGAACTGCGCCTCGATCTCCGCGACCGACACCGACCCGGCCGCCTTGAGCAGCGTGAGGATCGCCGTGCGGCGCGCGTCGGCGAGCATCGACCGACCCTCTGTGAGTTCCTGTTCGCTTTGACCCATTCCCTCTCCGTAACGAACAGGAACGATCACATCAGCTCATCACAGACGTGTCAAGCGAAGTTCTTGTTGAGCTGCTTTTGCAGGCGTTTTGCTTGTGCGAACGTGTTACGAACGGTCGTTGCGAGCGGCACGTTCGAACACGCGCTGGCGTGTGAGCGCGGTCACTTGGCGCGCCGCCGCGCGCTCCAGCGTCAGCGCCGGGGCGCGAACGTCGCGGCGAGCACGGCGACGCTGTCGCGCACGTGGCGGAACGCGCTGGCCTCGCCGTCGTAGAGCGCGGGGATCGCGACCCATGCCACCGGCACGCCGGCGGCCAGGCAGCGCCGCAGGTGCAGCGTCTCCGCCTCCATCCCCCCACCCCGGAACGGGACGTCCTCCAGCGCGCGCCGCGTCAGCACGCGCATCCCGCACTGGCCGTCGGGCACGAACCGCAGCGTGGCCAGCGAGAGCAGCGCGCTCGAGCACGTGTTGGCCGTCCAGCGCACGAGCGGCATCCCGCGCGGGTCCGCCAGCCGGTCCCCGATCACGAGGTCGGCCGTGGCGGCGGCCTCGAGGAAGCTCGGGATCGCCGCGGGCGGGTGTTGCCCGTCGGCGTCGATCGTGAGCACCGCGGCCGGCGGCCGCCGGCGCTCCCGCAGCGCGGCCAGCCCCGCCGCGAGCGCGTGGCCTTTGCCGCGGCGAACCGGAAGCCGCACGACGTCGGCGCCGAGCGCGGCGGCCCGTGTGTCGAGCTCGTCGGCCGTCCACGGCGGCATCCCGTCGTCCACCACCACGAGCGCGCCGACCTGAGCGCGCACCGCGGCCAGCAGGTCCCCGGCCGGCGGCGCGCCGCAGCACGGCATCAGCGCGGCGACGTCCTGCCGCCTCATCGGCCCACCGGCTCGGTCGTGAAGCGGTGCGCGACCAGGCGCCGCCCGTCGTACCGCCAGCCTTCGAGCGTCACCGCGAGCCGGTCGCCCTGATCCTCCACGCGGACCGTCCCGTACTGCCCCGCCCCGGGGAACGCGCCGCCGCTGTACGGGCCGCCCTTCGCGTGCCCCGGCCGGTCGAGCGCGCCGGCGTGCAGGAGCGGGAAGCCCGCCCGGCCGGTGCCGGAGTAGTCGGTGTGGCTGCCGTCGTCCAGCGCGACCATGTGCGCGTCACCGGCCAGCATCAGGAGGTTGCGGATGCCGTGGTCGGCGACGAACCGCGACAGCGCGCGCCGCTCGTCCGCGTAGCCGCCCCAGTGGTCGGCGCCCGGCTCGGCGTCCGCGATCCACGGGACGGAGCTGACGAGGATCGTGAGCTTCGCGTGGTCGCGTGCGCGCAGGAGCTCCCGCCGCAGCCAGGCGTTCTGCGCCGCGCCGAGCATCGTGCGACCCTCGATCCGGTCGGCGCGTGTGTCGAGCATGAGCACCCGGACGGCGCCGACGTCGAACGCCTGGTAGATCGCCCCGTCCGTGCCCGCCGGCAGCGGGTAGTGCGGGACGGCCTGACGGTAGACGGCCGTCGCCGCCGGCCGCGACCGCGTCGTGCTGCTCGCGCCGTCGCCGCCGAAGTCGTGGTCGTCCCACGTGTACGCGATCGGCGCGTGCCGGTACAGCGCCGCGGGCGCGGGCGGCGAGAGCGCCCGGTCGTACTGGTCGAGGATCCGCGTCGGGGCGTCGTCGTCGACGTTGCCGTAGAAGAGGTCGCCGGTGACGAGGAACATCAGCGGATCGCGGGCGCGGGTCGCGTCGAACACCGCGCCGTTCGAGCCGGTGCGCGCGCACGCACCGACCGCGAGCGTGAAGGACGCCGGCCCGGCGGGGAACGTCCGGACCGTGCCCTCACGACCGTCGACCAGGCGGCCGTCGACCTCGATGCCGTAGTCGTACGCCGCGTCCGGCCGCAGCCCGCGGACCTGGAGCGTCGCCAGGCCGTCGGTGGCGTCGCTCACCGCGACGGCGCGCGAGGTCCGCACCGGCCGGTCGAGCGCCTCCCCGCGCTCGGCCACGCGCAGGCGCACCTGCCCCGCCGCCTGGAGCCGCACGGTGACCGCGAACCCGTCCGTGGTGACGGCGCCGGCCCACGCCCAACGGACCGGGCCGGACGGCGCGGCGGCCGTCGTGGACTGCGGGTGGGCGGGGCCGTACACCGCGTCGTAGGCGGCGACGGCGCCGGCCGCGCCTGCGGCGAGGACGCCCAGCGCGAAGGCGCCGACGAGGCCGAGCGCGGCCGGCCGTCGCCCGCGCGCCCAGGCGACCAGGAACAGCACGCCGGGGACGCCCAGCGCCGCCACCGCGAGCGCGGCGAAGCCCGGCGTGTACTGCACCGCGGCGAAGATCCCGAGCGCGGCGGCGAGCACGACGAGCAGCGCGCCCGCCACGTCACGCCGCCACGCCACGGCGACGCAGGCGGCGCTCACCGCGAGCAGGGCGAGCTGCAGGTCGTGCTGGAGCGCGTCGTCGAGCAGCCCGCCCGCGGGCGCCGCGGGCGGCCCGAGCGTCCACGCCAGGAGCGCGTAGCCGCCGATCGCCGCCGCGCTCCAGACGCGCGCCACCCGCCGCAGCGCGACCGGGGACGGCCGCCGCCAGCGCCGCGCCACCGCGGCGCGCACGCCCGCCGGGTCGACCGCGACGGCCCCCGCGAGCGCGCCGAGGACCAGCCCCGCCAGGACGTCCGACGGGAAGTGCGCACCGTACGTCACGCGCGTCACCGCGATGATCGCCGCGAACCCCGCGAGCCACCAGCGCAGAGGCGGGACGCGCACGCCGGCCGCGACCGCCAGCGCCGTGGTCACCGCGACGTGGCCGCTCGGGAACGACGGGTAGTCCGCCCACGCGTGGCCGTTCGCCGGCGTGGTGCCCAGCAGCTCCTCCGGCCGGGGCCGCTCCCACACCAGCCAGCACGCCCGCACGGCGGCGTACGCCAGCAGCCCGGCGAGCACGACGTCGGCCACGGCGCGCCGCGGCTCGCTCCGGCGGCGCCACGCGACCGCGCCGGTCAGCAGCGCGATCAGGGCGTAGTTGCGGATGTGCGGATCGACCAGCAGGGCGTCGACGACCTGCGGCGTCTCACCCAACCCGGCGAGCGCGCGGAACACCGCCTCGTCGGCCAGCAGCAGCTCGGTGCGCTGGACGAAGACCCCGCCGGCGAGCGCCAGCGCGGTCGCGGCGACGAGCAGGAGGTACGGCAGCGCGCGACGTCCCCACCGCCGCCACGGCGGCCGGGCGGCATGGCCGAGCGGCACGAGCGCCGCGAGCGTCGGCACTGCGCCGAGGACGAACAGCGCGCGGTAGCTCCCGCTCACGTCGATCGTCCAGCCGGCCACGGGCAGGGCGACGGCGCTGGCGACCGAGCGGACCGCGAAGTACAGGGCGCTGAACGTGCCCTCCTCCCCCGGCGGGATCGCCGCCGAGTAGACCGCGAAGCCCAGCGTCGTGAGGACCCCGAACCCGGCGGCGACGGCGAGCAGGCCGGGGACGGCGGCCACCAGCGACGACGCGGGGGCCACCGCGAGCAGCCCGCCGCCCATGACGGCGGCGCCCGCCGCGAGCACGCCGCGCTGTGGGCAGCGGGACGGACGGCGCCGGAGGCCAGGACCGCCGCGCCGGTCACCAGCCCGAAGACGGCCAGCACGGCGCCGGCGACGCTCGGGCGCAGCCCCAGCTCCCGCTCGGCGTAGAGCATGAAGAACGGCGGCAGCCCGACGTACCCCAGCACCCACAGGCCCTGAGCGACGAGCACCGCACGGGCGCCCGGGCGGCAGGCCGCCCGCCACAGGTCGCGCACGCTCCTGGGCGGCGGCGCGTCATCGGCGCCGGGCGGCTGCTCACGCCCGCGCATCTGCCGCACGGTCGGCACCGCCAGGAGCGGCAGGACGATCGCGCCGAGCGCGAAGGGCGCCCAGCCGGCGACCTCCACGAGGACGCCGCCGGCGAGGACCCCGGCGAGCGTGCCCGTGAGCATCGCGAGCTCCTCCCCCGCCGTCGCCGCGCCGCGCTCGTCCTCACCGTACGTCTGCGGGATGAGCGCGCGGTGGCCCGTGGTCATCGCGTTCAGGCCGAAGTAGGCGATCGCGGCGCAGAGGGCGAGCGCCCAGTACGAGCTCGCGTGGCCCAGCCCGACCGCGAGGAGGCCGCCCGCCGCGACCAGCGTGCCGCCGAGGACCACCGGCAGCGTCCGCCCGTGGCCGCGGGCGCGGAGCCGGTCGCTCCACGCGCCGATCGCGAGCGGCACCACGAAGCCCGCGACCGTGTTCACCAGCATGACCGTGCCGATCAGCCCGGGCGCGTCGCGGATGCGCTCCAGCAGCACCGGCAGGTACGTGGTCACGAGCCCGCGGCCCAGGCCGGCGCCCACCGCCACGGCGCTGAACGCGACGAGCGGCCCGACCCCGAACGGCGCGACACGGCGGGCCCGGGCGCGCAGCCGCGCAGCGTGCGCGACCGCCGTCATGGCCGGACCAGCCTGAGCGCCGCCGGGACGGCCGTCAGGCGCACGGGACCGGGCCCGAGGTCGAGCGAGTCGGCGACGATCGGCGTGCGCCCGCCGGTCCGCAGCTCGACCGTCGCGGCGCGCCACCGGTGCGTGCCGGGGTGGGCGAACGCGGTGCCGCGCCGCAGCTCGGCGACCATCGCGATCACCGCTCGGCGGGTCGGCGCCTCGATCCCGACGACGTCGAGCGTCGCGTCCGCGGGATCTGCGCCGGGCGCGACGTGCAGGCCGAACTCGTAGAGCGGCAGGTTGGCCACGAACAGCTGCGCCAAGGGGACGTGCGCCTCGCCGTCCGGGCCGACGACGTGGGCGGCGAGCGGGTGGAAGCTCGCGAGCGCGTGGATGCCCGCGGAGAGCCCGGCCAGCACGTCGCCGGAGTTGCCCGCGTGGTAGCGGACGCGGGCCTGGGCGAGGAACCCTGCGCTCACGCTCTCGACGACGAGCCGCCGCCGGTCCGGCGTCTGGGCGGCCATCAGGTCGACCGGCCGCACCGCGCCCGTGACCGCGAGCGCCGCCGCGCGGGGCACGTCGACCGGGATGCCCAGGCTGCGGGCGACGTTGTTCGCCTTCCCGCACGGGATGAGGGCCAGGTCGCGCGGCGGGACGCCGACGTTGACCGCGGCGTGGACCGAGCCGTCGCCGCCGCACAGCACGACGCGCCGGCCGTCGTCCCGGCGCAGGACGTCGGCGAGCTCCTCCAGCGACGACGTGACCGCGAGATCGACGTCGCCACCCGCGGCCCGCACGGCCTCGAGCAGGCGCGCGAGGCGCCGCCCGGCCGGCGCCGAGCTCGCGTTGGCGTTGACCACGACCGTCACGGCCGTGCCCGCTCGCGCCGCCGCTGCCGCCGCGGGAGCCTCGTGCGTGCGCTGAGGGGTCGCGGTCTGCATGGCTCTCGCACCGATCGTCCCTCGGGCCTGGCGCTCCGGCATCCGTATCCGGGGCGCTCGTGGTTGCGGACTTCTCCGGACGCGGGCGTGTCTGCCGGACGGTGGTTCGTGCAATCCGGCGTGCGGACCGCAACAGGACGCGCGCGAAGGTGTTCGGAATGCTCGTGCGCTCGACCCGACTCCGACGACCACCCGCCACCGCGGCCGCCACGATCGCGGCGCTCGGCCTCATCGCCGCCACGACCACCGGCGCCTCCGCGCAGACCGCGTGCCCGGGCGCCGAGCCCGCCTGCGTGTACACCGCGCAGAGCGAGATCGGCGAGCGCTCCGGCGGCGTGCTGCGGTTCCCGCAGGCAGTCGCGATCTCCGGCGACACGCTCTACATCGGCGACCAGGGGTCGAACACGATCCACGCGTTCCGCACCGACGGGACGTTCCTGCGCGAGGTCGGCAAGCCCGGCACGCGCGCAGGCGAGGTGACGGCGGTCGGCGCGCTGGCGACCGCGGGCGACGGGTCGCTGCTCGCCGTCGACGGCTCCAACCGCATCCTGCGCTTCGGCGCGGACGGCGGGTTCCTCAACCAGTGGGGCCGGCCGGGCACCGACGTCGGGCAGTTCCGCTTCGGCGGCGGGCGCGGCAACGACGCCGGCGCGGGCGGCGGCATCGCGGTCGGCGGCGACTTCGTCTACGTCGCCGACAGCGGCAACAACCGCATCCAGCGCTTCACGCTCGGCGGCGACCCGAAGGGCGTCATCGTCCCGCCCGGCACGCTCGGCTACCCGAAGGGCGTCGCGGCGCGCGGCTCCCGTCTCCTCGTCGCCGACAACCAGAACCACCGCGTGCTCGTGATGGACAACGGCGGGCGGCTCCTCCACACGATCAAGACCGACCAGTCGGCGGGCCGCGGCGACCTCTCCCACCCGTACGGCGTCGCGTTCGACCCGCAGGGCCGCGTCTTCGTCGCGGACAACATGAACCACCGCGTCGTGCGGTTCAGCACCGGCCCCGCGTACCCGTACAAGGGCCGCTGGGGCGCGTTCGGGACGCAGCCCGGGCGGCTCGCGTACCCGCGCTCGATCGCGACCGACGGCGCCGGCAACGTCTACGTGACGAACACGGGCAACGACCGCGTCGACGTCTTCGACCGCGGCGGCAAGCTCGTCCGCTCGATCGGCCGCAGCGGCCGCGCGGCGGGCCAGTTCAACGCGCCTGCGGGCGTCGGCGCCGACGCCGCCGGCTTCCGTGCGGTCGCGGACTCGATCAACGGGCGCATCCAGCTGCTTGGTCCGGACGGGCAGGTCGCGGCGGTGTGGGGCTCCCCCAACCCCGGCCCGACGATCCTCCAGCGCCCGGTCGCGGTCGCGTTCGACGGCGCGGGCGACGCGTACGTGCTCGACCAGCGGCGCGCGCGCATCTTCCCGTTCGCGCGGGCGAAGGGCACACCAGGGACGCCGATCGGCTCGCAGGGCAAGGGCCCGGGCCAGCTGCTCGACCCGAGCGGCATCGCCGCCGACGCCGCCGGCAACCTCTACGTCGCCGACACCGGCAACCGCCGCATCGCGCGCTTCACGAAGAACGGCACCTACCTCGGCGCGATCACCGACGTCGGGGCGATCCGCGGCATCGCGGTGACGCCGGACGGGTCGCGGATCTACACGTCCGGGGACCGCAACCGCATCACGATCTACGACGCGGCCGGCGAGCTGATCGACTGGTTCGGCGGGAGCGGCGCGAAGCTCGGCAAGCTCAACGCGCCCGGCCAGATCACGCTCGACCTGGCGGGGAACGTGTGGGTCGCCGACACCGGCAACCACCGCATCCAGCAGTTCGGCCCGGACGGCGAGCGGCTGGCGAAGTTCGGCGAGCGCGGGACGGGCCCGGGCCAGTTCACGGCGCCGTCGGCGGTGAGCGTGGACTGCACCGGCAAGCTCACGGTGACCGACCGCGAGAACAACCGCGTCCAGCAGTTCCAGCTGGCGAACCCGAGCGCCGCGCCGTGCGCCGCGCTGGGCGCGCCCGCGACGCCGCCCGCCCCGAAGACGCCCACGCTGCCCGACCCGGAGGGGCCGGCGGTGACGTTCCGCGCGCTGCGCACGGCGGGCGTGCTGGGCGCGCGGAACCTCCCCGTGCGCGTCGGCTGCGACACCGCGTGCACGATCACCGGGACGCTGAAGCTGACGCCGCGGGCGGCGCCGAAGAAGCCGAAGGGCAAGGGCAAGAAGGCCCCGAAGCCGACGGTGGTCACGCTGACGGCGACGAAGACCGAGATCCCGGCCGGCGAGTCGAAGATCATCCGGTTCTCGCTGTCGGCGGCGCAGGTGCGGACGCTGCGCAAGGCCCTCCGTGGGCAGAAGGGCCTGTACGCAGACGTCGCGCTCACGGCGGCGGCCGAGGTCGGCCAGCCGGGGCAGGTCAGCGAGCGGCTCTCGCCGACCGCCTGACCTTGCGCTGCTTGCACCCGCGCGGCTTGCGCTTCTTGGCGGCCGCGCGGGTGGAGCGGGCGGCGCAGCGCTTCTTGGCCGCCTTGCGGGGCTTCTTCGCCGCGCGCGTGCTCGCGGGGGTCGCGGTCGTGCCGCGTGTGGGAGCGGCCGCGGGCGCGACCGCGCTGGGTCCGGCCGGCGCCTGCGCGGGCGGTGCCGCGACGGGCGGTGCCGGCGCGGCGGGCGGCGCCGGGGGCGTGACCGTCCAGCTCAGCTTCGCCGCCGTCGGGTCGGCGTTCCCCACCGCGTCGTAGGCGATCACGGTCAGCGTGTGCGCCCCGAGCCCGAGCGGCTGCTTCGGCACGTACGGCGACGTGCAGAGCTTGGGGACGCCGCCGTCGAGCGAGCAGCGGAACGTGCCGCCGGGCTCGCTGGACCAGAACTGCAGGTCGGGCGTGAGCGTCGTCTCCGGCGGCGTCGCGTCGACCGTGAACGCCTTCGGCGGCGTCCACTCGCCCGCGTTGAGGTACGCGTCCACCGCGCGCGCCCGGATCGTGTGCAGGCCACCGGCGAGCGGCGCCGCGTCGAGGTCCTTGCACCCGCGCGCGACGTCGTCCACCTGGCACTCGAACGTGACGGGCTTGGCGACGTTCGCGTTCGTGGTCACGGTGAACAGCGGCCGCGGATCGGTCACGGCCGGGACCGACGGGAGCAGCGCGATCGGCGCGCTGAAGGCGCCCTGCTGGAGCGTGAGCGTCCCCCCGCCTGACGGGGGCATGTCCTTGGCGTGGTCGACGACGATCCAGTAGCTCGTGCCGGCTTCGGCGTGGAAGTTCAGCTCACGCCCGCCGCAGGACGTCGCCCGCGGCGCCACGACCTTCATGTTCCCCGTCGTCGAGTCGTTCGGGCCGATCACGACCGCGAACCCGTCGCCGAGCCCCGCCGCGGCGCCGCAGGAGCGCAGCCACACGCCCCCGGTGTGCTGGGCCTTCCACCGCGCCCACACCGTCTGACCCACGTAGGCGTCGCCGACGTAGCGCGGCTCGAACGCGTCGATCCCGGCGCCGGTGGTGGCGTAGTGGATCGTGTGCGGCCCGAGCCCGGCGACGACCGGGGCGTTGCCCTTGCTGTCGCTCGCGGTGACCTCGGCGGCCGTCGCGGCGGTGGCAGTGGCGAGCGTCGCGGCCGCGGCGGCGGCGGCGGCCGCAACGAGGAGCGTCCGCGCCCGCATCACGCCTCCACCCCGTAGCGCTTGGTCGACGCGACGCCGGTGGCCGAGCGGGTGGTGACGCGCAGCTCGAGCCGCTGGCCGCGCTTCCACCCCGCGCCGGGGCGCAGGCGGACGGTCGTCGCCTTGCGCGGCACGACGGTCCGTGTGACGCGGGCGAGGTCGCGGCCGCCGGCACGGAGCCGCAGCTCGACGACGCACCGCTCGCTCGCGCGGAGCCGCACCTCCAGCCCGCTCGAGGCGAGCTTGCGGCGGGTCGCCTTGGCGAAGCCGACGCCGGGCCGGCAGGGCGGCGCGGGCGTGGTGCGGGCGGTCGGCGCGGCGGCGCTCCCGCTGGGCTTGCCGGGCGCCGAGCCCGGCTTGGCGGTGCTGGCGCCGCCCGGGAACATGGTCGCCGGCGGGGCGGGCTTCGGCTCGGGCTTGGGCGCCTGGTACATGCGGTCCCAGACGAGCGTCGCGGCGGTGTTCTTGTCGAGCAGGTTGCCGACGAGATCGGTCGCGCGGACCTTCAGCACGTGGTTGCCGATGTTCGCGCTCGGCGGCGCGAACGGCGACGTGCACGGCGTGTACGCGCCGGCGTCCCAGCTGCACGTGAACTCGGTGACGGGCTCGTTCGCGGAGAACGTGAAGCTCGGCGTCGCGGTGTGCTGGTCGGGCGCCGGGCCGAAGGTGATGACCGGCGCGTCCGCGTCGGCGACGAACGTGTGCTTCGCCGACCACGGGCCCCGGTTCCAGTAGTCGTCGCGGAAGCGCACGCGCACGGCGTGGGTGCCGCTGGCGAGCGGCGTGCCCCCGTACGCCAGGTCGCACGACGTCTGCTGGCCGTCGATCTCGCACTCGTAGCCGGCGTGGCTCCCCCAGGCGCCGTCGGACTTGGCGGGGAAGTACGGGCGCGCGCCGGTCTTCACGGGTGGATCGACGAACGCGGCGGTCGGGGACGGGTTCGCGGCCTGCTGGATCGTGAAGTACCCGTCGCTCTCGAACTGCGGCTCGTAGATGCTGTGGTCGACGCCGATGTAGTACGTCGTGTTCGCCGTCGCCGGGAAGTGCTGGCGGCACTCGCTCGTCAGCGCCGTGAACGCCGGCTTGGTCATGGTGTTGAACGCCGGCCCGCCCTGCCGCACGAACAGCGTGTCGCCGATGCCGAGCTTGCCGCCGCAGCCGTCGACGAAGACCCCGCCGCTGCTGGTCGGCTTCCACTTGACCCAGACGGTCTTGCCCGCGTAGTCGGCGTTGATGTGCTGCGGCTCGCCCGCCTCGCTGTTCGCCCACTGCGTCTGCGCGGTGACGGTGTGCGGCCCGATCCCGGTGACGAGCTGCGCGGAACCGATGTTGTTGCTCGCGTTGGCGGCGTGCGCGGCGGCGGGGACCACCGCGATCGCGACCGCCGCCGTGGCGAGGGAGAGGAGGTGTCGATGGAGCATGGGCCGACCCTCTCCGCCGCCGCACCCCCACGTCATGAATGACCCACCCCCCACTTTCGCGTCCCCACCCCCAGGCCGCGGCGGCGAGACCGCGCGCGGGGCGCAGGCGTCGGGTGGCGCGGCACCGCTTGACGCGGGCGGTGCGCGCGGGGAAAGTGGCGCGATGACCATCGCCGCGGCGCCCGTGCTCCTCGAGCGCGACGAGGAGCTCCGGGCGCTCGACGCCGCCCTCCGCGGGGCCGGCGAGGGAAGCGGGCAGCTCGTGGTGGTCGAGGGCCCGGCAGGCGCCGGGAAGAGCTGGCTGCTGCGGGCGGCGCGGGTGAGCGCGGCGGCGGGCGGGCTCACCGTGCTGACCGCGCGCGGCGGGGAGCTCGAGCGCGAGTTCCCCCACGCGGTCGCGCGCCAGCTGCTCGAACGCCCCCTCGTCGCCGCCGCGCCCGACGAGCGCGATGCGCTGCTCGCCGGCCCGGCCGGGGTCGCGGCCGGGCTGCTCGGACTCGGCGGCGCCCACGCCCCGCCCCAGGCCGGCGACCCCGCGTTCGCGATCCTCAACGGCCTCTACTGGCTCGTCGCGAACCTCGCCGCGCGCCGCCCGGTCGTCCTCGCCGTCGATGACGTCCACTGGGCCGACGCCGCGTCGCTGCGCTTCCTCGTGCACCTTGCGCAGAGGCTCGACGACGTCCCGATCGCGCTCCTGGTCGGGGTGCGCACCGGCGAGCCCGGCGCCGCGCCCGAGCTGCTCACCCGCCTGCTCGCCGAGCCTGCCGCGCGCCACCTCGCGCCGCGCCCGCTCACCGTCGACGCGGCCCGCACGGTGCTCGGCGACGTCCTCAACACACTTCCCGACCCCGCGTTCGCCGCCGCCTGCCACGCCGCCACGGCGGGGAACCCGTTCCTCCTGCGCCAGCTTGCCGACGCCGTCGCCCGCGACGGGCTCGCCCCCACCGCCCAGGCCACCGAGCGCATCCCGGCGCTCGGCCCGCGCACCGTCGCGCGCGCGATCCTCCTGCGCCTCGGCGGCCTCGGGCCCGCCGCGCAGGCGCTCGCCGGCGCGGCCGCGATCCTCGGCGACGGCGCCGACCCCGGCCTGGCCGCCACCGTCGCGGACCTCTCCCCCGCCGACGCGACCCACGCGGCGGACGAGCTGCGCCGCGTCGACCTCCTCCAGCCCGGCGCGGCGACGATCGACTTCGTCCACCCGATCGTCCGCCGCGCGGTCCACGACGAGCTCGGGGCCGCGGAGCGCGCCGCCGCCCACGCCCGCGCCGCCGCGGCGCTCCAGCGGGCGGGCGCGGGCGCCCGCGCGGTCGCGCCGCACCTGCTCTCCGCCCTCCCTGCCGGCGATCCCGCGGTCGTCGCCCAGCTCCGCGAGGCGGCCGCGCAGGCGCTCCAGGAGGGCGAGCCCGCGTTCGCGGTGGAAGCGCTCAAGCGCGCGCTGGCCGAGCCGCCCGCACCGGCCGAGCGCGCGGCGCTGATGGCCGAGCTGGGCGCCGCCGAGCTGCGCGCAGGCGACCACGCGTCCGCCGCCGCGCACCTCGAGCACGCGATCGGCGACGTCGCCCAGGCCACCGAGCGTGCGCGCCTGCGGCTCCAGCTCGCCCGCGCCCGCAGCGCCACGAGCGGCCCGCGCTCCGCGCTCCCCATCCTCGAGACCGCGCTGCGCGACGCCGGCGGCGACCGCGAGCTGGAGCTGCGCACCGAGGTCGAGCTGGCCTCGCTGAGCGTCCTCGGGGGCGACGCCGGCTCGGCCCGCCACGCCGCCGACCGCCTCGCCCGCCACGCCGACCTGCCCGGCGCGACCGCGGCCGAGTGCCTCGTGCTCGCCGCGCTGACCCGCCGCGCGTACCTCGCCGGCCGGCCCGCGAGCGAGGTCGCCGGCCTGGCCAAGCGCGCGCTCGCCGGCGGCCACCTGGCGGGCGAGGCGGGCAGCGAGGCGGTCGCCTACCACCACGCGGTCGCGACGCTCATCCTCGCCGACGACCACGCGGCGGCCGCGGCGGCCATCGCGGCAGCCTTCTCCGACGCCCGCGCGCGCGGCTCGTCGCTCGGGTTCGCGTTCACCGAGGTCAGCCAGGCGATGCTGAGCCACCGCACCGGCGCGGTCGCAGCGGCCGAGGCGGACGCGCGCGCGGCCCTCGACGCGCTGGACGACCACGCGGCGTTCGTCGCGCTCCCGCTCGCCAGCCTCGTCCACGCGCTGGTCGAGCGCGGGGCGCTGGAGGAGGCAGACGCGGCGTTGACCGCCCACGGCGCGCAGGGCGAGCTGCCCGACGAGCTCGTCGCCTCCCGGCTGCAGCTCGCGCGCGCGACGCTGCGCCTCGCGCAGGAGCGGACGGACGAGGCGCTCGCCGACCTCGACGCGATCGCCGACCGCGAGCGGCGCTGGGGCGTCGCCGACCCCGAGGTCGAGTGGCGCGGGTGCGCGGCGCTCGTCCACGCGCGGCGCGGCGACGACGCGGCGGCGCGGGCGCTGGCCGACGAGCAGCTGGAGGTCGCCGGGCGCTGGGCGGCGGCGTCGATCGTCGGCCAGGCGCTGACCGTGAAGGGCCTGGTGGCGCAGCGCGAGGAGGCGCCGACGCTGCTGGCCGAAGCGGTGCGGACGCTCGACCACGCGCCGGCCGGCCTCGCGTGGGCGCGGGCGCAGACCGAGCTGGGCGCGGCGCTGCGCCGTGCCGGGCGGCGGACCGACGCGCGCGAGCCGCTGCGCCTGGGGCTCGACGCGGCGCGCAAGGCGGGCGCGACCGCCCTGGCCGAGCGCGCGCACGCGGAGCTCGTGGCGGCCGGCGCGCGCCCACGACGGCTGCAGTTCAGCGGCGCCGAGGCGCTGACGGCGAGCGAGCGGCGGGTCGCCGAGATGGCGGCGGGCGGGCGCACGAACCGGCAGATCGCGCAGGACCTGTTCGTGTCGGTCAAGACCGTCGAGAACCACCTCGCCCGCGCGTACCAGAAGCTCGGCGTGCACTCGCGCGAGCTGCTCGCCGGCGCGCTCGTGCCGGCCGAGGCCTGACCGCGCCGGGCAGCGCGTTCACCCGCGCGAGGTGAGCCCGCCTCACCCCCGCGCCGCGCAGGATGCGCCGCATGGCCTCGTTCGCCTCGACCCCCGGCATGCGCGCGGAAGCGCCGGCCGGCACCGACCGCGTCGGCCGCTACTGGTGGCTGCCCGTCGTCGCCGGCGTGCTCTCGATCGTCGTCGGGTTCGCCGCGCTCCTCTACCCCGGCCCGACGCTGCTCGCGGTCGGCATCCTGTTCGGCGCCTACCTGGCGGTGTGGGGCGCGATGCTCCTCGTCCGCGCGCTCACCGACCACGCCGAGCCGACGCTGCTGCGCGTCCTGCAGGTCCTCATCGCCGTCCTCGCGCTGCTCGCCGGGCTCTTCCTGCTCGTCCGGCCCGAGGAGTCGGTCGCGACCGCGGTGCTCGCGCTGGGCTTCTGGTGGACGACCCTCGGCGTGCTGCAGATCGCCGCCGGGCTCGCCGTCCCCGAGGGCCGCTGGGCGACGCTCGCGTGGGGTGCGCTCGGCGTCGCGGCGGGCGTGATCATCCTCGCGCAGCCGGGGATCGGGCTCGTGACGCTCGTCCTCATCGTCGGCGTCTCCCTGATCCTCCAGGGCGCCCTGGAGATCGTCGCCGGGCTGACGTGGCGGAAGGTCAGCCGCGACCTGCGGGCGGCGGCATGAGGAAGCTCGCGACATCGCTCCTGCTCTGCGCCGCCTTCGTCGCAGGCTGCGGAGACTCCCCGGAGGACGAGGCGCGCGACGACGGCGAGCAGCTCGGCGCGGCCGTGCGCGACCTGCACGACGCGTCCTCCCCCGAGGCCGCCGCATCGGCGGTCACCGCGGTGCTGAGCGCCCGCGGCGACCTGCGCGAGGACGCGCGCAAGTACGTCGACGCGGAGGTCCAGACGCAGGCCGCGGCGCTGCGGGCGGCCGGCGAGCAGTTCGCCGCCGACGGCGACGTCGATCAGCTCCGTGCGCAGATCCAGGAGATCCGCACGCAGACCGACGCCCTGGGAGACAGCGACGACTCGGTGCGCAACGAGTTCTGGCGCGGCTTCCAGGAGGGCTACGACGGCTAGCGGGCGGACTCGAACTTCGGCAGCACGTAGTCCGCCCACGTGGAGAAGAACGCGTCGTGGCCGGACCCGATCTGCTGCACGAACAGCTCGTCGACGCCCGCCTTCTCGAACTCCCGCAGCGCCTCGACGTGCTCGTCGAGGTCGGGCCCGCACGGGACGGCGTCCGCGATCAGCTCCTCGGTGACCAGCTCCGCGGCCTGCTCGAAGTGGGCCGGGTTGGGGAGCACCTGGGCGAGCTCGCCGGGGATCGCCTCGTTCGGCCAGATGCGCTTGACCGTCCGCACCGCCTCGGCCTTGTCCGTGCCGAAGCAGACCTTCGTTCCCGCCTGCACCGGCCCCTCGCCGCCCTCGGAGCGGTACTGCCCGATCAGCTCGCCGTCCGGCGCCGTCGTGCAGTAGCCGTCGCCGATCCGCGCCGCGAGCGACACCGCCTTCGGGCCGAACCCGCTCACCAGGACGGGCGGCGGCTCGTCCGGCAGCGTGTAGATCCGCGCGTTCTCGACGACGTAGTGCTCGCCCGCGTGCTCGACCTGCTTGCCCGTCCACAGCTCGCGGATGACGTCGACCGCCTCCTCGAGCATGTCCAGGCGGACGTTCGCCGACGGCCACGGGTCGCCCAGGATGTGCTCGTTGAGCGCCTCGCCCGTGCCGACGCCGAGCTGGAAGCGCCCCTCCAGCAGCACCTGCGACGTCGCCGCCGCCTGCGCGATCACCGCCGGGTGGATGCGCACGGTCGGGCACGTCACGCCGGTCGTGACGGTCATCCGCTCGGTCGCCTCGGCGAGCGCGCCGATCACCGACCAGACGAACGCGCTCTGCCCCTGCGCGTCGACCCAGGGGTGGTAGTGGTCCGAGATCCACAGGTTGCTGAAGCCCGCGTCCTCGGCGGCGCGCGCCTGGCGCAGCAGCTCGCGCGGGCCGTGCTCCTCGCACGACAGGAAGTAGCCGATCTTCACCCCAGCGGCGCTACCCGACGGTCTCGAACCTGATGCCGGCCGCCTGCAGCCGGTCGATCAGGTGCGTGCCCATCGCCTGCGCCGTGGTCACCTGGCCGGCGACGTGCGGCACGTCGTCGACCGCCAGGCAGAGCGCCGCCTCGGCGAGCATCTTCGACGTCTCGCGGTAGCCGGGGTCGCCGCCCGAGACCTGCGTCACCACGCGCTGCCCGCCGCCCTCGCCGACGAACCGCGCGCGGAACCACGCCTTGTCCATCTGCTGGTCCGACGGCCCGCTGCCCTGCGGGCGCGCCTTGAGGAGGAGCTTGCGCGTCGGCGGGAGCTGCGAGAGCGCGAACACCGCGCCGATCCCCATCCCGCCCGCGACCGCGACCGGCAGGTGCTTGACCCACGCGTAGTGGCCGTACGTGAAGTCCGGGCCGTACGCCTCCGGCAGCCCGCGCGCCGACGCCGCCACGATCTGCGGGTCGATCGTCGGGAGCGGGATCGCCCAGGCGTCGATCGCGGCCTCGCGGTACGGCTTGCCGCCCTCCGCGCGGATCTTGCGCCCATCCGGAGGCGCACCCTCCGCTTGGCGGCGCTCCTTGTGCACGCCCTGCATCTGCCACGCGCGCGAGAACTGGCCGACCGCCGAGTGGAACGTCCCGCCGGACGCCAGCCCGCTCGCGCGCACGAACCCACGCACCTTCAGGGGCACGCCGTCCGGGAGCTGGCCCACGGTGTGCAGGACGCCGAGGTCGTACGGGATCGAGTCGAACCCGCACGCGTGGATGATCCGCGCGCCCGTCCGCTCCGCCTCGGCGTGGTGCTCGAGGTACATCCGGTCGCGGAACTCCGGCTCGCCGGTGAGGTCGAGGTACGCCGCGCCCGACTTCGCGCACGCGGCGACGAGCGGCGCGCCGCGCTCCAGGTACGGGCCGACGGTCGTGACGACCACCCGCGCGCACTCGGCGACGCCGCGCACCGACGCCTCGTCGCCGACGTCCGCGATGTGGAGCTCCAGCTCGGGGGCGCCGAGCTCCTCGCGCAGCGCTTCGAGCTTCCCCCGATTGCGCCCCGCCAGCGCCAGCCGCGTGCCGGCGGGCGCGTGGTCGAGCAGGTACTTGGCCGTCAGCTTGCCGGTGAACCCGGTCGCGCCGAACAGGACGATGTCGTGCGCGCGTTCTTCCCCCATGCGCGGGGATCCTTCCAGGATTCAGCAGCCGCCGACGCCACCCGGATCGAGGTCGCGCGCGCGGCCGCCGGCGTTCGTGGCGAAGTCGTAGCCGCTGCAGAAGTAGAACGAGAGCAGCGCGTCCCGGTTCAGGGTGATCTCCCTCCACTCGCCCTGGCCCTGCGGCTCCAGGTACCGGTGCGAGCGCGCCAGCAGCCGCGCGTCCGCGGTGCGGTCGCCGCGCAGGTACTTGTCGAGCCAGGCCTGCGTGTAGACGCTCGTGAGCGCCTGGCCGTAGCGCGACGCGGGCAGCACGAGCGGGAGGTCGGTGTAGTCGAGGTGCGTGGAGGCGCGCGGGACGACGAGCATCGTGTCGACGCCCTTCGCGCGCCACGCGTCGAAGCCCGTCTTCTGCTCGCGCCGGGGGTCGGGTGCGGCGAGCGGGTTCGGCAGCCCGGACGGCGCGCCGCCGAGGCCGCCGTTGGCGAAGTACGGCGCGACCATGAAGCCGTAGTCGGACTGCACGCCGAGCGCCGGGACGCGCGGCTCGACGCCCTCGATCCCGAGGTTGCCGCCCGAGCCGCCGCCGAGCTTGTCGAGCGCCACCACCGCCTTCACGCGCGGGTCGACGCCCTGCACGTACGAGACCGCGAACGCCCCGAGCGAGTGCCCGGCGATGGCGAGCCGCCGCTCGTCGAGCAGGCCGCGGAGCGGGTTCGCGTCGGAGGTGAAGAAGTCGAGCGCGTCGGTCGTGCCGTGGACGAAGTTCGCCGGCTGCTGGAACGGCACGCCGGGGCAGCCGAACTGCTCGAGCTCCTCCGGCTCGGCGAACGGGTTGCAGAACGGCAGGGCGTTGATCGGGCCTTGGTGCGGGAAGGTCTCGCTCGTCCCCTGGCCCTGGACGTCGTAGGTGAGGACCGTGTAGCCGCGCTCGGCGAGGTCCTGCGCCAGCCAGAAGTACATCCGCTCGCTGCCCTGCACGCTGCCCGTCGTGATGACGACGCCCGGCAGCCGCCCGGACGGCAGCCGGCGCCCGGTGTACGGGTCCCGCCCGCCCGGCTTGGGCGCGAAGACGTGGCCGCGGATGAGCGCGCCGTAGCGGTTCTCCCATGACACCGGGACCTCGATGCCGCGCGTGCCGTTCCACCCCGCCCGCAGCGGGTTGCCGACGTTCCACCCGGGGATGAGGTTGCCCGGCGTGATCGCCGGCCGCGTGAGGTTCGCGAGCTGGTCGGCGAGCTGCCCGAGCGACACCCGCGCGCCCTCCGTGACCAGCCCCGGCAGGTAGTCCGGGTCTGCGAGCTGCTGGCCGCTCTGACGCCCGTACGCGTCGGCGATGTTGCGCAGGTCGCGCGCGACGTACTCGGGCGAGCCGGGCGCCGGCGCGGCGGCGGCCGTGGCGGCGGGCGGAGCGAGGAGCGCGGCGGCGGCAAGCGACGCGAGGAGCGCGCGGCGGACAGGACCCATGTTCGCGCCAACGTCGGGGCCGCGGCGATCTTGCGGTACACCAGAGGTCATGGAGCATCGCAAGCTCGGAACCCAGGGCCTGATCGTCTCCGCCGAGGGCCTCGGCTGCATGGGGATGTCGGAGTTCTACGGCCAGGCCGACGAGGGCGAGGCCGTCGCCACCATCCACCGCGCGCTGGAGCTCGGCGTCGACTTCCTCGACACGGCCGACATGTACGGCCCGTTCACCAACGAGAAGCTGGTGGGCCGGGCGATCGCCGGCCGCCGCGACGAGGTGGTGCTCGCGACGAAGTTCGGCAACGTCCGTGGCGAGGACGGCGAGCGGCTCGGCATCCGCGGCGACGCCGAGTACGTCAAGCAGGCGTGCGAGGCCTCGCTGCAGCGCCTCGGCGTCGACCACATCGACCTCTACTACCAGCACCGCGTGGACTTCAACGTCCCGATCGAGGAGACCGTCGGCGCGATGGCCGAGCTGGTCGCGGAGGGCAAGGTCCGCTACCTCGGCCTCAGCGAGGCGTCGCCGCAGACGATCCGCCGCGCGCACGCCGTCCACCCGATCTCCGCGCTGCAGACCGAGTACTCGCTGTGGACGCGCGACCCCGAGGACGAGATCCTCCCCACCGTCCGCGAGCTGGGCATCGGGTTCGTCCCCTACTCGCCGCTCGGCCGCGGCTTCCTCAGCGGCCGCTTCACGTCGCCGGAGGACCTGCCCGAGGACGACTTCCGCCGCCACAACCCGCGCTTCCAGGGCGACAACTTCGCCAAGAACCTGGAGCTGGTCGAGCGCGTGAAGGAGATCGCCGACGAGAAGGGCGTCACGCCGGGCCAGCTCGCGCTCGCGTGGGTGCTCCACCAGGGCGTCGACATCGCGCCGATCCCCGGCACGAAGCGCGTGGCGTACCTGGAGGAGAACGTCGCGGCCGCCGCGATCGAGCTGTCGACCGACGACCTGCGCCGCATCGACGCCGCGGCCCCGCAGGGCGCGGCGGCGGGCGAGCGCTACCCCGACATGTCCTCCATCGACCGGTGAGCGAGACCTTCGCCGGCGAGCGGCTCGACCGCGCCGGCGAGCATCGCTCGGACCCCGCGTGGGTCGCCGCGCGCGCCGCCGACCCGGCGGCGCGCGCCGTCGTCGCGACGCGCGGCGGCGGCGTGCTCGTCGATCCCGCCGACGAGACGCGCCTGGCCCGCCTCCCGCTCCCCGGCGACGCCCCGCGGACGCTGCTGGGGATCGACGAGGCCGGCGCCGCGCTGTTCGCCGTCGACGGCGACCGGCGCGAGGACGCGACGCCGCTGCGCACCGCCGCGCCGCTGCTGCGGCCCGAGGAGGCCGCGCTCGCCGCGCACGCGTCCGCGCTGCTCAACTGGCACCGCTTCCACCCGCACTGCTCGCGCTGCGGCCACGCCACCGACGTCACCGACGCCGGGTACGTCCGGACGTGCCCGAACTGCGGCGCGCAGCACCACCCGCGCACCGACCCGGTCGTGATCATGGCCGTCGCCGACCCCGCGACGGACCGCATCCTCCTCGGCCGCCAGGCCACCTGGCCGCCGAACCGCTACAGCGCGCTGGCGGGGTTCGTCGAGCCCGGCGAGTCGCTGGAGGAGGCCGTTGCGCGCGAGGTGCGGGAGGAGACCGGCGTCGCCATCGACCCCGCGCCGCGCTACGTCGCCTCCCAGCCCTGGCCGTTCCCGACCACGCTCATGCTCGGCTTCCACGCCATCTACGCCGGCGGCGAGCCGCAGGTGCAGGACGGCGAGCTCGACGACGTGCGCTGGTTCACCCGCACCGAGCTGCGCGACGCGCTCGCGGAGACCGGGACGTACCGCCTCCCGCCGCCCGAGGCGATCGCCCATCGGCTGATCCGGGATTGGCTCACGGACGCTGACGGGTAGCCTCCGCCGCCGGATGGAAGAGAGCACTCTGACGAACCGGGTCCGGGTCGACGTGCGCTGGCGCGACCTCGACATGCTCGGCCACCTCAACCAGGCCGTCTACCACGAGTACCTCGAGGAGGGGCGTGCGGCGCTCGTCGCGCAGCTCGGGCGGCTGCTGGGCGACTTCGCGTTCGTCCTGGCGAAGGTCGAGCTGAACTACCGCCACGAGGTCCGCAAGGACCACGGGCACGTCGAGATCCTGTCGGCGGTCACCGACGTCGGCAAGTCGAGCATCACGATCGAGAACCGCATCCTCACCCCCGACGGCACCGTCGCCGCGGAGGGCACGTCGGTGCTCGTCTCGTGGGACGCCGGCGCCCGCCGCTCCCGCCCCCTGACGCCCGACCAGCGCGCCGCGCTCCTGGGAGCCGGCGCCGCCGCGTAACGAGCGCGCGCGACGCGATGCCCGCCACGTTCACCGTCGGGACGCTGAACGTCTGGGGCCGCTGGGCCGACTGGCCGGCACGCCGCGCCGCGCTCGATCGCTGCTACCCCCAGCCCGGCCCCGACGTGCTGCTCCTCCAAGAGGTGCGCCACGACGGCGACGGCGACCAGGCGGCGGAGCTGGCGGAGATCCTCGGATACCCCGAGCAGGTGACCGTCGAGGGGCACCGCAACGACGAGGGCAGCGAGGGCCTGGCGATGCTCTCCCGGTTGCCGCTCACCGGCGTCCACACCGAGGCGCTGCCGACGTCCGACCCGCCGCGCAAGGTGCTCGTCGCGTCGATCGCGTGCGCCGAGGAGTCGGTGACGATCGTCTGCGGCCACACCGTCGCGGTGCCCGAGCACGTACGGCGCGAGCAGGTCGAGGCGCTGCTCAGGCGCTCCGGCGAGCGCGTCGTCCTGGGCGCCGACCTCAACGACACGCCCGAGCACGTCGCCCCGCTGCTCACCGGCGCGGACCTGACCGACTCGCTGGACGGCGACCCGGTCGCCACGTGGCCGATGAACGAGCAGACGTTCGGCGAGGCCTGGCGCAGCACGCTCGGCCACGCGCCGCAGTTCTCGCTCGAGCGGCGCCGGCTCGACTACCTCCTCAGCCGCGGGCTGGAGGTGCTGGAGGGCGGCGTGGACGAGCTGCAGCCCGACGGCGGCCCGCACGCGTCGGACCACGCGCTCGTCTGGGCGCGCTACGGCCTGCGGTGACGCGGGGGCACGGTGACGCGTACCCGCGTTCCGCCGCCGACCCGCGACTGCACGTCCAGCTCGCCGTCCACGAGCGACGCGCGCTCCTCCATCCCGAGCAGCCCGAACCCGCGCTCGGTCGTCTCCTGGTCGAACCCCGCGCCGTCGTCGGCGACCTCCGCGACCAGCTCGTCGGTCCGCTCCACCACCGAGACCACCGCGCGCGTGGCGGCCGCGTGGCGCGTGACGTTGGTCAGCGCCTCCTGGACGATGCGGTAGACGGCCAGCTCGATCTCGGGCACGAGCCGCACCGGGTGGCGGCCCGCCTCGTACGCGAGGTCGACGCGGACGCCGACGTCCAGCCCGCTGCGCCACGACGTGTCGGCGGCCAGCGCCTCCAGGCCGGCGGCGAGGCCGAGGCGGTCGAGCGCTGCCGGCCGCAGCCGCGTGATGAGGCCGCGCAGGTTCTCCACCTGGCCGTCCACGCGCTGGATCGCCTCGTCGAGCATGTGCGCGACCTGCGCGGGATCGTCCTGCGCCCGTGCCGTCTGGAGGACGAGCTTGAGCGCGCTCAGGTCCTGCAGCGTCTCGTCGTGCAGCTCGTGCGCCCAGCGCAGCCGCTCGCGCTCTGACGCCTCGACGGCGCGGCGCAGCTCCTGGTCGCGCGGGCGGCTGGACACGGCGCAACGCTAGCCGGTAGCGTCGCGCCGTGACCAGCCCACCTGCGACCGTCGTCCTCGCCGACGACCACGCCGTGGTCCGCGAAGGGCTCCGGCTCCTGCTGGAGGGCGAGGCGGGCATGCGCGTCGTCGCGCAGGTGGCCGACGCCGACGCGGCGATCGAGTCCACGCGCGGCCTGCACCCGGACGTCGTCGTGCTCGACCTGACGATGCCCGGCCGCGACTCGCTCCAGGCGATCCCCGAGCTGCTGGACGCGTCGCCCAGCACCAGCGTCGTCGTGCTCACGATGCAGAAGGAGCCGGCGTTCGCACGCGCGGCGCTGCAGGCCGGCGCGGCGGGCTACGTGCTCAAGGACGCCGCGCACGCGGAGCTGGTCGAGGCGATCCACGCCGCCCGCGCGGGCCGCACGCACCTCGATCCGGCGATGACCGAGGCGGAGCCGCCGACCGCGCGGCCCGACGGCCTCAGCGAGCGCGAGGTGGAGGTGCTCCGCCTGCTCGCGCTCGGCTACATGAACCCGGAGATCGCCGAGCAGCTCGTGCTCAGCGTCCGGACGGTCGAGAAGCACCGCGCGAACCTCATGCAGAAGGCGCGCGCGACGTCCCGCGCGGAGCTCGTCCGCTACGCGCTCCGCCACGAGCTGCTCGACTCGCTCTAGAGCTCGACGACCACCTTGCCGACGGCCTTCCGCTCGTCGATGAGGCGGAACGCGTCGGCGCCCTGCGCGAACGGGATGCGCGCGCCGACGATCGGCTTCACGAAGCCCTTGGCGACGAGGTCGTCGAGCGCCGCCCCGATCTCGCGGTTGAGCTCGGGCTTGGCCATCGCGTACGCGCCCCAGCCGGCGCCGATGACCTCGGTGTTCTTGAGGAGCAGGCGGTTGACCTTCACCTCGGGGATCGAGCCGCCGGTGAAGCCGACGACCACGGCGCGGCCGTCCTCGCGCAGCGAGCGCAGCGAGTCGGTGAAGCGGTCCCCGCCGACCGGGTCGAGCACGAGGTCGACCCCGCCGCTCTCCAGCACCTGGTCCTTCCACGGGCCGTCGCTGCGGAACACGTCGTCCGCGCCCGCCTCGCGCGCGACGCGCTCCTTCTCGTCGCTCGACACCACCGCGACGGTCGTGGCGCCGAGGCCCTTCGCCACCTGCAGCGCGGCGGTCCCGACGCCCCCGGCCGCGCCGTGCACGAGCACGCGCTCCCCGGCCGCCAGCCGCCCGCGCAGCTTCAGCGCGAAGTAGACCGTGTGGTAGTTGAGGATGATCGAGGCGCCCTCGGCGAAGTCGAGCTGCTCGGGCAGCGCGAACGTCATGAACACCGGCGCGACTGCGACCTCCGCCAGGCCGCTCAGCGCCGTGAAGGCCATCACGCGGTCGCCGGGAGCGAACCCGCTGCCGTCAGGAGCAGAGCGCACCGTGCCCGCCACCTCCGCGCCGGGCACGAACGGCGGCTCGGCGCGGAACTGGTACAGGCCCCGCGTCTGCAGGACGTCGGGGAACGAGACGGCGGCCGCCTTGACGTCGACGACGACGCCCGCGCCCGGCGTGAGCATGTGGCTCGCCTCGGGCTCGGGGAGGTCGTCGACCAGCCGGAGCGCGTCCGGGCCGTCGAGGGAGCTGACCTGGAGCGCGCGCATGCGTGGGAGCCGGGACCGGCGCTAGCCGGCGAACGTCATGACGTAGGTGCGGGTGCGGCTCTTGCCCGCCTTGCCGCGCGGGCGGCCCTTGACCGCGCCGACGCCCATGCTCGTGAAGCGGTGGTGCAGGATCGCGCGGGAGTGGATCGGCCGCGTCATCCAGGCGCGCACGATGCGGCGCGGCGTCGCGCCCGCGTTGAGCCCGTCGCCCATGATCTCGCCGTAGGTCCAACGCGACCTGCCGGCGGCCCAGCCGGACTTCTTGACGCGCTTCATGAGCCCGCCGTGCGCCGGCGAGGTGTGGCCGATGAAGCGGTACTTGACGAGGTCGGCGGCGTGGACCGCGGCGACCCGCGAGAGCTTCGACGAGTAGCGCATGGCGGGCAGGCCGCGCTTGGCCCGCTCGCTGTTGACCAGGCACAGGAGCGCCTTGCGCGCGGCCTTCGTGTTGGTCCAGGAGTCGGCCCCCGGGCAGCTGGCGGCCTTCTTCGCCTTGGCGCCAGGCGCCGCCGGCGCAGCGGCCGGGCGTACGGCGACCACCGCCAGGGCGGCTAGGAGTGCAGCGATGATGGCGGCGGCGAAGCCAGCACGGATCGGCATGGTGAACCTCATGTCGTCCTCCTCGTGTTGGACGGTTCGACGCACGTGATCACCGTCCTCCGGACAACGGCACGCGCGCGCGGTGGCCGACGGCGTCCCCCAACGCAGCCGGGTCGAGCAGCCGCACACCTTACGAGACCGGGCGGCGGCACGCGGTGACCCGCGTTTGAGTACCCCCGGATCGTGGGCACAACGCGCCGGCAAGTTCGCGGTAGGAACGGTTGGGTAGGGTCCGGCGCATGTCGCTCGACCGGCCAGTCGCCCCCGATCCGTACGACCTGCTGCCTGCGGTCCCGTCGTTCACGCTCGAGAGCGACGACCTCGCCGACGGGCAGCCTCTCGACGCGAAGTTCGCGCACGGCAGCGCGGGCGGCGAGAACGTGTCGCCGCACCTGCGGTGGTCCGGCTTCCCGGCCGAGACCGAGGCGTTCCTCGTCACGTGCTTCGACCCGGACGCGCCGACCGGCAGCGGGTTCTGGCACTGGGTCCTCTTCAACGTCCCCGCGTCGGTCACCGAGCTCCGGCAGGGCGCGGCGGCCCCCCAGGGCGCCGGCGAGGCGCGCAACGACTACGGCGAGAGCGGCTACGGGGGCGCGTCGCCGCCGCCCGGCGACCGCGAGCACCGCTACGTCTTCGCGGTCCACGCGCTGAAGGCCAGGCTCGAGGTCGACGAGACCGCCACGCCCGCCTACGTCGGCTTCAACGCGACGTTCAACGTCCTCGCGCGCGCGACGCTCCGCGCGACCTTCCAGGTGCAGGGATGAGCGAGCGCGTCAGCGTCGCCGTCGCCGACCACGTCGCGACGGTCACCCTCACCCGGCCGGACAAGCACAACGCGCTCGACGGCGCGATGTTCCAGGGCATCCTCGCGGCGGCCGCCGAGGTCGCCGCCACGCCCGGCGTGCGCGCGGTCGTCCTGCACGGCGAGGGCAAGAGCTTCTGCTCGGGCCTCGACGTCGCGTCGCTGATGAGCGGCGGCGACGGGATCGGGATGCAGGACCTGCTGGAGCGCGGCGGCCACCGCGGCAACCTCGCGCAGCGGGTCGCGATCGACTGGCTCGACCTGCCGGTCCCCGTCATCGCCGCGCTCCACGGCAACGTGTTCGGCGGCGGGCTGCAGATCGCGCTCGGCGCCGACATCCGCATCGCGGCGCCCGACGCGAAGCTGAGCGTGATGGAGGCCAAGTGGGGCCTCGTGCCCGACATGGGCATCACCTCGACCCTTCCCCGGCTCGTCCCGATCGACGTCGCCAAGGAGCTGACGTACACCGCCAAGGTCGTCTCCGGCGAGGAGGCGGCGGCGCTCGGGCTCGTCACGCGCACGGCGGACGACCCGCTGGCGGCGGCGCAGGAGCTCGCGCGCGAGATCGCCGGGCGCTCCCCCGACGCGGTGCGCGCGGCCAAGCGGCTCTACGACGAGACGTGGAGCGGCGCGGACGCCGCGGCGGCGCTCGTGCTGGAGACGGAGCTGCAGGTCGGCCTGCTCGGCTCCCCCAACCAGATCGCGGCGGTGACGGCCGGCATGACCAAGCAGCCGGGCGAGTTCACCGACCCCGAGCCCGCGCGCGCCACGACCTGAGCCGTTCGTCCACGGGCGGCGCCGTGGTTGACGCAGGACACACGGAAGTGGATCGTGCGCATCCACACTCGGAGGTGTCATGGACCTCTCCACCGCCCGCCTCCTCCACCACGCCGCCGCTCCGCGGGCCGCGGGCGAGGAGCACCCCAACTACTACGTCGGCCGCCGCTCGGTGGCGATCGGCGGCGCCACCGTCAACCTCACGGTCCAGGCCGTCGGCCGGCACGCCGTCCGCGACCTGCGCCACCACCGGCGCTGGTCGATGGAGCCGTTCGACTGGGCCGTGCAGTCGGCGGGGTCGATCGAGCTGGCGTACGCGCTGCTCGAGGACCTGACCGGGATGTACCCGAGCGTCGAGCTGTGCGCGGAGCTCGTCGCCGAGGTGCTCGTGCACCTGCCCGCCGACGGGTTCGTCCTCGCGGACATGGACCTGCTCGGCTGGCTCGAGTCGCGCAGCGACCGCTAGCGGCGCCGGCGCTTCTTCTTCTTGCTGCGCGGGTGCGCCTCGCGGGCCGCGCGGCGCACCTCGGCCACCTGCCGCTCGCGCTCCAGCCGCTCCTCCTCCGCCTTCGCGTGCGCGCGCTTGCGCACCGTCCGCTGGAGCAGGAAGACGCTCCCGAGCGCGCCGAACTTCAGCGCGCCGTAGACCGGCGTGCCGGGCGTCAGGGCGTGGCGGACTCCGTGGAGCATCTGCGGCTCACGGTAGCGACCCGCCGCGCTGCTCACACAGCGCGTCGCGCCGCGCGTTGGTGAACGGCCCGCCGATGGGGAACGCGGCCTCGATCAGGCGCGCCCACGCCGTCGCGTTCGCCTCGATCGACGCCGCCACCCGCGCGCGCTGCGCAGCGGTGCGGGCGAGCGTGAGCCGCTCGGCGTTGCGCCACACCCCCTCGCGCCACGCGGCGATCGCCTGGAACTCGAGGAACCCGTCGAGCGCCGTCGGCAGGTCGTAGTCCGCGAGCGCCGGGTCGTCGGTCCGCGCCGCCTGCGCGAGCACGTCGTCGTACGAGGCGTTGAGGACCGCGTTGAACCGGTCGTGGTCGGGCTTGCGCGACGTGCCGTCGGGTGCCGTCAGGCCGATGCCCGCCAGCAGGTACGGCATGTCGCGCTGGACGTGCGCGTTGATCCCGAGCAGGAGGTTGGCGGCGCCCTGGACGCGGCGGTCGTCAGCGGCGTCGAACGCGATGCGCCACGCCTCCGGCACGTCCGCGCGGCGCCCCTCCTGCCAGGCGTCCTCCGCGTCGAAGTAGAGCTTCGCGAACACGGCGTCCTCGTGCGCGAGGTAGCGGTCGTCGTCGAAGTAGCCCGCCGGCAGGTCCGCGTACGTCTGGGTGACGAGCCGGTAGTTGCGCAGGAAGAGCGCGTTGTGGTCGCACCGAGCGTCGTGGGCGGCCAGCCGCCGGTCCATCTCCGCGAGCGTCGCGTCCACGCACTCCGGCGCGCCGTCCGCGCACACGTCGAACGTCGACGGCGTGAACCCGAGCGCCAGCGGCGGCAGCAGCGCCGGCCAGTTGACGAACGGCGGGTCCTCCCCGCGCGCCGTCGCCGGCACCACCGCGCACGCGCAGGCGCACGCCACCGCCAAGACCCCCAGGACCCGTCGCATGTGGCGAACGCTACGCGGGCGTCCGCCACGATGCGCCGGTTCCCGGAGCGTGCTCAGCGCAGGAAGTCGCGCATCTGCCGCCGCACCTCGGCGTAGCCCGGCCGCGTGCTCCCGTCGGGGTTCGTCAGGCCGGCGTCGAACCGGGCGGCGCAGCCGGCGCCGGTCCAGTTGTAGACGTAGCCGCGCCGCACGCCCGAGCGGCGGTACTTGCGCGCGAGCGAGAACATGCCCCGCAGCCGGCTCGCGGCACGCGACTGCGAGCACGGGAAGTTCGAGCCGAACTTGACGAGGCCGCCGGTCTCGGTGAACCAGAACTTCGTGCGGCGGTTGTACCTGCGCGACTGGCGGATGATGTTGCGCGTGAAGCGCGTGCGCTTGCGGTTGACGTCGCCGTAGTTGTGCAGGCCGACGATCGTCGCGCGCCGGCGCCAGGTCGAGGAGAGCGAGCGGTACCAGCTGCGCATGTACCGCTCGACGCCGGTCTGGTCGAGCACGTCGAGCGCGACGACGGCGCAGCCCGAGCAGCGCCGCTTGACGAGCCGGTACATCTCGCGGAAGTACTGCGCGGCCCGGCGCGGCGAGCGGTAGGTCGGCTGCGAGGCGTGGTTGGCCTCGTTCCACGTCCCGAACTCGCGGACGCCGAGCCCGCGGAAGTACCGCACGAGCCGCCCGACCTTGGACCGGTACGCGGAGACGCTCGGCAGCTTGGCCCGCTTGATGCGCAGGTCGTGGCTGGAGACGTGGAGGAAGACCGAGATGCCCGACCGGCGGGCGCGCTGCACGAACGCCCGCGCAGCGAGCCGCTGGCCTGCGTTGTCCATCGCGTTCCACGGGATGAAGTAGCGGACGCGCTTGAACTTCGCGCGCTGGAACGCGGGCTGGTCGAACATGGCGACCTGCTGGTCGCCGATGCCGACACGGATGCCCGTCCGCGCGCTCGCCGAGCCCGCCGGGACGAGCGCTGCGAGCGCGATCAGGACGCCGAGGAGGAGTGCTGCCGTGAGTCGTCGCATCGCCCCCGGAACCATCCGCATGGCTCCAGGTTGCGGTGCATCGCGCTAGCTGGCGCCGAAGGAGGAGACGAGGACCTCGCCGAGCAGCCGGCTCGCCTCGTCGCGGTCCATCCGGTCGGACGTCAGCTCGTCGGCCGTCGCGACGGCGGTGCCGCGCAGGATCGTGAGCATGAACGGGACCGGGATGTCGCGACGCAGCTCGCCGCGCTCCTGCGCGCCGGAGAACCACTCCAGGAACGGCTGGCTGTCCTCCTCGCTGGGGAGCCGGTCGCCCTGGAGCGAGCGGTGGTGCTCGAGGAACCGGTACCGGTCGCTCAGCGCGACCAGCTCGCGCGCCAGCCGGCGTAGGACGTCGGCCGCGCTGCCGCCCGGCTCGGACGCCGCGCGGATCGTGTCGCGGGACTCGGCCACGACGCGCTCGAACAGCGCGCGGACCAGGTCGTCGCGGGTCGCGAAATGGCGGTAGACGGTCGTCCGGCCCAGCCCGGACGCATCCGCGATGTCGCGCATGCTCGCCTGGGGTCGCTCGGCGAGAACGCTGATCGCGGTCTCGATCACCGTCTCGCGATTGCGCTGTGCGTCCGCCCGCTTGCGGGGACGGTTCTCAGCCATGCTCGCCGTCGTCGCCATGTGAAGCTCGCTCGTGCCGTGTGGTCGGTGTCATGTGGATCACCTCGGAACCACTAGTTAGCCGACCTTCGCAGAACTCATCCCTCCATGGTTGAGAAACTGCCCGCAAACCTCCCGCAAATCGCGCGCTGACTACTCGTCACGGACCGCACGAGCAAGCGGCACGAGCCTGTGATCCCCCGTGAACAGGTGCTGCCTGGCCCCGAGCGTGGTCAACACGGTGGTCACCACGACGGCGCCCAGGATGAGGTACATCAGCGCCAACTGCACGAGCACCGCGTCGAGCGGGTCGACCCCGGCCAGGATCAGGCCCGTCATCGCGCCCGGGAGGAACACGATCCCCAGGCCGCGGATGTTCTCGACCTGGGGGCTGATCGCCGTGCGCAGGATGCGGCGGATCATCGGCTGCGACGCGTCCACGGAGGAGAGCCCGAGCGCCAGGCGCGCCTCGATCTCCTCGCGCCGCGCCCCGACGTCGTCGCGCAGGAGCGTCGCCGCGACGATGCCCGACTTCAGCGCGTTCCCCACGAGCATCGCCGCGACCGGCACGACCGTGCGCCCCTCGACCGGGAAGATGCCGGTGCCGAACGCGATGCCGAGCCCGACCGCCGCGGTGCCCGTGGTCGACGCGAACGCGACGGGCAGCACGCCGGGGAGCTCGGGCGCGCGGCGCTGGATCGCCACCGAGGCGTACACGATGATCCCGGCGACCCAGAGCCAGGAGAGGGCGAGCGGCGCGTCGTCGCCGATCACCAACCCGAGCGCGGCGCCCGCGATGAGCATCTGCACGAGCGCGCGAGCGGACGAGCCGAGCACGTCGCGCTCCAGCCGCAGCCCGAGCCGCCACGACGCGCCGGCCGCCAGCGCGACCGCGAGCAGCGAGAGCGTGAGCCCCAGCCACCCGATGTCGGTCGCGCTCGACACGCCTCAGCCCACGGTCACGTGGCCGTGGTCGAGCGCGATGCGCGCGTCCGCGACCCGGTCGACCTGCGCGGGGTCGTGGCTGACGAGGACGACCGGGACGCCGCGCGCGGCCTCGCCGCGGATCAGCCGCTCGAGCGCGTGCGTGGCCTCCGCGTCGAGCGACGAGGTCGGCTCGTCCATCAGCAGCGTCTCGGGGTGCGTCGCGAGCGTCCGGGCCAGGCACACGCGCTGCTGCTCGCCGCCCGAGAGCGTGTCGCCGACGCGGTCGAGCACGTCGTCGTGCAGCTCGCACCGGTCCAGCAGCGCGCGCAGCTCGTCGTCGGTGGCGTCCGGCGCGGCGACGTGGAGGTTGTCGCGCACGGTGCCGGCGAACATCAGCGGCCGCTGGAAGACCATCCCGACGCGGCGGCGGTGCTGGAGCACGTCGACCGTCGCGAGGTCCGCCCCGCGGTAGCGCACGACGCCCGCGTCCGGCGCGATCAGCCGGTTGCCGAGCCGCAGCAGCGTCGACTTGCCCGCGCCGGAGGGGCCGACGATCGCGGTGACGCCCGCGTCGGGCACCGCGGCGGTGACGCCGTCGAGCCGCGGGCGGTCGGCGCCGCGGACGGTGACCTGGTCGAAGGAGAGCGGCACGGCCGGGCGGATGATGGCGTGTGGCGCGGCGGCGCGCGGCCGCTGGGCGGCGCGGGCGCGACGGTTAGCCTCCGGCGGCGTGCCGCTCCCCGACGACGTCGAGCGCCTCGTCGCGCTGACCACCGAGCTGACGCGCATCCCCGCGCCGACCTTCGCCGAGGGCCCGCGCGGCGACGACGTGGCGGCGCGGTTCGCGGCGGCGGGCGTCACGCGGGTCGAGCGCGACGCGCTGGGCAACGTGCTGGCGTGGATCGGGCCCGCGGCCGGCGGCGACGACGGCGAGCCGCCCGCGGTCTTCTCCGCGCACCTCGACACGGTCTTCGGACCCGAGGTCGCGCTCGACGTCCGGCGGGACGGCGACGAGGTGCTGCACGGCCCGGGCGTGGGCGACGACACGGTGGCCGTGGCGGCGCTGGTGCTCCTCGCGGAGGAGCTCGTCGCGGCGCCGCCGGCCCGGCCGCTCCTGCTCGCCGCGACCGTCGGCGAGGAGGGTCTGGGCGACCTGCGCGGCGCCAAGCACCTCCTCGCAACCGTCCCGGCGCGCGCGTTCGTCGCGCTGGAGGGCCACATGCTCGACGACGTCGTCACCGGCGCGGTCGGCTCGGTGCGCCTGCGCGCCCGCTACCGCGGCCCCGGCGGCCACTCGTGGAGCGACCGCGGCACGCCCAGCGCCGTGCACGCCGCGCTGACGTGCGGCGCCGCCGCGGTGCGTGCCGTCCCCGCTGGCCGCCACGTCAACGTCGGGACGGTCGGCGGCGGCACGACGGTCAACGCGATCGCGCAGGAGGCCGAGCTGGTCGTCGACCTGCGCGACGAGGACGAGCGGACGCTGGGCGCGACGACCCGCGCCGTCGAGCGTGCGCTCGCCGCGGTGCCGCCGGGCATCGCCGCGGAGGTCGAGCGGATCGGCCACCGCCCCGCCGGCCGCACGGCGCCCGGCTCCCCGCTGCTGCGGGTCGTCCGCGACGCGCGCGCCGCGCTCGGTCTGCCGCCCGCGCGCGACGACGTCTCCTCGACCGAGTGCAACGCCGCCTACGCCGCCGGCGTCCCGACCACCGGCATCGGGCTCACCCGCGGCGCCGACGCGCACCGGCCGACGGAGTGGATCGCGCTGCCGCCGCTCGCGGACGGGCTCGCGCTCCTGCGGGCGGTCGCGCGCGCGATCTAGGTGGCGAAGTCCGGCCGCACGTCGCGGCGCACGTGCTCGGCGCGGCCCTTCGGCTCCTCCCAGTCCTCCTGCCGCCCGAGCGCGGTCAGGTCCAGCCAGGCGTACGAGCCGCCGAGCCACTCGCTGCCGCGCGCGTACGTCGAGTACGTGTGGAAGACGCGGCCTGAGTCGCGCAGGAAGAAGCTCGTGCCGGGCATCTCGTACGGGCCGTCCCAGTCGACCTTCACGTAGTTGTAGGTGTCCTGGCCGGGCGTCGCGGGGTCGACGCGCACGCCGTAGTCGGCGTTGAAGTCGCTGCCGTACGAGGAGACGAACGGGAACGTCCACCCGCGCTTGGCCTTGTACCGCTCGATCTTCGGCAGCGGCGCGGCGCCGACCACCACGAGGCCGGTGTTGCGGACGGCGAGGTGGCGGATCAGGCCGTCGTTGATCTCGTCGGCGCCGGCGGTGCAGCTCGGGCAGCCGTCCTCCCACTCGGGCTCGAACATGAAGTGGCGCACCGCGAGCTGGAGGTGGTCGCCGAACAGCTCCCGCAACGTGGCGGGGCCGTCCGGCGTGTCGAAGACGTACTCCTTCTCCACCTCGACCATCGGCAGCCGCCGCCGGTCGGCGGAGAGCGCGTCGCGGGCGCGCTGGAGCTCCTTCTCGCGCACCAGCAGCGCCTTGCGCGCCTCCAGCCACTCCTCGCGGGAGACGATCTCAGGAAGGCTCATGCTCCCTATGACCGCCCGCGGGCCCGCGACTCATCGGCCCCCGGCGGCGATCCCCTCCGACGCGGGCCTGCCGTAGGCCTCGGGGTGCAGGTAGCGGCCGCGCTCGGCGCCGGTCTTGCGCTCGACGACCGGCGTGCGGTGGGCCTGCGCGTACGCGTCCTCGCGGGTGCCCGTGACCTGCCAGCTGACCTTCACGCGCGGCTCGTCGGTGCGGATGCGGAACGCGCGGCCGCGCAGCTCCTCCCACACGACGGCCTTGGCGAACGAGCGGCCGAGGACCGTGAGCTGGTAGCGGAAGTCGCGGTTGAGCGCGTCGAACCAGTCAGGCATCGTCACCGTTGCGAACCCGTCAGCGTCGGTGGTGACGACGCCGTCGTAGAGGTTCTTCATGTCCGGCGACTCGACGAACGAGTGCGACAGGTACTCCTCCTCCGGGTTCGCCGGGTTGTCGATCCTGAAGGTGCCCGCCGACTTGGTGAGCGTGCCTTGGACGTCGACGTCGCCCTCGAACCGGGCCGCGTCAGAGGTCGGGTCGGACGCGGTCGCCCGCAGCGCGACGCTGTTCGGGCCGAACACCGCGGCCCGGACGCCGGTGCCGTTCGCGACGAAGTTCGGCGCCCAGCCCATCACGCCGGCCTCGCCGGTACCGGCGTTCGTGCTCCCCTCCACGCCCGTCCCCCGCTCGCTGTTGGCGTTGAGCCCGTTGCCGGAGCCCTCGGAGATGGCGACCGACGCGGCGCCGGTGCCGGACGCGTTGCTGGCGTAGGCGAGCACGCCGTAGCCGCCGGTGCCGGACGCGACCCCGAAGACGCCGGCAGTGCCGAAGTTCGCGTACTGGCTGCCCACCTCGCCGCGAAGGGCGGGGCCGGTGGTCGTGCTCGACGTCTTGCGCGCTGCGATGGCCGGGGCGTCGCCGCCGGCGGCCGTGCTGGTGATCGAGAACAACGGGTCGGTGAGCGCGCTCGACAGCGCGAACGGCAGCGTCACCTGGCCGTCCGCGCCCGCAGGGCCCGCCGGCCCCACCGGACCTGCCGGACCGACGGGACCCGCGGGGCCCGTCGCACCGCTCGGGCCGTTCGCGCCCGGCGCCCCGTTGTCGCCCTTCGGCCCCGCGGGCCCGCCGGCGCCCGTGTCGCCCTTCGCCCCGGCCGGCCCGGTCGCGCCCACGCGACCGTCCTTGCCGTCAGGGCCCGGCTTGCCGTCCTTGCCCGCCGGCCCCTGCGGCCCGCGCACGTTCCACGAGATCTTGCGCTGCCCGCGCGGGCAGGCACGCTTGGCGCTCGTGAGGTTGAGCGTCTTGTAGTCCTGCGTGACGCACGCGTAGAGGCGGATCGTGCTCGCCCCAGCATCCGCCTCCACGGCGCCCCCGGCGACCAACGCCGCTCCGACCGCTGCCGCCACGACGACCCGTCGCACCCGTCCCTGTCCCTGCACGTCCGCCTCGCTTCCGTCGGCGCGAGGCTCCGCCACCCCGCCCTAGCGGGGCGCGAGGATACCGGTTGCGTGACGCGGCGCCACTGCGCGGTGGCCGGTTGTCAGGCGGTGGTGCGGACGCCCGCGGCGTCGAGGAGGTCGTCGAACCGCGTGAGCTTCACGCGCGGGCGGCCCTGCGGCTCGCCGGCGGCCTTCTCGGCCGCGTCGATCGACTCCCAGCCCGCGTACGAGACGACCTCGGGCCGGCGCTCCTCCACCACCGCTGCGATCTCGTCGGCGTCGCGCGCGCCCGCATCCGCGAAGGCGCCTGCCGCGAGGTCGGCGAGCAGCGTCGTGACGGTGTCGGTCGCGCACTTCTTGTTCGTGCCGATGACGCCGGACGGGCCGCGCTTGATCCAGCCCGCGACGTAGGTCCGCTCCGCCCCGCGCACGCGCCCGTCGTCGTTGGGGATGAGGCCGCTGCGCTCGTCGAACGGCACCCCTGGGACGGCGACGCCGGTGTAGCCGATCGCGCGGAACACGATGCCCGCGTCGAGCACCTCGGTCTCGTCGGTCGCCTTCGCTCGCAGCGCGCCCGAGTCGTCGCGCGTCAGGACGTTGCGCACGACGCGCACGCCGGTCACGCGCCCGTCGTCGTCGCCGAGGATCTCGACCGGCGAGGTGAGGAACCGCAGCACGACGCGCTTGTGCTTGCCCGACGGCTCGCGCTGCGCGTACTCGTGGAGGATCTCCATGTTGCGCTTCGCGGTGCCCTCGAGCCCGTCGTCGTGGAACTCGGCCTCGATCTGCAGGTCGCCCGGGTCGACGACGACGTCCGCGTCGGTCAGCTCCCCCAGCTCCAGCAGCTCGGGGTTGGTGAACGCGGCCTGCTGCGGCCCGCGGCGGCCCAGGATCACGATCTCGCGGATGCCCGAGGCGTCGAACGCCTCGATCGCGTGGTCGGCGGTGTCGGTCGCAGCGAGCTCGTCGTGCGTGAGCGTGAGCATCCGCGCCACGTCGACCGCGACGTTGCCGTTGCCGACGACGATCGCCCGCTCGCCGGAGAGGTCGAACTCGTGGTCGCGGTAGTCCGGGTGGCCGTTGTACCAGCCGACGAACTCGGTGGCCGAGTGCGAGCCGCGCAGCTCCTCGCCGGGGATGCCGCTCTTGCGGTCCCCCGCGGTGCCGACCGAGTAGAGGACCGCGTGGTACCACGACGCGAGCTCCTCGTGGCTGACGTCGCGCCCGACCTCGACGTTGCCGAAGAAGCGGAAGCCCGGCTTCTTGGCGGTCTTCTCGTACACGCGCGAGACCGACTTGATCTTCGGGTGGTCCGGCGCCACCCCGCCGCGCACCAGGCCCCACGGGGTCGGCAGGCGCTCGTAGAGGTCGACCTCGACGGTGAGGTCCTTGTGGGACAGGAGCTGACCGGCCGCGTAGAAGCCCGACGGGCCGGACCCGACGATCGCGACGCGGAGCGGGCGCTCCTCGGTTCCAAGGGCAGAAGACTGGTCGGACATCCGGTGATTCACGATATACGGCGCGTGTCGCGCCCCGCGTTGCGCGGGGTAGTGATGTGCTGTTGATCACTGAGTCAACTCGAGGTCGTAATCTCGGTTGAACCGTCTGGAGCCAACGGAGGACCGGAACAAGCATGGCCACGAACGTCAGCGAGAAGGAAGCTCGTCAGGTCGCGGAGGCGGCCCGCGAGCAGGACTGGAAGCTGCCGAGCTTCGGCAAGGAGCTCTTCCTCGGCAACTTCAAGCTGGACCTGATCCACCCGCAGCCCAAGCTCGACCCGGCCGCGGTCGAGAAGGGCGAGAAGTTCCTCGCGGAGCTGCGCGAGTTCCTCGAGAACGAGGTCGATCCGCTCGAGATCGAGCGCGAGGCGCGCATCCCCGACCACGTCGTCGCCGGCCTGCAGAAGCTCGGCGCGATGGGCATGAAGGTGCCGGAGGAGTACGGCGGCCTCGGCCTCTCGCAGGTCTACTACAACCGCGCGCTGGCGCTCGTCGGCACCGCGCACTCGTCGCTGTCGACGCTCATGTCGGCGCACCAGTCGATCGGCGTCTCGCAGCCGCTGCTGACCTTCGGCTCCGAGGAGCAGAAGAAGAAGTGGCTGCCGCAGGTCGCCACCGACAAGATCTCCGCGTTCCTCCTCACCGAGCCGGACGTCGGCTCGGATCCGGCGCGCGTCGGCACGACCGCCGAGCCGACGCCGGACGGCAAGGGCTACAAGATCAACGGCCGCAAGCTGTGGGCGACGAACGGCGCGGTCGCCGACATCGTCGTCGTCATGGCCAAGGTGCCCAAGCGCGAGGGCGCCCGCGGCGGCATCTCCGCCTTCGTCCTCGACTACAAGACCGAGGGCGTCACGGTCGAGCACCGCAACCAGTTCATGGGCCTGCGCGGCATCGAGAACTCGGTCACGCTCCTCGAGGACGTCTACGTCCCGAAGGAGAACCTGATCGGGCGCGAGGGTGACGGCTTGAAGATCGCGCTCACGACGCTCAACACCGGGCGCCTGGCGCTGCCGGCGATCTGCGTCGGCATCGCGAAGTGGGCCACGAAGGTCGCCCGCGAGTGGTCGCGCGACCGCGTCCAGTGGGGCCGCCCGGTCGGCAAGCACGACGCCGTCGCGCAGAAGGTCGGCTACATCGCGGCGTCCGCGTTCGGCCTGGAGGCGATGCTCGACGTGTCGTCGCGCCTGGCCGACGAGAAGCGCAACGACATCCGCATCGAGGCCGCGATCGCCAAGCTGTACGGCTCGGAGATCGGCTGGAAGATCGTCGACGAGCTGATCCAGATCCGCGGTGGCCGCGGCTACGAGACGGCCGAGTCGCTGAAGGCGCGCGGCGAGCGGCCGATCCCGGTCGAGCAGGCGATGCGCGACATGCGCATCAACCGCATCTTCGAGGGCTCGACGGAGATCATGCACCTGCTGATCGCCCGTGAGGCCGTCGACCAGCACCTCGCGGTGGCCGGCGACATCATCGAGGGCGAGGGCGTCTCGCTCCAGGACAAGGCGAAGGCCGCCGTCGGCGCAGGCAAGTTCTACGCCACCTGGCTGCCGCAGCTCGCCGTCGGCGAGGGCCGCAAGCCCGGCTCGTTCCAGGAGTTCGGCCCGCTGGCCACGCACGTCCGCTACGTCGAGCGCGCGTCCCGCAAGCTCGCCCGCACGACGTTCTACGCGATGACCCGCTACCAGGCGGGCCTCGAGCAGAAGCAGCACGTGCTGGGCCGCATCGTCGACATCGGCGCCGAGCTCTTCGCGATCTCGTCCGCCGTCGTCTACGCGCAGACCATCGGGCAGGAGCAGCCGGCCCGCCGCGAGTCCGCGCTGGAGCTCGCCGACCTGTTCGCCAAGCAGGCCCGCCGCCGCGCGGACGACCTGTTCGCGTCGGTCTTCTCCAACGACGACGACGCGAACTACAAGCTCGCGCAGAAGGTCCTCGAGGGCCGCTACGAGTGGCTCGAGGAGGGCATCGTCGACCCGGCCGACCTCGGCGGGAGCGCCGGCGGCGCCACCGTCGCGGGCCAGCCCAAGCCGACGAAGGCCGCGGACGAGACCGCGGCCGAGGGCGGCGCGAACGGCAACGGCAAGGCGTCCGCGCCGGCCGAGGTCCAGTAGCGACCGCTCGTCGCCGGCCGACGCAGTGTGGTTCGCGGGGCGCCTTCGGGCGCCCCGCGGCCGTTCTAGACGTCGATCGGGAGCGGCGTGCCGCAGCTCGGGCAGGCGCCGTCGAGGACCGGGTCGCTCGCGTCGGCCTCGGCGAGCCAGAAGACCGCGTGGCGGCCGGTGCCGCTGACGCGGAACGCCTGGCCGCATTGGCAGGTCCAGGGCTCCGGGCCGCTCTTCGTCGTCGTCGTGCCGCCGGCGCCGCGGCGGTTGCGCAGCGCCGCGGCGACGCCGGCGACCGCGAGCACGATCAGCGCGGCGAGCGCGGCGGGCGGCAGCGGGCGCTCGTTCTTGCGTCTCATCCGGCCGGGCTACCCGGCGGCGGCGCCGTCAGACGGGCGGGAGGGCGCCGATCTCCGTGCCGCCGGCGACCCGGACGCGGTCGCGGCCGTCGGCCTTCGCGCGGTAGAGGGCGGCGTCGGCGGCCGCGAACTGCGTCTCGTAGTCGAACGGTTGGCCCGCGTCGGTGGCCGCGACGCCGAAGCTCATCGTGATGTGGAGGCCGTGGGAGGTGACCTCGGCGACCGCCGCGCGCAGGCGCTCGGCGATCTCCTCGGAGGTCGCGCGATCGGCGCCCGGGACGAGGACGAGGAACTCCTCCCCGCCCAGGCGGTAGACCGCGTCGAACGCGCGCAGCGCCTTGCGCAGGACGTACGCGACGTCCTTGAGGACCGCGTCGCCGACCGCGTGGCCGTGGGTGTCGTTGACGGCCTTGAAGCGGTCCAGGTCGCCGACGATGACGCCGATCGGGAAGCCGGTGATCTGCGACTGCTGCGCGAGCTCGGCGGTGCGCGCGGCCAGCGCCTTGCGGTTGAGCATCCCGGTGAGCGGGTCGATCACCGCGTCCGCGCGGGTCGCGACGTCCGAGCGCATGAGGACCGTGATGAGCATCGTCGAGGCGATCAGCAGCGCAAGCGGGGCGATGACCTTCGGCGGATGCTCGATCACGGCCTGCGCGTCGACGCCGAACGACACGCCGAGGAACAGGAGGACCGTGATGAAGAGCCCGGCGACGATGCCGCGCTCGGAGAACCGCGAGCCGAGCGTGACGAGCGGGATCACGAACCACGCCAGCGTCACCGCGTCCGGCCCGCCGGTGAGCGCGACGCTCAGCGCGATGATCACCTGCGACGCGCACCACGCGGCGAAGAGGCCGTACTCGGGCTTGGCCGCCCGGTCGATCCCTGCCTCCGCGACGCGGAAGACCACCGCGGCGAGCGCCAACGGCAGGATCGTCCACCATCCCAGCCACGGCCCGCACAGCAGGAGCGCCAGCGCCAGCACGCCGAACGCCGCCCGCCGGACGGGCCGGATGCGCCGGTCCATGTCGAGCATCCGCTCGCGGTCCGTCGCTTCGGGGAGCAGCCAGGACGTCTGCACGTGCCATGCATCGGCTCCGTGCGTGCCAACTTGAGACATGCGTCACAGACCGGACACCCTGCAAAACGGGCGCTTCTGTGCCGTTTCTCCGTGAACCGGTGCGTCAGGCGCGCACGAAGTCCAGCCGCGCGTCGGTGATGCTCGGCTCCAACTCGTGGATCTCGGCAGTGACGACGCCCTCGACGACGAACGGGTCGGCCGCCACGCGCGCCTCCAGCTCCTCCCGCAAGATCCCGTGCGCGACGATCGCGCCGCCGCCCTGCTGGGCGAGCGAGCCGACCACGAGGAACACGCCGTCCTCGACGCCCTGGCGGATCCACGCGCGGTGGGCGTCCAGGTGCTCGGGCGCGCGGTCGCGGTGGGCGGAGAACCTCAGGAAGACGATGAACATGCGGGCGGCTCCTTGCCGTCGGGGGTGGTGCTGAGGCAGGCGTCGAGCCACGCGTTCATGCGGTCGACCTCCTGCTGGATGAACGTCTCGTCGCCGAACGCCTGCGCGAGCGCGGCGACGCCCTGGCTGCGGGCGAGCAGGTGCATCGCGAGCGCGTCGGCATCCGCGCCCCGGCCCGCCTGCGTGAGCTGCTCGGCCAGCCAGGTTCGGAAGAGCGTGAAGAGCCCGCGCGCCTCGGGCTCGGCGGCGTGCCGGAGCTTGGCCAGCTCCGCGCACAGCGTCCCGACCGGGCAGCCGTAGCGCATGATGTCCGCGCGGTTCGTCATCCACATCTCGGTGAAGCTGCGGATCGCGTCCGCCGGCGTCTTCGCGTCGGCGGCCCACGCGTGGACCATCGCCTGCGTGCGCTCGAGGCGCCGCGCGATGACCGCGGTGAGCACCTCGTCCTTGGACGCGAAGTGGTACGTGACGTTGCCGCGGGAGATGCGCACGGCGCCGGCGATGTCGGCGAACGACGTGTGCTCGAACCCCTGCTCGTAGAAGAGCCGGTCGGCGGTGTCGACGATCTGGTCTCGGGTGGTCGCTGTCGCAGTCATCTAGGACGCTCGTCCTAGAGCGCGGTCCCGACTCTAGGACACGCGTCCTAGCCCGTCAAGCGGGCGCGTGCTTGAGTGGCGCGGGTGACCGTGTCCGACGACCTCGCCGCGCGCTTCGCCGCCGCCCGCCGCCCCGGGGCGCGTGAGGTGGCGCTGGAGGGGTTCCACGCGCTCAAGCACGCGCTGCGGTTCGGGGCGGCGGTCGCGCTCGCGGTGACCGCGGACCCCGACGGCACGCGAGGGCTGGCGGCCGCGCTCGCGCCGGACGTCGAGGACGAGCTCGACGCGCTGGTCGAGACGGTCGACCTCGCGACGCTGCGGGCGCTCGCGCCGCGCGCGCCCCACACGCAGGTGCTGGCGCTCGCGCGGCGGCCGGAGATCGACGTCCCCTCCGCTCTCGCCGCACATCGCGACGCCCCCGCGGTCCTGCTCGAGGATCCGCGCCACCTCGGCAACGTCGGCGCGGTCGTGCGCGTCGCCGCCGCCGCGGACGCGGCGGCGGTGCTGACGACCGGCGCGACGGACCCGTGGGACCCCCAGGCGCTGCGCGGCTCCGCCGGGCTGCACTACGCGCTGCCGGTGGCGCGCGTGGCGGCGCCCGCCCTGGACCTGCCGGGCGGCCACGTCTGCGCGGCGGCGGAGCTCGGCGCGCCCGGCGCGGGAGCCGCGGCGGCCGCGGCGGCGCTCGCGCGGGCGGCGGGACGGAAGCTGATCGCCCTGGACCCGGAGGCCGACGACCTCCTCGACGCCCTCCCGCCCGGCGCGCTCCTCGCCTTCGGGACCGAGCGCCACGGCCTCTCCGACGCGCTCCTGGCCGAGGCCGACGCGCGCATCAGGATCCCGATGCGCGCGGGCGTGTCGAGCCTGAACCTCGCTACGGCTGTGGCTGCGGTGCTGTACGCGGCGCCCCGGCCGTCGCCCCGCTGATCGCCGCCGCGGCGAGGCGGCCGGTGAAGACGCAGCCGCCGAGGAACGTGCCCTCCAGCGCGCGCTTGCCGTGCAGGCCGCCGCCGCCGAAGCCCGCGGCCTCCCCCACGGCGAAGAGCCCGTCGATCGCGGAGCCGTCCGGGCGCATCACGCGGCAGTCGAGGTTCGTCTGGATGCCGCCGAGCGACTTGCGCGCCATCGGCTGCAGGCGGATCGCGATCAGCCGCCCCGCCTTCGGGTCGCCCGCGATCTGCTGGAACTTGCACGTCCGCAGCCGGTCCCCGCGCCACGCCCGCAGCTGCGCGATGCGCCGCAGCTGATCGTCGTTGAAGAGGTTCTTGCCCCGCGCGATCGTCGCGTCGTACGCGCGCACGTCGCGCTCCAGCGCGTCCGCGTCCAGCGCCCCGTCGCGCGTGACCTCGCGCATCTTCTCGGCCAGCTCGGGCAGCGTGTCCGCGACGACGAAGTCCGGGCAGCGGTTCAGGAAGTACTTGAGCAGCGTCGGCTTGCCGAGCACGATCGACGCGACGAACCGCAGGAGGTTCTGCTCGCGGATCGACGGGTTGTGCTGCGCGCCGGACACGTCCAGCTCCCGCCGCGCGATCTTCTCGTTGCAGATCAGCCACGCGTACTTCTGCGGCGTCTCGCACATCTTCTCGAGCGCGTGGTAGTTGTCGAACGTGGGCATCACGGCAGGCCAGAACCGCTCGCCGTTCGGCTTCATCAGCAGCCCGCTGCGCGGCGGCACGAGCTTGAGCCCGTGCAGGGGCCGCTGGGGATCGGGGTGGCGCACCGCGTCGGCGTAGTTCCACATCCGGTCCAGGTGCGTCACGTTGCCGCCGATGCGCGTGACCTCCTCGTGCATCGCGCCGTCGGCGTAGTAGTGCGAGCCCATGAGGATGTGCTCGGGCGCCTCGCCCAGCTCCTCGGGCCACTCGCGGCGCACGATGTCGAGGTTGCCCCCGACGCCGCCCGCAGCAAGGACGACGGCCGCGGCGCGCAGCTGCCCGGAGTCGAGCTGCACGCCGGCCACACGACCGTCCTCCCCCTCCTCCACGAGCCCGGTCACGAGCGTCCGGAACCGGACGTCGAGGGCAGACCGGCGTGGATGAGCCTCGATCGCCTTCCACACCTGCTCGACCAGGGCCCGCCCCGTGCCCCAGGTCAGGTGGAAGCGCGGAACGCTGTTGCCGTCGCCGTCGATGCCGCGCTCGGCCCAGTTGACGACGGGGAAGAACTTGACGCCGAGCTCGCGCAGCCAGCCGCCGACCTCGTCGCGTGCCCGCGTCACGTAAGCCTCGGCCCACGCGCGCGGCAGCACGTCATCGCCCGAGAACTCGGCGATGCGCAGCCAGTCGCGGAGCGCGAGCTCGTGGCTGTCATGGATGCCGCCGCGGCGCTGCTCGGGCGAGTCGACCATGAACATCCCGCCGAACGCCTCCCGCGCGAGGCCGCCCAGCTCGTGCGGCTCGCAGCGGTCGAGGAGCACGACGTCCCGCCCCTGGTTGAGCAGCTCGAGGGTGGTGACCAGGCCGGCGATCCCGGCCCCGACCACGACGACGTCGGCACGTTCTTCCATGCCGCACCAGGCTCGCGGCTCGCCGCCGCCGGCACATCAGCGATCCGCGATGAAGTCGCCGCCCGCGCGTTGTGGGGTTCGCATGACGCGCAGCGCGACCGCCAGCTCGAACCGCGCGTCGGGGTCGTCGAGCGCGTCGCCGAACGCCTCGCGGAGCTGCCCGATCCGGTACCGGACCGTCTGCACGTGCAGGTGGAGCCGGTCGGCGATCGCCTGCGGGCGGTCCGGGTGGGCGAGCCAGGCGGCGAGCGTCTCGGTCAGGCGCTCGCGACGGGCCTCGTCGTCGACCGCGTGGAGCGGCGCGAGGCGCCGCGCGACGAGCAGGCGCGCGAGGCCCGCGTCGGCCGCGAGGAGCAGGTCGGCGGCGTGGTCGCCCGTGAGGACGACCGGGCCGGCGCCGCGGATGACGCCCTCGCGCGCGAGCCGGAGCGCGGCGGCGGCGTGCTCGAACGAGCCGCGGGTGTCGCGCCAGTCGACCGGCTCCCCCCGCCCGATCGCCGGCCCGCGGGCGCCTTCGGCCAGCCGCGCGACGTGCCAGTCGACCTCGTCGTCGGCGGGGAGCAGCACGCAGCCGACCCCGTCGACGGTGCCGGTGAGCGCGCGGCTCCAGGGCGGAGAGACCTCGGCGTCGACCGCCAGCGCGACGACGCGCTCGGGCAGCGGCCACTCGGCCGCGTCGGCCACCCGCGCGACGTGGTCGGGCTGCGCCGGCGGACGAGCGAGGAGGAGCGCGAACAGCTGCTGGCGCCGGGCGAGGCGCTCGCGGTCGCCCGCCGCGCGCTCGTCCGCGTAGCCGCTCACGGCGGCGACCGACAGCTCGTGGACGAACCGCATGATCGCCTCCGCGAGCGCCGCAGTCGTCTCCGCGGGCTGCCCGCGGCTGATGCCGAGATCCGCCCCGCGCCGCCACAGCGTCAGCGCGCTGAGCTGGTAGAAGCCGAGCATCTCCTCCAGCGTCCGGCCGGCGCGGTACTGCGCGCGGCCGTGGGCGACGAAGAGCGAGCGGTCGGCGGTGCTCCCCGGGTCCTCCAGCTCCGCCAGGAACGACTCGATCGCGGTGCGGATGCCGACGCGCAGGTTCGCCGCGGTGTTCGCGTCGAGCTCCGCGCCGCCCACCGACGCGAAGGCCTCCTCGTCGAGCACCTCGATCGCCTCGCGCAGCAGCGCGACGGCCCCCGCGCCCATCGCGTCCGTGCTCACGCGACCGCCATCCCCGGCGCGACGCGCGCCTCCACGACGCGCGGCGCCTCGACCGCCAGCGCCTCGGTCAGCCGCTCGTGCAGCTCCTCCCGCGTGGCGGCCCGCTCGGCCGGCACCCCGTACGCGCGCGCGAGCGCCGCGACGTCCAGGCCCGGGAGGTCGAGCCCGGGCACGCCCGTGACGCCTTCGAGGTCGCCGAACCACTTGAGGATCGCGTACTCCTCGTTGCGCAGGACGAGGAACGTGACCGGCACGTCGTACGCGGCGGCGGTCCAGAACGTCTGGATCGCGTACTGCGCGCTGCCCTCACCGACGACGCAGACGACCGGCCGCGACGGCTGCGCGAGCTGGACTCCGACCGCCGCGGCGAGCCCGAAGCCGAGCCCGCCGCCCGCGCCCAGGTAGTACGAGCCGGGGCGCGAGAGCCGCAGCTGGTTGCGCAGCGCCAGCGTCGCCGACGGCGCCTCGACCACGACGATCGCGTCCTCGGGGAGCACGGCGGCGAGCGTGCGCATCGCGGCCGACGGGTGGAGTGGCTCGGTGTCCGGCGCCTCGTCCGCGGCGCCGCGCGCCACGACCGGCGGGCGGCCCTCCGCCTCCCCCACCGCGTCGACCAGCGCCGCCAGCGCGAGCCCCGGATCGGCGAGGACCGCGTCCCCCATCGGCGCGCGGGCGGCCTCGTCAGGATCGCTCGTGATCGCGACGAGCTGCGCGCCCTCGGGCAGCGGCGGGCCGGGGATGTTCGGGTAGTAGGGGAAGACCGAGGAGCCGACGACGAGGATCAGGTCGTGGCCCTCCAGCGTGGCGCCCAGCGGCCCGATCGCCGGCGGCAGGACGCCCTGGAAGTGCGGGTGCGCCTCGGGGAAGCCGATCCGCCCACCGCCGGGCGCAGGGATCGCCCACACCGGCAGCCGCTGCTTCTCGGCCAGCGCGACGCCGTCGTCCCACCCGCCGCCCGCGTCGACGTCGGGGCCGACGAGCAGGACCGGCCGCGCCGCCGCCTCCAGCCGTTCGGCCAGCGCGACGATCGCGGCGGGCGACGGGGCGGCGCGGCCGTCGACGTGGCGGGCTCGCAGATGCGCCGTGTCGCCCGCGGGGGCGTCCCAGTCGTCCATGGGGATCGAGACGAACGCCGGTCCGCGCGGCGGGAGCGCGGCATGGTGGATCGCGCGCGCGATCGCGTGCGGGACGTCCTGCGCGCGCGGCGGCTCGTACGCCCACTTGACGAACGGGTGCGGCGTCCGCGCCGCGTCACGGTGGGTGAGGTTGGCCTGCAGCGTCATGAGCTCTCGCGCCTGCTGGCCGGCGGTGACGAGCAGCGGCGCGTGGTTGGCCTGGGCGTTGAAGATCGCCCCCATCGCGTTGCCGACGCCCGGTGCGGTGTGGAGGTTGACGTGCGCGGGCCGGCCGCTCGCCTGCGCGAACCCGTCCGCCATCCCGACCGCGACCGTCTCCTGCAGCGCGAGGACGTAGCGGAAGTCGGACGGCAGGTCGCGGAGCATCGGCAGCTCGGTCGAGCCCGGGTTGCCGAAGATCGTCGTCATGCCGCGCGAGCGGAGGAGCTCCAGCACGGCGTCGCGCACGGACGTCATGGCGCCGCACCCTACGCCGATCCGCCACGCCGCTCCCATCCTCCCGCTCCTCCGCCGCCCTTGCCATCCTGGATGCGTGTCCCTCGTGAGCCAGATCGCCGGCCGCGCCCTGCGGCTGCCCGCCCCGCTGACGCGCGACGTGGAGGTCGCCGCCGACCTGCCCGTGCCGATGGACGACGGCGTGGTGCTGCTCGCGGACCGCTACACGCCGCGGCACCCCTCGCTCTCCTCGCCCATGCCGACCGTGCTGGTGCGGTCGCCGTACGGGCGCAAGGGCGCGGTCGGGCTGCTGTTCGGGCGGCTGCTGGCCGAGCGCGGGCTGCAGACGGTGGTGCAGAGCACGCGCGGGACGTTCGGGTCGGGCGGCGAGTTCGAGCCGTTCGTCGAGCGCCCCGACGGCCTCGCGACGCTCCGCTGGCTGCGTGCGCAGCCGTGGCACACGGGGCCGGTCGGGACCACGGGGCCGTCCTACATGGGCTTCGTGCAGTGGGCTATCGCGGACGCGGTCGACGCGATGGCGCCCTCGGTGACCGCCTCGGAGTTCCGCGGCCAGGCGTACGGCGGCGGCTCGATCTCGCTCGACCTCGCGCTGACCTGGCTCCTCATCCTCGACGTGCAGGAGCACCGGCTCGGCCTGCTCAAGCTCCTGCGCGGCGTCCGGCGGACCCTGCCGCGCGCGCTGGCGGGTGACGGCGCGGTCGGGCAGCTCGACGAGCGGATCTTCGGCCGCGCGAACCCGAACTTCCAGCGCTGGCTGGCCGAGAGCGCGCCGGACTCGCCCTACTGGGCCGACCACGACTACACGTCGTCGGTGCAGCAGACGAGCGCGCCGGTGCAGCTCGTCGGCGGCTGGCACGACGTGTTCCTGCCGTGGATGATCGCGGACTGGCGCGTGCTGCGCGGCCGCGGCCACGCCACCCAGCTCGTCATCGGGCCGGGCGCGCACACGTCCGCGTCGATCCAGGGCATCAGCACGCGCGAGTCGATCGCGTGGCTGCGCGCGCACCTGCTCGGCGACGGGCGCATGGTGCGCGACACGCCGGTGCGCGTGCACGTGGGCGGAGGCGGCGGCTGGCGGGACCTGCCCGACTTCCCGCCGCCGGGCGCGCGCGAGGCGACGCTCCACCTCCAGCCGGGTGGCGGCCTCGACGCGCCCGCGCCGGCCGGCGACGCCCCGCCGTCGCGCTACGTCTACGACCCGGCGGATCCCACGCCCGCGCTCGGCGGCCCCCGGCTGCTCGAGCAGCAGCCGATCCGCGACAACGCGCCGCTGGAGGCGCGCGACGACGTCCTCACGTTCACCACGACGCCGCTCAACGTCGACCAGGACGCGATCGGCCCGGTGCGCGCGGACATCTTCTTCCGCTCGTCGCTCGGCGACACCGACGTCTTCGTGCGGGTCTGCGACGTCGACCCCGGCGGCGTCTCGCGCAACGTCACCGACGCGCTGATCCGCCTGACCCCGTCCGAGCCGCGCCGCGACGCCGACGGCGTCGCGTGGGTCCAGTTCGAGCTCTGGCCGACCGCGCACCGCTTCAAGCGCGGCCACCGCGTGCGCGTGCAGGTCTCCAGCGGCGCCCACCCGCGCTACGCCCGCAACCCCGGCACGGGCGAGCCGCCGGCGACCGCGACGCGTCTGGTCAAGGCGGAGCAGGAGGTCTTCCACGACCCCGCCCGGCCGTCGTCCATCACGCTCACGGTCGTGTAGCGTTCCTCGCGCAATGGGATCGCTCGCGCCGCGCCTCCGCATGCTCGTCCGCGTCGGCCTCGGCTGCGCCGTGACGGCCACGCTGCTCGTCGGGGGCGCGAACGCGCTCGTCCTGCTCGGCAGCGGCGGAGGCTCGACGAGCGCGGTGCGGGACGCGCCGCGGGCACAGGTCGCGCTGCTGCTCGGCGCTGGGCTGAACCCGGACGGCTCGCCGTCGGACATGCTGCGCGACCGCATCCGCGTCGCCGCCGCGCTCTACCGCGCCGGCAAGGTCGACCGGGTGCTGGCGTCGGGCGACCACAGCCGCGCCGGCTACGACGAGGTCAACACGATGAAGCGCGGCCTGGTCGCGCAGGGCGTCCCGGCCGCGCACGTCTTCACCGACCACGCGGGCTTCGACACGCTCGACAGCGTCGTCCGCGCCCGCAAGGTCTTCCAGGCCGAGAGCGCGCTGATCGTCACGCAGGGCTTCCATCTCCCCCGCGCCCTCTGGCTCGCCCGCGAGTCCGGCCTCCAGGCCCACGGCGTCTCCGCCGACCTCGCCCCCTACGGCCAGGGCGGCCTCGTCGCCTCCGTCCGCGAGGTCGTCGCCCGCACGAAGGCGGTCGCGGACGTCGCCACGGGCGCGGACCCCCACTTCCTCGGCGCGCCGATCCCGGTCACGGGGGACGCGTCGGCGTCCGACGGCTAGCGGACGAGCTGCACGATCGCCGCGAGGCCCACGACCACGATCAGCGCGCGGAGCGCGTCGGGCGGGAGGCGGCGGCCGTAGCGGGCGCCGAGCTGCCCGCCGAGGACCGCCCCGGCGAAGATGAGGAGCGCCGGGGTCCAGGCGATGTTGGCGATGAAGAGGAAGACGACGCCCGCGATGAGGTTCACGCAGCCGGCGAGGACGTTCTTGAGGCCGTTGATGCGCTGGAGGTCGTCGTCGAGCGCGAGGCCGAGGAACGAGAGCAGGATGATCCCCTGCGCGGCGCCGAAGTAGCCGCCGTAGACGCCCGTCAGGTACACCGCCCCGCGGACGACCGGGCCGTCGTGGTCTCCCGCCGCGCCTTCCTGCCCGCGCGCCAGCCGCCGCGCCGCGATCCACGCCTGCAGCCGCTTCTGCAGCACGATCAGCACGAGCGCGATCGCGATCAGCACCGGCACGATCACCTCGAACGCGTCGTCGGGCAGCTGCAGCAGCAGGACCGCGCCGGTGATGCCGCCCAGGAGCGACATCGAGCCGAACTTGATCACCCGCCCGCGCTGGCCCGCCAGCTCCCGCCGGTAGCCCCAGATGCCCGACATCGTCCCGCCGACGAGGCCGATGTTGTTGGAGACGTTGGCGACCACCGGCGGGTAGCCGACCGCGAGCAGGACGGGGAACGTGACGAGCGTCCCGCTCCCCACCACCGTGTTGATGGCTCCCGCCCAGACGCCCGCGGCCAGGACCGCCAGCGCCTCCAGCAGCGTCAGGCGACCGCCCCCGCGCCGTCGAGCTCGGCGACGTCGTCCGCCCCGAGCGTCAACGCCGCCGCGCCGAGCAGCTCGCGCACCTGCTCGACGGACGTCGCCGACGCGATCGCCGACGTCACCGACGGCCGCGCCATCAGCCACGCCACCGCGACCTGCGCGGGCGTCGCGTCGAGGCGCGCGGCGACGCCGCGGACCGCGTCGAGCACGGCCCAGCCCCGCTCGTTGAAGTACTGCTGCGCCACGCCGCCGGCGCGCACGGACTCCACGGCCGCGCCGTCCTGCGTGTACTTGCCGGTGAGGAACCCGGCGGCCAGCGCGAAGTACGGCGCGACACCCAGACCGGCGGACGACGCGACGTCCTCCAGCTCCCCCTCGTACGACTCGCGCGAGACGAGGTTGTACTCGGGCTGCAGCGCGCCGTACGCCACCAAGCCCTCGCGCGCGGAGATCTCGAGCGCCTCGCGCAGCCGCGCCGCGCTGATGTTGGACGCCGCGACCGCGCGCACCTTGCCCGCGCGCACGAGCTGGTCGAGCGCGCGCAGCGGCTCCTCCAGCGGCGTCTCCTCGACGTCCCAGTGGATGTAGAGCAGGTCGATCGCGTCGACGCCCAGCCGCCGCAGCGACGCCTCGGTCGCCTCCAGCACGTAGTCGCCGTCCATCGACTTGCGCCCGAGCCCCATGTCGGAGCCGACCTTCGTCGCGATGACGAGGTCCTCCGGCAGCGTCCCGGCCGCCACACGCGAGGCCCGCCAGGCGCCGATGATCGTCTCCGACTCGCCGCCGGAGTGGCCGGGGACCCACCGGTTGTACGCGTCGGCGGTGTCGATGAAGTTGCCGCCGCCGTCCACGTACGCGTCGAGGATGGCGAAGGACGTCGGCTCGTCGGCCGACCAGCCGAAGACGTTGCCGCCGAGGCAGAGCGGGTGCACGGAGAGGCCCGTGGTGCCGAGGGTGCGTCGGGTCATCGCCATCCACCCTAGGAGGTGGAACCGTTGGGACGACCCGCAGTCCGCACCCGGTCGAGCGCCTCGTCGCGCGACATGCCGGTGCCGCGCAGGAAGTCGACCGCCGCGGACCGCACCGTGCCGACGATGACGCTGATCGAGAGGTTCGCGGTCGTCTCCAGCACCTCGTTGGCCAGGCACGCCGCGCGCGTGGCGTGCTCGCGCGCCTCGTCGACCGCCGCGGGGTCGTCGAGCCAGCCGTGCAGCCCGCGCGCCGCCGCCGCCAGCTCCCGCACCGACTCGGCCGCGCCCGGCGGCACGTGGTCGCCGATCTCGATCGCGCGCAGCACGCCCCGCGCCAGCACGCGGACGTTGCGCGCCGCCAGATCCAGGTGCGCGCCCGCCTCGGCGTAGACGTCGACCACGCGCAGCGCGCGCCGGCGCGGCAGCGCCCCGAACGCCGTCTCGCGCCCCGCCGTCAGCGCCTCCGCGAAGTCGCGCGCGAGCGGGTCCGACGCGCGCGCCCGCCGCAGCGCCGCCAGCGCGTCGGCGTGGTCGGCGCGCTCCAGCGCGGACGCGATGTCGCGCAGCGTCTCGGCCAGCTCGTCGAGGAGCGGCGCGGCCGCCGCGCGCACCAGCCGCAGCGGGTCGACCGGCAGCAGCACGAACGACATCAGCAGCGCGCACGTCACCCCGACCGCCGCCTGGCCGGTGCGGGCGAAGTTGAACCCGTCGGGCTGCTCGAGCACGACGACGAACGCCGCCGACACCGCCGTCTGCGACACCGCCAGCGCGCTCCCGCCCGCCAGCACCGCCAGCGCCGACGCCAGCAGCACGATCAGCCCCAGCTGCACCGGCCCGCTGCCGATCAGCTGCACCAGCGCATCGGCGATCGCGATGCCCGCCGTGACGCCGAGGCCGACCTCGATCGCCCGCCGCCCGTGCTGCCCGGCGGTGATGCCGAGCGTGATGATCGCCGCGACCGGCGCGAAGAACGGCCGCCCGCTGAAGAGCTGGTCGGCGACGAACCACGCCAGGCCGGCGGCCAGCGCCGCCTGGACGAGGATGACGCTCGCCGCGCGGAGGCGCTGGATCCGGGCCTGGAGGCTCAGCGCGGTGCGGCGGTGATCGCCGAGTTCGCGGCCCGCACCATCGCGGCGCGCTGCTTCGCCGCGCCGGCGACGCCGACCTTCGCCTGGATCGCGTAGAGGACGCCGCGCTGCTTCCACTGGATCATCGGCGGCGAGCACGAGGCGCCGCACGTCTGCGGCTTGTAGTAGCCGGTGACGCCGCGCGTGAGCTCCACCGTCCGCCGGAACGCGGGCGTGCCGCCCTCCTCGCCCGAGAACGACGCGAGGAAGCACGCGTTCGCGCCCCCGCAGTCCTCGGTCGCGTCGAGCCCCAGCGTCCACGAGCGCGCGGTGGCCGAGCCGGAGCCGAAGACCTCGCCGTCGAAGTCCAGGTCGATCCGCGCCGGGACGCGCACGGCCGGCTCGCTCTTCTTGGCCACCTGGGAGATCTCGGCCTTCAGGAGCGCGCGGGCCGCGTACTCCTCCGCCGCGGCGGGCGCAGCGGACGCGAGCAGCACGGCGCCGGCGGCGGCGAGGGACAGCGGCAGGCGGGCGGCGGACATGGGCGTGACCCTATCCCGCGCCCCCGTCGTCACGCGCGCAGCGCGGAGCGGACGAGCGCCGCCGCCGACTCGCGGTAGTCGGTGCGGCCGAACAGGACGCACGCCTTCGCGGTGCGGTCGAGCACGTCGCGGAGCACGAACGCGGTCGTCGCCGGGTCGAGGTCCTCCCGCACGACGCCCCCGGCCTGCGCGTGCTCGATCGCGTCGCGCAGCGCCTCCGTCCACGGCTCGACGACGGCCGACAGCTCCTCGAAGATCCGCAGCCGCTCGATGCTCACGTTCGCGAGCGGCAGCGCGTCGCGCCACGCGGCCGCGCTCTCCAGGACCCCGTCGATGAGGCCGTCCACGAAGACGTCGACGGACTCGGCGCCGTCGATCCGCGCCCGCACCGCGGCGCCCATCTCCTGGGCGACGCCGGTCGCGAGCGACTGCGCGAGGGTGGGATGCAGGACGACGCCGGCCTCCAGCCCGTCCTCGGCGATCACGCGACGGGCAGCCTGCAGGAGCGCCTCCCGGCGCTCGGGGACGAGGGGTTCTGCGGTCGACACCGCAGGCCGATACCCGAGAACGGTCGATCGTCACGCACCGGTTCTGGTTTCCAACCTCCCTCGGGAGGTCCGCGGAGCGGGTCGCCCCGGGGCGCCCTGTGCAGGGGTCGCCCCGCGAAGCTGGAAGATGCCGGGCGTGGTCCGCCGCATCCTCGCCTTCGCGCTCACTGCGCTCATCCTCTACGGGCTCGCGCCCGCGGTGCTCGAGGTGTTCGGCGCGTGGGACGACGTGGACGACGTCGAGCCGCTGTGGTGGGTCGCGGTGCTCGGCACCCAGGTCGGCTCGCTGATCTGCTTCTTCGCCGTCCAGCGCGTGGCGCTCCACAAGGCGAGCTGGTTCGCGGTCGCGACGTCGAACCTCGCGGGCGGCGCGCTCGGCCGGGTCGTGCCAGGCGGGGCGGCGACGAGCGCGGCGCTGCAGTACCGGATGCTCACGCAGGCGGGCGTGCGGCCGGGCGCGGTGGCGACCGGCCTGACGGCCGGCTCGCTGCTCATCGTCGCGGCGCTCGCGGCGCTGCCGGTCCTGACGCTGCCCTTCGTGCTGGCCGGCCTGACCGTGCCTGAGACGCTGGCCGAGGCGGCGCTGCTCGGCGCGGTCGTCTTCGTGGCGCTGTTCGCGCTCGGCGCGGTCCTCTTCACGGGCGACACGTCGATCGGCGCGGTCGGCCGGGCGGCGCGGTGGCTGTACCGCAAGGTGCGGCGCGACGCGACGCTGGCCGAGGACCTGCCGGAGAAGCTGACGGCGCGGCGCGACCAGATCCGCCGCGCGCTCGGCGCCCGCTGGCCCGAGGCGGTCGCGGGCGCGCTCGGCCGCTGGGTGCTCGACTTCCTGACGCTCGTCGCGGCCCTGACGGCGGTCGGCGCGACCCCGAACCTCGCGCTGGCGCTGCTCGCGTACGTCGCCGCGCAGCTCCTCGCCCAGGTGCCGGTGACGCCCGGCGGGCTCGGCGTCGTGGAGGCCGGGATGACGGCGACGCTGGCGCTCGCGGGCGTGACGCCGGCGGCCGCTGCGGCGGCGACGCTCGCCTACCGCCTGGCCTCCTACTGGCTCCAGCTCCCTGCCGGCCTCGTCGCCTACATCCTGCACCGCCGCCGCTTCTCACCCCCGGCGGGTGAGCCCGCGCCGTCGTCGCCCCCGGCATGATCTGAGGCGATGCCCGTCCTCCGGGTCGCCCCGCGTGCGATCGCCACCGTGCTCGTGGCGGCGCTCGCGCTCGGCCTGTGCGCGGCGATCCTGCCGAGCGTCGAGCTCGACCAGACCTGGGCCGCGGCCGCCGCCGTCATCCTCGTGGCCGGTGTCAACGCGCTCGTGTGGCCGCTGGTCGTGCGGTTCGCGCTGCCGTTCACGGTCCTGACGCTCGGGCTCGGCGCGCTCGTGCTCAACGGCGCCGTGGTGCTGCTCGTCGCGGCGGTCCTGCCGGACTTCGAGGTCACGACGCTGCTCGGGGCGGTGACCGTCGCGGTGGCCGTGACGGCGGCGACGACCGGGCTGTCGGCGGCGTTCGCGCTGGACGAGGACGACGAGCGCTTCGCGCGCGGGCGCGTGAAGCGAGCGGGGCGGCGCGGGCGGGGCGACGAGACGGACGTGCCGGGGATCCTGTTCCTGGAGATCGACGGGCTCGCGCACGAGGTGCTCCAGCGGGCGCTGCGCGACGGGGACGCGCCGACGCTCGCGCGGTGGCTGCGCGACGGCTCGCACCACCTGCACGGCTGGGAGACCGACTGGTCGTCGCAGACCGGCGCGTGCCAGGCGGGGCTCCTGCACGGCACCAACGAGGACATCCCGGCGTTCCGCTGGTGGGAGAAGGAGCGCGGGGCGGCGCTGGTGACCAACCATCCGCGCGACGCCGCCGAGCTGGAGCGGCGCGTGTCCGACGGGCGCGGCCTGCTGCACGCCGACGGGGCGTCGCGGGCGAACATCCTCTCCGGCGACGCGCCGCACTCGCTGCTGACGATGAGCACGGTGCTCGACCGCGACCGGCCGCAGGGCATCGGCCACGACTACTTCGCGTACTTCGCGCAGCCGGGCAACGCGGCGCGCACGCTCGTGCGCAGCGTCTACGACATCGTCGGGGAGCTGCGGGCGGCGGGGGAGCAGCGGCGGCGGGACGTGCAGCCCCGCATCAGGCGGGGCTGGAAGTACGCGCTCGTGCGCGCCTACGCGACCGTCGTGCAGCTCGACCTGCAGGTCGAGTCGGTGATCGCGGACGTCGTCGCCGGGCGGCCGGTCGTCTACACGACGTTCCTCGCGTACGACGAGGTCGCGCACCACTCGGGCATCGAGCGCGCGGACACGCTGGCGGTGCTGCGGCGGGTGGACCGGGCGATCGGGCGGATCGCGGCGGCATCCACGATGGGGCCGCGGCCGTACGAGCTCGTCGTGCTGTCCGACCACGGGCAGACGCAGGGGACGACGTTCCTGCAGCGGTACGGCGAGACGCTGGAGGCGCTCGTCGCGCGCGCGTGCGGGACGTCGGAGGTCGCGGCGTCGGGCTCGGGCGAGGACGAAGCGGCGGGACGGCTGGGCGCGGCGCTGACCGAGGCGGCGGGCGGCGACACCGCGGGCTCGCGGGCGGTCGGGCGGATCACGCGCGGGCGGCAGGTCGACGGCGAGGTGCGTGTGGGCGGCGAGGCGCGGCGGGACCTGCCGCCGGCGGGGTCGTCCGAGGACGAGCTGCCCGAGGTCGTGGTGATGGCGTCGGGGAACCTCGGGCTCGTGTCGTTCCCGCGCCTGCCCGGGCGGGTGATCCGGGAGCTGATCGACCACACGTACCCTGCGCTGCTGCCGGCGCTGCGGGAGCATCCGGGGGTCGGGTTCGTGCTGGTCCGCGCCGCCGCGGGACCGGTCGTGCTGGGCGCGGGCGGCGAGCACTGGCTGGAGACCGGTGAGGTGGTCGGCGACGACCCGCTGGCGCCGTTCGGGCCCAACGCGGCGCGGCACGTGCTGCGCACGCACGGGTTCCCGCACTGCCCCGACCTCGTCCTCAACTCGACCTGGTGGCCCGAGACGGGCGAGGTGGCGGCGTTCGAGGAGCTGGTCGGGTCGCACGGCGGGCTCGGCGGGCCGCAGGCGCACCCGTTCCTGCTCTCCCCCACGCGGCTGCCGATGCCGGGCGAGCCGCTGATCGGGGCCGAGGCCGTCCACCAGCTGCTCCGCGGGTGGCTCGCGGGGCTCGGGCACACCGCGTACGTGCCGCGCCTGCCGACCTCTCCCGCGCCGGGCGATGTCGTCCCCGGCTGACCTGACGTGGCTCGGCCACGCGACGGCGCTCCTCGACGTGGGCGGCGCGCGGGTGCTGACCGACCCCGTGCTGCGCGACCGCATCGCGCACCTGCGCCGGCACGCGCCGTCGCCGGAGCTCGTGGTGCCGCCGGTCGACGCGGTGCTGCTGTCGCACCTGCACCGCGACCACGCGGACGCGCCGTCGCTGCGGCGCGTCGCGGCGGGCGGCGTTCCGGTCGTGGTGCCGCGGGGCGCCGGACAGGCGGTGGCGCGGATGCTGCGGACGGTGCCGGGCGCGGACGTCCACGAGCTGCCGGTCGGGGAGTCGCTGCCGCTCGGGTCGGGGCTGCAGGTGCGCGCGGTGCCGGCGATCCACGACGGCCGGCGCTCGCCCGTCGCGCGCGGCGCGGTGCCCGACGCGGTGGGCTACGTGCTGTCCGGGCCGGACGTGCCCTCGGTGTACTTCGCGGGCGACACCGAGCTGTACGACGGGCTCGAGCGCGAGGTCGGCGAGGTCGACGCGGCGCTGCTGCCGATCTGGGGCTGGGGCCCGTCGCTGGGCAGCGGCCACATGGATCCGCTCGACGCGGCGCGCGCGGCGGCGGCGCTGCGGCCGGGGCTGGCGGTGCCGATCCACTGGGGCACGTTCCTGCCGCTGAACGCGCGGCGCGGTCACCGCGCGCTGACCGAGCCGGCCGAGGCGTTCACGCGGCACACGGCGGAGCTGGCGCCGGACGTGCGGGTGCAGGTCGTCGCGCCTGGCGGCGGCGAGGCGATCCGCGTGCATGCCGCGCGGGGGCCGCGGGAAGGCTCGGTCGGGTGAGCGCTCTTCCGTCACCGGCGGCGCACGCGGCTCCCACCCGTCCACGGGCCGTGCGCGTCCCGCGCGCGGTGGTCGCGGCCGGCCGGCTCGCGCAGGTGTGCGCGCTCGTGCTGCTGGTGCCGGGCGAGGCGGCGCGGATCGCGTCGGACCTCGACGCGCGCCCGCGGGGCTAGAGCTTCCCGCTCGCCCCGGCGTTCGCCTTCGCCTTGCCGCGCCCGGCGGCCGCGACGTAGCCGACGGCCGCGCCGAGCAGGAACGTGACGGCGATGACCACGATCAGCGGCGTCGACCACGTCCCGAAGATCCAGTTGACCTGCACCTCGTCGAGGTTCAGCACCGCGAACACCGCGACGACCGCCCCGATGATCAGCCCGTACAGCAGCCGCCGGTTCTCCTTCGCGAACAGCGAGCTCCCGCCGCGCTTCGCGGGCTTCCCGGCGGGCCTCCCGGCCGGCGTGCCGGGGCCTCCCGTCGTCGTCGTCCCCACGGTGTCGAACGGGTCGGTGCCTGCCATGTCGCAGATCCTACGCAGTCCTTCCACCCGCTTGGCACGGATTCGTGCGTGAGTCGTTGCGGGTTCACTCGTAGCGTCGCGGCCATGTCGCCACCCCAGGTCGCCGAGAACGTCGCGCACCTCGTGGACCACACGCGCGAGCTCGCGAGCATCGACCGCGAGCGCAACCACCACGCGGACGTCCGCGCAGGCGGCTTGGCGGTCATCGCGAACGGACCGCTGGCAATCGGGATCGCGCTCGGCCCGCGTCTCACCGACGTCGACCGTGGCGTCTGGCTGGCCGACGCCATTCGGCGGTCTACGCCGTTGCGCTCGCCCTGCTGCTCCTCGCCGCCACGAGCGCGGCGCTCGCGCTCCGCACGGCATCCGGAGTGGTCGTCCGGAGCAGCGAGATCGCCGGGTACGAAGGCCGAGCGCGCCAGGAGAGCGAGCCGCTGGAGCTGCAGCGGGCGATCCTGCGCCGTTGGGTGGCCGCGGTGTCAGCCGAGCGCCTTACCTACGAGGGCAAGGTCCGTCACCTCCAGCGGGGATACCGCCTGCTGCTGGACGGCCTCGTGGCGCTCGCCGCGCTCGCAGGTACACTCGTCAACGGAGCTTTCTAGATGCTGTTCTCTCGTCGAAAGCGTCGTCAGCCCGCGCCAGGCGCCGGCCCGACCATCTGGTTGATGGACGACGAGGAGCGTGCGATCGCGGAGCGGATCGTGCTGAACGCGCGCGACCCCACCTATCCGCTCAACCTGCCGCTCGACGCGAGGCCGCCGAGGACCGGCGGTCCCACGCAGCGGTCCCCGCGCGACGAGCGCTCCTGACGCGCGACTCCCGGTCGTGCGTTGCACGAGGCGGTAGCTTCGCCGCCATGCCTGACAGCACCTACGACGTCGTCGTCCTCGGCGCCGGCCCCGCCGGCGAGGTCTGCGCCGGCCGACTCGCCCAGGGCGGGCTCTCGGTCGCGATCGTGGAGGAGCACCTCATCGGAGGCGAGTGCTCGTTCTACGCCTGCATGCCGTCGAAGGGGCTGCTGCGGCCCGGCCAGGCGCTCGCGGAGGCGCGGCGGGTGCCGGGGGCCGCGCAGGCCGCGACCGGCACGCTCGACGTCGGCGCCGCGCTGGCGCGCCGCGACGAGATCGTGCACGACCTCGACGACACCGTGATGGAGCCGTGGCTGACCGACCGCGGCATCGCGATCGTGCGCGGCCTCGGGACGATCGTGGGCGAGCGGCAGGTGCGGGTCGGGGACGTCGTGCTCGAGGCGCGGCGCGCGGTCGTCGTCGCGACCGGCAGCGACGCGAACCTCCCCGCGCAGATCGAGGGCCTGGCCGAGGCCGCGCCGTGGACGAACCGCGAGGCGACCAACGCCGAGCACGCCCCCGCGAGGCTCATCGTGCTCGGCGGCGGCCCGGTCGCGGTCGAGCTGGCGCAGGCGTGGCGCTCGCTGGGCAGCGACGTCACGCTCGTCGCGCGCGGCAAGCACCTCCTCCCGCGGCTCGACGAGTTCGCGGGCAAGGAGGTCGAGGCGGGCCTGCGCGGCCACGGCGTCGACGTACGGCTCGGACGCGAGGCGGTCCGGGTCAGCCGGCCGGATGGTCCGTCAGGCGAGGTGGTGGTGGAGCTCGACGACGACGCGACGCTCCTGCGCGCCGACGAGCTGCTCGTCGCGCTCGGCCGCACCCCGCGCACCGGCGACATCGGGCTCGACGCGCTCGGCCTCCCCACCGACCGGCCGATCGCCGTCAACGACCACCTCCAGGCCGAGGGCCACCAGTGGCTCTACGCGATCGGGGACGTGAACGGCCGCGCGCTGCTCACCCACCAGGGCAAGGAGCACGGCCGCTGCGCCGCCGACCACATCCTCGGCCGCCCCGACTGCGCCGTGCTGCTCGACGGCCCGCGCGCGCCCGCGGTCGTGTTCACCGAGCCGCAGGTCGCGTCGGTCGGGCTGAGCGCCGCCGGCGCCCGCAGCGCCGGCCTGAACGTGCGGACGGTCACCGGCGACCTCAACGCGACGGCGGGCAGCTCGTTCATCGGCCGCGGCGTCCCGTCCAAGGTCCAGGCGGTCATCGACACCGACCGCGACGTCCTCGTCGGCGCGACGTTCACCGGTGCCGACGTCGCCGAGCACCTGCACGCGGCGACGATCGCGGTCGCGGGCGAGGTCCCGCTCCGCGTCCTCAGGCACGCGGTGCCGACCTTCCCCACGCGCAGCGAGGTCTGGCTGCAGCTGCTCGAGCTCGCCTGACGGCGGGCGCGGATCCCGTCGTGGCGCCGGCGCGCTAGCGGGCCCGCGCCGCCGCGAACGCCAGGGCGTCCTGCGCGGCGTCGGCCTGGTCCGCGAGCGCACGGTAGGCGGCGTACGCCTCCCGCCCGCCGCGGGTGCGCCAGACCTCGAGGGCCGCCCGCGCACGCCCGGCCGCCGAACGCCACGCGGCGACCAGCGGATCGTCTGCATCGGCGTGGGGTGCCTCGATGACGAGCTCCCGCGTGTCCTCGAGGTCTCCGAGCATCTCGTAGAGCTGGTGAACGGTCATCCCGGTCGCGTCTCTCTCCCGACTACGCGACCATCGTGCCCGTTCTCACGAGAGCTGACTCCCAGTTTCCCGTGTGATGGTTTCATGGCCTATTGTCCACAAAATGGATCGAGATTTGGCGTAGGATCCGGGCATGGCGCGGTTGACCCCCGATCCCACCTTCTACGCGACCCCGCAGGATGCCTCCTCCGGCGCTCGCGAGACGCTCGCCTACGTGGCGACGCTCAACGTCGGCCAGAACGGCGACCGCAAGCCGGACGCGATCACGGTCATCGACGTCGACCCCGACTCGCCGACGTACGCGCGGCCGGTCGGGCGGATCGACATGCCCGGCCTCGGCGACGAGCTGCACCACTTCGGGTGGAACGCGTGCTCCTCCGCGCTCTGCCCGTGGGCGCCGCACCCGCACGTCGAGCGGCGCTACCTCCTCGTCCCCGGCCTGCGTTCGTCGAACATCCACGTGCTCGACGTCAAGGAGGACCCGCGTCAGCCCAAGCTCGTCAAGACGATCGAGGCGGACGAGATCGCGAGGAAGGCCGGCTACTCGCGGCCCCACACCGTCCACTGCGGGCCGGACGGCATCTACGTCAGCGCGCTCGGCAACCCCGAGGGCGACGGGCCGGGTGGCATCTTCCTGCTCGATCACGACGACTTCAGCGTCAAGGGCCAGTGGGAGGACGATCGCGGCCCCCAGGAGCTGGCGTACGACTTCTGGTGGCATCTCAACCACGGGACGGTCGTGACGTCCGAGTGGGGCACGCCGAACATGGTCGAGGACGGCCTGCAGGGCGACCTCCTGCTCGGCAACCAGTACGGCCACAAGCTCCACGTGTGGGACCTCGACAAGCGCACGCACAAGCAGGAGATCGACCTCGGCGCCGAGCACCAGATGGTCCTCGAGCTGCGGCCCGCGCACGACCCGTCGAAGGACTACGGCTTCGTCGGCGTCGTCACGAGCACCGCGGACCTGAGCGCGTCGGTCTGGCTGTGGAGCGGCGCGGCGACGGGCGAGGTCAAGGCCGAGAAGGTCATCACGATCCCCGCACAGCCGGCCGAGGCCGAGGAGCTGCCGCCGATCCTCCAGCCGTTCGGCGCGGTGCCGCCGCTCATCACCGACATCGCGCTGAGCGTCGACGACCAGGCGCTGTACGTCTCGTGCTGGGGCACCGGCGAGCTGAAGCGGTTCGACGTCTCCAACCCGCGCGCCCCGCGCGAGACGGCGTCGGTCAAGCTCGGCGGGATCGGCCCGAACCCCGGCTCCCACCCGGCGTCCGGCCCGCTCAACGGCGGCCCGCAGATGGTGGAGGTGAGCCGCGACGGCCGGCGCGTCTACCTGACGAACTCGCTCTACGCCGCGTGGGACGCGCAGTTCTACCCGGCGGGGATCGGCGGCTGGATGACGAAGCTCGACGCGACGCCGGACGGCGGGCTGGAGGTCGACCGCGACTTCTTCCTGCCGTTCACCGGCGAGCGCCCGCACCAGGTGCGGCTCGAGGGCGGCGACGCCTCCAGCGACTCGTACTGCTTCCCGTCGTGACCACCGCGCCCCTCCACGAGCCGCGCGGGAGGTAGGCGGTGGACGTCTGGTCCCTCGTCGCGATGGCCGGGCTGGGCGCGTACCACGGGCTCAACCCGGCGATGGGCTGGCTCTTCGCGGTCGGGCTCGGGCTGCAGGAGCGCTCGCGCGGCGCGCTCCTGCGCGCGCTCGGCCCGATCGCGGTCGGCCACGAGCTGGCGATCGGCGTCGTCGCGGCGCTGGTCGTCGGCCTCGGCGTGCTCGCGGACCCCGGCCCGCTCCGGCTCGGCGCGGCGGCGGCGCTGCTCGCGTTCGGGATCTTCCGCTTCGCCCGCCCGCGCGCCCACCCGCGCTGGGCGAAGATGCGCGTCACGCCGCGCGAGCTGACCTGGTGGTCGTTCCTCATGTCGAGCGCACACGGCGCGGGCCTGATGGTCGCGCCGGTGCTGGTGGGCGCGGGCGTCGCGTCGGGTGGGAGCGGCGGGCACGACCACGACACCGAGCTGCTCGGCTCGATCGCGGAGACGGCGGCGGTGCTGACCGTCCACGTCGGCGCGATGCTCGCGACGATGGCCGTCGTCGCGCTCCTCGTCTACGACCACTTCGGGGTCTCGATCCTGAAGAAGGCGTGGCTCAACACCGACCACCTGTGGGCCGGCGCGTTCGTGGTCGCGGGGACCGTGACGCTGTTCAGCTAACGCGTCGCGCCCGCGCGGTCGTGCGGTCTGCCGCCGTACCCGAGCGCCTCGAACGCCGCGAAGATGCCCGGGTTGAGCTGCCGCTCGCGGGTGCGGTGGACCACTCGCGGCTCGCGACGCGGTGCCCGCGCGACGACGTGGTGGACCAGCGCGCCGGTGGCCTTCGCGACCCGTGCGGGGCCGTCGATGGCGAGCCAGCGGGAGGTCGTCGCCGGCAGCGTCGAGAGGACGACCTCGTCGTGGCGCGCGGGGTCGTAGGCCTCGATCACGGCGATCACCAGGTCGGACGCGGTCGCGACGTGACCGCGCACGTCGTCGATCCCCTCCGCGTTGTACCGCGCGAGGGCCTCGGCGAGGCTCCGTTCCGCGGCGGCGCGGCCGCTCGGCCCGGAGGTCTGGGGTGGCACGACGAGCTCGTACGAAGCGTCGGGGCGCTCGGACATGAACGCCAGGAGCTCGGGCGAGGCCGCCGTGCGATTCGCAACGATCAGCACGTTCTGCCTCATGGCACGAGCGTACTCCTGGCCGCCCGCCGGGGGAAGCGCCCCGCGCGCCGCGTGCGCGGCGCGGCCCCGCGTCAGCCCGCGGCGTGCGCGTCCGAGGACGGGGCCTTGTAGCGGTAGCCCATCCCGCGGACCGTCTCGATCGGCGGCACGCCCCGCGCGGACAGCTTGCGGCGCAGGTAGCCGACGTAGAGCTTGACCCGCTCGCGGCCGTGGCCGGAGCCGTCGTTCCACACCTGCTCGAGCAGCTGCTCGTGCGTCATCAGCTCGCCCGGGTGGCGGGCCAGCGCGGCCAGCAGGCGGAACTCCAGCGGCGTCAGCTCGACCGAGCGGCCGTTCTGCGTCACGCGGTGCTCGGCGAAGTCGATCCGCAGGCGCCCGTCGTCGTAGACCGCCGGCACGGAGGACTTCGACCGCCGCCCGCCCCCGCTCCGGCGCAGCAGCGCCTCGACGCGCGCGACCAGCTCGGCGTTGGAGAACGGCTTCGTGACGTAGTCGTCGGCGCCGGCGCGGAGCCCGCGGACGCGCGCCAGCTCGGCGTCCTCCGCGGTCAGCATCAGCACCGGCACGTCGCCGGCCTCACGGATCCGCGCGAGCACCGACCAGCCGTCGAGCTTGCCCGGCAGGCCGACGTCGAGGATCACGAGGTCGGGATCGTGATCGAAGACGGCCTGCACGCCGTCGACGCCGTTCGCGGCCTCGTACACCGTGCAGCCGGCACGCTCCAGGAGGGCGCGCACGAGCTCCCGCAGCTCACGCGCGTCCTCGACGATGAGGACCCCTGCGTCCATGCCTACATTCCTACTCGACGGCGTCGCCCGCGTCGAGGTCGTCGACGGCCACGTCGCCCTCGTCCTCGACGGCCGCGCCGTCATCGGCGAGCTCCTCGTCGAGGCCCTCGACGCCCTCGTCGTCGGCGGCGTCCCCATCGGCAGCGGTGTCGTCCTGCGCATCGATCTCGTCCTGCTTGAGCTGCGTCACGCACCGCTTCATCGCGGTGGCCTTGTTCCCGCCCCACGCCTTCTGGAAGCCGGCCCCGAGACGGGCCTTCTCCGCGCGGCAGCGCTGCTCGGCGCGGAGGGTGGCGGCGTCCTTCGTGGTCGTCTTCTTCGTCGCCGTCTTGTTCGACTTGGCGCGCTTGGACTTCTTCTTGCCCTTCTTCACAGCAGCGGCGGCGGCGGCGGAAGGAGCGGACGGCGCGGCGACGGCCGCGACGGACGTGGTGGGAAGTGCGAGCGCCACGAGCAGGGCGGCGCAGATGACGATGAATCGCTTCACGAGGAGTCCTCCATGGACAAGTGGGGCGTCGGACCTGCCGCCCCACTTATCGGGCATGTGGCAGAAGTCCTGAGCGCCCGCCCTGCGGGCCTGGACGAACGCACCCGGAGCGGCGCTGCCATAAGCTGCCGCGCACGATGTACGGTCTCGTCTCTGGCTTCCCCGGCTTCATCGCGCGGCGCCTCGTCGGCCGCCTGCTCGCCGACCGCCCCGACCTCCGCCTCACCGCCCTGGTGGAGGCGCAGATGCTCGAGCAGGCCCGCGCGGCCGCGGCCGCGCTCGGCGCCGACGGCGCCCGCCTCGAGCTCGTCGTGGGCGACATCGCCGACCGCCGGCTCGGCCTCGATGACGCCGCCTACTCGGCGCTCGCCGGCAAGGTCACCGAGGTCCACCACCTCGCGGCGATCTACAACCTCGCGGTCCCGCTCGAGATCGCCCAGCGCGTCAACGTCGACGGCACGGGCAACGTGCTCGACTTCTGCCTGGCCTGCAAGCAGTTCGAGCAGCTGCACTACGTCTCCACCGCGTACGTCGCGGGCGCGCGCACGGGCGTGGTGTACGAGCACGAGCTGAGCCTCGGCCAGGCCCACAAGAACCACTACGAGTCGACGAAGTTCCAGGCCGAGGTCTGGGTGCGCGAGCAGATGCACCGCGTGCCGACCACGATCTACCGCCCCGCGATCGTCGTCGGCGACTCGATCACCGGCGAGACGCAGAAGTTCGACGGCCCCTACTACCTCCTGCGCGCGATCGCCCGCAGCGTCCGCCGCCACGAGCCGGTGCTGCAGCTCGGCCGCTCGGGCGCGCCGTTCAACGTCGTGCCGGTCGACTTCGTCGTCGACGCGCTCGCGAAGGTGTCGCAGGACCGGGAGGCGATCGGCGAGACGCTCCACCTCGTCGACCCGGACCCGCTCACCGCCAAGGAGCTCAACGTCCTCCTCGCGCGCGAGTACGCCGACAAGGTGCCGAAGGTCCGGCTCCCCGCGTCGGTGGTGACCGAGTCGCTGCGGCTCAAGCCGATCCGCGAGATGTTCGACGGCACCCCGCGCGAGTCGATCGTCTACCTCAACCACCCGGTGCGCTTCGACACCCGCCGCGCCGACGCGATCCTCGCGCGCAACGGCCTGCGCTGCCCGCGGTTCCCCGAGTACGTCACGCCCATCGTCGAGTTCTTCCGCCAGCACGAGGGCGACCCGGCGCTGCGCCCCCAGTAGCCGCTGGACGACACCCCAGGGCGCACGACATCCGTCCACCGCGCCGCGCAATCGCGTGCAGGTTCAGCACCAGAGCCCGTGCATGGACGGACGTTGGAGTGACGTTCCACCGTTTGCTGGCGATGGTGCATGCATGTCCCCCATCCCCGCCGCCCGCTGCACCGGCTGTGGCTTCGCGTGGAACAGCGTCGCGATGGCCGACGGCCTGCGCGCGCTCGGCTCGTGCCCCAAGTGCAACGGCGACCTGGAGTTCCGTGACGCCGCGGCGCGCGAGGATCGCTTCGAGTCGACGCCCGCCGCCGGCCGCACCGCGCCGCACCTCGTGCTCGGCATCCCGCGCCGCTAGAACGCCGCCCGGGCCGGGCGTAGAATCGGCGCCCGAATGCGCCGTCCGGCCTTCAGCGAGGAGCACGCTGCCCTGGCGCGCGAGTGGCGCAGGCTCTCCCGCGCGGCCACGTTCGTCGCGGTCCTGACGAGCCCCGCGGTCTTCCTCTTCCTGGTCGACCAGGACTGGCCGCTCTGGCTCGCCGCCGTCGTCACGTTCCTGGCGATCATCGCCTTCCGCGGCCTGATCGACGTGCTCGCGCACCGGATGATCCCGCGCGCGAGCCTCTACGGCGCGGACGAGAAGCTGCTGCGCGAGGACGTCGTCGCGCGCCGGCGCCACTGGTACTGGCGCGCGAAGTGGCGCCGCTGGACGTGGATCGTCGCGATCTTCGGCGGGACGTTCCTGCTGATCAACGTCATCCACGACGCAGTCGACGGCCCGGCGACGTTCCGCGACACGTGGGACATGCTCGCCGACGTGCTGCCGGCGCTGCTCCTGCAGTTCCTGCCGTACGCGTTCCTGTTCCCGATGCTGTTCCTCTTCAACTTCCTGATCCTCTTCGGGCCGCTGGTCTTCTTCGGGGTCAAGCAGATGAAGGGCTACGAGCCGGGCGACGCGGACTGGGGCGTCAAGCTCGAGGACGTCCGCGGGCAGAAGGAGCCCAAGGAGGACGTCACGCGCGTCATCCAGCTGTGGCAGTCCGGCGAGGAGTTCCGCAAGCGCGGCGGCAAGCCCGAGCGCGGCCTGCTCTTCATCGGCGCGCCCGGCACCGGCAAGACGATGCTCTCCAAGGGCATCGCCACCTCGTTCAACTCGCCGATCATGACGATGCCGGGCTCCGGCTTCGCGCAGACGTTCATCGGGATGGACGTCGTGATCGTGATGATCCTGCTCGCCCGCGCCCGCCGGCTCGCGCGCAAGTGGGGCGGCCAGTGCATCATCTTCATCGACGAGATCGACGCCGTCGGCCTGCGCCGGCAGGCGCTGGGGAGCGGGATCGGCTCGGAGGCCCTGCCCATCCCCCGGTCGATCCACGACGTCGCGTTCCACGGGCCGTTCGGCGCGCTCACCTCCACCGGCGACCTGGTCCTGGAGACGCGCGAGTGGCGCGACCGGCTGTTCGCCGCCCGGGCCGAGCCGCGCGCGCCCGCGTTCCCGCCCGCGCTCCAGGCGCTCGGCCTGCGCATCCAGAGCTTCATGTTCCCCGGCGGGATGATGGGCGGCGGCGGCCTCGCGCTCAACCAGCTCCTGGTGCAGATGGACGGCGTCGACGAGCCGCCGTTCCTCCGCAAGTGGGCGTCGAAGAAGTGGAACACGTTCCTCGACGCCACCTACGTGATCCCGCAGCGGATCGGGCCGCTGCGGCTGCGCCTCAAGCCGCCGAAGCCGCGGCCGGAGCAGATCTACTTCATCGGCGCGACGAACGTCCCGCTCGACCGGCTCGACCCGGCGCTCATCCGCCCGGGCCGGATGGGCCGCCACATCCACTTCCGGACGCCGACGAAGGACGACCGCAAGGACATCTTCGACCTCTACCTCGGCAAGGTCGCGCACGACCCCGAGCTGGATCGGCCCGAGCGCCGCGACGAGCTCGCGCGGATGACCAACGGCTACTCCCCCGCCGACATCGAGCAGGTGTGCTCGATGGCGCTGACGTACGCGCACTCGGACGGCCGGATGGAGTTCGACCGCCAGGACATCGTCGAGGCGATGACGACGATCGAGTCCGGCACCGCGATCGGCGTCGAGTACAACCGCGACGACGCGCGCGCGGTGGCGATCCACGAGGCCGGCCACGCGGTGACCAGCCACGTGTACATGCAGGACACGCTCTCCACGCGGCTGTCGATCCGGATGCGCGGCAACTCGCTCGGCCACCACCAGGCGATCGCGAAGGACGAGCGGTTCAACGACTGGCGCCACCACCAGGTCGGCAACCTCGTGTGGTCGCTCGGAGCGATGGCGGCCGAGCACGTCTTCTACGGGGAGAACTCGACCGGCGTCGGCGGCGACGTGGGCAGCGCGACGCAGATCGCCGCGTACATGGTCGGCTTCTGCGGCATGGGCCCCGAGCCGGTCACGCTGCCCGGCCCGTTCGCCGACGAGGACGAGCAGTTCGAGGCCGAGGAGCGCTACATGAAGCGCTTCGAGCGGATCGGGATGCAGATCATGAACCGCGGCCAGGCCGGCGGCATGATGGGCGACCCGATCGCGTCCGTCCTCGGCGACCCGGTGAAGAAGAAGGCGGCGGCGCGCATCCTCGGGCAGGCGTACATCACCGCGGTCTGCGCGGTCCGCCACAACCGCGAGGGCGTCCTGCTCGTGGCGGACGAGCTGGTGCGGCGGCGCGAGCTGTACGGCGACGACGTGGTCGAGGTCCTGGAGGCGGCGCGCGTGTCGGCGCCGGAGATCGACATCACCGACGAGACGATCTGGCCGAAGCTGTGACCGAGGAGCAGCGCGAGCCCGAGCCCTCCGACCCCGCCGGCACCAGGCCCCGCGTCGACCGGGACGCGCTCGTGCCCGCGCGGCGCGCGCTGACGAGCGGCCCGCCCGGCGAGAGCGCCGTCACGCCCGCGCAGTACCCGGACGACGACGGCGGCGAGCTGGCGCCGCCGCGACGGCTGAAGTACCACGAGGCGCCGCACGCCCCGCGCTTCCAGTTCCTCCTCGGCGCGCTGCTGGCCATCGCGGGCATCGCGATCGTGTCGCTCGTCCTGCTCGTCGGCGGGAGCAGCGACGGCGGCGACGACACGGCCGGGTGGTCGGCGTGGGCGCCTGCGGACGACGGCGAGGACGGGGCGCAGGAGATCGCCGCGCACGTGCAGCCGCAGTACCGCTCGGCGAAGGGCGACCTGGCGTTCGTGCAGGTCGAGTCGCCCGAGATCTACGACGTGGCGCTCGACCCGGTGATGCGCGACGCGTCCGGCGAGGTCACGCGGCTGGAGGGCGACACCGTCTACTACCGCGTGTGCGGCCTGGGCGCGAGCTGCGCGGTCCCGGGCGACCCGTCCCCGAGCCGCGGCCTGCTGCTCCAGCGCGAGGCGCTCGAGCTCGCGCTCTACTCGTTCCGCTACCTGCGCGGCGTCGACCACGTCGTCGTCTACCTCCCGCCCGCGACGGCGAAGGTCGGCGCGGGCAAGACGCAGCGCGACGTGACGCTCGAGAACCAGATCGCGCACTACACCCGCGCCGAGCTCGAGCCGCTGCTCGCCCGCCCGCTCGCGGCGTCGCTGACGCTCCCGGCGCCGCGCGTGGCCGGCTACGTCAAGCGGCCGGAGGCGCGGCTCGTCGCGTCGCTGGCCGAGCGGGCGCGGTACGCGTTCAGCTACGTGCGCGGCAGCGGCGACGAGGAGGTCTTCCTGCTGCTGGAGAAGCTCTCGCCCGAGGAGCTCGACCAGCGCCAGCAGGCCGCGAAGGCCGAGGCGGCCGCGGCGATGGGCGGCGGCGGCACGGCCGCGGGCGGGACGGCGGCCGACGGCGGTCAGTCCTCCGGCTGACGCGGCTCGTACCCCGGGCAGGTGAGCACCGGGATCCGCGGGTACTTGGGGAAGCGGTCGTCGATCTTCGACCGCTCGCACAGCGAGAACGACGAGCCGCGGGTGTTGCGCACGACGCGCTGCCAGCGGCACGCGTCGCACAGGCCGACGGGCGGTGAGGTCACCACAGCGACACTATCCTTTGTGAAGTGACCACGTTCGTGCGTCTCCTGTCCTTCTTGCGGCCCTATCGCGCGGGCGTGATCTGGTCGTTCGTGCTCGCGGTGCTCGCGATGGTCGCCACGGTCGCGATCCCGTGGCTGACCGGCCGCGCGATCGACCAGGTGCGCGAGGGCGACAAGGACGACCTGGTCACGATCGGCCTGCTCATCCTGGCCGCCGGCGTGTTCCGGCTCGTGCTCACCGTCGGCCGCCGGCTGGTGGCCGGGCGCGTGTCGCTGGGCGTGGAGGTCGACCTGCGCCAGCGCATGTACGCGCACCTGCAGGCGCTCGAGCTCGCGTTCTTCGACCGCCAGCAGACCGGCCAGCTCATGTCGCGCGCGACGGTGGACCTGCAGTCGGTGCGGTTCTTCCTCGGGTACGGGCTCATCTTCCTCTCGCAGCCGCTGCTGACGATCCTCGTCGCGGCGGTCGCCATGATCGCGATCGACCCGGTGCTCGCGCTCATCACCCTCGCGCCGGTGCCGGTCGTCGTGCTCGTCGCGTTCCGGTACGGCAAGCGCTCGCGGCCGGCGCTGCAGGAGCTCCAGCAGCGGATCGGCGAGCTGACCGCGGAGGCCGAGGAGAACATCTCGGGCGTGCGCGTCGTCAAGGCGTTCGCGCGCGAGGAGCGGCAGCTGCGCCGCTTCGAGGCCTCGACGCGGCGGGTGTTCGGGCAGGCGATGGTGACCACGCGGCAGCGCGCGTTCTACCAGCCCTTCATCGGCTTCCTCCCCCAGCTCGGCCTCGCGGCGCTGCTGTTCGTCGGCGGGCGGCGGGTGATCGACGGCGGGCTGACGCTCGGCCAGTTCACCGCGTTCTACACGTACCTGCTGATGCTGCTCGGGCCGATGCGCATGCTCGGGATGGCGCTCGGGCTCGCGCAGCGGGCGACCGCGTCGGGCGCGCGGGTGTTCGAGATCCTCGACCGCGCGCCGCAGATCGTCGCGCCGCGCGACGCGCCGGGGCTGCCGGACGGCAGTGGGGCCGTGACGTTCGACCACGTGACGCTGCGGTACGAGGGCGCCAAGCGCGACGCGCTGCACGACGTCGACCTCGAGATCGCGGCGGGTTCGACGGTCGCGCTGGTCGGCGCGACGGGCTCGGGCAAGACGACGCTCGCGCAGCTGATCGGGCGGCTGTACGACCCGACGGCCGGCCGCGTGCTGGTCGACGGCGCGGACGTGCGCGACGTGGACGTCGTGTCGCTGCGCCGCGCGGTGGCGGTCGTGGACGACGACCCGTTCCTCTTCAGCGACACCGTCCACGCGAACATCGCCTACGCGCGCGAGGACGCGACGCGCGAGGAGGTCGAGGCGGCCGCGCGGCGCGCGCAGGCGCACGAGTTCATCCAGCGGCTGCCCGACGGCTACGACACCCGCGTCGGCGAGCGCGGCCTGACGCTGTCCGGCGGGCAGCGCCAGCGCATCGCGATCGCCCGCGCGCTGCTGGCCGACCCGCGCGTGCTCATCCTCGACGACGCCACCTCGTCGGTCGACGCTTCCACCGAGCAGTCGATCAAGGAGGCGCTGCGCGAGGCGATGGCCGGGCGGACGACGTTCATCATCGCCCACCGGCTGTCGACGATCGCCCTCGCGGAGGAGATCGTCGTCCTGGAGGACGGCGCGGTCGCCGCGCGCGGCACGCACGACGAGCTGCTCGAGGTGTCGCCGCTGTACGCGGAGATCGTCGAGAAGGGGCTGCCGGACCAGGTCTTCCTCACCCGCAAGCCGTGCGAGCGGAAGGTGGCGGGGTTCTAGATGCAGCCGATCTCGGGATCGCCGCGGGGCCGGGTCGCGATGTCGCGCGAGGAGCTGCGCCGGCGGATGAAGCAGACCGGCGGGCGCGGGCGCAAGATCCGCGGCCTGCTCGAGCTGCTGCGGCCGTACCGCGGCAAGGTCGTGCTGATGTTCGTCGCGCTGATCTTCGCGACGGCCGCGTCGCTCGCTCCCCCGCCGCTGGCCAAGGCGGCGATCGACGACGGCATCGTGCCGGGCGACCTCGGCACGCTCGACCTCGTCGTCGTCGGGTTCGTCGTGTCGGCGCTGGTCTACTGGGGCGCCTCCTACGCGCAGACGTACCTCGTCGGCTGGGTCGGCCAGCGCGTACTGCAGGACCTGCGCAAGCGCATCTTCACGCACCTGCAGGAGATGCCGGTCGGCTTCTACGAGCGGCGCCAGGCGGGCGTGCTCATCTCGCGCATGACCAACGACGTCGAGGCGCTGGACTCGCTGGTGAGCGACTCCGTGGTGACGCTCTTCCAGGCCTCGCTGACGCTGATCGGGACGATCGCGATCCTCGCGTTCCTCGACCTCGAGCTGGCGGCGCTGACGTTCCTCATCTTCCCCGTGTTGTTCGCGGGATCGCTGGCCTTCCGGATCATCAGCGCGGACGCGTACGCGCGGACGCGGGAGACGATCGGCGCCATCACGGGCTACCTGCAGGAGACGCTGTCGGGCGTGCGGGTCGTGCGGCAGTTCGGGCAGGAGCCGCGGCACCTCTCGCGGTTCCACGCGCTGAACCGGAAGAACCGCGACGCCAACATGACGACGGTCCACCTGAACGCCGCGTACTTCCCGGCGGTGGAGTTCGTCTCCGCGGTCGCGACGGTGGGGATCCTGCTCTACGGCGGCTACCAGGTCATCGACGGGGACGTGACCGTCGGCGTGCTCGTCGGGTTCCTCGCGGCGCTGAACGGGTTCTTCGAGCCGATCCAGCAGCTGTCGCAGCTCTACACGCAGTACCAGGCCGGGATGGCGGCGCTGGACAAGATCTTCGAGCTGCTCGATGAGAAGCCGGACCTGGTCGACGCGCCCGGCGCGGTCGACCTGCCGTCGCCGCTGCGGGGCGAGATCCGGTTCGACGACGTGACGTTCTCCTACCGCGGCTCGGACGACGAGGTGGTCAACGCGCTCAGCGACGTCGACCTCGTGATCCCGCCGGGGCAGACGGTCGCGCTCGTGGGCGCGACGGGCGCGGGGAAGTCGACGTTCGCGAAGCTCGTGGCGCGGTTCTACGACCCGTCCGAGGGGGCCGTGCTGGTCGACGGCGTGGACCTGCGCGGGGTGCGGAGCTCGTCGCTGCGCTCGCAGATGGGCATCGTGCCGCAGGAGCCGTTCCTGTTCAGCGGGACGCTGCACGAGAACGTCGAGTTCGGGCGGCCGGACGCGTCCGAGGACGACGTCTGGCGGGCGCTGAGCGGCGTGGGCGCTGACGGGTTCGTGCGCGCGCTCCCCGAGGGGCTGGAGACGCAGATCGGCGAGCGCGGCATCCAGCTCTCCGCCGGCCAGCGCCAGCTCGTCGCGTTCGCCCGCGCGCTCATCGCCGACCCCCGCATCCTGATCCTCGACGAGGCCACCGCGAACGTCGACCTCCACACCGAGGGCAAGATCGAGGCCGGCATGCGCCGCCTCCTCGCCGGCCGCACCGCGATCGTCATCGCCCACCGGCTGTCCACCATCCGCCAGGCCGGCCGCATCGTCGTGCTCGCCTCCGGCCGCATCGTCGAGCAGGGCACGCACGACGAGCTCATCGCGGCGCAGGGCGCGTACTGGCGCCTCTACCGCGACTGGGCGGAGCAGGCCGCGGCGTGATTCGCGCGCGCTACATTGTCTGTCGCCTTTGGCGTTCCGGGCTCGTCTAATGGCAAGACAACGGCCTCTGGAGCCGTGAATCGGGGTTCGAATCCCTGGCCCGGATCTCCTGAACGACGGCCCCCATGTGGGGCCGTTCGTCGTTCTGGTGCGGTTCCGTCCGCGATCAATGCGAACGTACGTTCGCATGCGGACCAGGGATCGCGTCCTCGCCCTCCGCGAGCAGGGACGCTCGCTCAACCAGATCGCCGGCGACCTCGGCATCACGAAGTCCACCGTCTGCTACCACCTGCGCCGGCTCGGAGAGCCTCCGGATGAGCGCTTCAACCGACGGTACGACTGGGCGGCGGTGCAGGAGTACTACGACGCTGGCCACAGCATCACGGCGTGCCAGGCCCGATTCGGCTTCTCCCGCGAGACGTGGAACGCCGCGCGGCGCGCGGCGACGTGGTGTCGCGTCCGCAGGCGATGCCGATCGAGCAGCTCCTCGTGGGCGTACGCAACCGGTCGCACGTGAAGGCCCGGCTGATCCGCGCGGGGCTGAAGGAGAACCGGTGCGAGATCTGCGGCATCGACGAGTGGCTCGGCGCGCCGCTGTCGATGGCGCTCCACCACGTCAACGGGGACGGGCAGGACAACCGGCTGGAGAACCTGCAGATGCTGTGCCCGAACTGCCACAGCCAGACGGAGAACTTCGCCGGGCGGGCGCGGCGGCGGGCGGCGGCGTGAGGACGCATGGGATGCTGCCCGGGTGAGCTTCTTCGACGACGCCGGGACCGCGCCCGCTCCTCCCCCGCCGCCGTCGTACCGGCTGCCGGAGTGGGTCGCGCCGCCGGAGAACGTGCGGCCCGCGACGGTCGCGCTGGACATCGCCCTCGTGCGGCGGGAGGGCCTGGCGGTGTGGGTGGACGACGCGCGGGTGTACCCGGCGGGCGTCGTGCTCGGGGTGAGCGTGCACCGGCGCGAGCGCGAGCCGCGCACCGGGCCGGGGGTGCCGTTCCACGAGCACACCGCGGGCGCGTTGCGGCTGGGCCTCGAGCTCGCGGACGGGCGGAAGGTGGTCGTGCGGGGGCTGGGCGAGATGAAGCCGTTCCTCCAGCGGCCCGGCCGGCCCGTGCTGCGGCCGCGCGGCGGGTCGAGCGGGGGCGGGCGCGCGCAGGCGGAGCTGTGGCTGTGGCCGCTCCCGCCCGCGGGGCCGCTCACGTTCGTGTGCGACTGGCCGGCGGAGGCCATCGGCGAGACGCGAGCGACGGTCGACGCGGCGGAGATCGTCGCGGCCGCCGCGCGGGCGGTGGAGCTGTGGCCCGACGACCGGCCGCTCCCGCCGTCCGAGGACGAGGTCGTCGTCTGAGCGGCCGGGCGGAGCTCGTCGCGCGCCTTGCCGCGGGCGGGTTCGTGGCAGCGGACGAGGAGGCCGACGAGCTGCTCGCGGCGGCAGAGGGCGACGCGGCGCGGCTCGCGGCGATGGTGGAGCGCCGGCTGACCGGCGAGCCGCTCGCGTGGATCACGGGCACCGCGCCGTTCTGCGGCCGTTGGATCCGCGTCGCCCCGGACGTCTACGTCCCGCGCTGGCAGACCGAGGCGCTCGCGCTGCGCGCCGTCGAGCTGCTCCCGCCGGACGGTGTCGCGGTCGACGTCTGCTGCGGGAGCGGCGCGATCGCGCGCGTGCTCATGGACGAGCGCCCGGCCGCCCGCGTGCTCGCGTGCGACGTCGACGCCAAGGCCGTCGCGTGCGCGCGCAGCAACGGCGTCGACGCGCGCGAGGGCGACCTCCTCACCCCGGTCCCACCCGAGCTGCGAGGCCGCGTCGACCTGATCGCCGGCGTCGTCCCGTACGTCCCCACGCCCGAGCTGCCGCTGCTCCAGCGCGACACGTTCACGTTCGAGCGCACGCTCGCCTACGACGGCGGCGCCGACGGCCTCGACCTGGCCCGCCGCGCGGCCGAGCAGGCGACGCGCTGGCTCAAGGCCGGCGGCGCGCTGCTCCTGGAGATCGGCGGCGACCAGGCCGCCGCCCTTGCCCCCGCGCTCACCGCGGCGGGCTACCGCGACGTCGCCGTCCGCCACGACGAGGACGGCGACGTGCGCGGCATCGAGGCCCGGCTCAGCGGCTGATGCGCCGCCAGGCGGAGCGGTTCCCCGCCCCGTCGGTCACGCGCGCCCACTTCACCGCGCTCTTGGTGACCTTCACCTTCGTGCGGTAGGCGGCGCGCTGCAGCACCTTCCCGCCGCGCGAGGCGGCCAGCTCCACCTGCTTGACGCCCGACGTCTTGTCGGACGCGCGCAGCCGCAGCGTGCGGGACTTCGCCTTGCGCTTCGCCGCGGCGCTGGCCTTGGCGCGGCCCGCGGAGAAGCTGGCGGTCGCGAGCTTGGGCGGCGTCTGGTCGAGGATGATGTCGTCGGTGAACGTCTGCGCCCCGCCGAACCGGACGTAGACGGTCTTCGGCAGCCGCTCCGGGCCCGACGAGGCGAGCGTCCACGTGACCTGCGGGGCCAGCGGGAGCGCCTTCGCGGCGCGGAAGCCGCCGTCGTTGGCGACCAGCAGCGTGCTCGCGCCGAGCGGCCAGACGAGGTCGACCGTCACGCTCGGGTCGTTGGTGTACTGCGCGCCGTCGTTGACGGTCACGCCGACCGGGCCTGCGGGAGGCGTCGGGCCGCCGGGGCCCGGCGCGGGCCCGGGACCGCCGACGATCACGGTGCCTGCCGTGAAGGTCATCGTGGCCACGTCGCTGTCCGCCCCGTGCGTGACCCTCACGCGGACGACGTTGTCGCCCCCGCGGACCGTGTGCGTCGCGTTCGGCGTGGCGCCGGTGTCCGTCTCGAACGTGCCGTCGCCGTCGAGGTCCCAGGTGTACCGCAGCGCGCCGTCGTCGCCGAACGGAAGCAGGGAGCGGCTTGCGTCGAGCTGCACCGTGTTCCCCGCCCAGGGCGTGATCTGGAGCGGCGCGATGCGGGCCAGCGGCTTGCCGATGTCGATCCGGTACGCCTGCTGATGCCCGCCGACCACGACGAGCTGATCGCCGTCCAGCGCGAGGTCGCTCACGTTCGGCTGCACGCCGAGGTCGCCGATCGCCAGCTCGCCGAGCAGCGTGCCGTCGGCGGTGAACTGCTGGATGCGGCTGCGCGCGTTGTCCGACTCGCCGACGAACACGCCGGCCGGCCCGGCCGCGATCGACCAGGCGTTCCGGAACTGCCCGGCGCCCGTGCCCGGCGACCCCCACTTGCGCAGGAACGTCCCGTCGGCGTCGAACGCCTGCACCCGCTCGTGGTCGTCGTCGATCGTGAACACCGTGCCGGTCGCCCGGTCCACGTCGAGGTCGCGCAGCGTGCCGAACTCCCCGTCGCCCGCACCCAGCGCGCCGAACGTGCCCTGCAGGACGCCGGCCGCGTCGTACCGCGCGACCGTGGTCCAGTCCGAGCCGTAGAGCGCACCGGTGGCGCTGCTCGCCAGCTCGCGTCCCGCGGCGTTGTTGAGGACGCCCTCATACGTGCCGTTCGCCCCGAACCGCTGCAGGCGCCCGCCCGTGTTCTCCGACGCCCACACCGTGCCGGCGGGCGTGACGGTGACGCCGATCAGGTCGTGGAACTTCCCGGGGACGCCGGTGGCCGACCGCCCTCCCCAGGACGCAACCAGCGCCCCGGAGCGGTCGTAGCGCTCGATCGTCGAGTCGACGTCGTTGTAGACGTAGGCGCTGCCGTCCGGGCCGACCGCGACGCCGACGTAGCCCTGCTGGTCCACGGCGTCGCCGAAGGCTGTGACGGCGGCGGGAGCTGGGGTGGCGAGGATCCCGAGGACGACCGGGACGAGAGTGGTTGCGAAAGGAAGTCGGCGCATGTCCTGACCATCATCGGCAGCCCGCCGGTCAGAACTTGAGCGTCACCGTGCCAGTTGGGGCCGCCCCGCCGCGAGCTGCTCGCGGATGCGGGCGTAGACGTCCGGGTGGTTGAGGAGCGTGAGGTGGTTCGCCGGCCCGACCGAGTGCGACGCGTCGAGGAGGAACTCCTCCCGCTCCGCGCCGTGCAGCCCGCCCGCCCACGCGCTCGGGCGGCGCACGAGCAGGTCGCCCGCGACCCGGCCCAGCGGGTGCTCGGCGTCGCGGAACAGGTGCGCAGCGATGAACGTGTGCTGCGCGTGCTCGAGCCACGGCACCTCGCACCGGTTGTCCTCCAGCAGCGCGTCCGGATCGCGGCCCTCCCAGCACGCGTCGGTCAGCGCCCCGTACCGGAGGTCCTTGATGCCGGCGCTGCGCCGGTTCAGCGCGCCCGCCAGCGCCCGCGTCTCCGGCACCGACCCCAGCGCCCACGACGCGACGTTCGCGGCCTTCTCGAGGTCCGCCCCGTTGAACGGCGAGCCGAGCGAGAACACGTGGCGCACCCGATCGACCCAGCGCGCGCCCTCCTCCGAGCCGAAGTGGCACGCCGACCGCGCCACCAGGCCGCCCATCGAGTGGCCGATGAACACGATCTCGTCCACGCCGACCGGCCACGTCTCGTACGTCGACGCGAGCAGCGCCGCGAGCTCCCGCCCGTTCTGCGAGATGTGCAGCCCGGTGTTGTAGCGGAGCATCAGCGGCGTGTAGCCCAGCTCCGCCGCCAACCGGGCCGCGTACGGCTCGGAGCGCTCGCGCCCCAGCAGCCACGCCTCCTCGGTCTCGCACAGCCCGTGGACGAAGACCGCCAGCCGGGGCGTCGGCCGCGCCACCGGCTCGCGCTCGACGAAGGCCATCGGGATCGCGAGCGGCGACCGCTCCGCCGCCAGCCGGTCGCCCCACGCGCCGTTCACCGCGCCGAGCACGAACCGCCCGCGCGGCGTGTCCTCCAGCGCGACGCCCCGTGCGCTCGCGACCGCGCCGCCCACCCGCACCGCGCCGGAGACCCCGGCGCGCACGGCCGCGTAGGCCAGGCCCGCGATGCCGTCGTGCACGACGCGCGCCGGCGTCGCGCCCGGTCCGCTCGCGCCGAACGCCCGCTCGGCGATGGCGCGGTGGGTGTCGCGGATCATCCCGGCGACCCCGCCGGCACCGTCGGCGGCGAGGTCGGTGAGGGCACGGGTGCGGTCGTCAGCCATCGTCACACGATGCGCATACCCGAGATCGCGCGGGCCACTACCAGCCGCTGGATCTCCGACGTGCCCTCGAAGATCGTGTAGATCTTCGCGTCGCGGTGCCAGCGCTCCACCGGGTACTCGCGCGCGTACCCGTTGCCGCCGAGGATCTGGATCGCGCGCTCGGTCGCCCACACCGCGACCTCGCCCGCCTTGAGCTTGGACATCGAGCCCTCGGCGTTCTCGAACGGCACGCCGTTGCGCCCCATCCACGATGCGCGCCACACGAGCAGGCGCGCGGCGTCGATCTCCATCTTCATGTCGGCGAGCGTGTAGGCGATCGCCTGGTTCTCGATGATCGGGCGGCCGAACTGCACGCGCTCCTTGGCGTACTCGAGCGCGTACTCGTAGGCCGCGCGTGCGATGCCGACGGCCTGGGCGCCGACGGTCGGGCGGCTGCTCTCGAACGTCGACATCGCCGCCTGCTTCTTCGCGCGCTTGCCCTCGCGCGCGCGGGCCAGGCGCTCGTCCAGCTTCTCCTTGCCGCCCAGCAGGCAGCGGCCCGGGATGCGGCAGTCGTCGAGCACGACCTCGGCGGTGTGCGACGCGCGCAGGCCGTGCTTCTTGACCTTCGCGCCCTGCGACAGACCCGGCGTGTTCGGCGGGATGACGAACGCGGCCTGGCCGCGCGAGCCCAGCTCGCGGTCGACCGACGCGACGACGACGTGGATGTTCGCGATGCCGCCGTTGGTGGCCCACGCCTTCTGGCCGTTGAGGACCCACTCGTCCTTGGCCTCGTCGTACTTGGCGAACGTGCGCAGCGAGCTGACGTCGGAGCCCGCGTCCGGCTCGGACACGCAGAACGCCGCGACCTGCGGGTCGTCGGCCGTGCCGAAGCACTGCGGGATCCACTCCATCATCTGCTCGGGCGTGCCGGAGCCGGCGATGCCCGCGACCCCGAGCGTCGTGCCCATGATCGCCATGCCGATGCCCGCATCGCCCCAGAAGAGCTCCTCGTTGACGATCGGGAACGTCAGGCCGGTTGGGTCGGCGAAGAACTGCTGGATCGCCTCGAACCCGTAGAGGCCGATCTTCGCGGCCTCCTGGATGATCGGCCACGGCGTCTGCTCTCGCTCGTCCCACTCCTCGGCCGCCGGGCGCACGACGCCCTCCGCGAAGCCGTGGACCCAGTCGCGGATGTCCTTCTGGTCCTGGTTGAGCTGGAGCGAGAAGAGGGCCGCGTCGGCGGCGGGCGTGGTGTCGGTGCTCATGGACGGCGTTCCTGGTCGGAAGAGGGACGGGCCGCCGCGCGGACCCACGCGGCGAAGAGGAGCTGGCACGGAAGACGGGCGTAGAGCGTCCACGGCGAACCGGGGACGCGCCGGTACTGGTCGGGGTTGACCGCCATGTGGACGTTGGCCGGGAAGACGGCGACGAGGACGCCGTAGAGCCACCACTTGGCAAGCTCCCGCACGCGCGGCGACGACGACAGCAGCGCCGCCCCGCCGACCGCCTCGGCCACGCCGCTCGCGTACACGAGCTCGCGGTGGGCCGGCAGGTACGGCGGCATGATCGACTCGTACGTGCGCGGGATGAGGAAGTGCAGGACGCCGGTCAGGATGAACAGCGGGCCCGCGAGCTTGCGGATCATGTGGCGCGCAAGGTTACACGGGCCGATGTCGAGGTTCGATCGGCGCGCCGGCGGTGGTCCGAGGGACGCCCGGCATGGGTAAGCCGACCCCATGATTGGAGCGATCATCCTCGGCATCGTCGCCGGCTTCCTCGGCCGCCTTCTGATGCCCGGCCCGGACCCGATGGGCTTCATCGCGACGACGTTGCTCGGCCTCGCCGGCGCGCTCGTCGGCTTCTACCTGTTCGCCGCCATCGGGATCGGCGACAGCGACAAGTTCGATCTCGGCGGGATCATCGGGGCGGTGATCGGCGTCGTCCTGCTGCTCTGGCTGTACCGCAAGATCGCCAAGCCGGGTGAGCACCACCGCGGCAGGGCGGCACACGTGTAGCCAGCCGTACCTCGGAGGGGCGCGGCGCCTGCCAGGATGCGGCGCGTGCCGCGCGCCGCGCTCCTCGCTCTCGCCGTCGGGCTGGTCCTGGCCGACTCGTCGGTCGTCACCCTCGCCCTGCCCGACGTCTTCGTCGAGTTCGACTCGACGCCCAGCGACGTCTCGTGGGTCCTGACGGCCTACAACCTCGTCCTCGCGATCGCCGCGCTGCCGGCCGCGCTGCTCGTCCTGCGCGCGCGGCCGGGCGGCGGGCACCAGGCGGCGTGGGTCGCGCGGGCGGGGCTCGGCGTGTTCGCCGCCGCGTCGCTGCTGTGCGCGCTGGCGCCGTCGCTGCCGGTGCTGATCGCCGCGCGGTGCCTGCAGGGCCTCGGCGGCGCGGCGGTCGCGTGCGCGGCGCTCGTGCTCCTGGAGGCCGCGACGGGGAGCCGGGCCCGCGGCGCCGCGCTGTGGGGCGCGGCGGGCGCGCTGGGCGCGGCCGTCGGGCCCGCGCTCGGCGGCCTGCTGACCGAGACGCTCGCGTGGCAGTCGATCTTCGTCGTCCAGGTGCCGCTGACGCTCGTGTGCCTCCTCGCGGTGCCCGCGACGCTCACGCCGCTGCCCGAGCCGCCCGGGGAACGCCGCCCGGACGTCCGGCACCTCGTCGCCACCGGCTTCCTCGGCGCCGGGCTGACCGCCGCCCTCTTCCTCCTCGTGCTGCTGCTCGTGGCGGGCTGGCGCCTGTCGCCGCTGACGGCAGCGCTCGCCGTGTCCGTGATGCCCGTCGCGACGCTGGCCAGCGCGCGCATCCGCGGCGGCGACGTCCGGACGCGCGGCGGCGCCGGGGCCGTGCTCACCGCGGGCGGGCTCGCGGCGCTGGGGCTGATGCCGGCCGCGAGCGTCGCCTGGACGGTCGTGCCGCAGATCCTGATCGGCCTGGGCCTCGGCCTCGCGCTCGGCCCGCTGACCGAGGCCGCGCTGCACGGCCGCTCGCCGCTCGTGCTCCACGGCGGGTGGACGCTCACGGCGCGCCACGTCGGTGTCGTCGCCGCGCTCGCGCTGCTGACGCCGATGTTCACCGCCGACCTGGAGACGCAGGAGCAGCGCGCCACCGAGGCGGTGCTCGCGCAGATCCTCGACTCGCCGCTCGACCCGCGCACGAAGATCGACGTCGGCCTGCGGCTCGCGGAGGAGCTGGATCGCGCGGAGGGCGAGGTGCCGGAGGTCGGCCCGGCGTTCGCGGACATCGAGGGCCAGGACGGCGAACGCGTGCGGCTCGAGGAGCTGGAGGCCGACGTCGAGGACGAGCTGGACCGCGCGGCGACGACCGCGTTCGAGCGCTCGTTCCTGATCGCGGCCGCGCTGTCGCTGTGCGCGCTGGTCCCGCTGCTGCTGCCCGCGGGCACGCGCAGGCCCGGCCCCGCCCGGACGGAGGTCGCCGCATGAAGGCGATCCTCGCCGCCGCCATCGCGTCGCTCGCGCTCGTCGCCGTCTACCTCGCCGCCGGCGGTGGCGACTACGAGCCCTCCTCCCCGCCCGACCCCTGCCGCATCCAGGTCGAGTCGCAGGCCGAGGGCCTCACCGGCACGCTGGAGCGCGTCGGCCTCAACGCACTGGCCGGCTCGGCCTGCGACCTCGACGTCTCGCGGGAGCGGCTCCTGCTCGCCCTCGCCGGTCAGGAGGAGCTCGGCATCGACGACGACCGCCGCAACGAGTCCTTCCGCACCGGCCTGCGCGAGGCGCTGAAGGAGGAGCAGGACGCCGGCCGCGTCGACGACTCCACCGCCTTCCTGCTCGACCAGGCGATCGGGGTGCTCCCGGTGGACGCGATCCTCGACCGCCTGTTCGGCGAAGGGCTCTAACCGCCTCAGTCCAGGCGGAACGTCCCCACGAGCCGCTCGAGCTCCTCGGCGGTCGACGACAGCTCCTGGGCCGACGCGGCGATCTCCTGCGTCGAGGCGCTCGTCTCCTCGGTCGAGGCCGAGACGTGCTCGGTCGACGCGCTCGACGACTCGGCCACCTGCGCCACTGCCGCCACCTCGCCGGCCATCCGCTCCGACTCGGCCGCCAGCCGGCGGACCGCGTCGGCGATCGCGCCCGCGCGCTGCGTGACCTCGTCGACCGCGGCGCCGATCGCGCTGAACGAGTCGCGGGCCCGATCCACCGTGGCGGTGCCGCCGTCGGTGCGGTCGCCGGCCGCCTCGACGAGGCCGACCGCGCGGCGCGTCTCGCCCTGCATCTCGGCGATCAGCCCGGTGATCTCGGCGGCGGCCGCCTGCGACTCCTCGGCCAGCTTGCGGACCTCCTCGGCGACGACCGCGAACCCGCGGCCCTGCTCACCCGCACGTGCCGCCTCGATCGCCGCGTTGAGCGCGAGCAGGTTCGTCTGCTCGGCGATGCCGGTGATCGTCGCGACGATGCCGCCGATGCGGTCCGAGCGCGCGGACAGGTGGCGGATCGAGTCGGTCACCTCACGGCTCGAGTCGGCGAGCGCGCGCATCGCGGTCGACGCCTCGTCCGCGGCCGCCAGGCCGTCCTCGGCGAGCCGGCGCGCCTCCTCGGCGGTGCCGGCGGCGTCGTCGGCCTGCAGCGCGCTCTCGCGCGCGGACTCGGCGGCGCGGACGGCCGCCTCGCGGACCGCCTCCACCTGCTCGACCTGGTGCTGGGCGCCCTGCGCGACGTGCCCGATCGCCTGCGCGATCTCGCCGACCGCCTTGCCCGCCTCATCGGACGTCGCGGCCATCTGCTGGGACGCGTGGCTGACGCCGTGGGCGGTCGACGTGACCTGGCCGACGATGCCGCGCAGGTCCGCGACGAGCTTGCGGAACGCGACGCCGAGGACGTCGCGCTGCGAGCGCGGCTCCACCTCCACGGTGAGGTCCCCGGCGGCGACGCGCTCGGCGGCGTCGGCCTTCTCGCGCAGGTAGTCCACGTTGCGCCCGAACGCGGCGGCCAGGCGGCCGATCTCGTCGCGGCCGCCGACCTCGACGTCCACGTCGAGCTCGCCCTCGGCGACCTTCTCGGCGGCCTCGGTGACGGCGGTGATCGGGCGGCTGAGCCGGCGCGCGACGAAGAAGATCGCGGCGGCCACGACGAGCAGGAGCGCCACGCCGATCACGAGCAGCCGCGTCCGCAGCCGGTGGACCGGCGCGAGGATCTCCTCGGTCGGCACCGACACGAGCATCGACCACCCGCCGGTCTTCACCGGCGACCAGAAGAGCACGACGTCCTTGCCGGTGAACGGGTCGGTCGTCTCGACGCGACCGGCGCGCCCGGCCGCGATGTCGCGCGCGGCGCCCTTCAGCGCGTCGTCGTGCTTGCGCTCGGCCAGCGCCGGGAGCGTCTTGCCGAGCTGCGCCTTGTCCGGCGCGGAGATGAACGTGCCCTTGCGCGACACGAGCATCGCGTAGCCGCTGTCGAGCGCCTTGACCTTCCGGGTGGAGGCGTCGAGGGCGTCGAGCGCGCTGTCGAAGCCGGTGACGCCGATCGGCTTGCCGTCGCGCATGATCGGCGCCGAGTAGCTCGTCATGAGCACGCCGTCGTAGACGTACGGCTCGGTGACCCACAGCTTCCCCGACTTGAAGGAGCCCCACCAGTACTCGACCTCGTCCGTCTCGGGCGTCACCTCGACGGTGTCCAGGTTGAGCTTGCCCTGCGCGTCACGCGTCCAGTAGGGCGAGATCACGCCGTTGCTGTCGCTGCCGGGCGTGCCGGCGTACGCCGCGTCGGCGCCGTCGAAGGCGTTCGGGCGGTAGATCGCCCAGAGGCCGAGCGCGTCCCGCTCGCCGTCGAGGATCTGGCGGAGCATCGGCCAGATCGCGGCGCGATCGCGGCCGCGGTAGCCCTCGAGCGTGCTCGCTGTGGCGTTGGCCGCGGCGAGCTTGCCGGTGATGAGGCTGTCGACGCGGCCGGCCTCCTGCCCGGCTTGCGCGCCGACGGCGTCGTAGGCCGCCTCCTTCTCGCGGGACGTGGCGGTGGTGACCGCGTAGACGGTCAGCGCCACGATCGCGAGCGCGACGGGCGGGAGCAGGAGCAGCAGCAGCCGGGTGCGGACGGACGTGATGGCGAGTCTCATGGCAGAAGTGGAACTCGGCAGTCCCGCCACGTTCCGCACATCCCTGGACACATGGCCGATGCCCGGAGGGCCGCGGGTCCCGCGCGTCAGCGGCGCGACTTGCGCGCGCCGGGCGTCGCCTCGAGGCGCCGGCGGTCGCGCTTGGTGGGCCGCATGCCCATGTCCGCGCCCAGCGGCGGCGCCATCCTGCGCTGGAGCGCCTGCTCCTCGCGCCGCGCGATCGACTCGGGCGTCTCGGTGTAGAGCTGCTGCGCGAGCGACGCGGGGCCGCGCCGGTCGAGCGTCCCGTCCACCACGATCTCGCGCCGCACGACGCCGATGGTCACCACGAGCTCGTCGCCCGGCTTGACGTCCTTCGACGCCTTCACCCGCTGGCCGTTGACCTCGACCTTGCCGCCCTTGACCGCCTCAGCTGCCAGCGTGCGGTTCTTGAAGAACCGCGCGGCCCACAGCCACTTGTCGATCCGGACGGGGGTCGTGGACGGCTCCATCCCCCACAGGGTGGCAGGCGGTTGCCTGCGGGGCCGCCGTCGGAGAGGGTTGGCCGCATGCTCGCTGCCGCCCTCGCCACGCTCGCCGCCGCTGCCGTCCCGGCGACGGCCCTCGCGGCGCCGCTCCCCGACGACACCGCGATCACGATCGCGTCGTACGGCGGGACGACGGCCTGGATCGACGACGACGACGGCCTGGCGGTCCGCGCGGACGGGCGCACGCGGCGGATCGACATCGATCCGGTCACGGAGCTGGACCTCGGGCCCGGCCCGACCGGCAGGACGGTCGCCGTCTACACGCGCTGCCGCCCGTCGTGCGACGTGTACCTGCTCGACCTGGCCCGGCGCGGCGCGAAGGAGCTGCGGCTGGACGTGGCGTCCCGGCGCGGTGTGTCCGAGCACTCCCCCACGATCTGGCGGGAGCGGATCGCGTTCGTGCGCGGCAGCGCGACGTACGTGGCGCCCGTCGACAACGGGCGGGCGCGGCGTGTCGACATCGGCGCGCCGGAGGACGTGGAGCTCGCGCCGAGCGGGACGCTGGCCTACGCGGGGGCGTTCGACCGGGACGACGGCACCGAGGCGACCGGGGTCGCGCTGGTCGAGCTGGAGGGGCGCCGGCGGACGGCGTGGGTCGACCAGCGGACGATCGGGGAGGGCACCGCGGCCGGGTTCGGCGGCCTGACGGCCGAGGCGAACGGGCTCTGGTACGCGCGCCGGGTCGACGCGGGGTGCAGCGCGGGCCGGCAGGTCGTGCGGCGCTACGACCTGCGGCGCCGCCGCGCGGCCCGCGCACCTGCCGGGCAGGCGCCGCTGGCCGCGCGGCTGGCGCAGCTCACCGTCCCCGAGACGCCGGAGTCCGGGGACTGCGAGACGCGCTAGGCGTAGGCCGGCTCGACGACGCCGAGCAGGCTGGCCGGGTCGAGGAGCACCACGAGGCGGTCCTCGATCTTGGCGATGGCCTGGATGCCGTCACCGCTGGTCCCGGGCATCTCGTCGAGCTGCGAGGCCTCGACGGTGAGGACCTCCTCGACCTCGTCGACGATCACGCCGGCGGTCTCGCCGTCGGACTCGACGATGACGATCTTCTGGTCCTCGCCGGCCTCGACGTGCAGGCCGATGCGCAGGCCCAGGTCGAAGACGGGGATGATCTTGCCGCGGAGCGAGATGACGCCGCGGACCCACGGCTCGTCGGACGCGACCGCGCGCGGCTCGGCGTAGCGGATGATCTCCTGCACCTGCTGGATCGGCAGGGCGTACTCCTCGGTGCCGAGGGCGAAGACGACGAGCTGCTGGGTGGACTCGGGGCTGCTGGAGCTGCTGGACATGAGGGGCGCCCTCCTGATGGGCCAAGGGTCGAGGACTCCTCGTGTTCTCGGCAGCTCGGCGGCCCCGGCGCAGCCGCCCTGGACGCTTAGGCCGTCAGCTCGGCGCTCGCGTCGTCGAGCGCGGACGGGCGACCGACCGTCGCCGCGCCAACGACCTTGCCGCCGCGCCGGTAGGTGACGCTCCACTCGCCGCTCTCGAACGAGCCGCCGACCTCCTCGGCGTCCCACCCGGACGGCGCGCCGACGCACTCCAGGGTCGCCCAGTCCGACAGGTCCGACCAGAAGTACGGCACCTCGCGGAAGTCCTCGCCGGCACCGAGGATGTTGCGCGCCGCGCACTTGCCCTGGGCCACCGCGACCTCGAAGTGCTCGATCCGCCGCGGCTCGCCGTGGAGCACGCTGTCGTACTCGCACACGTCGCCCGCCGCGTACACGCCCGGCGCGCTCGTCTCCAGCGTCGCCGAGCACTTGACGCCGCCCAGCGGTCCGAGCTCCAGTCCTGCGCTGCGCGCGAGCATCACGTCCGGCACCGCGCCGACGCCGATCAGCACCGCCTGGCACTCGACGACGCGGCCGGACGCGCAGACCAGCTGCTCGACGTCCTCGCCCTCTCCCAGCAGCTTCTCCACCTGCTCGCCGGGCACGACCTCGACGCCGTGGGACTCCAGCAGCCCGCGGACCCAGCCGCCGACCTGCTCCCCCAGCGCGTTCGCCATCGGCGCCGCCTCGGGGAAGACCATCGTGGCCGGGAGCCCGAGCGTCGACAGCGAGGCCGCCACCTCGCAGGCGACGAACGAGCCGCCGACGATGCCGACGCGGTCGATGCCGTCCACGTCCGCCCGGAGCGCGTCCGCGTTGCGCAGCGCGCGCAGGTAGTGGATGCCCTCCAGGTCGGTGCCCTCGATGGGGAGCCGCCGCACGTTCGCGCCGGTCGCGACCAGCGCGTGCCCGTACGCGACGGTCTCCTTGGTCGACAGCGTCGCCTCGCGCGCGTCGGTGTCGAGCTTCATGACGCTCGTCCGCGTCAGCACCTCGACGTCGCCGGGCAGCTCGAGGAACGCGTCCTCCTTGGCCGACTTCCCCAGCAGGTACGACTTGGAGATCGGCGGCCGCTCGTACGGCGGGTCGAGCTCGCGCCCGACGAGCAGCACGCTGCCGGTGAACCCCTGCGCGCGCAGCTCCTTCGCGGACGCAGCGGACGCGGCGCCGCCTCCGATCAGCAGGACGTCGACCGCACGATCCGCCATCCGCCCGCCTCCCTAGTACGCCGCGGGACCCGTGCCGTTGGGCGCGAACTGCTCGGTGATCGCGCTCTCCAGGCCCGGGTCGAGGACGAGGAGCACCTCGTCGCCCGCGTTGATGACCGTGTCGGCCTTCGGCACGAAGCCGCCGCCGCCCTCGGGCAGCACCGAGATGATCAGCGCGCCGTCCGGCATCGAGATGTCCGCCACGGCCTTGCCCGCGGCCGGCGCGCCCTCGGTGACCGAGATCTCGATGATCTCCAGCCGCTCGGCGGGCAGGTCGAGCAGGTGGACGAGGCCGTACTGCGGCACCTCGTGCTCGATCAGGCGCAGGATGAGGTCGGTCGCGCTCACCGCGGGCTGGATGCCCAGCAGCTCGAAGTGCTGCAGGTTGCGGGGGTTGTTGACGCGCGAGATCGTCCGCTCGCAGAGGTACTTCTCCTTGGCGATCTGGCAGATGAGGATGTTGTCCTCGTCGTCGCCGGTGACCGCGATGACCAGGTCCGCGCGCTGGATGCCCGCCCGCTCGAGGATCCACAGCTCGGTGGCGTCGCCGTACTGCACGGCGTGCTCGAGCTCCTCCTCGATGATCAGGTAGCGCCGCCGGTCCTGCTCGATGAGCGTGACCTCGTTGTCCTTCTCGATGAGCTCGCGCGCGAGGTTCCAGCCGACCTTGCCGCCGCCGCAGATGACCACGTACATCTAGGCGCCCACCCCGAGCACCCGCTCGAACTCGTTGATGGCGAACTGCGTCGGGCAGATCGTCTCCAGGCCCTGCTCGGAGTACCACGCGGCACGCGCGGGATCGAGCACGCGCGCGATGACGCGGTCGACCTTGAAGCGCTTCTGCGCGATCTGCGCGATCACCAGGTTGGTGTTGTCGCCGTTGGTGGAGGCGACGAACACGTCGGCCTCCTCGATCCCGGCCTCGAGCAGGGCGTCGACCTCGAGCGCCGTCCCGACCGTGAAGCGGCCGCCGGCGTCCTCCCAGGAGGTGGGCTGGTTGGCGTCGAGGCGCTCGTGGCTGAGCGGGTCCTCGTCGAGGACCGACACCTCGTGGCCGGAGGCCAGCGCCGTCTTTGCCACGGTGGAGCCGACCCGGCCCGCACCGACGATCAGAACGAACACGGGGGCCGATGCTACTGAGCCGCCGCGGGGGCGCGGCGCGCCGCAGCGTCCTGCTCAGGCGGGGCGGTGATGATCACCCTGCACGGCGCCTTGGTGACGACGTACTTCGTGACGTCCCCGACGAACGCCTCGTTGCGCCCGCCGCCGAGCCCGCCGAGCAGCGCGCCGCCGCGGACCTTGGACGGTGGCTCGGCCGCCAGGACGATCGCCTCGACGCCGCGCCGCTTGGCCTCCTCGACGATCGCCTGACCCGCGCGACGGGCGCGGACGGTGGCCGTCGCGACCTCGACGCCCTCGTACTCCTCCCCCACCGCCTTCGCGCGCCGCAACGCCGCGCGGGCCTGCTCCCGCTGGGCGTCGGGGAGCCGCGCGTCGATCGGCAGCGCCATCGGCACCTCGAAGATCCACAGCGCCTCGATCACGGCGCCCTCGGCCTCGGCCTCGTCGACCATCTCCTCGGACGCGAGCCGCCCGGCGGTCTGGACGATGTCGTCGTCCAGCTCGTCCCCGCGCAGCGGCACGAGGATCGACCCGTACTCGGCGTCGTGGCGCTCGCGGTGCTGGAGCGCGCCCTGCGGCACCGTGACGCGCTTGGTGAGCGGCTTCTCCTCGGTCTTGCGGTAGACGACGTACAGGAGCAGCCCGGCCGCCATCCAGCCGAGGCCGACGTAGCGGGCGCCCTCGTGGAGGACCAGCACCGTGAGGAACGCGAACGCCGACGACAGCGCGCCGACGACCGCCGGGATGGGCAGCTCCCCGCCGCGGAACTGGACGTTCAGCGGCATCTTGTACGGGCGCGGCCGGTTCGGCTCCTTGTAGCGCGAGCGGATGATCGCCGCGTGCGCGATCGTGAACGCGAGCATCGCGCCGAACGCGTAGATCGAGGCGAGGAACTCGATGTCCTTGCTCAGCGTCAGCGCGGCGGCCAGCACCGCGGCGAGCACGATCACCACGTACGGCGTCGCGCGCGTGGGATGCAGCCGGCCCACGGCGGACGGGATCTGGCGGTTGGTCGCCAGCGAGTAGGCCAGCCGGCTGAGGCCGAGCATCGCCGACTGCGCCGCCGCGATCAGCGTCAGCACGGCGAGCACGGCGACGACGTACGGCAGCGAGTCGGCCAGCCACGCCGGCTCGAGCTGCGCGGCCACCCCCGCGAGCGGGCGCTCCAGGTAGGTCGTCCCCAGCTCGGTCTGCCCGTCGACCACCGGCAGCGCGCTGAGCGCCACGAGCGCGATGCCCGTGTAGACGACGAGCACCGCGGCGCCGACGCTCGTCACCAGCCGCTTGAGGCCGCGCCGCCCGACCGCCACCTCGCCCGCCAGGCCGGACGCCGACTCCAGCGACGTGAACGCGACGGTCGCGAGCGTGAGCGCGAAGACGAAGTCGGTCCACGACGGCGTGTCCCCCAGCTCGATCTGGTCGCCCAGCAGCGTGAAGTCCAGGACGGTGACGAACCCGACGACGATGATGAGCGCCTGCACCGCGATGTCGGCGATCACCAGCAGCAGGATGCGCTTGGCCCGCTGCGGCGAGAAGCCGAGCACGTTGCGCACCGCCACGTACGCGACGACGCCGAGCATGAACGCCGTCTCGCCGATCCCCGAGTCCGTCACGTCCCACAGGACCGCGAAGTAGTCGGTCGTCATGAACGCGCAGACCGCGATCAGGATCAGGAAGTCGAGCAGCACCGCCCACGCCGCGACGAACGACCACAGCTCGTTGAACGCGTAGCGGGCGAAGACGGTCGAGCCGGCGCGCTCCTGGTGCAGCGAGGCGCCCTCGACGTACGTCATCACCGCGAGCAGGAAGAACAGGCCCGCGACGAGGAAGACGACCGGCGTCAGGCCGAGCGCGTTCTCCGCGACGACGCCGAGCGTGAAGTAGATCGCGCCCGCGATGCTCGTGTAGACCACCGCGAACAGGACCGGCGAGCCGAGGCTCCGCCGCATCATCCGGGTCCCGTCGCGCTCAGCCACCGGTCGCCTTCACGTTGAGGTAGGTCCGCAGCGCGCCGAACGCGGTGATGAGGACGCCGAGGATGACGCCGATCGCCAGCGGCCCGCCGCCGCGGGCGAGCGTCGACGCGAGCATGGCCACGCCGACGAGCGTGGTGAGGACGGACAGGAGCAGGCTGGCGCCGCGGTAGGCACGCATTCGCCCCTGGAGGCTAGGCCCTACCGCGGCGGGATGGTGCTGTGCCGCTACGCGATGATCGGGATGATCAGGATCGCGACGATCTGCGAGACCTTGATCATCGGGTTGATCGCGGGTCCGGCGGTGTCCTTGTACGGGTCGCCGACGGTGTCGCCGGTGACCGACGCGGCGTGCGCCTCAGAGCCCTTGCCGCCGTACGCGCCGTCCTCGATCAGCTTCTTCGCGTTGTCCCACGCGCCGCCGCCGGCGGTCATCGCGACGGCCTGGAAGAAGCCGACGATGATCACCCCGATCAGCAGCCCGCCGAGGGCCTCCGCGCTGAGCAGGCCGACGATCAGCGTGACGACGATCGGGATGAGCGACGGGACGATCATCTCCTTCTGCGCGGCGGCGGTGACGAGCGCGACGCTGCGTGCGTAGTCGGGCCGCGACGTGCCCTCCATGATCCCCGGGTCCTCGCGGAACTGGCGACGCACCTCCTCGACCACGGCGCCGCCCGCGCGGCCGACCGCCTCCATCGAGAGCGCGGCGAAGAGGTAGACCATCATGCCGCCGAGCAGGAGGCCGATCAGCACCGCCGGGTCGTTGAGGATGAAGTCGATGGGCGTGCCGCCGTTCTCGACGAGCTCCTCGTTGAGGTCGATCCGGAAGGCCGCGAAGAGCACGAGCGCGGCGAGCACGGCGCTGCCGATCGCGTAGCCCTTCGTGACCGCCTTGGTCGTGTTGCCGACCGCGTCCAGCGGGTCGGTGACGTTGCGGACGTCCTCGGGCAGCTCGGCCATCTCGGCGATGCCGCCGGCGTTGTCGGTGATCGGGCCGAACGCGTCGAGCGCGACGATCAGCCCGGTGAGGCTGAGCTGCGCCATGACGGCGACGCCGACGCCGTAGATGCCGGCCAGGCCGTCGGCGGCCAGGATGCCGAGGACGATGACGAACGCGGGCGCGGCCGTCGCCTGCATGCCCTGGGCGAGGCCGGAGATGATGTTCGTCGCGTGGCCGGTCTGGGACGCCGCGGCGGTCTTGCGGACCGGGCTGAAGCGGGTCGACGTGTAGAAGTCGGTGATGAAGAACAGGAAGCCGGTGACGCCGAGGCCGATGAGGCTGCACAGGTACAGGTCGCCGACGCTCGCCTCGGGCAGCGCGCCGTCCATCATCCACGCGGTGATCGGGTAGAAGGCGGCGGCCGCGATGACGGCCGAGACCGCGAGGCCCTGGTACAGCGCGCGCTCGACGTTCTGGCCGCGGACGGCGAACGTGCCGATGATCGACGCGACGATCGAGACGCCGCCGAGGACGAGCGGGTAGAGCGCGACGGTCGTCTGCAGCTCCTCCCCGTCGACGCTGAGGACGCCGAGCAGCATGACGGCGACGGCGGTGACGGCGTAGGTCTCGAAGAGGTCGGCGGCCATGCCGGCGCAGTCGCCGACGTTGTCGCCCACGTTGTCGGCGATGACGGCCGGGTTGCGCGGGTCGTCCTCGGGGATGCCGGCCTCGACCTTGCCGACGAGGTCCGCGCCGACGTCGGCGGCCTTCGTGAAGATGCCGCCGCCCAGACGCGCGAAGACGGAGATGAGCGAGCCGCCGAAGCCGAGGCCGATGAGCGCGTCGACCGCCTCGCGCGGCGTGTCGTCGGCGATGGAGGTGAGGATGCCGTAGTAGGCGGCGACGCCCAGGAGCGCCAGGCCGACGACGAGCATGCCGGTGACCGCGCCGCCCTGGAACGCCGCGCTGAGCGCGGGCGGGACGCCGCCGCGGGCGGCCTCGGCGACGCGCGCGTTGGCGCGGACGGAGACGTTCATCCCGATGAAGCCGGCCGCGCCGGACAGGACGCCGCCGATCAGGAAGCCGATCGCGACCGACACGTCCTGGATCAGCAGCAGGACGACGAACAGGACGCCGGCGATCCCCGCGATCACCGTGTACTGGCGGCTCAGGTAGGCACGCGCCCCCTCCTGGACGGCCCCGGAGATCTCGCGCATCCGCTCGTTCCCCGGCGACATCGCCAGCAGGCGGCGCGACGTCACCGCGCCATAGACGACCGCCAGTGCCGCGCACACGAGCGCCACCACGACGCCGTGCTCTCTCAGGAAGTCCTCCACCTCAACCCCTCCGCAGTCCGGAAACGGCGCGCAGGGATCTCCCAGCCCCCTCGTTTCGGAGGCCACCTCCCCACGAGCGCCGCGGACTCTAAGCGAAAACCCGGATGGAAGTGCGAATCATCACGAACTCGTACGTCTGTGCGACTTGTGACGTAGTTGCACTAATCGGTTTGCGGGGTCCTCAGGGGTTGGGGAACCCGAAGGTGGAGGTGGTCGCGGTGGAGGAGGTGGCGACCCAGTCCGCGTTGGTCCTCGTGTCCGCGCCGCCCACCCGGTAGACGCTCGTGCTCGTGTCGAGGCCGCTCACGCCGCTCCAGTCGGCGGCGACCTGTGCCGCGCTCGGGTACGTGGCGTCCGAGCACAGGGCCCCGCCGCAGTCGGCGGGGAGCCACAGGCCCTCGGCCTGGATCTGCCGGAGCGCGGCGATGAAGGCGGCGGGGCTGGCCCCGCCCACGCGCTGGAAGGGCACCGCGTCCTGCGTCGTGCCGTCGCTGCCGACGACGCGCGCGACGAGGTCGTCGAACGCGAAGTTCGTGGCGGGGCCGCGGACGTCCCAGGCGCCGGCGTGGCAGCGGGCGTCCGCGCACGCGCCCTTCGTGGTCGTCTCGGTCGTGGCGGTGGTGGTCGGGCCGTAGTGGAGGACGATGAGGTCGCCGGCCTGCACGGGCAGCGCCGGGAGCGTCGCCGTGAGCGCGCCCATGCGGACCTCGGCGCCCGCGGTGACGCCGGCGCTGAGCACGCGCAGCTCGACGAGCCGGCCCGACGTCGCGGCGGGCTGGACCTCGGTGAGCTGGAGCCGGGCGGGGATCTCGTTCGGCAGCGTCACGGTCGCGGTCGCCGTGCCCAGGCGCGCGCCCGTCGCGTCGCTCAGCGCGACGGTGAACTGCTCCGGCGGCTCGGCGACGCCGTCGGCGACGAGCGGCACGCGGGCGGCCTTCGCCGTCTCCCCCGCCGCGAGGTCGACGCGGATCGGGCTCGCGTCGAAGTCGGCGGGCGCCGTCGCGGTGCCGGCGGTGGGCGTGACGGTGACGGCGGCGGGGAGCGCGCTGGGCGCATCGAGCGTGACGGTGAGCTCGGCGTGGCCGTCGGCCTCGGCGGCGGTGACGTCGGCGACCGACACGAGCGGCGCGGGGTCGTCGTCGGTGACGGTGACCGTCGCGGCCAGCTCCCCGACGGCGACCTGCAGCGTCTCGGTGCCCTCGTGGGTCGTGTCGTCGGCGAGCGGGAGCGTGATCGTCGCGTTCGTGGCGCCTGTGGGGATCGTGACCGTGCCCGTCGCGGCCGTGTAGTCGGCGGGGGCGGTTGCGGTGCCGTCGGCGGTCGCGAACGTGAGCGTGGTCGGCGTGGGTGCGGGGGCGTCGGCCTCGACGCGCACCTGCGCCTGGCCGTCGCCCTCGGCCGCGGTGGCGCCGGTGAGGGTGATGTTGGGCGGGTCGGGCGCCGGCGAGGTTGGGGCGGGAGGGGCGGGCGCGGTGGTGGTGGGAGCGGGCGCCGGTGCGACCGGGGCCGGCGCCGGCGCGGGGACGCGCGGCGTCAGCGGCCGGCCGGCCGCGCCGGTGACCAGGAGCGTCGCGGCGGCGCGGCAGTTGTCGCCCTCGCGCCGCTCGGCCACCTGCCGCGCGTCGTCCGCGCACGCGAGCACGACGTACCGCCCCGCGGGCGCGAGCGCGGGCACGGTCAGCGCGAGCCGCACGACCCGCGTCCGCCGCACCCCCAGCGCCGTGACGGGCGCCGCGCCCAGCCGCGCGTCGCCCCCGCGCCGCCGGTCGCGCGACAGGTACACCGCCAGCCGCGTCGCGCCCGCGCGCCGCGCTCCCGCGTTCCGGACGGTCACGGCGACCGCGAACGTCCCGCCGCTCGCGACCGACGCGGGCGCGCCGCGCAGCTGCGCGACGGTGAGGTCAGGACGCGCGACGGCGGCGGCCGCGACCGCCGGGATCAGGCACAGGACGACGAGCGCGCCGAGCACGGCGCGGGCGACAAGGCTCCGGGACACGCCGACAACCTAGGCGCCGGCACCGGCCGCTCGACGGTCCTCGTACGGGTCCAGGGGAAACGCCAGGGATCGCGACGGCGCTGGCGCATCTGCGCGTTCCCGCCGCGTTCGGCCGAACCGTGGCCCGTTGCGGCGCCAGGACTCGTGCATTCGTCCAGTTCTGATGCGAAACGGTCGCGGACGCGGGAAGTTCCCGTCGCCGTGGAGGCGAGGCCTCGGCCCGTCCGGCCAGTGTCCTCTGGTCGCCTCTCATCACGGATCGAGGCCTCGCCTGCACGGCATGCGTACCGCGCGCTCCGGTTTCTAGCGCGCCGCACCCCTTCGACCCAATACGCCATGCGTCCACGCCGACGCGGCGCGAACCGTCACGCGGCGGCCGTCACGACGGCCTCGGACGCGCCGCGAAGGGCCGCGAGGGCCGCCGCCTCGACCTTGAGCGCTTCGTCGTCGACGGCCGCGAGGAGCTCCACGCTGACCTCCAGCCGCTTGCCCTTCGCCCGCGCGCGCCACAGTCCGGCGAGCTCGCCGTCCTGGAGGATCGCGCCGGGCCCAGCGGTCGGACGGTGGAGGCGCTTGCGCAGCGCCGGGTCGGGTGTGAGCCAGCTGCGGTCGGGGTGCTGGAGGAGCGGGTCGCGGTCGGGCAGGAGGCGCAGCCCGTGCGCCTCGGGCGGATCGGCCAACGCCTCCACGTCGGCGAGGAGCGCGAACAGCGGCGGGCCGTCGCGCCCTTCGACCTCCACCCGCACCAGCTCCTCCTCCACCGCCGCCCACATCCGTCGCGCCTGCGCCCGCGCGAGACCGGCCCACGCGGCGAGGTCCCGGACGGTCGCCGGGGCGCTCACGCCCAGGAAGCGGCGGGCGGCGTCGAGCGGGTCGGGCTCGGGCGTGCCGGCGGCGGCGGCCGCCTCGTCGAGGAGGAACCGCCGCTGGCTGTCGCACCGCATGCCGGCCGCGACGCCCGCGTAGCGCCAGAGCATCGGCGCGACGTGGTGCGAGCCGCAGCCCGCGCACCATGGCATCAGCTCCGCGCGCACGCGCGAGCGGAGCGCCGCGTGCAGCTCGTCCTTCGTCAGGGCGGCGTCGCCGGCGAGGGCGGCCCGTGTCGCGTCGGCGACCTCCTCCAGCGCGGCCCGCGCCGACAGGCCGTGCTCAGCGAGCAGCCGCCGCAGCTGCTGGCCGAGCTGCTCGGCCAGCTCCGCGTCGTCGTCGCGCGCGAGCAGCGCCCGTCCGAACAGCGCGACGTCGCCCGGCGCGAGCGCGTGCAGCGCACCCCGCATCGAGTACGCGACGACGACGTCGCCCGCGTCGACGGCGCGGGTGTACGCCTCCGGCGTCACCGCGCGAGCCCGCGCGGCCAGCGCCACCGCCGCGCTGCCGCGCGAGAAGTCCGACACGGGCACGACCGCGGCCTGCGCGAGCGAGCCGGCCTCGCGCGCCGCCAGACCCTGCCGCGCGACCCGGAACGCCAGCACCTGCTCCCGCGTGACGACCACGCGGGAGATCCTACGCGCCGCCGGCGGCTACTGGCCGGGGATCCAGAGGCGCCCGGACGACTGCGCCGGCCCGGGGCCCTCCTGCCCGGACGGCTGGCCGGGCTCGGGGGTGCCGGTGCGCTCGGGGCCGCCCGCGGCGCCTGCGGCGCCCTCCGCCGCCGGCTGGCCGGCGAGCTGCGTGAAGACCATCTGCAGCTGCGACAGCGCCTGGCGGATCTGCGAGGCCTCCTGGAGCTGGAGCTGGTCCTCGACGAGCGGGAGCAGCGCCATCGCGCCGTCGATCGCCTTCTGGAGCTGGACCGGATCGCGCTCGTCCTCGGAGCCCTCGGCCAGGCCGGCCTTGCGGCCGCCGAGGTTGATGAGCGAGACCACCGTCTGAAGCAGGACGTCCTCGACGCGCAGCTTCTTGATCTCCGCCTCGTAGGCGGCGCGAAGCTCCTCTTCGGTGGGCTGGCGGGGCGGCGTGCTCATGCTGCGCGGACCTCCTGTGCGTAGGTCGCTCGGGTCTCCCTGACGGTGTGAGCGTAGACGTCGCGCGGCGTCAGCCCCTCGGCGAGGAGCGCGCGCTGGCGTTGGGTCGACGTCTCGGCGGGGAACGCGGGCTCGCCGAGGCCGTGCGCCTCGCGCGCCGGCGCGGTCCACGCGAGCAGCCGCTCGACCGCCGCGCGCGCCTCCACCTCCTGCAGCGACGCGAAGTCGATCAGGCGCCCGTCCATCCCGTTGCGGATGGCGCGCCACATGTTCTCCTCGACCAGCCGGCCGGGCAGCGCCGCGGCCTCGACGCCCGGGTCGAAGTCCGCCGCCGCCTGCAGCACGCACGCGGTGATGAGCGCGGCGAGCGCGTCGCTCTCCCCCGCCGTCGGCTGCGCGTCGCAGATCCGCACCTCGACGGTGCCGAACCCGAAGTGCGGCCGCACCGACCACCAGACCTGCGTGTACTCGACGATCGACTGCGTGCGCAGCAGCAGGTCGATGTACTGCGCGTACGTCTTCCAGTCCCCGTAGTGGTCCGGGACGCCGCAGCGCGGGAACGTCTTGGTGAACATCTGCGTCCGTGCCGAATGCAGGCCGCTGTCCATGCCGTCGTAGAACGGCGACGACGCGCTCAGGGCGAGCAGCGTCGGCAGCACGCCGCGCAGCCGGTCGCAGACGGAGATCGCGCGGTCCGCGCCCTGCACGCCGACGTGGACGTGGAGCGAGAACGTGTTGTTGCGCTTGGCGACCCACTGGAGCCCGTCGGCGACACGCCGGTAGTGCTCGGTGTCGATGAACTGCTGGTCGCGGTAGTCCGAGAACGCGTGCGTCCCGGTGGCGCCCAGCGCGACGCCGGAGCGCGCCGCGAGGGCGAACAGCGCGCGGCGATGCTCCCGCTGCTTGGCCAGCGCGTCGTGCAGGTCTTCCCCCCGCCCCGAGCGGATCTCGATCTCCGAGCGGATCAGCTCGCCGGAGATCGATTCCGCCAACGGACCTTCCGCCGCGTCGCGCAGCGCCTCGAACCTGGGCACGAGCTCGTGCGTCTGCGGATCGCAGACGGCGAACTCCTCTTCCAGGCCGACGGTGCCGTCCACCGAGGCCCCGAACGCCTCGTGCGCGGCGGCGAGGTCGATCACGTCAGGTAGAAGTACAGCGCATACAGGAGGTCGACGGCCGGGCTGCTGGTGTGGACCGTGACCTCCGGCGGCACCTGGAGCAGGGCCTCGGAGTAGTTGAAGATGATCTTGACGCCCGCCGCGACGAGCTCGTCGGCGATGCCCTGGGCGGCGCTGCCGGGGACGGCGATGACGCCGACCACGACCTCCTCCTCCTTGACGACCCGCTCGAGGTCGTCGATCGCGCGGACGGTCTGCGCGCCGACCTGCGTGCCGACCTTCTCCGGCGCGCCGTCGAAGATGGCGACGACCTGGAAGCCGTGGTCGGCGAAGATGTCGCTCGACGCGATCGCGCGGCCGAGGTTGCCGGCGCCGACGAGGGCGATGTTGTGCTGGCCGGCCGTGCGCAGGATCTTGCGGATCTGCGAGACGAGGGAGTCGACGTTGTAGCCGACGCCGCGCTTGCCGAACTTGCCGAAGCCGGAGAGGTCGCGGCGGATCTGCGTGGAGTTGACGTGCGTGTAGTCGGAGAGCTCCTGCGAGGAGATCGTCTCCTTGCCCATCTTCTTGGCCTGCGTGAGGACCTGCAGATAGCGGGAGAGACGCGCGGCGACCCCGAGCGAAAGACGCTCGACGGCGACCGTGCCGTTGGAGTGGTCGATGGGAGAGCCCAGGGAGGTCACGCCTGGTCACTGTAGCTGCGCCCGCAACGACTCCTCGTCCACGAAGTGCTCGAACAGCTCCTCCCCGTCGAGCACCACGACGGGGATCCTTTCCAGGTACTTCTTGAGCAGATCGTCGTCCTGCTCGATGTCCACCTCGACGAAATCGGCACCGACGCGTTCCAGTGCCGCTCGTGCGTCGTCGCACAGGTGGCACCCCGGCCGCCCGTACAGCGTGAGGCGTCTCACAGACCGCGTTCGCCGGTGGCGTAGGCGTCGATGGACAGGTAGTCGGGGAACGGGCGCGGAGCCACGTACCGGGCCGCGCTCGCGATCATCGCCGCGTTGTCCGTGCACAGCGCGCGCGGGGGCACCTTCAGCGTCACCCCGAGCCGCGCGAGACGCTCGCGCAGCGGGCCGTTCGCGGCCACGCCGCCGCCCACCGCGAGACGGTCCATGCCGGTCTTCTCCAGCGCCTGCTCGCACCGCCGCGCGAGCGACTCGACGATCGCGTGCTGGTAGGAGGCCGCCAGGTTGGCGCGGACGTGGTCTTCCAACGCGGCGCCGTCGCCGCCGAGGTCGCGCACCTTGTAGAGCAGCGCCGTCTTCAGGCCGGCGAAGGAGAAGTCGAGGTTCTGGACGCCGCGGCCGGTCGGGAAGTCGTATGCCTCGACGTCCCCGTCGCGCGCGAGCTTCTCCAGGTGCGGGCCGCCGGGGAACGGGAGGCCCAGCAGCCGCGCGCCCTTGTCGAACGCCTCCCCCGCCGCGTCGTCGAGCGTCTGCCCGAGAACCTCGAACCGGTCGTGCTCGGTGACGCGCGCGAGGAACGTGTGGCCGCCGGAGGCGATCAGGCACAGGAACGGCGGCTCCAGCGGCGCGTCGCCCGGCTCGTCGCCGGTGCGCAGGAAGTTCGCCGCCACGTGGCCCTGGAGGTGGTCGACGGCGGCGAGCGGGAGCCCGCGCGTCGCCGCGATCCCCTTCGCGGTCGCGACGCCGACGAGCAGCGCGCCGACGAGTCCCGGGCCCTGCGTGACCGCCACGAGGTCGACGTCGTCGAGCGTCGCGCCGGCCCGCTGCAGCGCGTCGTCGACCACGACGTTCGCCAGCTCCAGGTGATGGCGGCTCGCGACCTCCGGGACGACGCCGCCGTAGCGGTCGTGGATGCCCTGCGAGGAGATGACGTTCGAGCGGATCTCGTCGCCCGTGACGACCGCCGCGCACGTGTCGTCGCAGCTCGTCTCGATGGCGAGGATCGTGGCCGCGGCGCTCACTGCGACAGCGGGACGGGGCCGGCGGCCGGGATGTCGTCGAGGCGCCCCTCCAGCGTGGCCGGCGTGCGCCACATGATCACGGCGTCCTCGCCGTTGTCCTGGTAGTAGCGGCGGCGCAGGCCGGCGGCGAGGAACCCGAACCGCTCGTAGAGGCGGATCGCGGGCGTGTTGGAGCGGCGCACCTCGAGCGTGTACCGCGACGACGTGCCGTTGCCCGCCTGGTCGCCGTCGATCTCCGCGATGAGGTGCGTGAGCATCGCGGTGCCGATGCCGCTGCCCTGCAGCGCCGGGTCGACCGCCACGTTCATGATGTGCCAGACGATGTCGTAGCGGCTGCAGATGAGGTAGCCGACGACCCGCTTGCCGTCGATCGCGCACAGGCACACGCCGGACGGCTTGGACAGCTCGAGGACGAACATCGCCAGCGACCACGGCGCGGGGAACGCGCGGCGCTCGATCGCGATGACCTGCGGCAGGTCGGCGTAGGTGAGCCGCCGGATCTCCAGCGCGCTCACGCCGCGGCCTCCCGCTTGCGCCGCGTCAGCTCCGCGTCGGGGATGCGCACGTAGTCGGGGGTGACGGCGGCCGGATCGCCGGGCGCCGCCTGCGCGCCGAGGCGCGCGAGGGCCAGGGCGCTCACGCGGTGGAGCGGGGAGCCGTCCGCCGGCACGCCGATCCCTGACGGTGCGAGCACGTCCCGGAAGCGTACCGCTCCGTCCCCCACCGCCAGCGCAGCTCCGCGGGCGAGATCGGGCAGCTCCTCGGGCTTGACGGCCTGCGGCGCGAGCGCCTGGAGGCCGTCCTCGTACGCGGCCACGAACGCCTCGCCGCGGCGGGCGTCGAGGACGCTCAGCACCCTGCCGCCGGGCGCCTCGGCGCTGGCGGCCTCCGCGAGCGCGTGGAGCGTGCCGACGCCGACGAGCTCGGCCTGCGCGCCCTGCGCGAGCGCCCGGGCCGTCGCGACGCCGATGCGCAGGCCGGTGAACGTCCCGGGCCCGACGCCGACGGCGATGCGGTCGAGGTCGGCGAAGCGCAGGCCCGCGTCCTCCAGCAGGCGCGTCGCGAGCGGGAGCAGCTCCCGCGCGTGGCCCGGCCGCTCGCCTGGCGCGGGGTCGTGGCGCAGCTCCGCCCCGGGTCCGTCACCGGTGATGAGCGCGACGACCGTGGCCGGCGTGGCGGTGTCGAACGCGAGGAGGTTCATGCGGGCTCGTTCCACTCCACGGTCACCCGCCGCGCGTCGCCGCCGGCGTGCTCCAAAGTCACTCGCGCGCGAGAGACGATCGTGTCTCCAGCGATCTCGGGCCACTCGACGAACGCGACGTGGTCGTCGTTGACGTAGTCGGCGAGCAGGTCGGGCTCCTCGTCGTCGAGGCTCGCCAGGCGGTGCAGGTCGACGTGGGCGATCGGCACCCGGCCCGTCTCGTACCGCCGCCCGATGGTGAACGTGGGGCTCGTCACGGCCCCGTCGTACCCGAGCGCCCGCGCGGCACCCCGCACGAACGTCGTCTTCCCCGCCCCCATCTCGCCGCGCAGCAGCACGACGTCGCCGGGCGCGAGCCGCGCCGCGACCTCCGCGCCGAGCGCGGCGGTCTGCTCGGCCGAGGCGCTGTCGACGACCGTGGGCGGCATGGTCCGCCCTCCAGGCTAGAACGCGTCGGGGTCGATGGTGCGAAGCCGCAGGCCTGCTCCCATGAGGAGGAAGGCCGCGCCGAGCAGGACGAGGATGCGGGGGTCCGAGCCGGTGTTCGGGAGCGCCTCGCCGGCCGGGGTCGTCGCGGTGCCCGCGGGGGTGGAGCCGGTCGTGCCCGGCGTGCCGCTGCCGGACGAGCCCGAGCCCGACGCGCCGGCGGAGCCCGCGCCGGCCGAACCGGTGTCGTCGTCCTGGACCTGCGGCGTGTCGCTCAGCCCGCTCTCGCCGCCACCGCCGCCGCCACCGCCGGAGCCCGACCCGGAGTCGTTCTGGGACGGCTCGTCGCCGAAGGGGTCCTGGTACTGGTCGTCGCCCGCGCCCTGGGCGAAGGCGGTGCCCGTCAGGGCGAGGACGAAGATCGAGATCAGGGCAGCGAGTCGCGGCACGGCAGGGAACTGTAGATCGACTCCCGGCGGGAGGGTGTGTAGCCTCGCGCCGCTCGTGCACATCCTGCTGCTCACCGACCGCGACTGGACCCACCCCCAGGGAGGTGGGACGGGGACGAACCTGTACGGCCAGGTCGCCCGTTGGCTGGCGTGGGGCCACCGCGTCACCGTCATCGCCGGCGACTACCCGGGCGCCAAGCCCACCGAGGAGCTCGCCCCCGGCCTGACGATCCACCGGATGGGGTCGCGCGTCACCGTCTTCCCGCGCGCCGCGCTCGCGACCCTGACCAAGGGCATCGGCAAGGACGCCGACGTCGTGCTGGAGGTCGTCAACGGCATCGCGTTCGGCTCCCCCGCCTGGTGGTGGCTGCGCAAGCCGACCGTCGCGCTGATCCACCACGTCCACCAGGACCACTACGTCGCCGAGATGGGCTGGAAGGGCCGCGTCGCCGCGTTCGTCGCGGAGAAGGCGCCGCTCACCACCCTCTACCGCCACATCCCGGTCCTCACGATCTCCGAGGCCGCGCGCGAGGACCTGATCGACCTCGGCATCCCGCGCGACAACCTCCACGTCGTCTACTGCGGGATCGACCAGCCCGCGCATCCCGCGGGCGCGAAGTCGATGACGCCGCGCCTGCTCTACCTCGGCCGGCTCAAGCAGTACAAGCGCATCGAGGTCGTGCTCGACGTGCTCGAGTCGATCCCCAACGCGCACCTCGACATCGCCGGCGAGGGCGACCACCGCCCCGCGCTGGAGGCCGAGATCGACGCCCGCGGGCTGCACGACCGCGTGACGCTCCACGGCCACGTCAGCGAGGCCGAGAAGTACGACCTCTACGGGCGCGCGTGGGTCAACCTCACCGCCTCGTCGGCCGAGGGCTGGTGCCTGACCGTGATGGAGGCCGCGACCGTCGGCACCCCGAGCGCGGCCCTGCGCGTCGGCGGCCTGAAGGAGTCGATCGTCGACGAGCAGACCGGCCTGCTCGCGCACACGCCGGAGGAGCTGGGTGAGCGCGTCCGCAGGCTCGTCCACGACCCCGAGCGCCGGGAGGAGCTGGGCGAGCAGGCCCGCGCCCGCGCCGCCGGCTTCACGTGGGAGAGCACGGCCGAGCAGAACCTCGCGGTGCTCCGGCGCTCGGCCGAGAGCGAGCGCCCGTCGCTGCGCGCCGCCCTCGGCCGCTCGGAGACCGCCAAGGCCGCGGGCATGGCGTTCGCGACGCTCAGCGCCAACGCGATCGCGATCGTCTTCACCGTCGTGTTCGCCCGCCTGCTCGGCGTCGGCGACTACGGCGCGCTCGGCGCGCTGCTCTCCACGTTCACCATCCTCGCCGTCGCCGGCAGCGCGCTGCAGGTCGCGGTCGCCCGCGAGACGGCCCTCGGCCACCTCGGCGACCCGGTCTCGGTCGCCACCACCGCGCGCCGGTGGCTCACGCAGCTCGCGGTCGTGGGGGTCGCGCTCACCGCGGTCTCGGTGATCTTCCGCAACGAGATCGCCGAGCTGATCGCCGTGCCCGAGCATCCCTGGGCGGCCGCGGCGATCGTCCCGACCGGCATGCTGTGGATGGTCCTCGGCGTCCTGCGCGGCGCGCTCCAGGGCCTGCACCGGTACGCGGCGGTCGGCCAGTCGATCGTGCTGGAGGCCTTCGGGCGCCTGATGCTCGGCCTCGTCCTCGTCGCCGCGGGCGCGGGGATGACCGGCGCGTACCTCGGCACGCCGCTGTCGATGCTGGTCGCCGCCGTGATCCTCACCGGCGTCATCGCCCGGCAGACGTCGAGCGCCGGCGGCATGGGCCGCGCGCCCGAGCCGCGCACGCTCGCGAGCCTCGTCTCCGGCGGCTGGGCGCCGATCGTCGGCCTGGTCTTCCTCGCCGCGTTGCAGAACGTCGACGTGATCGTGGCCAAGCACCAGATGAGCGAGGACGCCGCCGGCGCCTACGCGGCGGCGGTCGTCGCGGCCAAGCTCGTCGTGTGGGTGGCGATCGGCGTCGGCCTCTACCTCCTCCCCGAGGCGACCCGCCGCGCCGCCGCCGGACTCGACCCGCGGCCCGTGTTCCTGCGGACGCTGGGCATCCTCGGCCTCGTCACCGTCCCCGCGCTGCTCGTCTTCCTCGCCGTCCCGTCGCTGCTGCTGCGCGTCGCGTTCGGCGCGGAGTACACGACGGCCGCCGACGCGCTCGTCGTGCTCGGCGCGGCGATGGCGCTGCTCGCGGCGGCGTACCTGGCGGTGCAGTACATGCTCGCGCTGCGGATGACGAGCTTCCTGTGGATCCTCGGCGTCGTCGCGGTCGCCGAGCCGTTCCTGCTCACGCTCGGCGACTTCGACCTCGTCGCGTTCGCGGCCGTCGTCCTCGGGCTGCAGGCGATCGCGGCGCTGGGCGCGATGGGGCTGGCGCTACGGTCCGGTCGCATGAGCACGCAGGCGGCCGCGTCATGACGGCGACCATCACGCCCCCGCAGGTCGAGGGGTGGCTGACCGACGCCCAGGCGCAGCGGCTGGCCACGGCGGCCCGCGCGACCCGGCCCGGCGGCAAGATCGTCGAGATCGGCTCGTTCCGCGGCAAGTCGACGATCGTGCTCGCGCAGGCGGCGCCCGACGACGTCGCGGTGATCGCGATCGACCCCCACCTGGGCGTCGACCGCGCCCCGCAGGAGACGTCCGAGGACGCCGACGCGGGCGAGTCGGACTTCGCGCAGTTCACCGCCAACCTCGTCGGCCACGGCGTGTCGGACCGCGTGACGCACCTGCGCCGCAAGGCCGAGGACGCGCTGGGCGACGTCGAGGGGGAGCTCTCGGTGCTCTACGTCGACGGCGCGCACAGCTACCGGTTCGCCCACTTCGACCTCACCGCGTGGGGCGATCGCGTCGAGCGCGGCGGGACGATGCTCGTGCACGACTCGTTCTCCTCCATCGGCGTCACGCTCGCGCTGGCGAAGGTGACGATCGCGGGGCGCAAGTGGCGCTACGTCGGCCGCTCGACCTCGATGGCGCAGTTCACGCGCGAGGACCTGTCGGGCGCGGCGTGGCTGCGGAACGTCGGGCGCCAGCTCCTGCAGCTGCCGTGGTTCCTGCGCAACGTCGTCGTCAAGGCGCTGATCGTCGCCCGGCTGCGGCCGGTCGCGCGCCTGCTCGGTCACACGTCGGGGCCCTGGCCGTACTGATGGGCGCGACCGAGCAGCAGCGCGCGGAGCCGCCGCACCTCACCGGCCTGGCCAAGAAGCGCCAGCTGTGGGAGCTCTTCCGCAACGAGGTCGAGGACCCGTGGCCGTTCTACACGCTCGTCGCGCGCGACGCGGCCGCCGACCTCGACGCGCGATACGGGCCGCTGCAGGGCCAGAAGGTCGTCGACCTCGGCTGCGGCCCGGGCTACTACACGCGCGCGCTGCGGGCGCGCGGCGCGGACGTCACGCCGCTCGACAACTCCGAGGAGGAGATCTTCCTCCCCGGCGGCCCGCCCGAGGGCTGGATGCTCGGCGACGCCGGCGACCTGCCCTTCGAGAACGCGTCGTACGACGGCGCGTTCTGCTCGAACCTGCTCGAGCACACCCCGAACACGCCGGCGGTCATCAGCGAGATCGCGCGCATCCTCAAGCCCGGCGGCTGGGGCTACATCTCGTGGACGAACTGGTACTCCCCGTGGGGCGGGCACGACATGTCTCCCTACCACTTCCTCGGTCCCGAGCGCGGGCCGCGGCTGTACGAGAAGCGCCACGGGCCGCCGCGCAAGAACCGCTACGGGGAAGGGCTGTGGGCCGTGCACGTCGGGACGACGCTGCGCGAGGTGCGCTCGCACGCCGACCTGGTGATCGAGCGCGTCGAGCCGCGCTACTGGCCCAAGCTGCGGGTCATCATGAAGGTCCCCGGGCTGCGCGAGGTCGCGGCCTGGAACTGCGTCATCCGCGTCCGGAAGCGATAGCGGCCGATGGCCGCGACCACGCCGGACGCCGTCGCGCCGCCCCCGGGCAACCCCCGGTTCCCGCTGCTCGACGGCACCCGTGCGGTCGCGGCGCTCATGGTCGTGCTCACCCACGCGGGGACGCTCACGACGTTCAGCGAGACGAACGCGCTCGGCGGCGTCACCGCGCGGCTCAACGTCGGCGTCACGCTCTTCTTCCTGCTGTCCGGCTTCCTGCTCTACCGGCCGTTCGTCGCGTCGCGGCTGCAGGACCGCCCGCCGATCCGGGTGCTGCCGTACCTGTGGCGGCGGGCGCTGCGGATCATCCCCGCGTACTGGCTGGCGCTGACGGTCCTCGCGATCTGGCCGGGGCTGCCGGGCTTCTGGGACGGGCCGTGGTGGCAGTGCTACCTGTTCGTCAACATCTACGACCACTACACGTTCCTGATGGGGATCGACCCGGCGTGGTCGCTCGCCGTCGAGGTCACGTTCTACCTCGCGCTGCCGGTGCTCGCGCTCGTCGTCGGGCGGATCGCGCGGCGGTCGGTCGGGATCGAGCTGGCGCTGCTCGGGGCGCTGGCGCTGGCGAGCCTCCTGACGCGCGCGCTGCTGCCGATGGACCACGTGCTGCAGAACTCGATCCTCACGCACCTGGACTGGTTCGCGCTCGGGATGGCGCTGGCGACGGTCAGCGTCGCGACGTGGGGCGGCGAGGAGCGCTTCGGCGTGCTGCGGACCGTGCGCGCTCGGCCGTGGCTGCCGTGGATCGCGGCGGCGGCGGTGCTGGCGCTCCTCGCGTACGGGCTCGGGCTGCCGCGCGCGTTCGCGCTGCCGGACACGCGCCTCGACTTCCTCACCCAGCACGTGCTCTACGCGGTCTTCGCGGCGTTCGTGCTGGCGCCTGCGATCTTCGGCGCCGCGGCGGGCGGGGCGCCGCGCCGGTTCCTCGGTCACCGCGTCGTCGCGTGGCTCGGGCTCATCTCCTACGGCGTGTTCCTCTGGCACCTGCCGCTCATGAAGTGGCTGCAGGAGCAGGGCGCCGACGAGTGGCTGCCGGGCTCGGGCTTCGTGTCGCTGCTGATCCCGACCGTCGCGGTGAGCGTCGCGGTCGCGGCGGCGAGCTACTACGGCGTCGAGCGACCGCTGCTGCGCCTGAAGGGCAAGGGGTCGAGCGCCTCGACGCGGCGCTGGGCGGCGCGCGCCTCGGAGCCCGACGCCGCGGCAGCGACGGCGCGCCAGGCGACCGAGTTGTCCGGCTCGTCTTCCGCCGCCTCGCGGGCCAGCTCCAACGCCTGAGCGCGGCGCGCAGGACTCTCGCTGCGGCTGAGCGCGAGCGCCGCCCCGGCGAGCCCGTCGGTGCCCCGGCACGTCTCGCGCACGAGGTCGACGTCGGCGAGGTCGACCTGGTGCTTGGCGACGGCCGCGTCGAGGATCGCCCGGCGCGCGTCTTCGCACGTGCGGTGGTCGCGCGCGGTGGCGGCGAAGACGACGGCGACGACGACGGCGCAGGCGGCGAGGGCGAGGCGCAGCGGCACGGCGCGTCAGTCTGGCAGCCCGGCGCGGCGGTCGCGGTGGGCCGCCGCGAGGGTGCGGGCGAGCGCCGCGGCGATGAGCAGGACGGCCGCGACGCCGACCCAGTGGGCCGCGATGCGGTCGACCGCGAGGTTCGAGTTGTAGCCGCCCGGGTCGGGGCCGGGATGGACGACGTAGAGCACCGGGACGACGATCGCGAGCAGCGCGCCGCCGGCCAGCGCGAGCGTCCGGGCCGGGACCGCGTAGCGCAGGACGAGCACGACGACGGGCAACGCGATCACACCCGCACGGATCGCGAACACGAACCCGATGACGAGCGCCGCCGCCACGCCCGCGGCGACCGCGCGGCCCCACGGCCAGCGCGCCGGCGGGTCGTGGGCGGGGAACGGCGTGCGCACCGCGGCGGGCACCGGGCGGCGGGCGGTCAGCGCCAGCAGGAGCAGCAGGGCGAGCGAGCTGACGAGCGAGACCAGGTAGGCCGGGCCGAGCGCCTTGTTCGGCGCCCACGTGAAGTCGACGTCGGTGCAGCCCGGCTCCACCTTCCACGCGTTCGCGAAGCCCTGCATCGGGACCGGCTCGCCGAGATCCTCGCCGTCGCAGGTCGCCTTCCATCCGGCGCTGATCGAGTCGCCCAGGACGAGCCACCCCGGCGCGTCGATGCGGAGCTTCACGCCGGTGCGCTCGCCGTCGCCCTCGCTGCCGGTGTCCAGCACCTCGCCAGCAGCGGCCGCGGCGGGGGTGCCGGTGGAGGCGGGCGGATCGGTGGGCGCCGAGCGGAGGCGGAGGTGGTCGATCCGCAGCCGCGAATCGAGGCCGTCCACGTCCTGCCGGCCCGCGGCCAGGTCGACCGTGCCGCACGCCACCGCGCGGATCGCGTCGCCGGCCTCGAGCGCCTCGACCGTCCCGACCGCGCGCATCTCGATCACGCCGCCGGGGGTCTGGATGCGCGCGTCGCCACAGCGCCCGCGCAGGTCGGTCGCCGGGGCCGCGTCGCGCACGCGCGCGCCGGCCAGGCCCACGACCTCCGCGATGCCGACCGCGCGCCGCTGCCGCTCGCGCGCGGTCGTGCCCGCGGGGAAGCGCGCGTCGACGACCCGGAGGTCGACCTGCCGCCCGCGCAGCGCGCGCCCGAGCACGAGCGTCCCGTCGGCCGCGACGTCGGCCTCCACGTCGCCCGGCCGTGCGCCGCCGCGGACGCTCACGAGCACGCGCGTCGGCCGCCGCACCGCGACCGCGGCCGGGACGAGCCGCAGCCGCTCGACCGTGGTCTCCCGCCGCAGCTCCAACGCCATCGTCGCGCCGGGCTCCCCACGCTCGCCGCCGTCAGGGTCGACCCACGGGGCGATCCACGCCGTTCCGGGATCGCCGTCGAACGCGCGCGACGGACGGTGGCGGGCGAGCCCGGCCTCGCGTGGGCCGTCCGCCGCGACGGTGCCGGTGGTGCCGGCGAGGTGGTCCAGCTCGGGACCGGAAGCGTCGAGCGGGCGTGTCCACGCGTCGGCCGTCCACGTGCGTGCGGCGGGCGGCGCGATCGTGCGGAGGATCTGCCACTCGGGGTCGGTGCGGTCGCGCAGCAGGTGCGTCTGCGGGAGCCCGACGGCGCCCGAGGTGCGGCCGGGCGCGTCGGTCGTCACGCGCGAGAAGAGGTAGCTGAGCGGGCCGTTCGCGGGCTGCCCGGCGAGCGCCTTCTCGGCGAGCACCGGGGGCCGCAGCCGCTCGTACGGCACGACGCCGGGGATGCGCACCTCCGCGATGCCGCCCGCGCCGCCGGTGCCGCCGAACGGCTCGGTCGCGTCGACGATCGTGATGCGCAGCGCGCGCAGGCCCTTGCGGTTGACCGCGACCTTCACCGGCCCGCGGCCGACCTCCACGCGCTTGCCCGCGACGTCGAGCACGCGCGGGCGCCCGCGCTCGTCGCCGTAGGGCAGGACCTCGATCGTCCCGACGTCGCGCGGCGCCGTGAAGCGGATCTCGAGCCAGTGGCGGTCCTCGCTCAGCGCGCGGTCGGCGAGCCACATCGTCGACTCGTCGCCGTCCATCGCCGCGTACGGGCGGTGCTCGGGGAACTGGGCGGTCTGCGGCGACGACGGGGCGAACAGCTCGGACACCTCGGGCGGCCCGGCCGAATCGAGCTGCGACACGGTCTGCGCGTCGGGGCCGAGGTCGAACGGGTCCAGCATCGCGCCGTCCTCCGACAGCGTCTGGCTCGGCAGCAGCACCGGGCCGCGGTTGGCCCGCATGCGGGACCCGACGAACGCCTGCCGGCGGTTCGAGTCGGTGATGACGACCTCGCCGCCGTCCGCCGCCGCGGCGCGGATGCGCTCCGCGTCGAGGTCGGCCGCGTACGCGAGCGGCTTCCCCGGGTCCAACCCGCCGAACGCGGCCAGCGATGCGATCCCGTCGGCGCTGCCGTCGAGCACCGTCTGGGGCCCGCGCGGGAGCACCGACACCATCGCCCCGGGCTGCGCCACGTCGCGCACCTGCACGCGCGGCAGCTCGCGGTCGGCCGCGACACGCCCCGCGGCCGCGTGCTCGCGCTCCACCGGCCCCAGCGGGCGCGGCGCTCCCAGCCCCTCCTGCCGCGCGAGGACGTCCTCGGCCTCGACCGGCCCGATCGCCCCGCTGCGCGCGCGGTCGTCGTCGGCGGTCGACACGACGCTCCCGACGCCCATCGTCCGCAGCAGCGGCGCGAGCTGACCGGGCAGCGCGCGCTCCTGGTTGACGAGCGCGTCGGCCGTGAACTGCAGGTCGACCGAGCGCAGGTCCGCGAACGGCACGATCATCCGCTCCGCCACCGGCCGCTCGCTGAGCGCGGGCAGGATGGGGTCGATCGTCCCGCCCCAGTCGTAGTACGCGAACAGCCGGCCCGGCAGCACCATCGCCCGCCGGCCCGGCGGCATGGCCTCCACCTCGGCCGCCGTCTCGTGCCAGTACTGCGGGACGTCGAACACGAGCTGGCGCTCCGGCGCGCGGCCCGACGTCAGCGGCCACGCGGCGACGGCGCAGATCGCGAACGTCCCGACCGCGAGCAGCCCGCGGGCGAGCCCGGCGTTCTCCTGCAGCCGCGCCGCGCGGTCCCACGCGACCCCGGCCAGCGCGCCGCCGAGGCCCGCCAGCGCGAGCGCCAGCAGCGGCCCCGCCTTGTAGGTCGTGCGCAGGAAGCGCAGCGGCTCGGCCTGGTTGTAGGTGAACGTGAACGCCTTGCGCAGCGGCGTCCCCTCCGGGAAGCCGGTGACCATGATCGCCAGGCCGGTGAGGCCGAGGATCAGGAACCACGGGCCGTAGCGCCACCGCCGCGTCCACGCGAAGCCGCCGAGCGTCAAGGCCGGGATGAGCAGCGACGCGACGAGCACCAGCGGATGGAAGAGCAGCGCCGGCGCATGCGACGCGAACGGCCGCAGCTCGCCCCCGAAGCCGCCGCCGATGTAGCTCGTCCAGAAGCCCATGAGGCGCAGCGACTCGGTGACGCTCGACGTCTGCCAGATCGTCCCCGGCTGCTCGGTGAACGGCAGGAAGTCCAGGCCGTACTGCAGGTGCACCAGCGCGGGCGCCAGCCACCACACGTTCGCCAGCAGCGTCACCGGCACCAGGCGGACGGCGAACCGCCAGATCGCGCGCGTGTCGACGCCGCCGTAGACGCGTTCGTAGAGGACGAAGAGCAGCGGCCCGACGAGCACCCAGCCGGTCACCGCGAGGTTCACCCCGCCGCCGGTGCACGTCAGGACGAGCGCGAACAGCGCGGGCCAGCGCCAGCCGCCGGGCTCCCTGAGGCCCCGGTGCACCGCGAGGAGCAGCCACGGCAGCGCCGCGTACGCGAGCAGCGAGATCGACGTGCGGTTCGCGTAGACCGTCACGTACGGGTTGAGCACGAAGATCAGCGCGGCGGCGACGTGCGGGACGCCGCGCGGCCGGTCGAGCAGCGCGTCCATCAGCCGGACGGCGCCCCACGCCGCCAGCGCCAGCAGCGTCCCGAGCCACAGCCGGTGGACGAGCCACGTCGGCATGCCGAGCAGGTCGCCGACCGCGAACCACGGCGCCATCGGGAACAGGTAGCCGCCGTACTGGCCGCCGAAGACGTGCCCGAGCTGCACCTGCTCGGTCCACGCGCTCGCGACCTCCGACAGGAACCCCTGCGGATCCACGTACAGGTCGAGCTTCGTGTCAGCCACGACGTCGCCGGGCCGCTGGACGAGCGCGAGCAGGTAGCAGGCAGCCGCGAGGGCCAGCGGGATCAGGCGAGGGCGGGGGCGGGACAAGCCGCGCAGGAGCGTACGACGCGCCCCGGCGCCACCGCCACCCGCACGTCCCCCCCGCGCACGCGCCCGCCAGCCCGTGCCCACTAGGCTCCCCCGCCGCGTGCGCCGCTCCGCCCTCCTCGCCGTCCAGGCCCTCCTGCTCGCCGGCCCCACCGCGCTGGCCTTCGCCAGCGGCGGCTACTTCACGGGCGGCCGGCTCGTGGCGTGCGTCGTCGCGTGGCTGACGCTCGCCGCCGCGCTCGCGCTCGTCCCCGCCCCGCGCGGCGGCCTCGACTCGCGCGCCGCGCTCCTCGCGGTCGGCGGCCTCGCGCTGCTGGCGGGGTGGAGCGCGCTGTCCGCCGCGTGGTCGCCGCTCGGCGGGCCCGCGGTCGACGCGCGCGAGCGGATGCTGCTCTACCTCGCCGCGCTGTGGGCCGCCGCGCTCGCGTTCCGCGTGCGCGCCGCCGCCTGGTGGGCCGAGCCCGCGCTGGCGGCCGGCACGTTCGTGGTGATCGGCTACGGGCTGCTCGGCCACGCCGAGGTGCTCGACCTGCACGAGACGGTGTCCGCGGGCGGCCGGCTCGAGCAGCCGCTGACGTACTGGAACGCCGAGGGCGCGCTGGCCGCGCTCGCGTTGATCCTCTGCGCCCGCCTGGCCGGCGCGCGCGAGCGGCCCGAGTGGCTGCGCCTCGCCGCCGCGGCCGCCGCGCCGCTGCTCGGCCTCGGCGTCTACCTGACGTTCTCGCGCGGGGCGCTGGCCGCCGCCGCGGTCGGGCTCGCCGTCCTCCTCGCGCTCGCGCCGCGCTGGCCCCAGCTGCGGGCGGGGGCGATCGCGGTCGAGGCGACGGCGGTCGCGGTCGTCGCGTCCGAGGCGCTCGACGGCGTCGTGCTCGTCCCCGCCCTGCTGGCGGTCGCGGCCGGCGCGGCGGCGATGCAGGCGTGGAGCGCGCGCGTGGAGGTCGACGGCACGGCGCCGCTCGGCCCGCTCCCGCGCTCCGACCGGCTCCGCCCGCTCGCGTGGCTGGCCGCCGGGGTGCTCGCGCTCACCCCGTTCGCGCTCGCCGTCATCGACCGCGACGAGGGCGGCAAGACCAACCCGGCGTTCGGCGCGACCGCCCAGCGCCTGGGCTCCGGCGACAGCCACCGCTACGCGTACTGGGACGTCGCGATCGCGTCGTGGGCCGACGCGCCGCTGCACGGCAACGGCGCCGGGTCGTTCGAGGTCGCCTGGCGGGAGCGGCGCGAGCTCGACGAGCGCGTCCGCAACGCCCACTCGCTCCCGCTGCAGACGCTCACCGAGCTCGGCCTGGTCGGGCTCGCGCTCCTCGGCCTCCTCTTCGCGGGTGTGATCGGCGCGGCGCGTCAGGTGGTGCGGCGCGATCCCGCGCTCGCCGCCGGCCCGGTCGCCGCGCTGGCGGCGTGGGCCGCGCACTCAGCCATCGACTGGGACTGGGAGCTTCCCGCCCTCACGCTCGTCGCCGTCGTGCTCGCCGGCGTGCTGCTGGCGCAGGCTGCCCCGCAGCTCGGCCAGGAGCGCGGCCTCGCGGCGGAACGCGAGCACGGCGAAGACGGCGGCGAGGACGAGCAGCTCGAGCGCGGCCTGCCACGGCTCCCGCTCACCGCCCCAGAGCGCTAGCCGCACGGCCAGCGCCGCGGCCACCGCAGGGACGACCGCAAGCGTCGCCGGCCCGACGACCTCCCGCCACCGCACGCCGGGCAGCATCCGGGCGATGTACCGCCGCCGCACCACCAGCGCGACCGCGACCGCCGCGATGCGGCCCGCGACGAACCCCTCCGGCCCCGCCGCGATCAGGCCGCCGACCGCGAGCACGACGAACGCCGCGGCGTGCACGACCGCCTCGACCGCCGGCGGCCGCGTGTCGCCGTGCGCGCGGTAGAAGCTGAACCAGTTGAACCCGAGGTGCTGCAGCACGCCCGCGACCGCGAGGCCCTGGATGAGCAGCTCCGCGTCGCGCCACTCCTCCCCCACGACGAACGTCACGAGGTCCGGGGCGAAGAGGATCACCGCCGCGCTGAACGGCAGGACCCACAGGAGCGTCGCGCGGTTGGACTTGACGAACAGCTCGGTCAGCGTCCGCGTGCGACCCTGGATCGCCGCGATCGCCGGGTAGATCGTCGCGGTGACGACCTGGTCGGCGCGGTCGACGTAGCGGGTGACCGTCAGCGCGAGCGTCAGGAAGCCGACGTACGTGAGGCTCTCGGCGACGTCGAACGCGAGCACCTGACCCTGCTGCACGACGAGCGTGGCGAGCGTCGCGACGAGGATCGGGGCCGAGAACGCGAGGTAGCGGCGCGCGGTGCGCGTGTCCCACCGCAGCCGCAGCCGGTAGGGCGACAGCGCGATCGCGACCGCCACGGCGACGACGTAGCCGGCGGCCGGGCCGACGATCAGGCTGTAGACGCCGAAGTCGCTCGCGGCCAGCCCGATCGTGATCCCGAACGACACGACCGGCTGGATCGCCTGCAGCGCGCGCATCCGCGCGTACTCCATGCGGCGGAAGAAGATCCACAGCGGCGCCTGGAGCGCGAACGCGAGCGGCAGGTACGCCATGGCGGCCATCAGGCCGGTGAGGCGGTCGTCGCCGTAGATCGCCGCGATGAGCGGCGCGAGCGCGACGAGGGCGATCGCGAGCACGGCCGCGCTCACCAGCTCGAGCGTGAACGCGCGCTGGAACTCCTCCTCCTGCCCCTCCTCGTCCTGGCGGACGTACTCCTCGTCGATCCCCACCCGCTTGAGGGCGATGATCGTCATCGTCGTGACCGTGACGATGCCGTAGAGGCCGATCAGCTCCGGCCCGAGCAGCCGCGTGACGACCAGCCCCTGCGCGACGGTGAGCCCGTCGATGAGCAGCAGGAACGCCGCGGTGACGAGCGCGCCGCGGACGGTGCGGCCGCGGAGCTGGGCGCGGGGGAACGTGAACCGGTCTCTCGGGGACGGGGCGTCGGCCATGCGATCGGTCGCAGAGCATGGCACCCGTTCCGCGCACGTCAGCGCAGCGCCACACTCCGCGGCGCGCCGTTCTCCGTCCAGGCACCGGTGCGCCCGTCGTGGCTCACCGCGAGGCTCCCCGCAGGAATGGCGCCCGTCGCCAGCGTGCGCACGCTCTCGTCGATCGTGCGCGCGCCAGCGTCCAGCGCGCGCACGACGGTCTGCCCACTCCCCGCCGGATCGGGTCCCGCGAGCAGCGCCACCCCGGCGCGTCCGAGCACGAACGTCTCCCCACGCGCGGCCGGCGCCGCCGCGACGACCGCGCGCCGCCGCAGATCCACGATCTCCACGCCGTACCCCACCCCGCGCGACGACCCGCTCGCGATCCGGTACGCGAGGAACGGCCCGGCGAGCTGGAACTTCGCGGCCGCGCGCTCCGCGGTCCGCTCACCGACCAGCAGCGGCCGCCGCCCGACGAGGCACGCGTACACGTCGTCCCCGTCGTGGCGGTTCCGCCGCAGGAACACGCGGGCCTCTGCGGTCGCGAGCGCCACGCGCCCGTGGGTCACCGCGCACCGCGGTGCGGCTCCCGCCGCGGGGGTCGTTGCCAGCAGTCCTGCTGGAACCGCGGTCAGCGCCACCGCCGCCGAGGTTCCCGCCATCACAAGCGTGGCGTGGGAGAGGCCGCGAGAACGAACGCGGACGGGGTCGGATGTGTCCTTGGGCAGCTCGGCCGTCACGGCATTGCGCTTGGTGCGGAAGGCGACTCCGGCAGCGCTAGAGGCAACGAGGGCGGCATCGATCGGCACGAGTCGACCCTCGCGTTCGAAGTTGACCGGTGCGGCGTAGGAGCGGGTGAGCCGCTCGCCGTTGTCGAGCTCCCAGGTGCGCGTCGTCTCCGTGCGCTCGGAGGCAAGCTCCTCCGCACCGGGCGGGAGCCGCGCCTGCCGGCCGTCGCTGGTCGTCGCGATCGGCGGCCGTGCGGGAAGGTGGCCGAGAGGACGCGAAGGAGGGGTCGGGTCACCTTGGGACACCGCGAACGTCGGCCATCCGAGCACCACGACAGCCCCGGCAACCACACTGGCGATGCCCCTCAGCCACGCCGACCCCCGCCAGGCCGCGTTCCGCTCCCTGCTTCTCATGACGTCCCCTGTCTGCTCGAAAGCCCTGATCGAAGGCGCGCGGATGTTGAACACAACTGCGGACTATCACAAGTGATATCTGATCAATAGCGCTTCTTGATCAGGAGTGCCGACGTCGACCGGTGCGCAACGGGAATCAGTCCGGTACCGTCCCGTCGCGTACCGCACCGGTGGCGGCCTCTTCTTCATCGCTGCAACGCCGCAGGAGGTGGCCGCCGTGCCGTCCATCGAAGTCCGTCCGTTCCGCCGCGCCGACCGCGAGCAGCTGACCGAGCTCGTCAACGCCCACATCGGGACGGTCCTGCCGGGCGTGTCCGTGTCGGTGAACGCGGTGCTCTCGCAGCTCGAGCGCGAGCCGGACGAGGTGATCGTCGACCCGTGGGTCGTCGAGCGAGTGGCGCTGGTCGGCGTGGTGCGCGCGCGGGTGGTCGCAGCGGCGCTCGTGCTGCGCTACGGCGCAGGGCCGGACGTCGGCCTCGACTACCGCGGCGCGGGCGAGCTCCGGTGGCTCGTCTGCTGGCCGGACTTCGCCGAGGCCGGATCGGCGGTGGCGAGCGCCGCGCTGGAGCAGCTCGGCCGCTGGGGCGTCGTGCGGCGCTACGCCGACGGGGCGCTGCCCGCCGCGGGCGTGTACGGCGTGCCGGACTCGTGGCCGCACGTGCGGACGGTGCTCCAGCGCGCGGGGTTCGCGCCGGGCGACCGGATCGAGCTGGTGCTCGCCGCGCCCGTCGCCGGGCTCCCCTCGGCGGCGACCGCCCCGCCACCGCCCGACCTGCGCGTCCAGCGCGTGCTTGGGGGCTTCGGCACGCGGTGGGTCGCGTCGCTGCCCGGCGTCGACGTGGCGGGCTACGTCGAGGTCGCGGCGGACCTGACCATGGGCGGCACACGCTCGCGGCTGGCGGGCTGGGCCGACGTGTGGGAGCTGCACGTGCCCGAGGAGCACCGCCGCCGCGGCATCGGCACGCACCTCCTCGCCCACGCGGCCGACTGGCTGCGGCTCGCGGGCGCGCGCCTGCTGCGCACCGAGGTCGCCCCGCTGGAGGAGGGCGCGGCCGCCGAGCTGGCCTTCCTGCGCAAGCACGGGTTCGTCGAGCTGGCGCGCACCACGCGCGGGTGGAGCCAGCCGCCGGGCGCGTAGGGCGCGCGCGCCTCGCCCGCGCCGCCACCGAGCTGCCGTCCCACCGGCACAACTTCCCACGTGTCGTTGCGCCGCGCGAGACGTGGTGGGTTGGGCCGCGCAGCGCGGCACAACGTCCCAGTCGCCGGAGCCGGCGGGACGGTTGGGAAGTTCTGCCGCACCGCGCCGGAGGACCACCGCCGCTGGGGCTCACCGCTCACCCGGTCGCCAGGGCGGCGCGCGCGTGCTCGACCAGCGCACGGCCCGCAGGCGACTGCGCGGCGGCGTCGGCGCGCCACGCGAGCACGACGCGCCCGCCGATCGGGCCGGCGCCGCGGAGGCGCAGCGGGTGGAGCGCCTCGGGCCGGCTGCGGACGAGGCTCTGCGGGAGCACCGCGACGCCGAGCCCTCGCGCGGCGAGGTCGGCGACGACGAGCGGGTCCCCCGCCTCGAGCGCGGCGGTGGCGGTCAGGCCGGCGGCGGCGAGCGCGCGGTCGAGCGCCGTCCGGATGCCGCTGCCCGGCGGGAGGCAGACGAGCGGGAGCGCGGCCAGCTCGTGCAGCGTGATCGTCCGGCGGCCGGCGCGCGCGAGCGGGTGGGAACGCCCGACCGCCGCGGTGAGGTCGTCCTCGATGACGGTCTGCGTGGCGATGCCGTGCGGCACCGCGTCACCCGCCACCCCCGCGACCGCGAGGTCGAGGCCACCGGCCGCCAGCTCGTCGAGCAGCGCGTCGGCGCGCCCCTCACGCAGGCGCAGCTCCACGCCCGGGTGCGCGCGGTTGAACGTCGCGAGCGCGTCGGGGAGCGCGCGGACGCCGGAGGACGGGACGGTCCCGACGACGACGCGCCCTTGCAGCAGGCCGGTGTGGGCGCTGACGGCGTCGCGGACGCCCTGCGCGCCTGCCAGCGCCGCCCGCGCCTGGGCGAGCACCGACTCCCCCACGTCGGTCAGCCGCACCGACCGGGTCGTGCGCTTCAGCAGCCGCTGGCCCAGCTCGGACTCGAGCTTGGCCACCTGCGCGCTGACGCCGGGCTGCGCGACGTGCAGGCGGGCCGCCGCGCGCGTGAAGCTCGCCTCCTCGGCGACGGCGACGAAGTACTCGAGCTGACGCAGCTCCATAAACGTTGATTCTAGATCGCAGCATCGATCGGTCTTGTGGTTCTCAGTCCGGGCGCGACGCTGGAGGCATGAGCGAGAAGGCCAAGACCCCAGAGGACCTCGCGCGCCTGTTCGTCGAGCGCGCCAACGCCCGCGACGCCGACGGTCTCGCGGAGCTGTACGAGGAGGACGCCGTGCTCGGGCTCCCGCCCGGCTCCGTCACCACCGGCCGCGCGGCCATCCGCGCGCTGCTCGCGCAGATGGTCAGCGCCGACCCGCCCCCGCGGTTCGAGGTCGAGGAGCCGCTGCCGACGCTCTACCACGGCGACCTCGCGCTGACCGCGACGAAGCCGAAGGACGGCACCGGCGGGCGCGCGCAGGTCGCGCGGCGGCAGCCGGACGGCACCTGGCTGCGCATCCTCGATCGCCCGGAGGCCGCCGGCGGGTGACCGCCACCGGCGCGGCGCGCCGGGGTCGTGAGCAGCGCCGCGCCGCCGATCCTGGGGCTAGCCCCACCCCGCACTCGGGGGCGCTCGCCCCCGCGCTCGGGAACCCGCCCCAATGTGCGGCGCGGCCCGCGGGCCGATGCTGCCGGCATGTCCACGTATCCCACCACCGAGCGCCACGCCGCGGCCGTCCGGCTCACCGACGTGACGAAGGTCTACGCGCCCGGCACCGGCCACGCCGTCACGGCGCTGGACGGCGTGACGCTGATGCTCCTCTCCGGCACGTTCACCGCGATCATGGGTCCGTCGGGCTCCGGCAAGTCGACGCTGCTGCACTGCGCCGCCGGGCTCGACGAGCCGACCGGCGGCACCGTCGCGATCGACGGCGTCGAGCTGGCGGGCGGGAGCGAGGCGCGCCTGACGAAGTTCCGCCGCCAGCGCGTCGGGTTCGTCTTCCAGCAGTTCAACCTGCTCCCCAACCTCACGGTGCTGCAGAACGTGACGCTGCCGATGCGGCTCGCCGGGCGGCGGGTGAACCGCGCGCGGGCGGTCGAGCTGCTCGACCGCGTCGGGCTCGCCGACCGGCTCGACCACCGCCCCGCCGAGCTGTCCGGCGGCCAGCAGCAGCGCGTCGCGCTCGCCCGCGCCCTGGTCACCGACCCGGCGGTCGTGTTCGCCGACGAGCCGACCGGCGCGCTCGACACCCGCAGCGCCCGTGAGGTGCTCGAGCTGCTCTCCGCGTCCGTGCGCGAGCTCAGGCAGACGGTCGTCATGGTCACCCACGACCCGGTCGCCGCCTCCTACGCGGACCGCGTCGTCTTCCTCGCCGACGGCCGCATCGCAGGACACCTCGCCGATCCGACCGCCGAGAAGGTCGCGCACCAGATGACGCGCCTCGGCGACGCCATCGCGCTGGGGGCGTGAGCGATGCTGCGGCTCGCCGTCAGCTCCGTGCGCCACCGCTCCGGCGCGTTCACCGCGACGTTCGTGATCCTGCTGCTCGGCGCGGCGATCGTGATGTCGTTCGCGTCGCTGCTCGACACCGCCGGGCGGCCCGGCGTCTCCGCCCTCGACGAGGAGACGCTCGTCACGATGGCGTCGGTCGTCGGCGGCTGGGGCCTCGTCATGGTCGCGTTCTCCATCGCCTCCACGCTCGCCCAGGCCGTCCGCCAGCGCGAAGACGAGATGGAGCTGCTGCGCCGCGTGGGCGCGACGCCCGCGCAGATCACGCGGCTCGTCGTCGGCGAGGCCGTGCTCGTCGCGCTCACCGCCGCCGTCTGCGCGATCCCGCTCGGGTGGCTGGGGAGCACGCTGCTCGTCGGCATGCTCCACGACTCGGGCCAGCTCGCGCGTGACGTCGACGGCGCGTTCGGCGGCGCCGCGTTCACCCTCGGCATCGGCGTGCCCGTGGTGGCGTCGGTGGTCGCCGCCGTCGCGGCGGTGCGCCGGGCGCGGCGTGCGGAGACCGTCGAGCAGGCCGCCCGGCTCGGCCGCGGCCGCAAGCTCGCGGCGGGCCTGTTCCTGACCGCCGGCGTGAGCTGCGGCACCGTGACCGCGACCGTGTTCGACGGCAAGGGCATCGACGCGATGCAGACCGCCGGCCAGGCCGGCATCTGGGCCTCGATCGGGCTCGCGCTCCTCGCGCCCGCGCTCGTGCGGAAGGTGTCTGTGGCGCTCGCCCGCGGGGTCGAGCGGCGCGGCGCGCCCGGCTGGCTGACCGCGCAGAACGTCCGCGGCCGCACCCGCCAGATGGCCGGCGCGCTGATGCCGATCATCGTGTTCACCGGCATCGCGTCGGGGACGATCGCGATGCAGGTGATCGAGAACACCGCCGGCGGCACGGCGACCCGCGAGGCGCAGGACGTCCAGACGCTGAACTTCGTGGTCGTCGGGATGCTCGCGGTGTTCGCGGGGATCACGCTGGTGAACGGGCTGGCCGCGGCGATCGCGCACCGGCGGCGCGAGCTGGGCCAGCAGCGGCTCATCGGTGCCACGCCGCAGGAGCTGCTGCGGATGATCCGGCTGGAGGGCGTCGTGCTCGCCGCGACCGGCGTCGTGTTCGGCGTGCTCGGCTCGCTGGCAACGGTGGTGCCGTACGCGCTCGCACGGGCGGACGGCGACCTGCCGGGCGCGACGGTCGTCATCTACGGCGGTGTCGTCCTCGCCGCCTGCGGGCTGACGGTGGCCTCGTCGGTGGGCGCGGCGCGGCGCGCGCTCAGCCCGCCGGCGGTGCAGGCCGCCGCGTGAGGACGACGTAGGTCCCGAAGCGGCGCGGCGCTCCGTAGTGGCGGCTCACCCAGCCGTCGAGGAGCATCGCGCCGCGCAGCCGTCCCCCGGCGTTGTCCTCGGGCGCGGTGCGCGGGTCGAGCCACCGGACGACGTGGCGCGGCGGATCGGCGTCGAGGTCGCGGATCATCTCGCGCTGCACGTCTGGCTCGGTGACCACGCCGGGCTGCATGACGTCGTAGCGGGTCGGGTTCTCGGTGCCCGTGAGGCGGTAGAGGAGCGGGTTGCCGACCGTGACCTGGCTCGTGCGGGGCGGGAGGACCAGGAGCGTCTCGTCGCCCCGCACCGCCTGCTGCACCCCCGCGAGCGCCTCGGCCTCCTCCGGCGTCGTCCTCACCCCGTCTCCGGCAGGCCCGGGCACGCGCGCCAGCTCGGGCCGGCCGCTGATCTGCGCGGCCTTGCGCTCGAGGCCGTGGAGCGCCGTCAGCGCGATGATCGCGACGAGCGCCGCGCGGGCGGCACGGTGGGGCTCGCGGGCGGCGGCGCCGGCGAGGAGGAGCGGGAGCACGACCGCGAGCGGCACGAGGTGGAACTCGTCGGTGCGGCCGAGCAGGTAGGCGAGCGCGACGAGCCCGAGCGGCGCGAGCGCGCAGGCTCGCAGCGGTGGCCTGCGGACGGCCGCCCACACGCCCCACAGCACCGCCCCGAGGACGAGCAGCGCGGGCGTGTAGTGCTCGAGCAGTTTCGCCGGCGACTTGGCGGTGTCCGCCGGATCGAGCGGGAGCGTGCGCCGCTGGAGGTCCTGGATGCCGAGGAACCCGAGCGTCTGGTCGAGCGTCTCGGACGGCGCCGCGAGGAAGAACGGCGCCCACCCGACCGCGGCGGTGGCGACCGCGACGGGCAGCGCGCGTGGGGCCCCGAGCAGGACGACCCCGAGCGCCGCCGCGGCCCCGATCTCCAGCCGGAACACCGCGGCGAGGCCCGCGAGGACGCCGGCGAGCACGACCCGCCGGGGCGCCACGAGCAGCGCCGTGAGCGCGAGCGCCAGCGCGATCGGGTTCGGGCCCGGCCCGGTCGGGAACGCCATCGCCGCGGCCGCCGCCAGCCACACCAGCAACGGCAGGCCCGCCACCCACGCGGGCCGCGCCGCCGCGCCACCGCCACCCTCCCCGGCGCCGGCCCCCACCGCCGCGCCACGCTCCTCCGCGCGCCACCCCACCTCCCGCCGCGCCAGCGCGAACGCCAGCACCGCCACCGTCGCGTCCGCCAGCACGCGGACGATCCGCCACGGCACCAGCGAGGAGCCGAAGAGCGCGTCGAACGGCGCGAGCAGGAGCGGCTGCCCGGGCGCGTAGTTCCACCAGAAGTCGCGGTACGGCAGCTGCCCGTCCGCGATCCGGTGCGCGGCCTGGAGCATCAGGCCCTCGTCGTGCGGGCCGATCTCCCACCAGATCGTGATCGCCGACAGCGCGGCGGCGAGGACGAACAGCAGCGGCGGCCGGGCGAGGCGATCGAGCCGCGCGATCATTCCGGCGACTCCGGGTGGCCGCCGGCGGCAGGCCCGCGCCAGGGCCGCGCCGGCACGGCCTCCTCGACCGGCACGACGGCGGTGCGGCGCAGCGCCGGGCGGTCGCGCAGCAGCGCGGCGGGCAGCAACGGAAGTGCGGAGGCGATGCCGCGCAGGTGCGCGCGCAGGCGCCCCTCCCGCGCCGCGGCGCGCACCCACGCCGCCTGCCGGTACGCGACGAGCGGCAGCCACCGCACCGGGAACGCCTTCGCGACGAGCAGCAGCGTGTGGCGGACGACCAGCGCGTCGATCGGCCGCGCCTCCGCGCCGTCCGAGCCGTGCCGCGCGTGCAACGCGGTCGCCGGCTCGTACGCGCACCGCCAGCCCGCCAGGCGCAGCCGCAGGCCGAGGTCGACGTCCTCGATGTAGGCGAACATCCGCTCGTCGAACCCGCCGACCGCGGTGACCGCCGCCGTCCGGTAGAGCGCCGCGCCTGCGCAGGCGCTGAACACCTCGCCGGGAGCGTCGAACCGCGGCCCGTCCGGGCGCCCGTGCCCGCGCTGCTCGGCGACCCCGTCGCGGCGCAGGACGTCGCCGGCGTCGTCGAGCACGCCGGCCGGCGCCATCAGGAGCATCTTCGTCGCGACCGCCGCGAGACCCGGGTCCCCCTCGAGCCGCGCGGTCGTCCGCGCCAGCCAGTCCGGCGCCAGCTCCACGTCGGTGTTGACGAGCGCGATCGCGTCGGCCCCCAGCGCGACCGCCGCGTGCGCGATGCCGCGGTTGCATGCGACGCTGAAGCCGGTGTTGCGCCCGAGCGGCAGCACGTGCACGTCGGGCCGCTCGCGCGCGAGCCACGCCAGCGAGCCGTCCGTCGAGCCGTTGTCGACGACCACGACGCCGGCCTCGGCCGGGCGCGTCTGCGCGTCGAGCGACGCGAGCAGCGCGGGAAGCCACCGCGACCCGTTCCAGTTCGGCACGACGACCGCGACGCGCACGGTGCGGGCGGGTCAGGAGGCGAGGGCGAGGCCGCGCGGGCGGCCGCGGCGCTGCTCGCGCGGGGCGCGCTCGCTCCCGAGCGCCTCCTCGACCTTCGCGGCCATCCCCTCGCGGAACTGCGCGACGTCGAACCGCTGGGCGTTGCGGACGCACGCCGCGGGGTTGATGGCGAGCGCGTCGAACCGCTTGACCGCCGCGGCGAGCGCCTCGGGACGCGCCTCCTCGTAGAACGTGCCGGTGACGCCCTCGACGACCGTCTCGCGTGCGCCGCCCTCGCGCAGCGCGACGACGGGCCGGCCCGCGGCCTGCGCCTCGACGGCGGCGATGCCGAACTCCTCGGTCGCGGTCACGACCAGCGCCCGAGCCTCGCCGAGCAGCGTCGCGACCTCCTCGTCGCTGATGCGCCCGGTGAACGTGACCGACGGGCCCGCGAGCTTGCGCAGCCGCCGCGCATCCGGCCCGTTCCCCACGACGACCAGCGGCAGCCCGAGCCGGTTGAACGCCTCGACCGCGACGTCGATGCGCTTGTGCGGCATCAGCTCCGACAGCACGACGTACGCGTCACCGACGCGGCTGGCCGGCGCGAAGCGCGACGTGTCGACCGGCGGGTACAGCACGCTCGCCTCGCGATCGAAGTAGCGCGCGATGCGCCGCCGGGTCGTCTCCGAGTTGGCGACGTAGCGGTCGACCCGCTGGGCCGCGACGAAGTCCCACATCCGCCAGCGCTTGAGGATCGCGGCGAGCGCGGCGCGCGTGAGCGGGTCGCGGCCCTGGAGCGTCTCGTTGCGCGCGTTCCACGCGTACCGGAAGGGGTTGTGGCAGTAGCTGACGTGCACGGCCTCGGGGTCGACGAGCACGCCGTGGGCCCACGCGCTGGAGCTCGACACGACGACGTCGTAGCCCGACAGGTCGAGCGCCTCCATCGCCGTGGGGTAGAGCGGGAGCAGCGCACGGAACGTGCGCGCGGTCGGCCGCAACCGCTGGAGCGACGACGTGTTCACGTTGCGATGCGCGAACCAGCCTTCGGTGCCCTTCTCGTCGTAGACCGCCGTGAAGATGTCGGCGTCGGGATACAGCGCGCAGAGCGCCGCGAACACGCGCTCGGCCCCCCGGATGTCCAGGAGGAAGTCGTGGATGAGCGCGACGCGACGTTCCATGGCGGCGCGAGTCTATGCCACGCTCCGGCCTTCATGACCACGGCCCACCGCCTTCTCGTGAGCACGCTGCTCGCCCTCGCTGCGTTCGCGTTCGCCGCGCCCGCCATCACACACGCCGCCGTACCGTCGAGCTTCTTCGGCGTGATGGCCGACGGCCCGCTCACGGAGGGCCAGGACGCCGTCCTTCCGCAGGAGACCAAGCTCATGCGCGGGGCCGGTGTCGGCACGATCCGCGTCGCGTTCTACTGGCGAGACATCCAGCCGGTGCAAGGTCAGGCTCCGGACTTCTCGCGCGAGGACCGCATCGTCGACGCGGCGGCCGACCAGGGCATCGCCGTGCTGCCCATCCTCGTCCGCGCCCCCGCGTGGGCGACCGGCGGGGACACCGCGGAGGGCGCGGTCCCGGACAACGCGGCGTACGCGGCCTTCGTCACCGCCGCCGTCCAGCGGTACGGCCCGAGCGGCACGTACTGGGCCGAGCGCGGCGCGGCGCGCAAGGTCCCGGTCCGGCAGTGGCAGGTGTGGAACGAGCCCGACATCGACCGGTACTGGTCCGGCGAGCCGTGGGCGCCCACGTACGTGAGCCTCCTCCGCGCCGGACGCGACGCGATCAAGGCCGCCGACCCGGGCGCGCAGGTCGTCGCCGCCGGGCTGACCAACCGCAGCTGGGAGGACCTCGGCCTGCTGTACGACGCCGGCGCCCGCGGGCTCTTCGACGCCGCCGCCATCCACCCGTTCAGCCGCCGTGTGGAGAACGTCGTGAAGATCGTCGAGCTCGCCCGCAAGGAGATGCGGCGCCGCGGCGACGCGAAGGTCCCGCTGATGCTGACCGAGGTGAGCTGGTCGTCCGGCAAGGGCAAGTCCTCCTTCAACTACGGGTGGGAGACGACGGAGTCGGGGCAGGCGGCGAAGGTCCGCGAGGCCCTCACCGCCCTCGCCGAGGCGCGCACGCGGCTGCGGATCGACGGCGTCTGGTGGTACACGTGGCTCTCCCCGCAGGTCGGCGACGACGAGTCGTTCTCCTACTCGGGGCTCCGGAAGCTCAGCGGCGGCAAGGCGGTCAACAAACCCGCCTACTCCGCGTTCAAGCAGACCGTGAAGCGGCTGCGATCGCGGTAGCGAAGCGGCGGGGCGAGCCTTCGTCCCACGCCAGGTACAGCTGCGGCTCGATCACCTCCAGCTCGATCAGCCGCAGCGTGCCGTCGTCCGCCCGCACGAGGTCCACGCGCGCGTACGGCAGCTCCTGCCCGACCGCGTCGAGCACGGCGCGCGCCACCTCCTGCGCCTCGCGGGGCGCCTGCTCTGCGACGACCTCGCTGCCGAACTCCGGCTGCGAGCGGATGTCGCCGCGCGCCGGCACCTTGCGCACCATGTGCGACAGCTCCCCGGCGGCGTACAGGAGCGACAGCTCGCCCTCCGTCCGGATCGACGCGAGCAGGGGCTGCACCAGCAGGTCCACCTCCGCCTCGACCTCCTCGCCGCCGGCCGCCTGACGCAGCCCGACCGACCCGCCGGAGACCGCCGGCTTGACCACGGCGGCGTCGAACGGGACGGTCGCCCGCTCGCCCTGCGGCACGTACACCGTGTCGACCACGGGGACGCCGCGCTCACCCAGCGAGCCGAGGTACGACTTGTGCGCGTTCCATCGCACGACGTCCGGTGGGTTGAGGAACCGCGGCGCCGCGGCGCTCGCCCGGTCGACCCAGGCCAGGAACTCCTCCGAGCGGTCGAAGTAGTCCCACACCGAACGCACGACGAGCGCGTCGCACGCGGACCAGTCGACGTCGGGGTCGGACCAGATGGCCGGGCGCGCGTCCACGCCGAGGTCGGTGAACGCGGGCAGCAGGAGCGCGGAGTCGGGATCGAGCTCCGGGTACGCGGCGGCGGTGGCGAGAACGAGTCTTGGCGGTGTCACGGATCGACACTCAAGCGAACGAGGTGTGACAGAAGTGCGTCGATCTGCGACGCAGTTGCGGACCAGCTGTAACGAATCGCGCGCGCCGCGCCCTTCCGGCCGAGCTCCGGGTCCCCCATCGCCCGGGTCACGGCGTCCGCGATCTCCCAGGGTTCATCGGGGTTCACGAGGATTCCGGCGTCGCCGACGACCTCCGGGAGCGCTGTTCGATCGGCCACCACGGTCGGTGTCCCGCATGCCATAGCTTCGAGCGCCGTGAGCCCGAACCCCTCGTACACCGACGGCAGCACGAACGCCTCCGCCCCCGCGTACAGGCCAGGAAGCGCGTCGTCATCGACATGACCCAGGAACGTCAGACCAGGAACGGCGGACGAACCGTCACGGAACTGCGGACGGTCGCCGCCGGCGACCAGCAGCTCCATCCCGTCGGCGGCGAGCCGGCGGGCGGTCTCGTCGAGCGCAGCGAGGTTCTTGCGCGCGGTCCGGCTCGCGACGGTGAGGACGTACGGCCGCTCGCGCCGCGCGGGCTCGACGTCGGGCCGGAAGCGCTCGTCGACGCCGCCCGGCACCACGGTGATGCGGGCCGGGTCCACGCCGAGGAGGTCGATCAGCTCGCTGCGGCTGAACTGGGAGACTGTGACGACATGCAGAGCCCGCTTCGCGAGGGCGGGCAGGATCGCCCGTTGCCAGGCCACGTAGAGCCGCGAGTACCACTGCGGCTCGCGCAGCGCGGCGGCGTCGTGGATGACGACCACGTTGCGCGGGAACGCGAGCGGCGCGAGGTTGGCGGGGCTGAACAGCACGGGCGCGCGCCGGCGCAGCGCGACGGCCGGCAGCACGCCCTGCTCCCATGCGTGCCCCGCGCGGTGCACGAACCGCGCCGGCGGTCGGGCGACGGCGTAGCGGAACGGGTCGATCTGCGGCAGGCGCACGACCATCTCGCGCGCCCAGCGCTCGACCCCGCCCAGCTCGGGCCGCGACGCCGCGCGCGCGTTGATGAGGACAGGACTCCAGGCCATTGATCGTCGGCGTGGACGCGCGTGCTCTGGCGGCCGGCCGCGGGGTGACGCACCATACCCGGGGGATGCTCGCCGCCCTGGCAGCGAGGTACCCGCGCGACGAGTGGCGCGCCTTCGTCCCCGGAACGGACCCGGTGGCGACGCCCGGCGGCGACGGCGCGGCGGGATCGGACGGCGGGGGCCTGAGTCTCATCCGCCACCGTGCCCCCGGCCGCGTGGTGTTCGGGGCCGCGGCGCTCACGGGCCGGCCGCGGCTCGAGCGGCTCGTGGGCGGCGCGGACGTCGTCTGGCTCCCCGCCCCCGCGCCGGTGGCCGTCAGCCCGGACGTGCCGTACGTCCTCACGCTCCACGACCTCACGTGGATCGAGCGCCCGCAGGACTTCACGCGGTACGAGCGCGCGTGGCACGCCGCCGCACGCGTGGAGCGGTTGGCGCGCCGCGCGGCGGCGGTCGTCTGCGTCTCGCACGCCACACGCGACGTCGCGCTCAGGACGTGGCCGCGGCTCGACCCGGCGCGCGTCCACGTCATCCACCCCGGCGTCCGGGACGTCAGCGACGACGGCACGCTCCCGCCCGGGCTGCCGGAGCGGTTCGTGCTCCACGTCGGGGCGCTCGAGCCCCGCAAGGACCTGCTGCTCCTCGCCGACGCGTTCGCCCGCGCGCGCCGCGACCACGACCTCGACGCCGAGCTCGTGCTCGCGGGCGACGGCCGGCTGGCCGACGCGCTGCGCGGACGCGCGGGCGTCCACGTGCTCGGCCGGGTCGCCGCCACCGGTCCGCTGTATGAGCGGGCGCTCGCGCTCGCCATGCCGAGCCGCCTGGAGGGCTTCGGCCTCCCGCCGCTGGAGGCGGCGCTCCACGGCACGCCCGCGGTGGTCTCCGACCTGCCCGTGTTCGCCGAGACGCTCGGCGACACGGCGCTCCGCGTTCCGCCGGGCGACGTCGACGCGTGGGCGCGGGCCCTCGTGGGCGTGACCGACCTCGACCCCGAGCCCGCCCGGCAGCGCGCCGCCACGTTCACCTGGGAGCGCGCGGCCGCCGCCCTCCACGCCGTGCTCGCGGAGGCCGCGCGGTGATCGCCGCCGTCACCGTCCTCCACGACTCCAGGCCGCACCTCGAGCGGCTGCTCGACTCGATCGACGCCCACACGCCCGGGCAGATCGCGGTCGTCGCCGTCGACACCGGCTCCACCGACGGCGGCCCCGAACTGGCCGCCGACCGCGGCTGCACGGTCGTCCACCGGCCCGACAACCCCGGCTTCGGGCCGGCCAACAACGCCGGGCTGGAGCACGTCGACGCCGAGGTGACCGCGCTCCTCAACCCCGACGTCGAGCTGCTCGACGACGGGCTGCTGCGGCTGGCCGAGCGGGCGACGGCCGGCACGCTTCTGTTCCCGCGTCTGCTCAACCCCGACGGCACGATCCAGGACTCCGCGCACCCGCGGCCGGGCACGTGGAGCGAGATCGCGCGGGCGGTCCTCCCGGCCCGCATCGCGCCGCAGCCGTACCGGGCGACCGCGACCCGCGTCGTGGGCTGGGCGATCGCCGCCGCGGTCGTCGCGCGCACCGAGACGCTCCGGGCGCTCGGCCCGTTCGACCCGCACGCGTTCATGTTCTACGAGGACCTCGACCTCTGCTTGAGGGCCGAGCGGTGCGAGCTGCACCCCGACGTCGCGCTCCGTCACGTCGGCGGCCATTCGACGGGCGACGAGCGGCTGTCGCTCGAGGCGGAGCGACGGCGGGAGGTCGTGGCGGCGCGGCTCGGCGCCGGCGCGCGCCGGCGCGACGACGCCGCGCAGGCCCTGACGTTCCTGCGGGCCGGGGTGCGCTCGCGACGGGCGCGCGAGCAGCTTCGCGCGCTCCGGGTAGCGCGGAGGGCATGACCCAGTTCTGGTTCGCCGGCTCCACCGAGCAGTTCCTGCCGTCCGAGATGCTCGCGCACGCGCAGGAGGCCGAGCGCGCGGGTTTCGACGCGCTCGCCGCGTCCGACCACTTCGCGCCCTGGTGGCCCGAGGGCAAGGGCACGCAGGCGTGGGTGACGCTGGCGGCGATCGGCCAGCAGACGACGAAGCCGATCGGCACGAGCGTCACGCCGGTCGTGCACCACTACCACCCGGGCGTGATCGCGCAGGCGTGGATGGCGCTGGAGGAGCTCTATCCCGGGCGGGTGTTCCTCGGCGCCGGGTCGGGCGAGTCGGTGAACGAGGTGCCGCTCGGCGCCGACTGGCCGCCGGTCGGCGAGCAGATCGAGCGGCTCGACCGCGGGCTGGAGGCGATCCGGCGGCTGTGGGACGGCGAGACCGTGTCGATGGACGGCGGCTGGTTCCGCCTGAAGGACGCCAAGCTCTACACGCGCGCTGCAGGACGGCCCAAGCTCTACGTCAGCGCGTTCGGCCCGCAGGCGGCGAAGGTCGCGGCGCGGTGGGGCGACGGGCTGTGGACGCTCGGCGACCCCGAGCAGGCGCCGGAGATCATCGAGGCGTACCGCTCGGCCGGCGGCACCGGCGAGATCATCCTGCAGGCCGGCTTCTCGCTCGGCACCGACGAGCAGGAGGCGATCGAGGGCGCGCGGATGTGGAAGGCGACGCAGCTCGACGACGTCTACACCGACGAGATCCCCGACCCCGCCGACATGCTGGCCAAGGCCGACGCGGAGATCAGCGACGAGGAGTTCGCGAAGGAGGGCTTCCTGATCGGCGCGGACGCGGACGAGCAGATCGCGCGTATCCGCGAGATGGAGGGCGCGGGCGCGACGGTGATCTGCCTGCAGGTGATCGGCGCGGACCCCGTCGGCTCGATCCGCCGCTACGGCGAGCACGTCCTGCCCGCGCTTCGTCACGCGGCGTGAGGCGACCGCCATCGGTCAGCAGCTCCTGCGCGCGCACGCCCACCCGACGGTGCCGGTTGACGGGGTCCCGGGGCCGGGCCCCGTCGCGGAGCTGAAGCACTTCGGGCGGCGATCTGGACGACGCCCTAGAAGAGCGCCATCTGATCCGGCGGCGGCAGCTCCGCCTCGGCCTCGGCCTCCGGCGCGGCGGGCACATCGGAGCCGGCAGCGGGCTGCGGGTCGTCGCCGGACGACACCGCGGCCTGGTCGGCCACGTGCTCGGCGAGCAGCGCGAGCGCCGCGGCCTCCGGGTCGAGCTCGGGGATCGGCTCGACGTCCGGCTCGTCCGGCGCGACCGGCTGCTCGGGGTGCGGGAGCGCGAGCAGCTCGGGGATCCGCGCGAAGTCGGCCCGCAGCGTGTCGAGCATCGACGCCGTGTAGAGCGCCGCGGCCGGGTGGTACATCGGCATCAGCCGCACCGCGCGCCGCCCGATCACCCGCACCTCGTCCTGCCCGTGCACGCGCGTGATGCCGGTCTGGTCGCCGCGCAGGAGCTTCGTCGCAAAGTTCCCGAGCGTGCAGATCACCTTCGGCTCGATCAGCTCGATCTGCCGCAGCAGCCAGCCGGAGCAGTTCTCGATCTCCCCCGGCTGCGGGTCGCGGTTGCCCGGCGGCCGGCACTTCAGGCAGTTCGCGATGAACACGTCCTCGCGCAGCAACCCGACCTCGCCCAGCAGCCGGTTGAGCAGCTGCCCGGCCTGCCCGACGAAGGGCAGCCCCTCGCGATCCTCGTTCGCGCCCGGGGCCTCGCCCACGAACATCAGGTCCGCGTTCGCGTTGCCCGCGCCGAACACGACGGTCGTACGCGTGGAGGCGAGCTGCGGGCAGCGCGTGCAGTCCCGGCACGCGAACAGCTCGGACTTCAGGTTCTCGCGTCGCTCGGCGGCGGAGAGCTGCATCGAGGACCGATCCTAGGCGCCTGGACGGACGGCCGGGGCACCCTTGCCGCACGCTCCGAGGATTCCGAGGTACGATGACGGAGGAGTCACCTTCCAGAGGCCGGTACCCACAGTGGACCGGACCCGCAGAGTTGATCGAGATCGCCATCATCGGTGACGGCCGCATGGGCCGTGCCCTGTCCCAGGCGCTGCGCGCCGCGGGCGACCGCGTCTCCGGCCCCCACGGACGAGGTTCCGACGGGGCGGGCGCGCCGGTCGTCCTGCTGTGCGTCCCTGACGGGGAGATCGCGTCCGCCGCGGCGCACGTCGCCTCCGGCCGCCTCGTCGGCCACTGCTCCGGCGCGACGACCCTCGCCCCTCTCGCCCCCCACGAGGCCTTCTCGGTGCACCCGCTGATGACCGTCACGGGCGAAAGCACGCGCTTCGCTGGTGCCGGCGCGGCGGTCGCGGGCAGCACGCCGCGGGCGGAGACGCTCGCGCGCACGATCGCCGAGGCGGTCGGCATGACGCCCTTCACCGTCGCCGACGACGACCGCGCCGCCTACCACGCCGCCGCCAGCGCCGCGTCGAACTACCTCCTCACCCTCCAGGCGGCGGCCGAGCGCCTGCTCCCGGACGGAACGGATCGTTCTGTTCTGGTCCCGCTGGTCCGTCAGACCGTGGAGAACTGGGCCGCGCTCGGCCCGAAGGCCGCACTCACCGGGCCGATCGCCCGCGGCGACGAGGCGACGGTCCAGCGGCAGCGGGCGGCGGTGCAGGAGCGCACGCCGGACGCGCTGGAGCTGTGGGACGCGCTCACGGCGCAGACGCGCGGGCTGGTGACGGCATGAGGATCGTCCGGACGGTCGCGGAGGTGCGCGCCGCGGTGCACGCGAGCGAGGGGCCTATCGGGCTCGTCCCCACGATGGGCGCGCTCCACGACGGCCACCTGGCGCTGGTCAGGGCGGCGCGCGAGCAGTGCGCGACGGTGGTGATGAGCCTGTTCGTCAACCCCACCCAGTTCAACGAGGCGTCGGACCTCGCGGCCTACCCGCGGACGGAGGAGCGCGACGCCGAGCTGGCGGAGGGCGCGGGAACGGACCTCCTCTTCGCGCCGGCGGTCGACGAGGTGTACCCGAAGGGCTTCGCGACCACGGTGTCGGTGCGCGGGGTGACGGAGCGCCTGGAGGGCGAGATCCGGGGCGCGGCGCACTTCGACGGCGTCGCGACGGTCGTCACCAAGCTCCTCAACATGGTCGGCCCGGACGTGGCGTTCTTCGGCCAGAAGGACGCCCAGCAGGCCGCGGTCATCCGCCGGTTCGTCACCGACCTCGACATCCCGGTGCGGATCGAGACCGTCCCCACCGTCCGCGAGCCCGACGGCCTCGCACTCTCCTCCCGCAACATCCGCCTCACCCCCGACGAGCGCCCCCGTGCGCTCGCCCTGCACGCGGCGCTCACGGCAGCGACGCAGGCGGCGGCCCAGGGGGAACGCGACGCGCGCGCCATCGAGCGCCGCGCGCGCGAGGCGATGATCCCCTTCGACGTCGAGCCCGAGTACCTCGAGCTCGTCGACCCGGAGACCCTCGTGCCCGTAGCCGCCCTCGACGGCCCTGTCCTGGTGGCCGTCGCCGCGCGACTCGGCAGCACGCGACTCATCGACAACACCCTCATCCACGTCAATGGGAGCACGTGAATGCAGAGGACGATGCTCAAGTCCAAGATCCACCGCGCGACGGTGACGGACTGCGACCTGCACTACGTCGGCTCGATCACGATCGATCCCGACCTGCTGGAAGCGGCCGACATCCTCGAGCACGAGCAGGTGCACGTCGTCGACGTCGACAACGGCGCCCGGTTCGAGACCTACACCATCGCCGGGGAGCGAGGTTCCGGCGAGATGAAGGTCAACGGCGCTGCCGCGCGCCTGGTCCACCGCGGCGACACGATCATCGTCATCTCCTACGCCGGGTACTCCCGCGAGGAGATGGAGCACTACGAGCCCCGCGTCGTCCACGTCGACGCGGACAACGGGATCATCGCGGCCGACGATCAGGTCGCGACGCTCCTCACCCACTAGGTCATTGGAAGAAGGCATGTCCACCTTCCCGCACAACCTGCAGCTGCCCAACGACGCGTCGCGCATCCCGATGACGCTGCCGCGGCTCTCCGAGAAGAAGGCGCTCGGCGAGCCGCTGGTCATGGTGACCGCGTACGACTACCCGAGCGCGCTCGCGGCCGACGCCGCGAACGTCGACATGGTGCTCGTGGGCGACAGCGGCGCGATGACCGTGCTCGGCTACGACTCCACGGTCCCGGTCACGCTCGACGAGCTCCTCATCCTGGCCAAGGCCGTCCGGCGCGGGCTCTCCGTCCCGTTCCTCGTGGGCGACCTGCCGTTCGGCTCCTACGAGATCAGCGACGAGCAGGCGGTCGCGACCGCGATGCGGTTCGTCAAGGAGGCCGGCTGCGACGCGGTCAAGCTCGAGGGCGGCGGCCCGACGTCGGTCGCGCGCGCCCGGGCGATCGTCAACGCCGGCATCCCGGTGATGGGCCACGTCGGCCTGACGCCGCAGACGGCGACCGCGCTCGGCGGCTACCGCGCGCAGGGCCGCAACGCCGACGCGGCGCTCCGCGTCGCCCGCGAGGCCGAGGCGCTCCAGGAGGCCGGCTGCTTCTCGGTCGTCTTCGAGGCGATCCCGTCCGCGGTGGCCGAGGCGATCATGCCGAAGATGCAGATCCCGGTGATCGGCATCGGCGCCGGCCCGTCGACCGACGGCCAGGTCCTCGTGTTCCACGACCTGCTCGGCATCCGCCACGGGCGCGGGGCGAAGTTCGTCAAGCGCTACGCGGACCTGCTCGACGAGATGACCGCGGGCGTCGCCGCGTACGCCGCGGACGTGCGCGAGCGCCGGTTCCCCGGCCCCGAGCACGGGTACACGATGCCGCCGGAGGAGCTCGAGCGCTTCCGCTCCACTTGACGACCCAGTCCATATAGGGTGCGCCGCATGCTCGAACGGCTCATCCGCCCCGAATACGTCTTCCGGCCGCGGGCGCTCGCACGGCGCCTGCGGCGGAAGGACGACGACGGGGACGCCGGATCCGTGATGCGCGTCGCGGTTCCGTGGAGCGACGGGATGTGGGTGCTGCGGGACGGGATCGGACGTGCGATCGACGAGACCGGGGTCTTCGACCTCCCGGTCAGCGAGGCCCTCCACCGCCTGCTCGACGACGGCGACACCGCCGTCGACGTCGGTGCGAACGTCGGGTACGTCACCGGCCTGATGGCCGCCCGGGTGGGCAGTCGCGGGCGCGTGCTGGCGTTCGAGCCGTACCCCGAGATCTTCGCGGTCCTCGAGCGGAACGTCGACGAGTGGCGCAGGCAGGCCGGTGCGGCCTCGCTCGAGGCGCACCGCGTCGCGCTGTCGGGCGAGCCGGGCACCGGCCGGCTCTCGGTGATCACCGCCGAAGACCGCCACAACATGGGTCTCGCCAGCCTCCGTGCGAGGAACGACGACGGGCAGGCCGACGACTTCGACGTCGAGCTCGCGCGCCTTGACGACGTGATCGGCGACGGCCACGTCGCCGTGCTGAAGATCGACGTCGAGGGCCACGAGCTGTCGGTGCTCCAGGGCGCGCAGCGCATGCTGAGCGAAGGACGCGTCCGGTACGTCGTCTTCGAGGACCACGGGACCCACCCGACGCCGCCGATGACCTTCCTCGAGGAGCACGGCATGACGATCTACGCGCTGCGGCCGTCGCCGTTCGGTCTCCGCGTGCTGCCCGCGACCGAGGCGAGCGCGCCGCCCGGCTGGCCCGGCCCGAACTACCTGGCCACCCGCGAGACGGCCGAGGCACTGGGGCGATTGCGCGCACGCGGCTGGCGGGCGCTGGGCTGAGCCCGCGACTGCCGCTGGAACCTGGCGCACTCGTGCTCGACACACCGGCGCACCTGACTCCGGGTTCTTCGATCTGCACGGTCGTTTGCACCACGCAAGCGGCCGTGCGGGTCTCCGGAATCAGGCTCCTGACGTTGCGTCGGACGTCCCTTCGGGGCACGGTCGGGGCATGCGTCGATCTCTCGTCACGGCTGCGCTCGTGTGCGTCTGTGCCCTGCCGGCGCAGGCGAGCGCCGCTGTTCCCCACGTCGTCCAGCCCGGTGAGACGCTCTGGTCCATCGCGGCGGCGAACAACCTGTACACGGGCGCCCTCGCGGCTTACAACGGCCTGTCCGCCGAGTCGAGCGTCGTGCTCGGCTCGACGATCATGGTCCCGAGCCACGCCGAGGCGCTGCCCAAGGTCAACGAGGCGATCGCCAACGGCGCGCCGCAGCCCAACGGCTCCACGACCGCCGCGCCCGCGTCGCAGCCCGCCGCCGAGCAGACCGCTGCCCAGCCCGCCGCGCAGTCCGGTCCCCCGCCCGCCGGCGCCTACCGGGTGCAGCCGGGCGACACGTTCTCGTCCCTCGCCGCCCGCGCCGGTGTGCGCCCCGAGCAGGTCGCGGGCGTCAACGGCCTGGACGTGAACGGCTACCTCGTCGCCGGCACGACGATCAAGCTCCCGCCCGCGTCCGCGCCGGTGCAGCAGGAGCAGGCGTCCGGCACCACGCTGGCGCAGGCCAACCCGCCCGCCGACGCGCAGGGCCCCGCCGCCACGCCCGGCCGCGTGACCTCGTCGGACATCCACCGCGTCGCCGCGCAGAACGGCGTCGACGGCGCGCTCGCCGCCGCGATCGGCTGGCAGGAGAGCGGCTTCAACAACGCGATGGTCTCGTCCGCCAACGCGCGCGGCGTCATGCAGGTCATGCCGGGCACGTGGGACTGGGTGCAGCGCAACCTCGCGTCGCGGCAGCTCGACCCGTCGAGCGCCGAGGACAACGTCCACGCCGGGACGCTCTACCTCGCGCAGCTGCTGAAGGAGACCGGCGGCGACCCCGTCACCGCCGCGGCCGGCTACTACCAGGGCCTGGCGAGCGTGCGGAAGATCGGGATGCTGCCCGAGACGCGCCAGTACGTCGACAACGTGATGGCGCTGCGCAGCCGCTTCGGCGGCTGACGCGACCTTCGGCGGACACATCGCCCGGATAGTCCGGGACCCCCTTGGGAGGGGTGCGTTGGGAGGGGCATGAACCGCATGTCCCTCCCCTCCCTCCTCGCCGCGGTGCTCGCCGTCCTGGCGCTCGCCGTAACGGCGACCTCCGCCTCGGCGCAAACGCCGGTGCGGAACCTCCCGCTGCCCACCGACCCAGCGTTCCTCGTCCCGCCCGGCAAGGTCGAGCACACCGTCACGATCGTCAAGGTGGAGGGCTCCCGCGCCATCCCGCGCCACGAGCGCCAGGAGCGCTGGATGACCCGCACGCGCGCCCGCACCGTCGTCACCGACGTCGCCACCGGCAAGGTGCTGCGCGAGCTGACGTACGCGCCGGGCGAGTCGCGCGTCTACGACGCCGAGGAGGGGCGCGTCACGATCATCAAGGAGCGCGGCCTGAGCCGGCCGCCGTGGACGACGTTCGCGTTCGAGGCCGCCGTCCAGAAGGCCTACATCGAGCAGGGCATCACCCGCGTCATCGGCGAGACGACAGTGAACGGCCGCCGCGCGCTCCAGGTCGAGTCGGTCCCGGGCAAGTGGAAGAGCGACGAGCCGAACGGCCGCACCACCGCCACCGTGGACGCCGAGACCTACGTGCTCTACGCGCGCCAGACCGCGCACCCGAACGGCGCCTTCACGCAGACCGACACGCACGAGGTCAGCGAGCTGCTGGACAGCGGGTCGGTCGCGACCGCGCGGATGGCGATGGGCAAGCACAAGGGCGCGAAGGTCAAGCGCGTCGGCCGGAAGTGAGCTAGAAGCGTCACCTTCGCCCCCGCGCCGCGTTAGCGGGTCGGTGCACCGTCCTCTCCTCCTCGCCCTCACCGCCGCCGCCGTGGCCCTCCCCGCGGCGGCGGCGCCCGGGTCCGCGTCCGCCGCGACCGTCTCGCCCCAGGCCGAGCTGCGCGCGCCGCGGACCTTCCCGGTCGACCTGCCCGGCGGCTACCGCCGGGGCGCGCCGATCCCGCGCAGGTGGGTGCTGGTGCGCCGGTCGATCGAGCTGGCGGCGGGCGAGCGCGAGACGTCGGTGACGTTCACCTGCCCCGGCCGCCTCCGCGTCCGCACGCTCGGCCTCAACGACCCGTCCGACATCGGGTTCCTCGTCCCCCGCTCCCAGCGCCGCTACCGCCTCCAGAACGCCATCGTGCTCACCGTCTTCCCCTCGCCCCAGGCCCGGGACGAGCAGCGCGCCGCCCGCGGCCGCGGCTACGTCCTCTGCCGCCCCGTCAGCTGATGGCCGCGGCGCTCTCGACACCCCTGCTGCGCGGGCGACGGCGGCCGGCCGGCGACGACGCCGAGCTGGTCGCGCGCATCCGCCGCGGCGACGAGCTGGCGTTCGCCGCGGTGCACGCCCGGTACCGGGCGGCGCTCGAGCGGTACGCCGCGCGCCTGCTCGGCTCGGGCGCGGCGGCCGAGGACGCGGTCCAGGACGTGTTCGTCCGCGCGCACCAGGCGCTGCTGCGCGACGACCGGCCGATGGAGCTCAAGCCGTGGCTGTACCGGCTCGTGCGCAACCGGTGCCTGGATGAGCTGCGCGCGCGGCGCGGCTCGGGCGACGCGGTGGCGCTGCACGAGGCGGCCGAGCCGGTCGCGGCCGGGGCGGATCCGGTGGAGGTGACCGCGCGGCGCCTGGCGCTGCGCGAGGTCGTCGCGGACATCGCGGCGCTGCCGGCGCGTCAGCGCGAGGTGCTGCTGCGGCGCGAGCTCGACGGGCAGAGCCACGAGCAGCTGGCCGCGGAGCTGGGCATCACCGTGCCCGCGTCGAAGAAGCTGGTCAACCGCGCGCGGGAGAACCTCGTCAAGGCCGCGACCGCGCGGGACGAGAGCTGCGCGCTCGTGCGGCGCGACCTGCTGCGCGCGCACGACGGGCGGCGGCGGGCGTCGGCGCACGCGTACCGGCATCTGGCCACGTGCGGCGAGTGCCGCGCGTACCGCAGCGCGCTGGGCGGGATGCGGAGCGGGCTGCGTGCGCTGTCGCCGTTCCCCCTCGTGCTCGGCCTCGCCGCGGCGCTGAAGGGGGCGTTCGGGACGAGCGTGGCGAAGGCCGCGGGCGTCGGCGTCGCGACCGCGGCGGTGGCGGGCGGTGCGGTCTATGGCGTGACGCACGTGACGCTCCCCGGCGAGCCCGCACCGGCGACGATCCGCAGCCCGATCTTCTTCGGCGGCGTCGTCTACGCCGGCGACAAGCTCCCGCCGGGGACCGCGGTCGTGCGGCGGACGGTGCGGGTCGCGGAGCGCACGGCGCCGGTCGTGCTCGCGTGCCCGGCCGGGACGCGGGTCGCGGGGATGCTGCCGCATCGGGGCGCCAACGTCGGGCACGGCTTCGCGCCGTCGACGGTCGTCGGCTCGACCGCCCGCGCGCGGGTCGTGTTCGAGCGCGCCCCGGCCGCGGCGGTCGGCGGATCCCTGACGGTCGGCGCGGTCTGCAAGCGCCCGAACGCCGTCGGCTCGCTCCTCGCCTCCCCCGTCTTCTTCGCCGCGGGCGCGCGGGTCGACCGCGTCTGCGCGCGCCGCTCCTACCTGTTCGAGACGCCCGATGGCCTCGTCGTCGGCACGGTCTTCCGCGGCCAGCCGGTCACGAAGCTGCGCCGCACGGCGAACCGCCGGTGGTGGCGCATCAAGACCGACGCGGGCGTCCGCGGCTGGGTGCGGTCGAGCGCGCTCTGCTGATCCGGGCCGCGCGCGACGCCACCAGGGGTTCCGCCGATGTGGTCCGTCACCGGGCGGCACACGATGGGTGCATGCCCCACCGCCGTCTCCTCCCCGCGCTCGTCTGCCTCCCGCTCCTCACGCTCCCCGCCGCCGCCGGCGCCGCGACCTCGACCTGGCAGTTGGAGCTCGACGTCAAGGGTTCGCTGAAGGAGCACTACGACTCCGACAACGCCGAACCCGGCGGGACGCGCACGCGCGACTGGGTCGACGTCTCCTGGCACACGTACACGCTCTTCGGCGGCCTCACGGTGCGCGACGGGCGCATCGTCGCGATCGGCAGCGGGCTCAGCTCGACCGAGGCGACGGGCACGTTCACCCGCGTCAACACGTCGCCGGACTACGGCACACGGACGATCGAGTGCGGCGGCGAGACCGGCGAGGGCCACGTCGGCGAGCCGCAGCTGCTCGGCGGCGACCCGGAGGCGGAGACGCCCAGCCTGCCGACCGAGGTGCTGACGATCCGCCCGTTCGAGCGCATCCGGTTCTCGATCCCGTGCCGGTCCGGCACGTGGCAGGAGACCGAGATCGACACCGGCAACGCTGCGGGCTGGGAGGACGGCGACGGGCCGTGGGACGTGATCGCCGCGATCCCGCCCGAGGCGTGGGCGGCCGGGAAGATCGTGCAGGTCGTCAAGCCCGACCCGGTGAGCCTGTTCGGCATGTGCGGGGTGGGCGCCCAGGTCTCGTGCACGCCCGCGTGGGAGGGCACGCTCACGCTGACGCGGACGCAGTACGTGACCGAGCCGCCGCTGGCCCCGCCGGGCGCGGGCCCGCTCGCTCCCCCGCTCGCGCCGCCGTACATCCCGCCGGGCACGCCCCCGGCGACGCCGCCAGCCGCGCCGTCGGCCGCGAAGGCGAAGCTCAGCCGCGACGGCGCGAGCGCGACGTTCCAGGCGTCCTGCCCGGGCGGGTGCTCCGGGACCTTCACGGCGACCGCGCTGGGGGCGCGCGCGTCACAGGCGGCTGCCGCCGCCCCAGGGCGGCGCAAGCCGCTGGCGACCGGCCGGTTCACGGTCGGGGCGCGCGGCACGAAGGCCGTCACGGTGCGCTTCGGCAAGCGGGCGCGGGCCGCGATCCGGCGGGCCGGCGGCGTTCGCATCGCGGTGACGCTCACGCCGCGCGCGAAGGGCGCCAGGCCGGCCAGCAGGACGCTCGTCGCGCGGCGTTGATCAGGCCGCGGTCGTCGGCGGGAGCGTCTCGGGCTCGGTGTGGTCGCGCGCGTACTCGATCCGCTTGAGTGGCTTGGCGGGCACGCCGGCGGCGATCGTGAAGTCCGGGATGTCGGCGGTGACGACCGAGTTCGCGCCGATGACGCAGCGCTTGCCGATCGTGACGCCGGACGTGATCACCACGTTCGCGCCGCACCAGACGTTGTCGCCGATCCGCGTCGGGCCCTTGCTGGTGAAGCCCTGCCACGGCACGGGCGTGTCGGGGTCGTCGAAGCGGTGGTTGCCGTCGGTGATGAAGCAGCCGTTGGCGAACATGCAGTGATCGCCGATCTCGACGAGGTCCTGCGCCGCGACCATCACGCCCATGTTGAGGAAGCACCCCGCGCCGATGCGGATGCGCGCGTCACCGGGCGCGGTGATCCAGACCCCGGGCTCGAACAGCGTGTGCTCGCCGACCTCCAGCCGCCCCTCCCGCAGCGCCTCCAGGACGTTCCCGTGCACCGGCCAGCGCGCGAACGCCCGCCGCTTCGCGAGCTCGGCGTGGATGCGGGCGCGGTTCCACGGGAGGGTGTTCTGCTCGTACCAGCGCCACTTCTGGAGCCAGAGCTTCGCGTCGTCGTACCGGACCATCGGTGCCGCGAAGCGTGACGGATCAGGCGGCGGCGGGCTGCTTGGTGCGCTTGCGCGTGCCGCCGTTGGTGCGGGCGGCCTTGGCGGGGGCCGGGGTGACGAGGTCGCGGAGGAAGGCGCCCGTGTGGGAGCCCTCGGTCGCCGCGACCTCCTCGGGGGTGCCGGAGGCGACCAGCACGCCGCCCTCGTCGCCGCCCTCGGGGCCCATGTCGATGATGCGGTCGGCCGTCTTGATGACATCGAGGTTGTGCTCGATGACGACCACGGAGTTGCCCGCGTCGACCAGCCGGTGCAGCACCTCCAGCAGCCGCTCGACGTCCGCGAAGTGCAGGCCGGTGGTCGGCTCGTCGAGGATGTAGAGCGTCCGGCCCGTCGCGATCTTCGACAGCTCGGTCGCGAGCTTCACCCGCTGCGCCTCGCCGCCCGACAGCGTCGTCGCCGGCTGGCCGAGGCGGATGTAGCCGAGGCCGACGTCGTTGAGCGTCGTCAGGCGCCGCTTGATCTTCGGGATGTTCTCGAAGAACTCGACGGCCTCGGAGACCGGCATGTCGAGCACGTCCGCGATCGTCTTGCCCTTGAAGCGCACCTGCAGCGTCTCGCGGTTGTACCGCTTGCCGTGGCACTGCTCGCACGGCACGTAGACGTCCGGAAGGAAGTGCATCTCGATCTTGATCTGGCCGTCGCCGCGGCAGACCTCGCAGCGGCCGCCCTTGACGTTGAACGAGAAGCGCCCCGGCTTGTACCCGCGCGCCCGCGCCTCCTGCGTCTTGGAGAACAGGTCGCGGATGACGTCGAACAGGCCCGTGTAGGTCGCCGGGTTCGAGCGCGGCGTGCGGCCGATCGGCGACTGGTCGATCTGGATGATCTTGTCGACCTGCTCCAGGCCCTTGATCGCCTTGTGCGCGCCGGGCCGCTGCCGTGCGCGGTGCAGCCGGTTGGCGACGCTCTTGTAGAGGATCTCGTTGACGAGCGTGGACTTGCCCGAGCCCGACACGCCCGTGACGGTCGTCAGGACGCCGAGCGGCACCTTCACCGACACGTTGCGCAGGTTGTTCTCGGTCGCGCCGACGATCTCGAGCGACCCCGTCGGCCGCCGCCGCTTCTCGGGCACCGCCACGAACCGCTTGCCCGCCAGGTACTGGCCGGTGAGCGACTCGGGGACCTTCATGACCTCCTCGGCCGTCCCCTGCGCGATGATGTGGCCGCCGTGCTCGCCGGCGCCCGGCCCGAGGTCGACGAGGTGGTCGGCGACCATCATCGTCTGCTCGTCGTGCTCGACCACCAGGACGCTGTTGCCGAGGTCGCGCAGCCGCTCCAGCGTCCCGATCAGCTTCGTGTTGTCGCGCTGGTGCAGGCCGATCGACGGCTCGTCCAGCACGTACAGGACGCCGACGAGCGCGGACCCGATCTGCGTCGCCAGCCGGATGCGCTGCGCCTCGCCGCCCGACAGCGTCGCCGCCGCGCGGTCCATCGACAGGTACCCGATGCCGACGTCGTCGAGGAAGCGCATCCGCTCCTCGATCTCCTTGAGGATCAGGCGCGCGATCCGCCGCTGCTGCTCGGTCAGCTCGACCTCGTCCATCCACTTGCGCGCCGCGCGCACGCTCAGCGCCGAGAACTCGTGGATGCCGAGCCCGCCGACCCGCACCGCCCGCGACTCGGGCCGCAGCCGCGACCCCTTGCACACCGGGCACGGGATCAAGGACATGTACTCCTCGATCTTCTCCCGCTGCAGCTCGGAGTCGGTCTCCTTGTAGCGGCGCTCGAGGTTGGGCACGATGCCTTCGAACTGCGTGGCGTACGAGCGGCGGCGCCCGTAGCGGTTCTTGTACGAGACCTGGATGCGGTCCGTGCCGGTGCCGAACAGGTACAGGTCGCGCTGCTCGCGCGGCAGCTCGCCCCACGGGCACTCCAGGTTGACGCCGTACTTCTCGGCGATCGCCTGCACGACCTGCTCGTAGTACTGCGACGACGACCCGGCCCACGGCGCCAGCGCGCCCTCGCCGATGGTCAGCGTCGGGTCCGGCACGACGAGATCGGGGTCGATCTCCATCTGGGAGCCGAGGCCCGTGCACCGCTCGCACGCGCCGTGCGGGGAGTTGAACGAGAAGATCCGCGGCTCGAGCTCGGGCATCGAGGTGCCGCACTCCAGGCACGCGAAGCGCTCGGAGAACGTGCGCACGCCGGCGTCCTCGCCGAGCGTCTCGATCTCCACGATGCCCGCCGCCAGCGCGACCGCCGTCTCGATCGAGTCCGCCAGGCGCTTGCGCACCTCCGCCCGCATGACGAGCCGGTCGACGACGACCGAGATGTCGTGCTTGAACTTCTTGTCGAGGACGATCTCCTCCTCGAGCATGCGCAGCTCGCCGTCGACCTTGACGCGCGTGTAGCCCTCCTGCCGCAGCTCCTCGAGCAGCTTGCCGTACTCGCCCTTGCGGCCACGCACGACCGGCGCGCAGACCATGAAGCGCGTGCCCTCGTCGAGCTCCATCACCTGGTCGATGATCTGCTCGGCCGACTGGCCCTGGATGACGGCGCCGCAGGTCGGGCAGTGCGGCGTCCCGACGCGCGCCCACAGCAGGCGGAGGTAGTCGTAGATCTCGGTGACCGTGCCGACCGTCGACCGCGGGTTGCGGGAGGTCGTCTTCTGGTCGATCGAGATCGCGGGCGACAGGCCCTCGATCGAGTCCACGTCGGGCTTGTCCATCTGCCCGAGGAACTGCCGCGCGTAGGCGCTCAGCGACTCGACGTACCGGCGCTGGCCCTCGGCGTAGATCGTGTCGAAGGCGAGCGACGACTTGCCCGAGCCCGACAGGCCGGTGAGCACCACGAGCGAGTCGCGGGGCAGCGTGAGGCTGACGTCCTTGAGGTTGTGCTCGCGGGCGCCCGAGATGACGATGTCGTCCTGCCGCATTACGTAGCCAGGGTACGACGGCGAACAGACGTTCGGAACGACGCGCGCCCGCAAAGTGCGGGCGCGTTCACGTCAAGCGGTCAGTTATCGACCGGTTTCTAGCCGCCGACGCTTTCGTACACCTCATCGAGGAGGGCCTGGCGGTCCGCGAGATCGAAGTTCTCGGCGAGGTAGCGATCCGTCTCGTCGCGCGACTGGCCGTTGAGCGCCATGTTGAGCGCGATCAGGCGCGCGCCCTCGACGTCGCCGCCGTCGGTCGGCGCGGTGCGCTCGGGCTGCGGCGCGGCCTCGGGCGGCGTGGCCGCCTCGGGTGCGACGTCCGCGACGCCGGCCGGGGGCTCCTCGTCGCCGACCTCGTCCTCCTCGATCACCTCGGACGCGACCGGCTCCTCCGGCACGTCGACCTCCGGCGCGGCGGGCGCCGAGGGCGTGGGGGGAGCGGCGGAGGCGGCGGCCGGGGCGCCGGCGCCCGCGCTCCCACCGGAGGCCGTGTACAGGTCCTCCATGTTGGTCTCGAGGAGCGACAGGTCAGCCTTCAGGCGGTTGGAGCCCTGGCGCAGCGAATCGATGAGCGCGCCCAGCTCCTCCTCCATCGCGCCCAGGCGCGTGAGCATGACGCCGGACTGCTCGCCGACCTTCGCGACGTGCTCGCGGGAGCGCTCGACGGCCTCGGCGTCGGTGCGCTGGGCGTCGCGCTGGGCCTCGGCGCGGATGCGCTGGGCCTCGGACTCGGCATCCTGCTCGATGGCCGCGGCGGACTGCTCGGCGGCCTCCACGATCGCGCGGACCTGCTCGGCGGCGGCCTGCGCCAGCGAGGCGCCCGAGCGCCGCTGGGCCGACCGCTGCAGCTGCTCGATCTGGTCGGCGAGCTCAGCCAGGTGCGCGTCCACCGCCTCCGGCTCGTAGCCCCGGCGGCCGATCGGGAAGTCGCGCTTTTCGATGGATTGACGATCGAGTGCCATGTGAATCGGCACTCTACATCGGGAACCGGCCGGTTTGCCGAAATCACGGGGGAAGGGCTGGAACGCCGGAAGGATCGCGCACGATCAGGCCGTCGCGCTCCAAGCCGGCGAGGCAGCGCGCGAGACGCTCCTCCCCCAGTCCGGCGGGCAGCGCCTCCCCCGCGGCGAGCGCCGCGACGATCCGCCCGCGGGCGTAGCGGTCGGTGTCCTCGAACCGCACCACAGGCCGCGAACCGGCCGGCCGGCGCGGGGGTACGACGACCCGCCCCGCGCTCGGGCACACCGCGGCCGCCGGACACCCGTCGCACGCCGCCCGGCGCGCCCCGCACACCAGCGCGCCGAGCTCCATCGCCGCCTGGTTCCACTCCGCCGCCGCGCCCGGTGGCAGCAGCTCGTCCGGCGTGAAGCCCAGCCGCGTCGCGACCCGCGCGACGTTCGTGTCGACCGCGGCGACCTGCTCGCCGAACGCGAACGACGCCACCGCCGCGGCGGTGTACGGGCCGATGCCGGGCAGCTCGCGCAGGCCCGCCGCCGTCGACGGCCAGCCGTCCCGCGCCACCACCGCGCACGCCTCCCGCAGCCGCAGCGCGCGGCGGTTGTAGCCGAGACCGACCCACTCCGACAGCACCTCGGCGGGCGTCGCGTCGGCGAGCGCGACCTCGTCGGGCCACCGCTCCAGCCACGCCTCCCACCGCGGCACCACGCGCGCGACCTGCGTCTGCTGGAGCATGACCTCCGAGACGAGGATCGCGTACGGGTCCGTCGTCCGCCGCCACGGCAGGTCGCGCGCCACCGCGCGGTACCAGCCGAGCACCGCGGCCCGGACGTCCTCTACGCCTGGACGACCAGCGTCCCGCACAGCTTGTCGTGCAGCGCCTCGTTGCGGCTGCCCCACAGCGGCCACAGGTAGTTCAGGATCGCCGGCACGACGAGCATGAACGTCCCGACCGCCTCGAACAGCACCGCCTTGACGAGCACCTCGCGGACGAACGCGCCACCGCCCCCGATCGGCCGGCCGTCCTGCTTGACCACGCGCACGCGCGCGACCTGGTGGCCCCACGTCTGGCCGTTGCGGGTCGCCATGAGGTAGGGCGCGTACGCGAGGTACGCGATCGCGCCGCCCACGAGCGCGCCGATCCCGGTCCCCAGCTCGCCGTCGCCGCCGGCCGCGTAGTCGATCCCCGCGCCCACGGCGCCGAGCACGGCCACGATCGCCAGGCGGACGACGAGGTCGACGACCGCGCCGAGCACCCGCGCGCCGTAGCCGGCGAGCGCGAGGCCGGGCGGGAGCGCGCTCGCCGGCGACCCCTCGTACACCGGCGGGGCGGGCACGCCGGGCCAGTCGCGAGAGGCCGGCGACTCCGGGGCCGTCCACGGCGCGCTCGGCGGCGGCGCGGCCTGCCGGTCCAGCGCGGGGTCGCGCCGGGCCCAGAGCGAGTCGCCGCTCAGGCCTTCGCCTCCTGCAGGTCGCGCAGCTCGGCCCGCAGGTCGCGGATCTCGTCGCGCAGGCGCGCGGCGTACTCGAACCGCAGGTCGTCGGCGGCCGCGAGCATCTCCTCCTCCAGGTCCACGATCGTCTTCTCCAGCTCGGCCGGCGTCGTCGGGCCCTCGGACTTCTTCTTCGCCCGGCGGTTCTTCTTCGGGACCTTCGACTCGGCCTGGAGGAACTCGCCGATGTCGCTGATGCCCTTGACGATCGACTGCGGCGTGATGCCGTGCTCCTTGTTGTACGCGAGCTGGATCTCACGGCGGCGGTTGGTCTCCTCCAGCGCCGCCTTCATCGCCGCGGTCTCCTTGTCGGCGTACATCAGCACGCGGCCCTCGGCGTTGCGCGCCGCGCGGCCGATCGTCTGGATGAGCGACGTCTCGCCGCGGAGGAAGCCCTCCTTGTCGGCGTCGAGGATCGCGACCAGCCCGACCTCGGGGAGGTCGAGGCCCTCGCGCAGGAGGTTGACGCCGACGAGCACGTCGTACTCGCCGAGCCGCAGGTCGCGGATGATCTGGATGCGCTCCAGCGTGTCGATCTCCGAGTGCAGGTAGCGGACCTTGAAGCCCATCTCGAGCAGGTAGTCCGTCAGGTCCTCGCTCATCTTCTTGGTGAGCGTGGTGACCAGGACGCGCTCGTCCTTCTCGGTGATCTTGCGGACCTCGTTCATGAGGTCGTCGATCTGGTTCTTCGTCTCGCGGACCTCGACCTCGGGGTCGACGATGCCGGTCGGGCGGACGATCTGCTCGACGACCTTCGTGCTGTGGTCCTTCTCGAAGTCGCCCGGCGTGGCGGAGACGAACAGGATCTGCGGCGTGATCGACAGCCACTCGTCGAACGTCTGCGGCCGGTTGTCCATCGCGCTCGGCAGGCGGAAGCCGTAGTCGACGAGCGTCTCCTTGCGCGAGCGGTCGCCGTGGTACATCGCGCCGATCTGCGGGACCGTCTGGTGCGACTCGTCGATGAAGCAGAGGAAGTCGTCGGGGTAGTAGTCGAGCAGGCAGTACGGGCGCGAGCCGGGCGCGCGGCCGTCGAGGATGCGCGAGTAGTTCTCGATGCCGTTGCAGAAGCCCATCTCCCGCAGCATCTCCATGTCGTACTGCGTGCGCTGGCGCAGCCGGTGCGACTCCAGGAGCTTGCCCTGCGCCTCCAGCTCGGCGCAGCGCTCGTTGAGCTCCTTGCCGATCTCCTCCACCGCGCGCTCGATCGTCCCCTCGCGCACGTTGTAGTGCGAGGCCGGCCAGATCGCGATGTGCTCCATGTCGTCCTCGATCAGCTCGCCGGTGAGCGGGTCGAAGTTCTGGAGCCGCTCGACCTCGTCGCCGAAGAACGTCGCGCGGTAGGCCGACTCGGCGTAGGCGGGGAAGATCTCGAGCGTCTCGCCGCGGACGCGGAAGTTCGAGCGGCCGAGCGCGACGTCGTTGCGCGTGTACTGGAGCGAGACCAGCTTGGACAGCAGCGCGTCGCGGTCGGTGAACTCGCCGCGCTTGAGGATCTGCATGTTGTCCGAGTACGTCTGCGGTGAGCCGAGGCCGAAGATCGAGGAGACGGACGCGACGATGATCACGTCGCGACGCGCGAACAGCGCGGCCGTCGCGGCGTGACGGAGGCGGTCGACCTCCTGGTTGATCGCGCTGTCCTTCTCGATGTAGAGGTCGCGGCTCGGGACGTACGCCTCGGGCTGGTAGTAGTCGTAGTACGAGACGAAGTACTCGACGGCGTTGTCCGGGAAGTACGTGCGGAACTCGTTGCACAGCTGCGCGGCCAGCGTCTTGTTGTGGGCCATGACGAGCGTCGGGCGCTGCACGCGCTCGATCACGCTCGCCATCGTCATCGTCTTGCCGGTGCCGGTGGCGCCGAGCAGCGTCGTGAACTTGTTGCCGCTGTCGAGCGATTCCGCGATCTGGTCGATCGCCTTGGGCTGGTCAGCGGTCGGGCTGTAGGCGGAGTCGAGGCGGAAGGCGGGCACGAGTTCCAGGGTACGGCGCGATGCGGTCGCTTTTCGTCCGCATTCGGCGCTTGGCTTCGGGGCGTGACGGTACCCCCGAGCGACGAGCTTCGCACCTACCTGCGCGAGCACCACCCGGCCCTCGCCGACCTGACCCTGCAGCTGCGAGCGCTGCTGCTGGACATCGAGCCCGACCTCACCGAGCGCCTCCAGCGCGGCTGGCGGGCGATCAACTACCACCACCCCGACGCCGGCTACCTCGTCGGCCTCTTCCCGCGCGGCGACGTGGTGCAGATGCTGTTCGAGCGTGGCGCCTCGCTGCCGGACCCGCGCGGCCTGCTCCGCGGCGACGGCGTGCAGACGCGGTACCTGCCGTGCACGACGGTTCCCCCGCGCGCGCACGTGGAGGAGCTCGTCCACGCGGCGGTGATCGCGCGCGTGCTGCGCTGAGGCTCGCAATTCCGACTGCGGCGGTCGTGATCTGTTAGGTTGACCTAAGCCTTAGGACGACCTAACGAACGAAGGACGAAGCACACGTGGGCCGCTACACCGGACCGACCGAGAAGCTCTCGCGCCGCGAGGGCGTCGAGCTGTTCCTGAAGGGCGAGCGCCTGCTCGCCGGCAAGTCGGGGCTCGAGCGCCGCGGCGACGCGCCTCCCGGCCAGCACGGGCACACCCGGCGCCGCGGGCGCGAGTCGACGTTCTCGATCCAGCTCCGGGAGAAGCAGCGCGCCAAGCGCTACTACGGCGTGCGCGAGAAGCAGTTCCGCCGCTACGTCGACAAGGCGACGCGCCGCCAGGGCCGCGTCGGCGACGAGCTGCTGCGGCTGCTGGAGCGCCGGCTCGACAACGTCGTCTACCGCGCCGGCCTGGCGTCGACCCGCGCGCAGGCGCGGCAGTTCGTCAACCACGGCCACGTGCTGGTCGACGGCGAGCGCGTCGACATCCCCTCCTTCCTCGTCAAGGTCGGCCACCAGGTCAAGCTCAAGCCGGAGGCCCCGGTGGAGCCGCTGGCCCGCAACGCCACCGAGATGGTCACGAGCGTCCCGTCGTGGGTCGAGGCCGACTTCGACCAGCTCGGCGCCCGCGTCCTGCGGCTGCCCGAGCGCAACGAGATCTCGGTCCCGGTCGACGAGCAGCTCATCGTCGAGTTCTACGCCCGGCGGTAGCGCCATGCGGTCGTTCACCACGCTCGCAGCGGGGACGTGCCCGCCGCACGAGGAGATGCTCCTCGCGACGGCGGCGGAGCTCGGCCCGGTCGACCTGCTCGGCGCCGAGGCCTGGCTGGACGCCCTCGCCGCGCAGCTCCCCGATCCGTCGGGCAGCCCGGAGGCCGACCTCCGCGCGGTCGCCCACATGATCCGCGAGGAGCTGACGGCCGACCCGAGCGGCCCGCTCACGCTCCCCGAGGTGCTGGAGATCGGCGGCGGCCACCCGCTCATCGTCGCCGGCGCCGCGGTCGCCGCCGCCGCGCGCCGCGGCTACGAGGTCGACCTCGTCGGCCACGGGCCGGTGGTCTGGCTCGCCCACCCGGGCGCCTCCCCGCTGCTGGTCGACGTCACCGACGGCGCGCTCGTCGACGGGCGACTCCTCGGCATCGACCTGATGTGGCGGTGCGCGCACGAGCTCGCGCAGATGAGCCTCGCCCACGTGATCGAGCGGGCGGAGCGCACGGGCGACATCACCCGCGCGCTGCACGCCGCCAAGCTCGCCGCAGAACTGCCGCTGGAGGAAGGGGCGCCGTCCGGCCCCGACACGCGGCTCAAGCAGGTGGAGGCGCGGCTGAACTAGCCAGGTCCGCGCCACCCAACGGGCCCACCTGCGGACGGATCGCAAAGCCGGTCACGGGTGGAGGGTGGCGCGCACTGCTTCCCCGATCTCCGCGGCCGCACGGGACAGGGCGGCTTCGGGGAGATGCGCGTAGCCCGCGACGACACCGGGCTCCTGTTCGTCGTCGCGGGCGACGCGTGCCAGGCTCAGCAGCTCGACCGCCACGCCGCGGGCGCGCAGCTCGCGGCCCAGCCGCTCCTCGTCCACCTCGCGCGGCAGCCGCGCCAGCAGGTGCAGCCCCGCCGCCACGCCGGGCACGCGCGCCTCGGGCACGTGCTCGGCGAGCGCCGCCACGAACGCGTCGCGGCGCGCGCGGTAGCGCCGGCGCGTGCGGCGCAGGTGCCGGTCCAGCTCGCCACGCTCGATCAGGCCCGCGAGCGCGAGCTGCTCGATCACGGCCCCTCCCCCATCGGTCGCGTGGCGCTCGAGCGCGAGGTCCCGCGCGAGCGCCTCGGGCGCGACGAGCCAGCCGAGCCGCAGCGCGTTGGCCAGCGCCTTCGAGGCGGAGCCCGCGTAGATGACGCGCTCCGGCGCGACGCCCTGCAGCGCGCCGACCGGCTCGCGGTCGAACCGGTACTCGGCGTCGTAGTCGTCCTCGATCACGAGCCCGTCGACCTCCTCGGCCCACGCGAGCAGCTCGGCCCGCCGCGCCGCGGACAGCACGACGCCGGTCGGCATCTGGTGCGCGGGGGTGACGAGCACGGCCCGCGCGCCCGTGCGCGCGAGCGCCGCCACGTCGAGCCCCTCCTCGTCCACCGGCACGCCGGCGACGCCGATGCCGGCCCGCTCGACCGTCCAGCGGTGGAGCCAGAAGCCCGGGTCCTCCACCGCGAGCGTCGTGTGGCCGCGCGCGAGCAGCACGCGGACGGCGAGCGTGATCGCGTGCGTGACGCCGTTGACGATCACGGTGCGCTCCGGGTCGGGCAGGACGGCGCGGGAGCGGCCGAGGAACGCCGAGAGCGCCCCGCGCAGCGCCGCCGCCCCGCGCGGGTCGGCGTAGCCGAGCGCCGCGTCCGGGACCGTCTGCAGCGCGTGGCGCCAGGAGCGCGACCACGCCTCGCGCGGGAACGACGCGAGGTCGGGACGCCCCGGGCGCAGGTCGTGCGGGAACGAGCGCAGGACGGCGGACGGCCGCGCGGGCCGCGGGGCGACGGCGGGCGCGGCCCGGTCGGCCACGCGCGTCGCCGCGCCCTGCCGCGCGACGAGGTAGCCCTCCGCGGCGAGCTGGCCGTACGCCTCGAAGACGACCCCGCGCGAGAGGCCGAGGTCGCGCGCGAGCGCGCGCGTGGACGGCAGCGCCGCGCCCGGCACGAGCGTCCCCGCCCGGATCGCGTCGCGCAGCGCCCGTTCGAGCTGCGTGTGCAGGGGCCCGTCGCCGCCCAGCGGCAGCAGCAGGTCGAGCAACTGGCCCTCGCGTCCCATGGCGAACTGGACCTCAACGGAAGGGCCAGCGGTTGTCAACGTGCCGGTCATGGCCGCGACCCCCGCACCGCGCGCGCACGCCGTCGACCTCACCGAGGCCGTCCTCTACGCCGTCGCCGCGGTCCAGATCCTCCCCGGCGTCCTGGCGCTCGTCGCGCCGGGCGCGTTCTACGACCTGCTCGGCCCGTACCCGCCGCAGAACGACCACTTCATCAAGGACCTCGGCAGCTGGCAGATCGCGCTCGGCGCCGCCGCGCTGCTGGGCGCCCGGCGCGCCGACTGGCGCGTGCCGATGCTCGCGATCCTCGCGCTCCAGTACGCCCTCCACACCATCAGCCACGCGATCGACGTCAACGGCACCGACCCGGCGTGGAACGGCCCCGTCTCGCTGGCGCTGGAGGCGCTCGTCACCCTCGTCCTGCTCGCCCTGCTCGTGAAGGAGCGCCGCACGTGAAGATCCTCCTCGCCGGAGCGACCGGCGCCATCGGCCGCCAGCTCGTCCCGCTGCTCACCGGCGCCGGCCACGAGGTCGTCGGCCTCACGCGCCGGCCCGACCGGGTCGCGCAGATCGAGGCGGCCGGCGCGCGCGGCGTCGTCTGCGAAGTGTCGACCCAGCGCGACGAGCTGCTCGACCTCGCGCACGAGCTGCAGCCCGACGTCGTGCTCGACGAGACCACCGACCTGCCCCAGCGCTACGACCCGCGCGACATGCGCGGCTTCTACGCCGCGATGGCGCCGCTGCGGCTGCTCGGCTCCCCCAACCTCCTCGACGCGTCGCTGCTCACCGGCGCGCGCCACGTCTTCCAGTCGATCGCGTTCCTCCACCAGCCGGACGGTGCGCCGGCGCGGGCCCGGACGGAGGACGACCCGGTCTACCTCGACGGCACGCCGCCGCCGTGGGACGTCGCGCTGCCGATCATCGCCGGGCTGGAGCAGCGCGTCGTGCAGCGCGGCGGGCTGGTGCTCCGCTACGGCTTCTTCTACGGCCCGGGCACCCACCTCGCGTCGGGCGGGCAGATCCACGACGACGTCGCGGCGCGCAAGTTCCCGCTCGTCGGCAGCGGCGACGGGCACTTCAGCTTCTGCCACGTCGGGGACGCCGCGCGCGCGACGCTCGCCGCGGTCGAGCGCCCGGACGTGCGCGGCATCGTCCAGGTCGTCGACGACGACCCGATCGCCACGCGCGACTGGCTGCCCGCGTTCGCACGCGAGCTCGGCGCCAAGAAGCCGATGCGGGTGCCGGCGTGGATCGCGCGGCGCGTCGCGGGCCCGATGGCGGTGCACTACTCGACGACGCTCCCGGCGGTCTCCAACGCGCGGGCGCGCGAGCAGCTCGACTGGGTGCCGGCCTACCCGTCCGTGCGCTCGGGCGGGTTCCTGCGCGCGGAGCCCACGCGCGAGTTGCGCACCGAGTACGCGAAGTAGACGATCAGGCCGAGCGCCATCCAGATCAGGAAGCGCTCCCACGTCTCCCACGGCAGCTTCGCCATCAGGTAGATGCAGCCGGCGACCGACAGCGGGGCGATGACGATCAGGCCGGGCACGCGGAACGGGCGCTCGCGCTCGGGCGCGGTGTAGCGCAGCAGCAGCACGCCGATCGAGACGACGACGAACGCGAACAGGGTGCCGATGTTGACGAGCTCCGCGAGCGTCGACAGCGGCACCACGCCCGCGAGGAACGCGACGGCGACCATCGTCGCGAGCGTGATGCGGTAGGGCGTCGCCCACGACGGGTGGGAGACGCCGAACCAGCCGGGCAGGAGCCGGTCGCGCGCCATCGCGAACGCCACGCGCGACTGGCCGAGCATCAGCAGCATCACGGTCTTCAGCACCGCCACCAGCGCGCCCGCGTAGATGAACGCGGCGACCCAGTCCATCCCCTCGCCCTTGAACGCGTCGGCCACCGGCGCGTCGCCGGTGAGCTGGTCGAACGGCTTCATGCCGGTGATGACCGCAGCGACCGCGATGTAGAGGACGGTCACGATCGCCAGCGAGCCGATGATGCCGATCGGCATCGACCGCTTCGGGTCCTTGGACTCCTCCGCGGTCGTCGCCACGATGTCGAACCCGATGTAGGCGAAGAAGAGCAGCGCCGCCCCCTCGTGGACGCCCTCCCAGCCGGACGGGAAGTACGGCTCCCAGTTGCTCGTGTCGACCTCGGTCGCGCCGACGCCGATCACGACGAGCAGCACGGTGATCGTCAGGCCGACGAGCCAGATGTTCAGCCGCGCGGTGATGCGCACGCCGCGCACGAGGACGAACCCGACGACGAGGACGATCGCGACCGCGAACAGGTTCACCGTCCCGCCGTCGCCGGGCGGCGCCGTGATCGCGTCCGGGAGCGTGACGCCGAAGACCTGGTCCAGCAGCGAGTTCAGGTAGCCGGCGAAGCTCACCGCCACGGCGGACGCGCCGATCGTGAACTCCAGGACGAGGTCCCACCCGATGATGAACGCGATCAGCTGCCCGAGCGTCGCGTACGCGTAGGTGTAGGCGCTCCCCGCCGCCGGCACCATCGCGGCCAGCTCGGCGTAGCAGAACGCCGCCAGCGCGCAGACGACGCCGGCGAGCACGAACGACAGCGTCACCGCCGGGCCGGCGGTGCCTGCGCCGACGCCGACGAGCGTGAAGATGCCGGCGCCGATGATCACGCCGACGCCGATCACCAGCACGTCGAGCGAGCCGAGATCGCGCCTGAGCCGCGCGCCCTCGACCTCGGTGGCTTCGAGGGTCTCCTCGATCGTCTTCTTGGGGCCGAGCACGGTCGCCATTGCTGGCGGCCCCTACCCGGCGATCAGCTTCCCTTATCGCCGGGCGCTAGAGCCCGAGCTCGGAGCGATAGGTGGAGCGGTAGTCCTCGCGCGCGGACAGGACCTTGTCGACGTAGTGGCGCGTCTCGGGGAACGGGATCTCGTCCGTCCGCAGCCCGGGGTCGCGCGCGATCCACTTGTCGACGTTGCCGGTGCCGGCGTTGTAGGCGGCGAGCGTCAGCGCGTCGTTGCCGCCGTAGCGCTCGCTGAGCCAGCGCAGGTACCACGTGCCGTAGGAGATGTTGACCTGCGGCGTCGCGAGATCCTCCTGCACGAACTGCGTCCCGCCGGAGCGCCGCGCGATCTCCTGCGCCGTCTGCGGGGTGATCTGCATCAGGCCGCGCGCACCGGCGTGCGACGTCGCGTCGCGGAAGCGCGACTCCGCGTAGATGACGGCCGCCACCAGCGCTGGATCGAGGTCCTTGTCGGCGGCCTGCTGGCGGATGATGTCCTCGTGCTTGAGCGGGAGCGTCACCTCCCGCACCGTGTCCTCGACCTTCGGCAGCAGCGTCGTGGCGCCGAGGACGAGCACCGCGAACGCGGCGAGCAGCGCGGCGATGCGCCGCCGCGCGACCTGCCGGCGCCGCTGGCGCGCACGGGCCGAGCCCCGCCGGGCGGACCCCGTCGATCGGCTGCGGGCCATCGTGCTCACGACTGAAGCTTCGCAAGCACGGACGACAGCTCCTCCTCCAGGTCGGAAATCGACCCGTCGTTGCGGACCACGAAGGTCGCTCTTTGCGCCTTCTGATCCTGCGTCAGCTGGCGGGAGTTGCGCTCGTCGACGCCGTGGTGGCCGCGATCGGCGGTGCGCTCGGCGCGCAGCGCGTCGTCGGCGATCACCGCGATCGTCGCGTCGTACATGGCGTCCATCCCGGCCTCGAACAGCAGCGGGGTCTCCACCACCGCCGCCCGCGGCGCGGGCTGGGCGGCCAGCGCCTCCTCGCGGAACGCCGCGACGCGCTGCCCGACGAGCGGCCACAGCAGCTGCTCGAGCCAGGCGCGCTCGTCCGGCCCCGCGAACGCGTGCTGCGCGACCGCGGAGCGATCGACGACCCCGCCGGGGGCAACCGCGTCGCCCCAGCGGCCGGTGACCGCGGAGACGACGGCGGGGTCGCCGTACAGCTCGTGCACGACCGCGTCCGTCGAGATCGTGCGTGCGCCGAGGCGCTCCAGGGCGGCGAGCGCGGTCGACTTCCCCGCGCCCATCCCCCCGGTCAGACCGACGAAGGGGACCGTCGTCACAACGGTCCCTCCGTTCAGCTCTTCTCGGCGTCGTCCTCTGCGGCGGCCTCGGGCTCGGCCGTCGCCTCGGGCGCGACCTCCTCCTCGGCGGCACGGACGGGCGGCTCGCCCTCGTCGGCCGGCGCGTCGACGCCCTCGGGCGCCTCCTCGGCCGTCTCTACGGCGGCCTCGGCCGCGGGGGCCTCCTCCGCGTCGGCCTCGCCGACCGCGACGTCGCCGCCACCGGCGAAGACGTCCTCGCTCAGGCCCAGCTCCGGCACGTCGTCCAGGTCGCCGGCACCCTCGCCCTCGCCGTAGCCACCCTCCGGCGGCTGCTTCATCTCGAGGATCTGGTCCTCGACGCGCTTGGCGGACAGGGAGAGACGGCGGCGCTCGGAGTCGATCTCGAGGATCTTGACCTTGATCTCGTCGCCCGGGTTGACGATCTCACGCGGGTTCTCGACGTGGTACGGCGCCAGCTCGGAGATGTGGACGAGGCCCTCGACGCCGTCGAGGATCTCGACGAAGGCGCCGAACGTCACGACCTTGGTGACCTGGCCCTCGAGCTCGTCGCCGACGTTGTACATCGAGACGACGCGCTGCCACGGGTCCTCCTGGGTCTGCTTGAGACCCAGCGAGATGCGCTGGCGGTCGCGGTCGATGTCGAGGACCTTGACCTGGACCTCGTCGCCGATCGACACGACCTCGCTCGGGTGGTTGACGTGCGACCACGAGAGCTCGGAGATGTGGATGAGGCCGTCGATGCCGTTGAGGTCCACGAACGCGCCGAAGTCGACGATGTTCGAGATGACGCCCTCGACGACCAGGCCCGGCTGCAGGCGGTCCAGGATCTCCTGGCGCTGCTCCTTGCGCTCCTCTTCGAGCACCGCACGGCGTGAGAGGACCACGTTGTTCCGCGAACGGTTGAGCTCTATAACCTTGCACTCAAGGGTCTGGCTCATGAACTCGTCGAGGTTCGGCACCCGGCGGATGTCGACCAGCGACGCGGGCAGGAAGCCGCGCACGCCGAGGTCGATGATCAGACCGCCCTTGACCACCTCGATGACGGTGCCCTGGATCGGATCCCCCGACTCCTGGGCTGCCTCGATGCGCCGCCACGCCTTCTCGAAGCGGGCGCGCTTCTTGGACATGATCAGGCGGCCGTCCTGGTCCTCCTTGGTGAGGACCAGCGCGTCGACCTCCTCGCCCATCTCGACCTCGTCATGCGGGTCGACGGACTTCCTGATCGAAAGCTCGTTGGAGGGGATGACCCCCTCGCTCTTGTAGCCGATGTCGACGAGAACCTCGTCGTTGTCGATCCGGACGACGCGACCGGTGACGACATCGCCTTCATCGAAGTGGCGCAGCGTGGCGTCGTAGTTCGGGACGATCTGCCCGTCGATCTCCAGGAGAAGACCGTCGGACCCCTCAACCACGCGTGCGTCGGACGTTGTGTCGGTTGCCATGAGTCGACGAAGGGTAGCGCAGTACCCTTCCCGCGCCATGCCTGTGAGAGCCACGAAGCGCGGGGAAGAGCGCACCCCGCTGGACCGCGATGTCGATGTGCTGATCTGCGGTGCGAGCTTCGCCGGCCTCACCGTCGCCCGGGAGCTCGCCGGCAGCGGCGCGAAGGTGCTCGTCATCGACCGCTACGAGATCGGCGAGAAGCAGACCTCCGCCTGCGCCGCGCCGACGGCCTGGCTGGAGAACCTCGGGCTCGAGGAGTCGGTGCTGCAGACGTTCTCGCGGCTCCGCGTGCACACGCCCACCAGCGACACGTTCTGGCCGCTGCCGTGGTCGTTCTCGACGTTCGACTACCGGCTCATCTGCCGGCTGCTGTTCGAGCAGGGCGACGCCGAGTTCGACACGGCGAAGGTGAACGGGATCACGCGCGCGCCCGCGGGCGCGCCCGCGGGTACGCCTCATGTCGTCCACACCGACCGCGGCGACCTGCGCGCCCCGCTGGTCGTCGACGCGCTCGGCTGGCGCCGGGTGCTGGGCAGCGGCGCGAACGTGCAGCCGCCCGAGGCGTTCCTGTCGCGCGGCCTGGAGGTCCACCCCGCCGGCTCGGACGAGGACCTCGAGCTGTGGCTCGATCCCAAGTACATCGTCCCCGGCTACGGCTGGTCGTTCCCGGCGAAGGACGAGGTGCGCGTCGGCGTCGGCTCGTTCGACCCGCACATCCCGGTCAAGCAGCCGACGCTCGACCTCGTGAGCGACGTCGGCGTCGAGCCGGACGGCTACCAGGGCAACTGGATCCCCCACAAGCTGCGCAAGGCGACCGACCGCGACGTCTTCTTCGTCGGCGACTCCGCCGGCCACTGCCTGCCGGTCACCGCCGAGGGCATCCGCCCTGCGTTCTACTTCGGCCTCGCGCTGGGGCGGGAGCTGCGCGGCGTCGTCGAGGGCCGCCAGACCCGCTCGCAGGCGCTGGCGCGGTACGGCGAGTTCAACGACTCGCACGTGCGCCCGTACCTGTGGATGAAGCGCGTGCAGAACATCGTCGGGCCGGTCAACAAGACGCCGCTGATGGCGCTGACCTCGCGCGCGTTCGCCTCGCGCCGGCTCTCGCACTGGGCCTTCAACCACTACCTGAACATCGCGCCGCCGGAGTTCGCGCTCGCGTCTCCCCCGCCGGCGCGCCGCGCCGCCGCTCAGCGCGCCGCCGCGTAGTCGCCCGCGTCCGCCGGCGCGCCCACGAGCGCGCCGCCCGGGCACGCCTCGCACGGGACGTCGCGGCGCGAGGCGTTGCGGATCCCCATCAGCCCCACCACGCCCGCGGCGGCCACCAGCGCCGCAGCGAAGCCGAGGCCCATGCGGAAGCCGTCGAGGTCGAGCGTGCCGCCGATGATCGCGCCGATCGACGCCGTGGCCAGGAGCGAGGCGACCCGCGCGACCGCGTTGTTGATGCCGGACGCGATGCCCGCGTTCTGCTCGTCGGCGTCCGCGAGGATCGCGGCGGTGAGCGGCGCGACGGTGATCGCGAGGCCGAGGCTGAAGACGAGGACGCCCGGGAGCACCTCGGTGGCGAACGCCGGGTCGTCGTCGATCAGCGCGAGCATCAGCAGCGTCCCGGCGGCCGAGATCAGCGGGCCGAAGCCCATGAACGCGCGCGGGCCGTGGCGGTCGGCGAGCGCGCCGAACCTCCGCGCGAGCAGGAACATCACGATCGTGGACGGGATCGTCGCGAGCCCCGCCTCCAGCGCGTTGTAGCCGCCGACCTGCTGGAGGAAGACGACGAGCAGGAAGAACTGGACGCCGAGGCCGCCGTACATCAGGAGCGTCTCGACGTTGCCCCACGCGAAGTTGCCGCGGCGGACCAGGCCGAGCGGGAGCATCGGGTCGGGTGCACGGCGCTCCCACCCGATGAACGCGGCGAAGACCAGCAGGCCGAGCACGATCGGGAGGACGACGTCGGGGGCGCCCCAGCCGACCTCGGGCTGGCGGATGAGGCCGATCGTCGGGCCGGCGAGTCCGACCGCGCACAGCGTCGCGCCGAGCACGTCGACCTGACGGCCCTCCGGCATCCCGTGCGCGGGCGGCATGCGCGTCGCGAGCGCGAGCGTGAGGAGGACGAACGGGACGTTGATGCCGAAGACCCAGCGCCAGTCGAACGCGTCGACGAGCTGGCCGCCGACGAGCGGCCCGACGAGCATCGCGATGCCCGTGTACGCGGTCCAGGTGCCGATCGCCTTGCCGCGCTCCTCGGGCGGGAACACGGCGACGATGACCGCGAGCGACGCGGGCGTGAGCAGCGCGCCCGCGATCCCCTGCAGCGCGCGGCCGGCGACGAGCAGCTCGATCGTCGGCGCGGCGGCGCACAGGACGGACGCGGCGCCGAAGCCGGCGACGCCGAGGGTGAACACGCGCCGCTCCCCGTAGAGGTCGCCGAGCGAGCCGCCGATGAGGATCAGCGAGCCGAGGAAGAGCAGGTACGCGTTGACGACCCACTGCTGCCCGGCCAGCCCGCCGCCGAGGTCGTCGGTGATCGCGGGCAGCGCGACGTTCACGACGCTGCCGTCGAGCAGCGCCACGAACGACCCCATGATCGCGGCGAGGAGGGTGATGCGCTTGTCGCGATCGGTCATGGTGGCGAGGCTATCCCGCCCCGCCACCCCTGCCGACTCCGGGAGCCCGCTCCCTAGAAGCCGCGGCGCTCGCGCGCGTGGACCATCCGCGGATCCCTGCCCTGCTCGTTGCGCCCGAGCCACGCGTGGATCGCCCACATCAAGCAGAGCGCGACCACCACGAGGCTCAGCGGGAGCACCTCGGCGAAGCCGAACGCCCCCAGCGCGAAGAAGAACAGGTACGCGCCGATGATCCCGAGCGCGAAGACCCAGAACGCGTTGCGCATGTGCGGATCGTAACGCACTTGTGCCTGGTGGGTGAGGGGTGGTGCGCCTTGTCGACCCATGCGGTCGAAAAGGCGCACCGGGTCGGGCGGGCGCGCGGTCGGGCGACCCTGCCCGCGGGCTACTTCGCGTCGAGCCAGGTGCGACCCATGCCGGCGTCGATCGCCAGCGGGGGTTCGCGGGGCTCCCAGGGGGCGAGCATCTCGCGCTGGACGATCTCGAAGACCGCGTCGACCTCGTCCTCGGGCACCTCGAAGAGGAGCTCGTCGTGGACGGTCAGGAGCTGGCGGGTCTTCATCTCGGGGCGTTCGGCGAGCGCACGGTGGCAGCCGATCATCGCGAGCTTGAGGACGTCCGCCGCCGTGCCCTGGATGACCGTATTGACCGCCAGGCGCTCACCCAGCGAGCGGACCTGGAAGTTGCGCGCGCGGATCTCGGGGATCTGCCGCCGGCGCCCGTAGAGCGTCGTGACGTACCCGTCCTCCTTGGCCTGCGCGATCGTCGAGGTCATGAACTCGTGGACCTTCGTGAAGCGGGCCAGGTACGCGTCGATGAACGCCTTGGCCTCCTCGCGCGGGATGTTCAGGCGGTCCGCCAGGCCGTAGTCGCTCAGGCCGTAGACGATCCCGTAGTTGATCATCTTGGCCTTCGAGCGGTCCATCGGCGTGAGGTCCTCGGGCGCCTTCTCGAACACCTGCGCCGCGGTCGCCGTGTGGACGTCCTCGCCGCGCACGAAGATCTCCTTCAGGACCGGCTCGTCGGCGACGAACGCGAGGATGCGCAGCTCGACCTGCGAGTAGTCGGCGCTCACCAGGACGTGGCCGGGCTCGGCCTCGAAGCACCCGCGCACCTCGCGCCCGAGCGCCGTCCGCACCGGCACGTTCTGCATGTTCGGGTTCGTCGACGACAGCCGGCCGGTCGCCGCGATCGCCTGCTCGAACGTCGTGTGGATGCGCGAGCCGGCGTCGACCTGCTGCGGCAGCACGTCGAGGTACGTCTTGGTCAGCTGGTTGAGCTCGCGCCAGCGCTCGATCTTGGGGACGATCGGGTGCTCGTCGCGGATCGCCTGCAGCACGCGCGCGTCGGTGGAGAACCCGGTCTTGCCGCGCCGCTTCTTCGACAGCCCGAGCTTCTCGAACAGGATCTGCCCGAGCTGCTGCGGCGAGCCGATCACGAACTCGTCGCCGGCCAGCTCCCAGATCTCCTGCTCGAGCCCGTGGACCTCCTCGCGCACGCGCGTGGCGACCTCGCCGAGCCGCTCGACGTTGAGCTTCACGCCCGCGAGCTCCATCGCGCGGAGCACCTCGACCAGCGGCAGCTCGATGTCGGTCAGCAGGTGCGTCAGGCCCCGCTCCTCGATCTTCTCCCGCTGCCAGGCGGCCAGCTCGCGCAGGAGCAGCGCCTCGGCCGCCACCGGGTCCTCGACCTTCGTGACGATCGAGCGCTCCTCGACCAGCTCGCGCAGGGGGAACGCCCGCCGCGCGGGCTCCAGCAGGTACGCGCCGAGCATCGTGTCGTGGGCGAGCGTCGGCGGGACCACGCCGAGCCGCTTGGCGTCGTGCGCCGTCACGGGCCGTTTGCCCGCCGCGAGCACGACGTCCTCCGGCCGCTCGCACGGCCCGACCAGCACCGCGCCGCCCGGCGTCGCGGCGGCCCAGCGCCACGAGTCGTCGACCGGGACGAGCTCCCCCTCCGGCGTCTCGGGCGCGCGCACGGCGATCGCCAGCTCGGTCGACTCCGGCAGCGCGCGCAGGTCGTCCAGCGTGGCCTCGCGGACCGCGCCGCTCACCACGCGCTCGTTGGCGGAGGGAGCGGCGAACGTCGCGTCCTCCCCCAGCGCCTCCTCCAGCCGCTCCAGCGGCGCGCGCAGCTCGAAGTCGCGGAAGACCTCACGCAGGCGCCCGCGGTCGGGCTCCTTCGCCAGCTCCTCCCCCAGGTCCAGCTCCACCGGCACGTCGCGCTTGGCCGTCGCGAGGATCTTGGAGATGCGCGCGTCCTCGGCGTGGTTCGTGAGGTTCTCCTTGCGCTTGGCGCCGGAGATGCTGTCGATGTTCGACAGCACGCCCTCGAGGTCGCCCCACGCGTTGAGCAGCTGCGCGGCCGTCTTGTCGCCGATGCCGGGGACGCCCGGGATGTTGTCCGACGTGTCGCCCTTCAGCCCGTAGAAGTCGGGGATCTTCTCCGGCGGGATGTCGTACCGGTCGATGACGTCCTGGCGGTCGTACACCTTCGTGTCGGTGATGCCGCGCGCGGTCGCCATGACCTTGATGCCGTCGCCGACGAGCTGCAGCGCGTCGCGGTCGCCGGTGACGATCGTGACCGGGATGTCCTGCGCACGGGCCTGCTCGGCCAACGTGGCGATGACGTCGTCGGCCTCGAAGCCCTCGACCCCGTAGTTGGTGTAGCCGAACGCCTCCACCAGCGGCTCCATGTGCGGGTACTGCTCCGCCAGGAGGTCGGGCTTCTTGGGCCGGTGCCCCTTGTACTCGGAGTAGACCTCCTTGCGGCCCGAGGACCCGCGGTCCCAGACCACGACCGTCGGCTGCACGCCGTGGTCGGTGAGGAGCTTCACGAGCATCGACGCGAAGCCGAAGATCGCGTTCGTGGGCCGGCCGTCCGAGGTCGCGATGGACTCGGGCAGGGCGAAGAACGCGCGGTAGACGAGCGAGTTGCCGTCGATGAGGAACAGCTCTCGGGCCAAAGCCTTCAAGACCCTAGCTGCCGGTTAGGATGCGCCACCTCGTGTCCCTTCCCACGCAGGCGCAGTACTCCCTCACCATCCGCGTCGAGCTCGGGCGCAAGCCCGGTCTGCTCGGCGAAGTCGTGGCGGCGATCAGCCACGCAGGCGGCATGATCGGCGCAGTCGATCTCATCTCGGCCGAGGAGGACCGCACCGTACGCGACATCACCGTAGACGCGCTCGACCAGTCGCACTGGGACGCGATCCTCGGGGCGATCGGGAACGCGGGCGCGCGGATCGTGGACGCGACCGACCGCACGTTCCTCATCCACCTCGGCGGCAAGATCGAGCAGCACAACAAGGTCCCCGTGCGCACGCGCGACGACCTCTCGATGGCCTACACGCCGGGCGTGGCGCGCGTCTGCACCGCGATCGCCGAGGACCGCGACAAGGCCTTCCAGTTCACGATCAAGCGCAACACGGTCGCGGTGGTGAGCGACGGCACCGCGGTGCTCGGCCTGGGCGACATCGGCCCCGAGGCGGCGATGCCGGTGATGGAGGGCAAGTGCATGCTCTTCAAGGAGTTCGCCGGCGTCGACGGCTTCCCGATCTGCCTCGACACCAAGGACACCGACGAGATCGTCGAGACGGTGAAGCGGATCGCGCCGGCGTTCGGCGGGATCAACCTCGAGGACATCAGCGCGCCGCGCTGCTTCGAGATCGAGGACCGGCTGAAGGCCGAGCTCGACATCCCCGTCTTCCACGACGACCAGCACGGCACCGCGGTCGTGGTGCTGGCGGCGCTGTTCAACGCGCTCAAGCTGACCGGCAAGCGGATCGAGGACCTGCGCGTCGTCGTGATCGGCCTCGGCGCGAGCGGCGTCGCGGTGTCGAAGATCATGATGGAGGCGGGCCTGCGCAACATCGTCGGGTGCGACTCGCGCGGGGCGCTGCACCGGGGCCGCGCGGACTACCTCGACGGGTCGATGCCCGCCATCAAGCGCTGGTACACCGAGGCGTCGAACCCGGAGGGCCGCACCGGCGCGCCCGCGGACGTCATCGACGGCGCCGACCTGCTCGTCGGGCTCTCGGGCGCGCGCGTGATGCCGGCCGAGGCGCTGGCGCGGATGAACGGCGACGCGATGGTGTTCGCGATGGCCAACCCGAACCCGGAGGTGACGCCCGAGGAGGCGGCGCCGTACGTCCGGATCATGGCCACCGGCCGCAGCGACTACCCGAACCAGATCAACAACGTCCTCGCGTTCCCCGGGATCTTCCGCGGCGCGATGGACGTCCGCGCCCCGCAGATCACCGAGGAGATGAAGGTCGCGGCGGCACACGCGATCGCGGAGATCATCCCCGACCACGAGCTGCGCGAGGACTACATCATCCCGTCGGTCTTCAACCGCGACGTCGCGCCGGCGGTGGCCGACGCGGTCGCGCGGGTGGCCAAGTCGACGGGCGCGGGCGGCGAGCGCGGCAACACGGTCGGCTTCGCGGCGATCGACGCCGAGCGCATCCACGCGCACGACTGAGCGGCGGGGGCGCGGGTGGCACGGCACGTCCACTCGCGCCTCCTGCTCGCCGGCGCGTCGGTCCGGGTGTTCGACGTGGTCTGCACGGCGCCGGCCGGCGGCTGCGGCGCGGTGGAGCACGCGCGCGTCGCCCAGGTCCTCGTGCCGCGACGCGGCGTCTTCGCCGTCCACCGCGGCCGAGCGGCGGCCGAGCCCGCCATCGCGGACGCCGCGAGCGCGGTCGTCCTCGGCGCGGACGACGAGTACCGCGTGAGCCACCCCGGTGCCCACGGCGACCGGTGCACGACGTTCGACCCCGCCCCCGCCCTGGTCGAGGAGGCGCTCGGCGGGGAGACGGGCGGCGCCGGCCGCGTCCGGGCGGCGGTGCAGCTGCGCGCGGCGGTGCTCGCGGGCGCGCTCGCGCGCGGCCAGCTCGACGCGCTCGCCGCCGAGGAGGAGGCGCTGCTGCTCGTCGGCGCGGTGGCGCAGGACCTGGGGCGCAGTGCGCCCCTTGCCGACCGGCGCCCCGCGCCCGCCGCCCTGCGCCGCGCCGGCGAGGTGCGCGCGCTGCTGGCGGCATCCCCCGCCGCGCCCTGGCGGCTGGAGGAGGTGGCCCGGGTCGTCGGGTGGTCGTCCTTCCACCTCGCGCGCCAGTTCCGCGCCGCGACAGGCGAGTCGGTCGGCCGCCACCTCGAGCGGCTGCGGCTCGGCATGGCCCTGGACCGGGTCGCCGACGGCGAGGACGACCTCGCGCGCCTGGCGGTGGACTGCGGCTTCGCGCACCACTCCCACCTCACCGCCCGCTTCCGGCGGGCGTTCGGCGTGACGCCCAGCGCAGCGCGCGCCGCCGCACGATCGTGACAGCGGCGGGCGCCGCCGCGGTGGAGGATCGCGCGCATGACCGACCCGCTCGCCGCCGCCCTCCTCGCCGCCGGACCCGACCCCCGGCACGCGGACGACCTCGCGCTGTTCGGGCGCTTCGCCGGCGTGTGGGACCTCGTCTCGACCCGCTGGCACCCGGACGGCACCGCCTTCCAGGAGGGCGCCTCCGGCACGTGGACCTTCGGCTGGGCGCTCCGCGGGCGAGCAGTGGTCGACGTGCTCGACGGCGAGGTCGGCCACGGCCTGACGACCCGCACGTTCCACCCGGAGAGCCGGAGCTGGAACGTGACGTGGAACTCGGCCGCGTCGCCGTACGTGCTCGCGCTGGTCGCCCGCCCGGAAGGCGATCGGGTCGTCCTCCGGGGCGAGAGCCAGGACGGGCTCGAGGAGTGGTCGTTCAACGACATCACCGACGACGCGTTCGTGTGGCGCTCGCGGGTCTCCCCCGACGGCGGCGCGAGCTGGTACGTCGATCAGGAGATGCGCTGCGCACGCCGGCCCTGACTTGCGGGCAGGGCGGACAGCTGCGACGCTCAGCGTGTGGGCCGGCTCGCGCGCTCAGCGGTGGTCGCAGCCGCCGCCGCGTGCATCGCGGCGAGCCCGACCGCGGCGGCCGAAGGCGGCACCCGGCAGGTCGGCTGCGACGACGCGTCGTCGGCCGACTTCCACCCCGACAACGCCTCCCCACGCCGGTCGGGCGTGTTCGGGCCGCTCACGCTCGTCGGCGCCGGCGACTACATGCGCCTCTCGCTGCCTCAGCTGCGGGCGATCCCGTGGTTCAAGATGCCCGCGCTGCTCGAGCCCGGGCGCACCGTGACGCTCACCGTCGCACGCTCACACCGGCGCATCGCCGGCTGGGTCTACGGCCACCGGCCCGGGTCGCGCGGCCCCGGGCCGGAGGGGACGGTGGAGCGGGTCACGCTCACGGCGTGCCCGCCCGGCAAGCGCGGGAGCACCCTCGGCACCCGCCCCGTCACGTTCTGGTCGGGTGGGCTCGAGATCGCCCGCCTCCCCATCTGCCTGCCGCTCACGGTGCACGTCGACGGCGAGCGCCGAGCGCGCCGCTGGACGTTCGCGCTCGGTCGCGACTGCCCGCGCTAGGCCAGCGTCACCGTCTTCGTGATGCGGCGGGTCTTGCCGCCCTCCTTGACCGTCACGCGGAGCTGGAGCTTGACCCCGGCGAGCTTGGCGAGCGCCCTGCGGCCGGCGGCGTTCGGGGTCACCTTCAGCGTGACCTTGCCCTTCTTCGACCCGCGCGCGGTGCCGGTCGCGAGCGTCGCGCCCGCCTTGAGGCCGAGCTTCTTGGCCAGCTTCTTCGGGACGACGACCTTGCCGCTCACCATGCACTTCCGGCGGCAGGCGATCGACGCGACGGTCTTGACGGCGCCGGGGGTGCGGTCGGTGCGCGGGGTCGGCTTGGGCTGTGGCTGCGGCGCCGGCTGGACGGACTGCGGCGCGGCCGGGCGCGAGGTCGGCACGTCCGCGGCGCCCCAGTCCGGGTCGGTGGCGCCCGGGATCAGGAGCGTCGGCTCCTTCGTGCTCTCGCACTCGGGGACGACGAGGTGCACGCCGTTGCCGTCCTCGTAGAGCATCTTCTTGCCGTCGGGCGAGAAAGCGATGTGCTCGAACTTGCCGCCGCCGGCGTTGCCGATGCCCAGGCAGTACTGCGGGAGCGCCGGCGCCTCGCCGGTCATCGTCCACACATCCAGGTGCGCGGCGCCCTGGTAGTCGGCGACCTCGGCGACCAGCGTGTGCTGGCGGTTGACCGCCGCGCGCCGCATGGTCTTGAGCTGGTCGTACCAGAACCAGTCCTGCGAGCCCTTGTTCTGCTGGCCGATGTCGACGGTCGCGGTGTCCATCATGCCGTCGCTGGCCTCGCTGCTGAGCAGCAGGGTGTCGTTGTCGTACCAGTCCGAGTCGACCCAGCCGGTCTGGTAGCCGAGCTCCTCCCAGCTCGTGTTGCGGTCCGCGTGCGAGACGCCGACGCCCTGGCGCAGCGAGTGCGAGTACGACGTCCCGTACCAGGTCCACTGCTGCCAGTAGAAGTTGTAGGCCAGCTTCGTGCCGTCGGGCGAGAAGTCCAGGTCGAACGGCCCCTCGAAGTGGCTCGCGCCGTACATCGGCCCGCCGGTGTAGCCGTCGCTGACCGCGGTCCCGAACTCGGCGAGGACGTTGCCGTACCGGTCGAGCCGGTGGATCTTCTCCCCCTTCAGCGCCGCGAGCGCGCCGTTGTCGGCCTGCGTGACGGACGTGTACCCGCCGGTGGACGTGACCTGGAACTGGCGCGAGCCGTCACCGGTCGAGAGCCACACGTCGCCGCCCTTCAGGTAGGCGATCGAGTCGGCGGAGGCCGCCTGCGCGGCTGCTCCGGTGAGGGCGAGGGCGGAGAGCGCGGCGGCCGCGAAGGTCTTGGTGCGAGGCATGCGCCGATCCTGGCCCCGGGCGCCCCGGGGCACATCGGGGGACCACCCGAAGATCCGGCCGGTGATCCGCCCGCCCGCACCCGCCCGTAGGGTCCTGCGACATGGGGATCACCCTGACCGGAGCCACCGGCCGCATCGGCCGCTCGCTCGTGCAGGCGCTCCAGCGGCGCGGCGAGCACGTGACCGTCCTGACGCGCGACCCCGACCGCGCCCGCGCGACGCTCGGCCCGCAGGTCGAGGCGCACCGCTGGGACGCCAAGGCCGAGCACGCGCCTGCCGCGGCGCTGGCCGGCCGCGACGCCGTGCTGCACCTCGCCGGCGAGGACGTCGGCCAGCGGTGGACGGCCGACGTCAAGGTGGAGATCGAGCAGAGCCGCGAGCTCGGGACGCGCAACCTCGTCGCCGGCATCGCCGCGCTCGACGCCGCAGAGCGCCCGCAGGCGCTCGTCTCGGCCTCGGCGTCCGGCTACTACGGCCCGCGCGGCGGCGAGCCCGTCGACGAGTCCGAGCCGGCCGGCGAGGACTGGCTGGCCGACGTCGTCGTCGTGTGGGAGCGCGAGGCCGACGCCGCGGCGGCGCTGGGCCTGCGCGTCGTCAAGCTCCGCACCGGCGTCGTGCTCGACAAGCACGGCGGCGCGCTGGCGAAGATGCTGCTCCCGTTCCGGCTCGGCGTCGGCGGGCCGGTCGCGGGCGGCAGGCAGTACCTGCCCTGGATCCATCTCGACGACGTCGTCGGGCTCTACCTGGAGGCCGCGGCGAACGAGGCCTACACGGGCGCGATCAACGCGTCGGCGCCGAACCCGGTCACCAACCGGGAGTTCTCCAAGGCGCTCGGCAAGGCGCTCCACCGCCCCGCGCTCGCGCCCGTGCCGGCGCCCGCGATCCGGCTCCTCTTCGGCGAGATGAGCCAGATCGTGACCACGGGCGTGAACATGGTCCCGCGGCGCGCCGCCGACCTCGGCTACCGCTTCCGGCACACCGAGGTCGGCGAGGCGCTCCGCGCGACGCTGGACTAGCTCCCGGGCCGGTCCAGGTCCAGGTCCGCCGCGGGGTTCTGACGCCCCCACGGGCCGAGGACCTTCCAGTCCGACTCCGGCTTGGCCGGGACGAACAGCCACGCGACGATGCTGACGACGGGCAGGATGAGCCCGGCGGCCAGCCCCGGCCGCTCGCCGTAGCCCTTGCGGCCCGACAGGTACGACGCGGCGATGGCCGAGGCCATCCAGATGAACAGCAGGTACAGGGCTTCCACCCCGATGACGGCAAGGATCGGCATGAGCCTCACGTCCCCAGGTACGCGCGCTGGACCTCGGGGTCCTCACGCAGCTTGGCCGAGTCGTTGGAGAGCGCGACCTTGCCGGTCTCCAGCACGTACGCGCGCTTGGACACGCCGAGCGCGAAGTTCGCGTTCTGCTCGACCAGCAGGATCGTCGTGCCCTGCTGGTTGATCTCCGCGATCGTCTCGTAGATCCGCTCGACGAGGATCGGGGCGATGCCCATCGACGGCTCGTCGAGCAGCAGGAGCGTGGGCCGCGCCATCAGCGCGCGCCCGATGGCGAGCATCTGCTGCTCGCCGCCGGACATCGTGCCCGCCTTCTGGCGCTCACGCTCCTTCAGCCGCGGGAACAGGTCGTAGACCCGCTCCAGGTCCTGGCCGATCTCCTTGTCGCGCCGCAGGTAGGCGCCCATGTCCAGGTTCTCCCGCACGGTCATCCGCTGGAAGCACTTGCGTCCCTCCGGCGACTGCGAGATGCCCAGCTGGACGATGTCCTGCGGCTGCATGCGGGCGATGTCCTTGCCGCGGTACCGGATCTGCCCGGTCCGCGCCGGCGTGAGGCCGGAGATCGAGCGCAGCGTGGTCGACTTGCCGGCCCCGTTGGAGCCGATCAGCGTCACGCACTCCCCCTCCTCGACCGACAGCGAGACGCCCTTCAGGGCCTCGATGTTGCCGTAGAAGGTGTGGATGTCGTCGACTTCGAGCAGCGCAGCCATCAGCCGTTGATCTCCTCTGACGCCTGCTTGCCGAGGTACGCCTCGATCACCCGCGGGTTCTTGCGGATCTCGTCCGGCCCGCCCTCGGCGATCTTCTCGCCGTGGTCGAGCACGGTGATGTACTCGGACACGCCCATGATCACCTTCATGTCGTGCTCGATGAGCAGGATCGAGATGCCCCGCTCGTCGCGCAGCCTGCGCATGAACTGCGTCAGCTGGTCGGACTCCTGCGGGTTCATGCCCGCGGTCGGCTCGTCCAGCAGCAGCAGCGACGGGTTCGACGCGAGCGCGCGGGCGATCTCCACCCGCCGCTGGTCGCCGTAGGAGAGGTTGATCGCGAGGTGGTCGTGGAGCCGGCGCGGGATCCCCACGTACTCCAGCTCCTCAGCCGCCTTCTCGCGGACCGCCCGCTCCTCCTTGCGCACACCCGGCGTGCGGATGATCGAGCCGAACAGGCCCGCCTTCATCCGGGCGTGCTGGCCGACCATCGCGTTCTCCAGCGCGGACATCGTGCCGAACAGCCGGATGTTCTGGAACGTCCGGGCCATGCCCAGCGCCATGATCTTGTCCGGCCGGCCGCCCGTGACGTTCTTGCCGTCGAAGGCGATCGTCCCCGTCGTCGGCTTGTACAGCCCGGTGAGCATGTTGAAGAACGTCGTCTTCCCCGCGCCGTTCGGGCCGATGATCGACACGATCGACTTCTGCGGGATCGAGAACGAGACGTCGTTGACGGCCGTCAGGCCGCCGAACTGCTTCGTGACGCTCGCCGCCTCGAGGATCTTCGTCGTCTCGGCCATCAGAGCTTCGCCTCGATCGAGTCCTCGGCGCCGACGCCCTCCTCGAGCTCCAGCTTGCGCCGTCGCTCGGGAAGCAGGCCCTCGGGCCTGAGCACCATCATGATCACCAGCAGGAACCCGAAGATGCCGTAGTTCAGCTCGGTCAGGTCGAAGTCCAGGCCGATCTTGCTGGGGACGTTGTTGAACACCTCGGGGATCAGGTAGTTGTTGATCGCCGAGAGCACGACGGCCCCGAGCACGACGCCCCAGATCGAGCCCAGGCCGCCCAGGATCACCATCGCGAGGATGAAGATCGAGAAGGCGAACTGGAACTGGTCCGCGTTGACCGTGTTCAGGTACGACGCCAGGAAGGCGCCGGACATGCCGCCGAACGCGGCGCCCGTGCCGTAGGCGAGCAGCTTCGTCTTGACGAGCGGCACGCCCATCGACGCGGCCGCGACCTCGTCCTCGCGCAGCGCCACCCACGCGCGCCCCAGGCGGGAGTCGCGCAGGCGGAAGTTGACGAACAGGACGAGCACGACCAGCGCGAGCGCGAGGTAGTACCAGGGCCGCAGGTTGAGCGCCGTGAAGCGCTCGAGCAGCGGCAGGTCCACCTTGTCGATCGGCGTGATGCCCTGGCGGCCCGCGGTGAGCGTCCCGCCGAAGAGCTTGATCTCGTCGCCGTTGATCGCGATGCGGCCGATGATCTCGCCGAACGCGAGCGTCACGATCGCGATGTAGTCGCCCCGCAGACGCAGCGTCGGCAGGCCGATGATCATCCCCGCGATCGTCGTCGCCACCACGGCGAGGACGAGCACGACGATGAAGTTGAGGTGGATGCCCGGCAGGTTCGACGCCGGTTCGGAGACGAGGAAGTGAACGCCCTCTCCCCCGCCGGCGTTGTCCCAGAAGCCCGAGCCGAAGTAGCCCATGACGTAGGCGCCGATGGCGAAGAACGCCACGTAGCCCAGGTCGAGCAGGCCGGCGAAGCCGACGATGATGTTCAGGCCCAGCGCCATCACGACGTACGCCGCCGCGAGCACCAGGTTGTCCATGAACCGGCCGCCGGTGTCGAGGAAGAGCGGCAGCACGATCGCGATGCCGATCACCACGACGGCGACCAGGAGGTTCTGCCGCGGCGTGAGCTCCGGCGCCTTGAACCGCGTGCGCGGCTTGTCGGCGGCGGGCGCGGCGACGGTGGCGCTCATCCGGCCTCCCTCGTCTGCTCGCCGAGCAGGCCCGACGGCTTGAAGACCATGATCAGGATCAGGTACGCGAACACGTACACCGGCGACCACGACGGGCCCATCTGGAACGGCCCGAGGTCGTCGCGGCCCTCGATCATCTGCTGGATCAAGCCGATGATGAAGCCGCCGAGCACGGCGCCCTTGATGTTGCCGATGCCGCCCATGACGGCGGCGGTGAACGCGATCAGGCCCGCCTGGAAGCCCTGGAAGTACCAGATGGTCGTCTGGTAGAGGGCGTAGATCAGACCGGCCGCGCCGGCGAGCATCCCGCCGAGCATGAACGTCGCCGAGATCGTCGTGTCGACGTTGACGCCCATCAGGCGGGCGGCCTCGGGGTCCTGCGCGGTGGCGCGCATCGCCTTGCCGAGACGGCTCTGCGAGATGAACGCGCTCATCAGGATCACGAGCGGGATCGTCACGCCGACGGCGAGCACGTCGCCGTTGGTGATCGTGATGTCCCCGAGGTGGATCAGCCCGTGCTGCGAGTTGATCAGGTCCTCGCCGATGCTCTGCGGGGAGCCGCCGCGCCACAGCAGGCCGACGTTCTGCAGGATGAACGAGAAGCCGACGGCCGTGATGAGCGGCGCGAGCTTCGGAGCGCTCCGCAACGGCCGGTAGGCCACCTTCTCGATCATCACGTTCATGATCCCCGGCACGAGCATCGCGACGAGCAGCGTCACGGCCAGGCCGACGATCAGCCCCGGGATGCCGGTGGCGGCGGTCAGGCCGAGCGTGCCGAAGAAGCCGGCGGTGACGAACGAGCCGATCATGAAGACCTCGCCGTGGGCGAAGTTGATCAGCTCGATGATGCCGTAGACGAGGGTGTAGCCGATGGCCACCAGCGCCCAGATGGCGCCGTTGGAGAGGCCGTCGACGACATTGTTGCCAAGCCGGGACAGATCACCCTCGGTCTTCAGGTCGTCGATGGCGAACGCGACCGGGAGGATGAGAAGGACCGCGATCAGGCCGAAGCGGTCGAAGAGGGCACGCGCGACGCCACTTCGCGACGAGCGTGCGGCGGGAAGGCTTGCAGCTTCCATGAACTCAGTTGTCCAAGGGAACGCCGGAGCGGAGCGGGGGCGGTGGCGCCCCCACTCCGTCCGGTCGTCTCAGCCCCGGCTCAGCCGGCGGCCTTCACCGTCTTGTCGAACTTCAGCGCACCGTCCTCGATGGTGTACGCGCCGTAGTCGGTGATCGTCGTGTCGCCGTTCTCGTCGATCGAGTACGTGCCGAGGACCGACTCGCGGTCCTTCGTCTCGAAGACCGCCTTGAGGATGTCCTCGCGGTTCGTCGAGCCGGCCCGCTGGATCGCGTCGAGCAGCAGACGCGCCGCCTCGTAGCCGTAGATGGCGTACACGTCGACCGCGTCGACGTTGTACTCGGACTTGTACGTCTCGAAGAACTCCTGGCCCTCAGGCGGGTAGCTCTCCGGATCCAGCGTGGCGACCGTGATCTTCACCTTGCTCGCCACGGAGGCCGGCACGCCGCCCTCCTTGGGATCGAAGAACTCGGCGTTCGAGACGCCGTCCGGGCCGTACAGCTTGGCGTCCGGCACGGCAGCCGAGAAGTCCTTCATGATCTGCACCGCGCCGTTCGGCGTGGTGCCCGAGAAGGCGAAGCAGTCCACACCGGCCGACTTCGCGCGCCCGGCGAGGGAGCGGAAGTTCGAGGCCTTCGGATCGATGCCCTCGTTGAACGCGAGCTTGATCCCCTGAGCCTTCGCCGACGACTCGATGTTCCGGCCCAGACCGGCGCCGTACACCTCCTTGTCGTTCGCGATGGCCAGGTTGGTGCAGCCGTCCTCCTTCATGATCGTGGCCAGCGCCGCACCCTGGATCGTGTCCTTGGGCACGATGCGGGCGTAGTGGCGCGTCCCGGCCGGGTAGTACTTGTCCGGCTCGCCCGGCTCCGCGCCCGGCTCGTCGGTCGTCAGGCCGACGGCGGTGTTGGCGGGAGAGATCTGCGGGACGCCGGCCTCGTTGAGGATCGGCATCGAGATCGCGGACGCACCGGAGTTGAACTCCCCGATGTAGCCGACGGCCTTGTCGTCCTGCGCGACCTTGCGCGCGTTGGCCGACGTGGCCTCCGGCGTCCAGTTGCCGGCCTGGGCCGTGGAGTCGTCAAGCGACTGGTACTTGACGGTGATGTTGCCGGCCTTGTTGTTGGCCTGCTTGAGGGCAAGCTCGATGCCCTTCACGAGCGCCGTCGTCTGCAGGCGCTGGGCGCCCTGCAGCGGGAGGCTCGAGTAGATGTTGACGGTACCGCCCTCGCCACCGCCCCCGGTGGTCTCGGCCGATCCGCCGCCGCCGCCGGCGTCCTCATCGTCGTCACCGCAGGCCGCGACGCCGAAAGCGGCGATGACGAGGACGAACAACAGCGTGATGAACTTCGGGAACCGCAAAGGTCCTCCTCCTATAGGTCAGGTCCTAAGACCAGAAGCGGCGCCAGCTTACAGCGCGTCGCGGACCCTGACCAGCCTGTCTCCGGAGATGCGGTACTTGGTGAAGCGGGCGCGGGGCTCTCCTGCGAGCCGCAGCGTCAGGTCTATGACCTGCCGGCGGCTCTTCGCGTTCTCCCCGGCACGTTCGATCGCGCTTAGCACGAGCTTCATCGCACGGTAACCGAGGATCGCCTGACGCTCCGGCTTCTCGCCGTACTCCTCCCGGAACCGGCGCTCGAACTGCTCGTCGGCGCTGGGCGCCGGATCGACGCCCGTGACCATCAGCCGGTTCGCGGCCTCGCCGGCGCGCGCGGGGAGCTCCGGCGCGATCGCGAGGTCGTCGGAGCCGTAGAGGCGCATCGCGGGCGCGCCGTCGTGGACCTCCTGCAGGACGCCGACCGCGAAGTCGCTGAACGTGCCGCCGTAGAAGAAGGCGTCCGCGCGCTCGTCGCGGATCTCCTCCCCCAGGTCCTCGGGCACGTCGTCGCCCGGATCCAGCCGCTTGCGGTCGACGACCTCGATGCCGGCGTCGCGCGCCGCGCGGGCGACGCGGTCGCCGATCGAGACGCCCGACAGCTCGCGGTCGTCGGCGAGGATGAGGCGCTCGACCCCCTCGCTCTGCATCGCGGCGACCAGGTCGGCCGCCTGCTGGTCGTCGGCGGGGACGACGCGCGCGAAGGTCTCGCGGCCGGAGGGGTAGTACTTCTCGGGCTCGCCGCGGCCGCCGGCCTCGGTGAGCCCGGCGAACGTGTCGCGCGGGCTGACCTGCAGGATGCCGCCCTCGTTGAGGATCGGAAGCGAGACCGCGCTCGCGCCGGAGTCCATCTCGCCGAGGTAGGCGATGGCCTGGCGGTCCTGGACCGCCTTGCGGGCGTTGGCCGCGACCTGGCTCGGGCTCCACCGCCCGGTCTCCGGGTCGGACGAGTCGAGCGAGACGAAGCCGATGTCGTACGCGCCGGCGCGGCCGCCGGCGTCCTTGAGGGCGAGCTTCTCGGCGCGCACGATGTCCTGCGCGACCGGCGCTAGCGGCCCCTGGAGAGGAAGGCTGGAGTAGACAGTCAGCGAGGTCCCGAGGATCTCGCTCTCCTTGACGCCGTCGTCCTCCCCGCACGCGAGGAGGGTCCCGGCAACCAGGATGATCGTGAAGAAGCTGAAGGCGATCCTGCGGGACATGAACGACCGAGTCTAATCTTCGCCTCTTGCGAGTCGGCATCCTCACTGCCGGGGGCGACTGCCCCGGCCTCAACGCCGTCATCCGGGCGGCCACACGACGTCTCATCGAGCACGGCCACGAGCCGATCGGTCTGAGGCGTGGGTACCAGGGCCTCGCCGAGCCCTCGATGCGGGTCGAGCTCGACCAGCAGGCGGTCATCGGCATCCTCCAGGAGGGCGGGACCATCCTGTCCACCTCCTCGTTCGACCCGTGGATGGAGCCCGAGGGCGTCGACCGGGTGAAGGCCGCCCAGGAGAGCGACCCGCTGGACGCGGTCATCGCCATCGGCGGCGAGCACACGATGTGGATCACCAAGCGCATCCACGAGGAGCTCGGCATCCCGGTCGTCGGCGTCCCCAAGACGATCGACAACGACGTCGTCGGGACGGACTACACCTTCGGCTTCGACACCGCGGTGCAGACCGCGACGGACTGCATCGACCGCCTGCGCACCACCGCGCAGTCGCACGACCGGATCATGGTCGTCGAGGTCATGGGCCGCAACGTCGGCTGGATCGCGACGTTCGCGGGCCTCGCCGGCGGCGCGGACGGGATCGTGATCCCCGAGCTCGAGCTCACCGTCGAGGAGATGTGCGAGGCGATCGCGCGGCGCCACGCGCGCGGCAAGCACTTCTCGATCATCGTCGTGTCCGAGGGCGCGAAGCTCGCGTTCGCCTCGGGCGAGACGAAGACGATCCGCGCGTCCGACGTGCGCGACGAGTACGGCTACGAGCGGCTCGGCGGCATCGGCGCGGCGCTCGGGCAGGAGCTCGAGCAGCGGACGGGCTACGACGTCCGCGTGACGACGCTTGGCCACATCCAGCGCGGCGGCACGCCGACCGCCTACGACCGCGTGCTGGCGACCCGCTACGGCATCCAGGCGGCGCAGATGGTCATCGACGGCGAGTACGGCCGCATGGCCGCGCTGCACGGCACGGAGATGACCTCGGTCGACCTCGCGGACGTCGACGGCGTCAAGACCATCGACACGAAGTACCTCGAGCTGGCCCGGACGTTCTTCTACTAGAGAACGCCGGGCAGCGAGGGTCGGGCCGTCCTACGACGAGGTGGGGCGGCCCGGCTTGTACTTGCCGAGGATCTGGATCGTCGCCCCGATGAGGACGATGAAGCCGCCGAGCAGCGCGGCGTCGAAGCCCTTCCACCCGAGCGCCCAGAGGACGATCCAGACGACGGCGGCGAGAGTGGTCCAAAGAGTCAGTGCCATGAGCGCGCCCGAGATTAGCGGAGCGCGTCGGACATCGACTTCACGATGTCCCGCACGGCGCCCGCGGGGTCGTCGTGCTCGGCCGCCGCGCGGACGAGCCGGCTGCCGACGATGACGCCGTCCGCGCCGGCGTCCGCCGCCGCGACGGCCTGCTCGGGCGTGGAGATGCCGAAGCCGATCGCGACGGGCGCGTCGGTGTGCGCCTTGGCGCGCTGCACCAGCGGGCCGAAGTCGCTCGCCGCGCGCTCCCCCGTCGTGCCGGTGACGGAGACGGTGTAGAGGAACCCGCGCGCCTGCTCGCCGATCGCGCGCAGCCGCTCCTCGGGCGAGGTCGGCGCGACGAGCGGGACGAACGCGATGCCTCGTGCCTCGCAGACCGCGCGCAGCTCCTCGTTCTCCTCCAGTGGGATGTCGGGCACGATCAGGCCGCTGGCGCCCGCGTCGGCGATCGCCTCGACGAACCGCTCAGGGGTGCGCACGACGACGAGGTTCGCGTAGCACATGACGATCACCGGCACGCGCTCGGAGAGCGAGCGGCAGACGTCCAGCACGCCGTCGAACGTCGTGCCCGCGGCGAGCGCCTTCGTCGCGGCCGCGTGGATGACGGGCCCATCCGCGAGCGGGTCGGAGAACGGGACGCCGAGCTCGATCAGGTCCGCGCCGCCGTCGGCGTACGCGTGGCCGATCGCCCTCGACGTCTCCAGGTCGGGGAAGCCGCCCATCAGGTACGGCATGAGCGCCGCGCGCCCGGGCGCGTGCGCGAACGCGTCGGCGATGCGCTGAGCGCCCGTGATCTGCTCGGCCGGAGGCATGACCCGGAAGCTAGCGGGTCGCCGCGCCGTGGATTGCCCGGCATCCGCCGTGGATCGCCCGGCACACGCGTCACGGCCCTTGCGCAGATGAGGAGGATCGCCCGCGACATGCGCCTCCCCCGCCTCCTCCCGCTCCTCATCTGCACCGCCGCCCTCCTCGTCGCGGCCCCGCCCGCGCACGCCGTCGACGCCGGTGTGCTGCACACGCAGATCGACGTCCAGAGCCCCACGTCCGCGTCCCGGCTGGCCAACGGCGGCGGCTGGACGTGCGTCGGCCCGAACCCGCCGACGACCACCACCGCGGGCGCGCGGCGCTTCGAGGAGGTCTACGTCCGGCACGTGATCCTCGACTCCGCGTGCCTGACCGCGGACGTCAGCGGCCCGGGCTGCTCGCTCTGGACGGGCGCCTACGACCCGTTCGACCCGGGGAGCCCGGTCTCGTCGCTGCGCGGGCGCCCGGGCACGCAGTCCGGCGACCCGCCCCCGTTCACGTACGCGTCGACCGAGGGGCACACGATCGTGGTCGGCGTGACCGCCGCGGACGCCACGTGCGACGACGTCACGGTCACGCTGAGCGCCGATCGCGCCTGGGCGACCGCGCCCGCGCAGATCACGGGGACGTTCGAGGTCGGCGCCCCGGTGACCGTGGACGACGGCGCGTGGACGACGCCCGTCACGGTCCTCTCGCGCACGTGGTACCGCTGCATGGACGACCAGGGCTGCGGCGTCATCCCCGGTGCGACCGGCGCGACGTACGTGCCGACCGTCCAGGACGCCGGCAAGCGCCTGATGGCCCGCGTCACGGTCACGACCGCGGGGGCGGCCGCGCCGTCGACCGTCCCCGCGTACCAGACCGCGCCGGTCGTGCTGCCCGCGCCGGTCACCGGCTATGACGTCGCGACGGGGTCGCCCGCGCCGACGGAGCCGGGCGAGGTGGCGGTGCCGCTGCCCGGCTCGGCCAACGACAACTCGGAGGCCTGGAAGGTGGAGCTGCCGTTCGCGTTCCCGATCGACGGCACGGAGCACGACGAGATGGTGGTGTCGACGGAGGGCTACCTCGCGCTCGGGAGCGGGCCGAGCTCCGCGTCGCACGCGGAGCCCATGAACGCCTGCCTGCCTGGCGGGCGGCTGCCGACCGGCCCCGTCGTGGCACCGTTCTGGGACGACCTTGCGACGACCGGGCAGCCCGGCCAGGGCATCACCGTCAGCGCCGGCGCGGACGCGGTCACCGTGCGGTGGACGACGGCCCGGAAGGTCGCGCTCAACACGCCGGTGCGCTTCGCGGCGACGCTCCACCGCGACGGCCGGATCGTCCTGCGCCACCTGGAGGTCGGCGCGGGCGGCGGCGCGTTCGCGGGCGACGAGGGCGCGACGATCGGCGTGCAGCTCCGCGCCGGCCCGGCGTACGTCCTGCAGCACGGCTGCAACGAGGCCGCGGCCGTCGACGGCGGGAGCGTGACGTACACGCCGTCTCGACCCGCCGTGAGCGGCGTGGCGCAGGCCGGCCAGACGCTCACCCGCACCACCGCGTCGATCCTCGGCCCCGCGCTGGTGCGCGAGGCCGGCTGGCAGCGGTGCGGGCCGGATGGCGGCGGCTGCGCCCCGATCCCGGGTGCGGACGGCGTGGCCTACCTGCTCGGGCCGGAGGACGTGGGCCACACCGTGCGGGCGCGGGAAGAGGCGACCAACGCGTTCGGGGTCGCGGGCACCGAGAGCCTGCCGACGGCGGTCGTGGCGGCCGCGCCGCCCTCGGGTGGTGGCGGTGGCGGTGGCGGTGGCGCCGATGGTGGCGCGAGCGGCGTGGGCCCGGGCGACGCGGGAGGAGCGGGCCGCGCGGGTGGTGGCAGCGGCCCGGACACGCGCGACCGCACGGCCCCGCGGATCGCGTCCCTCACCGTCGGCCCGCGCCGGCCGCGCAAGGGCGGGCGCGCGACGGTGAACGTCAAGGTGGGCGAGCAGGCGAAGGTCACGGTCGCGCTCGTGCGCGTCACGCCCGCACGGCGCGGGCGGAAGGCCGTGCGGAAGGTCCTGGTCACGCGCACGGCGACGACGAAGGCGGGCGTCGCGACGGTGCGCCTCCCGCTCCCCCGCTCAGGTGCGCTGGTGCTGGAGGTGCGCGCCACGGACGCAGCCGGCAACGCCTCGGCCGTCCGGACGAAGCGGATCAGCGTGCGCCGCTAGACGTGGCGGAGGATCACGCGGGTGCGCGTCTCCGTGACCCCGCCGTGGTCCTTCAGCGCCGCGATCGTCGCGTCGATCTCGTGCGCGCCCGCGCACGCGAGCGTCAGCTGGTAGTCGAACGGGCCGGTCAGGTGGACGGCGTCGGCGATCGCGGGCAGCGCGCGGACCTGCGTCTCGAACCGATCCCGGTCGGCGTTGGAGCGCAGGCGCAGGTCCACCACCGCCTCCAGCGAGCGCCCGTCGACGCCGTCGGCGAGCACGGCGCTGAAGCCGCGGATGACGCCCCGGTCGACCAGCGCGCGCACGCGGTCGGCGGTCGCGGTCGGGCTCAGCCCGATGCCGTCGCCCAGCGCGCGGAACGACATGCGGCCGTCCGCCATCAGCCGCTCGACGATCTGCCGGTCGAGCGGGTCGAGGTCCTCCAGCCGTTCTGGCACCGCGGCGATCCTCTCCGGAGCGCCGCGGTCCGTCAAGCCCGCGTCAGGCGATGCCGAGCCGCGCGAGGACCTGCGTGAGGTCCTTGTCGCCGCGGCCGCTCAGGCACACGACGTCGAGCGTCGAGTCCGACGGCGCGTCGAGCACGTACGCGAGCGCGTGCGACGTCTCGAGCGCCGGGATGATGCCCTCCAGCCGCGTCACGCGGCGGAACGCCTCGACGGCCTCGTCGTCGGTCACCGCCACGTACGTGGCGCGGCCGCTGTCGCGCAGCCACGCGTGCTCGGGGCCCGAGCCGGGGTAGTCGAGCCCGGCCGAGATCGAGTGCGCCTCGAGGATCTGGCCGTCCTCGTCCTGGAGCAGCGCGCTCAGCGTGCCGTGCAGGACGCCGGGCGGGCCGCCCTGCGTCAGCGGCGCGCCGTGACGGCCGCTGTCCAGCCCCTCCCCCGCGGCCTCGACGCCGACGAGCTGCACGTCGGGGTCGTTCGTGAACGCCGCGAAGATGCCGATCGCGTTGGAGCCGCCGCCGACGCACGCGAGCACGCGGTCGGGCAGCCGGTCGCGCCGCTCCAAGAGCTGCGCGCGCGCCTCGTCGCCGATGCGCCGCTGCAGGTCGCGCACGAGCGCGGGGAACGGCGCCGGCCCGGCCGCGGTGCCGAGGATGTAGTGCGTCGTCCCGACGTTCGTGACCCAGTCGCGGATCGCCTCGGACACGGCCTCCTTCAGCGTCCGCGCGCCCGACTCGACCGCGATCACCTCGGCGCCGAGGAGCTTCATCCGCTGGACGTTGGGCTGCTGGCGCTCGATGTCGACCGAGCCCATGTAGATGTGGCAGTCGAGGTCGAGCAGCGCGCAGGCGGTGGCGGTCGCGACGCCGTGGGAGCCCGCGCCCGTCTCGGCGATGATCCGCCGCTTGCCCATCCGCTTGGCGAGCAGGCCCTGGCCGAGCGCGTTGTTGATCTTGTGCGCGCCGGTGTGGTTGAGGTCCTCGCGCTTGAGCCACACCTCGCGGCCCGCGGCCTCGCTCAGCCGCTCGGCGAGGTAGAGCGGCGACGGCCGGCCGACGTAGTCGCGCAGCAGCCGCTCGAGCTCGTTGTTGAACGAGGTGGACTCGCGCGCGGCGACCCACGCCTCTTCCAGCTCCGCCAGCGCGGGCATGAGCGTCTCGGGGACGTACTGGCCCCCGTACGGGCCGAAGCGGTGCTCGACCCCCGACTCGACCTTCGTCACGTGCCCACCTTGACGCCCGCCGCCTCCGCGAACAGGCGCACCTTCTCCGGGTCCTTGATGCCGGGCTCGGACTCGGTGCCCGTCGCGACGTCGACCGCGTACGGGTCGGTGGCGCGAATCGCGTCGGCGACGTTCTCGTGCGTGAGTCCGCCGGCGGTGATGAGCGGCGTCTGCGTGCGGCGCAGCTGCGTGAGGCGCCACTCGAACGTCGTGCCGCCCTGCCCGTCGAACAGGTGGAAGTCGGTGTGGAACGGCTCGAGCGCGACGACGTCGGCGCGCGTCTTGACGCGCGCGGCCTTGATGACCTTCGCGCCGGTGCGGCGCGCGACCTCCGACGCGAAGGACGGGCCCTCGTCGCCGTGCAGCTGGATCATCGTCAGGCCGACGTTGTCCGCCGTGTGGGCGATGTGGTCGAGCTTGGCGTTCACGAAGACGCCGACGAGCTCCACCTTCCGGCGGTAGGTCGCGGCGATGCGCGCGGCCTCGGTCTGCTGCGCCTTCCGCGGCGAGGAGGGCACGAAGATCATCCCCAGCGCCCAGGCGCCGTGCTCGACGCACAGCTCGGCGTCCTCCAGGCGCGTGATGCCGCAGAACTTGATTCTCACGCCCTCCACCCTACGAGCCCGTGGTCGCCGGACGCTGCTGGAGGCGGACCTCGACCGTGGCCGTCTCGCCGTCCCGGTCGACCTCGACGCGGAGCGTGTCGCCGGGCTTCTTGGCGTCGACCGCCGAGCCGACGTCCTCGTTGCCCTCGACCGCCTTGCCGTCGATCTTCGTGATGACGTCGCCGGGCTGCAGCCCGGCCGCCGCGCCGGGCCCGCCGGGCACGACCTCGGCGACCGCCGCGCCCTTGTCCGCGCGCAGGTTGAGGTCGGGCGTGACCGTGACGGTGGAGACGCCGATGTACGCGCGCTGCAGCTCGCCGCCCTTCCGCAGCTCGGGCAGCAGGCGCTTGGCGGTGTCGATCGGGACGGCGAACCCGAGGCCGACGCTGCCGCCGCCCTGCGCGCCGGTCTTGATCTGCGAGTTGATCCCGATCACGCGGCCGGACGCGTCGATCAGCGGCCCGCCCGAGTTGCCCGGGTTGATCGCGGCGTCGGTCTGCAGCACGTCGTCGATCGTGAAGCCGTTGGGCGCGTCGATCCGCCGTTGCTTGGCCGAGATGACGCCGGTCGTGAGCGTGAGGTCGAGCCCGAACGGGTTGCCGATCGCGACCGTCGGGTCCCCCACCTTGACGTCCTTCGACGTGCCCAGCTCCAGCACGCGCAGGTCCAGGCCGCGCGGGTTGACCTTCAGCAGCGCGAGGTCGGTCGACGGGTCGTTGCCGGTGAGCTTCGCGGCGACCGTGCGCCCGTTCTGGAACCGCACGGTGAGCTTCGTCGCGTTCTCGACGACGTGGTTGTTCGTGAGGATCGAGCCGTCCTCGTCGATGACGAAGCCGGTGCCGGTCGACTCGCCCTGCTGCTCCTCCGGGAAGACGTCGAACGGCGAGCTGGTCTGCTGCACGACGGTGGCGGTGATGAACACGACGCCGGGCGCGTCGCGGTCGTAGATCTCGGCCGCGGTCAGGCCGCCGTCGCCGTCGCGCTCCCCCGCGTCGCCGGCCCCGATCGGCGCCTGCTGCACGACCGTCCGCGTCCCGCCGCCCTCGTCGTCGTCGAGCAGCACGACACCGCCCGCCGCCACCGCACCGCCCAGCAGCGCCGAGACGAGGGCGATCACCGCGGTCCGCAAGCTAGACCCCGTCGTCGAACTCGGTGCCCGTGAGCGCCCGCGCGGCCGCCTCGGGATCCGGGGCGCGCATGAGCGACTCGCCGATCAGGACCGCGTCCACGCCGCGCCGCTCCAGCTCGTCGAGCTGCTCGCGGGAGTGGAACCCGGACTCGGACACGACCGTCTTGCCCGCCGGCACGTCGGCCAGCAGCTCGAACGTCGTCTCCGTGTCGACCTCGAACGTCTCCAGGTTGCGGTTGTTGATCCCGATCACGTCAGGATCGATCGTCTCGAGCGCGGTGTCCAGCTCCTCGGCCGAGTGCACCTCGACCAGGACGTCGAGGTCGAGCCCGAGCGCCTCGGCGTGCAGCGCCGCCAGCTCCTTCGGCGCCAGCGCGGCGACGATGAGCAGGATCGCGTCCGCGCCGATCGCCGCCGACTCGTACACCTGGTACTGGTCGACGATGAAGTCCTTGCGCAGGATCGGCAGGGCGCAGGCGGAGCGAGCCTCGACGAGGTCGTCCAGCGAGCCGCCGAAGAAGCCGGGCTCGGTGAGGACGCTCAGCGCGGTCGCGCCGCCGCGCTCGTAGGCCTGGACGATCTCGGTGACGCTGCTGCCGGGGCGGATGTCGCCGACCGACGGGGAGCGCCGCTTGTGCTCGGCGATGACCGACACGCCGGGCCGGGTGAGCGCTTCCGAGAACGGGCGGTCGTGCCCGCGCGAGGCGAGGCGCTGCTCGAGCTCCTTCAGCGGGACGGTCTTGCGGCGGCTGCGCAGGTCGTGGCGGGTCGCGTCGACGATCTGCTCGAGGGTGTTCATCAGGTGCGGCTGAGCTCCAGGTAGCGCTCGAGGGTGCGGTGCGCGGCGCCGGAGTCGATCGACTCCTGGGCCGCCCGGACGCCGTCGGCGACCGAGTCGGCCCTGCCGCCGGCGTAGATCGCGGCACCGGCGTTCAGCACGGCGATGTCGCGCGCGGGGCCCTGCTCCCCCGCGAGGATGGCCCGCGCGATGCGGGCGTTCTCGGCCGGGTCGCCGCCGGGGATCGCCTCCGGGGGCGCCTCCGCCAGGCCGCAGCCGGCCGGGGTGACCGAGTAGCGCTCGATCTCCTCGCCGTTCACTTCCACGACCCGCGTCGGCGCCGACGTCGACAGCTCGTCAAGCCCATCCTCGCTGGACACTACCAACGCGCGCGTGACGCCAAGGCGGGAGAGCGCGAGCGCCATCGTCTCCAGCATCCCCTGATCGGACACGCCGATGAGCTGCCGCGTGGCGCCCGCCGGGTTGGTGAGCGGCCCCAGGAAGTTGAAGATCGTCCGCACGGCGAGGTCGCGCCGGACGGGCACGACGTAGCGCGTGGCGCTGTGGTGCGCGGGCGCGAACATGAAGCCGAAGCCCGCCTCGCGGATGCAGGTGGCGACCTGCGCGGGCGTGTTCTCCAGCTGCGCCCCGAGCGCCTCCAGCACGTCGGCGGAGCCGCTCAGGCCGGTGGCGGAGCGGTTGCCGTGCTTGGCCACCGCGCACCCCGCGCCCGCCGCGATCAGCGCCGCGGTGGTGGAGACGTTGAACGTCCGCCGCCCCCCGCCGGTGCCCGCGGTGTCGAGGAGGTCGTCGCGGCCGACGCTGACCGGCGTGGCCATCGCGCGCATCGTGGCGGCCAGGCCCGCGAGCTCGTCCGGGGTCTCCCCCTTGGTGCGCAGCGCGATCAGGAAGCCGGCGATCTCGACGTCGGTCGCCTCGCCGCGCATGATCTCCGCGAGGACCGCGCTCGTCTCGTCGAGCGTCAGGTCCGCGCGCTGGGCCAGGCGGTCGATCGCCTTGGTCAGGACGGGGTTCGGCATCTAGGCGAGGAAGTTCTGCAAGAGGGTCTGGCCGTGCGGCGTGAGGACGGACTCCGGGTGGAACTGGACGCCCTCGACGGGCAGCTCCTTGTGGCGGATGCCCATGATCACGCCTCCACCGGTCGACGTGGTGGTGAAGCAGTCGGGCAGGCCCTCCTCGGCGACCACCAGCGAGTGGTAGCGGCCGACGACCATCGGCTGCGGGAGGCCCGCGTAGATCGCCTCGCCGTCGTGCTCGATCGTCGTCGTCTTGCCGTGGATCGGCCGGTGGCGGATGACGGTGCCGCCGAACGCCTGCGCGAGCGACTGGTGGCCGAGGCAGACGCCGAGCGTCGGGATGCCCGCCTCGGGGAACCGGCGCATCGCCTCGACGCTGATGCCGGCCTCGTTCGGCGTGCACGGGCCGGGCGAGACGACCACGCGGTCGGGCTGCTTCTCCAGCAGCTCGTCGACCGACGCGACGTCGTTGCGCACGACCTCCAGCTCGGCCCCAAGCTCGCCCAGGTACTGGACGAGGTTGTAGGTGAACGAGTCGTAGTTGTCGACCATCAGGACGCGCACGGGCTTCTCGTCTCCGCTCATGGCCACTCCGGCTGGCTCGCGGCGAGCTCGAACGCCTGGAGCACCGCGCGCGCCTTGTTCTGGGACTCCTCGAACTCGTACTCGGGCTTGGCGTCGGCGACCGTCCCGCCGCCGGCCTGGACGTGCGCCTTGCCGTCCTTCATCACGACCGTGCGGATGTGGATGCAGGTGTCGAGGTCGCCGCCGTAGCCCAGGTAGCCGATCGCGCCGCCGTATCCGCCGCGCTTGACCGGCTCCAGCTCGTCGATGATCTCCATCGCGCGGACCTTGGGCGCGCCGGAGAGCGTGCCCGCCGGGAGGATCGAGCGCAGCGCGTCGAGCGGGCCCACGCCGTCGCGCAGCCGGCCGGACGCGCTGGACACGATGTGCATCACGTGGCTGTAGGTCTCGACGGCCATGAAGTCGTCGACCTGCACGGAGCCGTACTCGCAGACCCGGCCGAGGTCGTTGCGGCCGAGATCGACGAGCATGACGTGCTCGGCGCGCTCCTTCTCGTCGGCCAGCAGCTCCTCGGCGATGACCGCGTCCTCCGCCGCGTTGGCGCCGCGCGGGCGCGTGCCTGCGATGGGGCGCGTGGAGGCGCGGCGGCCGGTGACGGTGAGCAGCGGCTCCGGCGACGCGCCCGCGATCTGGAAGTCCTGGAAGTCCAGGAAGTACATGTACGGGCTCGGGTTGACCACGCGCAGGCCGCGGTAGACGCTGAACGGGTCGAGCGTCAGCTCCGCGCTCCAGCGCTGCGACGGGACGACCTGGAAGGCGTCGCCCGCGTGGACGTACTCGACGATGCGGCTCACGTTCGCCTCGAACTGCTCGCGCGTGAGGTTCGAGGTGAACTTGGGGCGCTCGCCCTTGTCGCGGACGCCGAAGCTCGGGACCGGCCCGGCGAGCAGCGCGCGCGCCTTGCGCATCGTCGCGAGCGCGTCCTCGTAGGCGGCGTCCACCTCGTCGGGCGACTCGGCGTAGACGTTCACGAGGATCGTCACCGTGTGCTTGAGGTGGTCGAACACGACCAGCACGTCGGAGAGCATCAGCGCCATGTCGGGCAGGCCGACCGGATCCGGGTTCGGCTCCCCCAGCGTGGTCTCGACCGTCCGCACGAGGTCGTAGCCGAACAGCCCGACCGCGCCCCCGCTGAACGGCGGCAGGTCCTCCAGCGGCGCCTGGCGGTGGCGGCCGACCTCCTCGGCGGCGATCGCGTACGGGTCGCCGGGGTCGCCGAGCTTCCAGCGGATCACCTTGCTGGGGCGGACGCCGATGAAGCTGTAGCGGCCGACGACCTGGCCGCGCTCGGCCGACTCCAGCAGGAAGGCCGGGGTCTCGGGGTTGCGACCACGGAGCTTGAGGAACGCGGAGACGGGCGTCTCGACGTCGTCGATGAACGTCGTGCGCAGCGGGACGACGTTGTAGGTCTTGGCGAGCTCCCGGACCTCGTCGATCCCGGGCGCGACCTCGAAGGGCGGCGCGTCAGCGACTGCGGGCATCGAGCACCCTCGCGGCGTCGGTGAGCGACCGGCCGCGGGAGCGCAGCAGGACGAGCAGGTGGTAGAGGACGTCGGCGGCCTCGTTGTCGACGCGGTCGTCGGTCTCCTCGCGCGCGGCGCGGGCGACCTCCTCGGCCTCCTCCTCGACCTTCTCCCCGATCAGCTTGGGGTCGTCGAGCAGCTCGACGGTGTACGAGCCCTCAGGGCGCTCCGCCTGCCGCTGGCGCAGGGTCCGCTCCAGGCCGGGCAGCACCTCGTGGGGCGCGCGCGTGGAGGTGTCGCCGTTGTGGAAGCACGTCCGCGCGCCCGTGTGGCAGGCGGGCCCGGCCGGCTCGACCAGCGCCAGCAGCGCGTCGCCGTCGCAGTCGAGCCGCAGCGCGTGGACCCTCTGCGTGTTGCCGCTCGTCGCGCCCTTGCGCCACAGCTCGTTCCGGGACCGGCTCCAGAGGTGCAGCTCCCCGGTCTCACGCGTGCGCGCGACCGCCTCCTCGTTGGCGTACGCGAGGGTCAACACCTCGCCGGTGTTCCAGTCCTGGATGACGACCGGGACGTATCCGTGCTCGTCGTAGCGGATCTCCACGGGCCTGGATGGTATGCGCAGCGCCGCGACGGCCCGGATTTCCTCCCGGAGCGCCGCCGGGTCGCATAGCATCGGCGACGTGCTGCACGGACGCGATGCTGAGCTCGAGATGCTGCGTGCCCGCCTGGCCGAAGCCCGGAAGGCGCGGAGCTTCGCGGTCGTGCTCACGGGCGAGGCCGGCATCGGCAAGACGGCCCTGCTCAGGACGCTCATCGGCGAGGCGGAGGGCTTCCGCGTCCTGCGCGGCCGCGGGTTCGAATCCGAGGCCGAGATCCCGTACGCGGGGCTGCTGGCGATCGTGCGGCCGCTGCTCGACCTCGCCGAGCGGCTGCCCGAGCAGCAGGCCGCCGCGCTGCGGTCCGCGCTGGCGCTCGGGCCCCCCACGCCGCACGACCGGTTCGCGGTACCCGTCGCGCTGCTCGCGCTGCTGGCCGCCGCGGCGGAGGAGCAGCCGCTGCTCGTCGCCGTGGACGACGCGCACTGGCTCGATCCCGCCACGCGCGAGGCGCTGCTGTTCGCCGCGCGCCGGCTGGAGGCCGAGGGCGTCGGCGTGCTGCTGACCGTGCGCAGCGCCGACGGCGTGCCGCTGGTGGACGTCGCGGGGCTGGAGCTCGTGACGCTGAGCGGGCTCGACGCCGGCGGCGCGCGCTCGCTGCTGGCCGGCCAGGTCGCCCCGTCGGTCGCCGACGCGCTGGCCGAGGCGACGGGCGGCAACCCGCTGGCGCTGCTCGAGCTCCCACCCGTCCTGACCGAGGAGGAACGCAGCGGCGTCCGGCCGATCAGCACGCCGCTCCCCACCGGCGACAAGGTCGAGGAGCTGTTCTCCCGACGGCTGGCGGACCTGCCCGAGCGGGCCCGGCGCGCGCTGGGCGTCGCGGCGGCGCTGGACGGCGGCGCGCTCGACCAGCTGTTCGCCGCGCTGCAGCAGCTCGAGCTGAGCGAGAGCGACCTCGCGCCCGCCGAGTCCGCGGGCGTCGTCACCGTGCGCGGCACGCGGCTCGTGTTCCGCCACCCGCTCATCCGCTCCGCCGCCTACCACGCCCAGACGCTGGCCGAGCGACGCGCGGCCCACGCAGCGCTGGGGGACGTCGCGGCCGACGTGCGCCAGCGCGCGTGGCACCAGGCGCAGGCGGCGACGGGGCAGGACCCGAGCGTCGCGGCGGCGCTGGCCGACGCGGCGGACGACGCGTGCCGGCGCGGCGGCTTCCACGAGGCGGCGCTCACGTACGCGCGCGCGGCCGAGCTGACCCCGTTCCCGGCCACCGCGGCCGAGCTGATGCTCGACGGCGCCTCGTGCGCGCACCAGGCCGGCAACCTCGACCAGGCGGTGACGCTGCTCGAGGCGGCCGAGAAGGGCGCGCTGTCGTCGTCGCGGCTCAACGACGCGCGCAAGCTCCGCGGGCTGCTGACGCTGCGGATGGGCGACATCCACGGCGGGATGAAGATCCTCGAGGACGAGGCCGAGCGGCTGGCGGACAGCGAGCCGGGCCGCGCCGCCGAGACGCTCCTCGTAGCGACGCCCGCGCACATGTACCACGGCGACAACGAGCGGATGTTCGCGTTCGCCAAGCGCGCCCAGGAGATCGTCGGGGACCGCGACCCGCGCGTGCGCGAGCTGGCCGACGTCGTCTACACGATGGCGTGCTCGGCGCTGGGGACGATCGACGACGAGAACGTGCGGATGTTCGACTCGCCGGTGATCGACCCGAGCGCGCGCAACCAGCCGATGGAGATCATGCTCGGCGCGACGCACGGGCTGCTGTTCATCGAGCAGTACGAGCGCACGCGCGAGCGCGTCGACGACCACGTCGCGGAGGCCCGCGCGGCCGGCGCCGCCGTGCGGCTGATCTACCCGCTGGCGCTGCGGGCCGAGCTCAACCACCGCACCGGCCGCTGGCAGGCCGCGCGCGCGGACATCGCCGAGTCGATGCGGCTGGTCGACGAGACCGGCAACGAGTTCCTCCTCGTCGCCTACGCGCAGCTCGTCAAGGCGCTGCTCGACATCGACAGCGGGGAGCTGGACGCCGGCGAGGCGCGCGCCCGCGTCGTCGCGGAGCTGTCCGAGCGCACGGAGGCGCACACGCTGAAGCTGTGGGCGTACTGGATGCTCGGCCGCGTCGCGATGCTGCGCGGCGAGTGGGACGTCGCGTGCGAGCAGCTGCTGAAGGTGCCGAAGATCCGCCACGAGGTGAAGTGGGTCGAGACGAACATCGTGCTCGTCGACGGCGACATCGGCGAGGCGCTGATCGGCGCGGGGCGGCTCGACGAGGCGCGGGCCGAGGCGGAGCGGATGCAGCGCGAGGGCGAGGCGCTCGGGCGTTGGTTCCCGCAGATCGCCGCGGCGCGGACGCTCGGGACGCTGGCCGGAGACGATGAGTTCGAGGAGCACTTCGCGCGCGCGTTCGCGCTGCTCGAGCGGGTGCCGCTGGTGCACGAGCGCGCGCGGACGGAGCTGCTGCTGGGCGCGCGCCGCCGCCGCGCGGGGCGCGCCGACGAGGCACGCGAGCTGCTCCAGGCCGCGCTCGGCACGTTCGACCGGCTCGGCGCGGCGCCGTGGGAGGCGCGGGCGCGGGAGGAGCTGCGGCTCGCCGGCGCGCGCCAGACCTCCGCAGCCGACCGCGCGAAGTCGCCGTCGGAGGCGCTGACGGCGCAGGAGTGGCGCGTCGCGCAGCTCGTGGCCCAGGGGCTGACGAACCGCGAGGTCGCCGGCTCGCTCTTCCTCTCCCCGAAGACGATCGAGCACCACCTGTCGGCGATCTACCGCAAGCTCGGCGTGCGCTCCCGCACGCAGCTCGCGCGGCTGTTCGGCGACGAGGCGACGCCCACCGCCGCTTAACGAGACCGGGCCGGCGTCCCCCGACCCGGCCCGGTCCAGATGTCCCTCGCTCGGAGGCTTTTCTCTGCCTTCGAGGATCGTCGGTCCACCCGAACCGGGTGGGCGAGCGCTGGTCATCCTTGGCGTTCCCGGCTCCCCCGGAGGGGCCGGGCGACTCTCCTTGAGTCGCGTTCGCCTTGCAGTTGGAGTACTCGGCGGCGACGCTCCGGTTTTCAGCTAGGTGGACGTGTGTCCGAGCCAGCTCAAGATCGCGGCGCGCGCGAACCGCCATTCGCCCCCGACCTTCCGTGCCGGAAGCTCGCCGGACTGCGCCATCTCTGCCACGACCTCGACGTCGGTCTGCAACAGGACGGCCGCCTGATCGACGGTGAGGACCTCGGTGTCCGCCGCGCGCAGCTCCAGCCGCCCGACGGTGAGGTCGCGGCCCGGGGCGAGCCCCTCGCGGACGAGGCGGCTCACCACCTGGCGCTTGCTGACGCCGCCCTCCGAGGCGGCGCGGTCGATCAGGTCGGCCTCGGACTCGGGGAGGCGGACGTACAGGGGGCGCTCGCTCATGCGCCCGATGATATCATTTCGATATCAATCAGATAGGCGGGTTACTTCGCCGTCATCACCTTCGCGACGTCACGCTGCGAGCCGTTGAGCGACGTCATGAACGCGGAGATCTCCTCCATCAACTTCGAGATCGTCGCCTGCTGGGCCTTCGCGGTCTTCGCGTCGGCGAGCAGCTCGGCGAGGCGCTCGAGCTTGCGCTGCGCCTCCTGGGCCTCCTTGAGCTTCGCGCGCGCCGACGACAGCGCGACCTCCGGCAGGACCGCCGACATCGTGTCGACCAGCGCCTGCTGGACGCGGACCGCGTTGTCGATCATCGCGCGGATCGCCGACATCTGCTGGAGGAACTGCTTGGTGAGCAGCGTCTGTCGCTGCTGCTCCTTCTGCGCCTCCTTGACCTTCTCGATCGAGTCCTTGAGCTTCCGCTGGCTCTCCTCGATCTCCTTGGTGGCGTCGGTCACCGACGACCCGAGCTTCGTGGCCACGGCCGGCGGCACGAGCTGCTGCGGCGCGGGCGACGTCTGGCCCGAGGGCCCCTGCGCGCCCGTGGCACCGGGAGCACCGGCGGCACCCGCGTCGCCCTTCTCGCCCTTCTCGCCGACGGCGCCCTGCGGTCCGGGCGCGTTGAGCGGGATCGCGTCCGGGAAGTCGTTCTGCGTCGCCACGCCGCACTTCTCGGGGGCATCGACGACGGGCACGCCGGCTTCGGACACGGCCAGCGTCGAGATGCCATCGCCGGCGAGGTCGTTCTGGTTGACGCAGGCGTAGAGGACCTTGTCGGCGCCCACGGTGGCGGCGAACGTCACGCCGCTGGTTGCGACGACGAGGGCGATGATCGAGACGATGAGCGCCGGCGACGGCCGGCGCGAGAGAAGAGAGCGCACGGCGCGGCAGTCCAGCACATCGGTGTGCCGGATGGAAGGGGTGACGGACTGTCAATCGATGCCGAGGCGGTCGAGCATGCGCTCGTCGGCCCGCCACTTGCGGCGCACGTCGACCCGCAGGTCCAGGTGGACCTTCGTCCCCAGCTCCTGCTGGAGCGCGTGCCGCGCGGCGGTGCCGATGGTGCGGATCATCGCGCCGCCCTTCCCGATGAGGATGCCCTTCTGCGAGTCCGTCTCGGTCCACGCGCGGGCGCGGACGATCGTGTCCTCGTCGCGCTCCTCGATGTCCTCGACGACGACCTCCACCGAGTGCGGCACCTCCTGGAAGGTGCGGCGCAGGATCTGCTCGCGGATCAGCTCCGCCAGCAGGACCTCCTGCGTCTGGTCGGTCGGCGACTCCTCGGGATAGAAGTACGGCCCCTCGGGCAGCAGCCCGCGCAGGTGCTCGAGCAGCGGCCCGACGCCCTTCGCCGTCCGCGCGCTGATCGGGAAGATCTCGTCCCCCACGCCCAGCTCCGCGGCCTCGCTCAGCACCTCGATCGTGCGCGCGCGGTCCAGCCGGTCCATCTTGTTGACCGCGATCACCACGGGCACGGAGAGCTTCTCCAGCACGCCCGCGATCCAGCGGTCGCCCGGTCCGACGCCCTCCTCGCCGTTGAGCACGAAGAGCACGGCGTCGTCCTCGGCGACCTCGCGCTCGACCCGCGCCTGCATCCGCGCGGTCAGCGCGTCGCGGGGGCGCTGGACGCCCGGCAGGTCGACGAGGACGAGCTGCGTGTTCTCCCCCGTCGCCACGCCGCGGATCGCCCGCCGCGTCGTCTGCGGCTTGTCGGAGACGATCGCGACCTTGCGGCCGACGAGGGCGTTGGTCAGGGTCGACTTGCCCACGTTCGGGCGGCCGGCCAGGGCGACGAAGCCAGAGCGCGTGTTCACCACGTCAGGATCTCCCGCTGCAGGGCGAGCATCTCGCCGTCGTCGGTCTCGTGGTCCATCCCCGTCAGGTGCAGCACGCCGTGGACGACCGCCTCGCGCAGGTCGACCGTGTGCTCCGGGTTGATGACCACGTCCCCCAGCTCCCGCTCGGCCTCGTCCGGGACGCCGATGTCGTCGAGCTCGTCGATGGGGAACGAGAGCACGTCGGTCGGCTTGTCCTTGCCGCGGTGCTCGCGGTTGAGGTCCTGGATGCGCTCGGCGTCGACGAACTCGATCGCCACGTGCCCGTGCTCGATGCCCGCGCTCGCGGCCGCCAGCGCGGCCAGGCGCTCGACCTCGACCGCCGGGATGGCCGCCGTGCCGATCACCTCGACCTCGAGGCTCACGCCCGCTTGCGATCTGCCGGGCGCAGCTCGGTGGCGCCCTGCTGCTCGGCGTCCGCGTAGGCGTCGACGATCCGCTGCACCAGGCGGTGACGGACGACGTCCTCGCGGCCGAAGGTGGTGAAGCCGATGCCCTCGACGTCGCGGAGGATGTCCTTGACGACGACGAGCCCCGACTTCTGGTCGCGCGGCAGGTCCACCTGCGTCACGTCGCCGGTGATGACCATCTTGGAGTTGAACCCCAGGCGCGTGAGGAACATCTTCATCTGCTCGGGCGAGGTGTTCTGCGCCTCGTCGAGGATGATGAACGAGTCGTTCAGCGTCCGGCCGCGCATGAAGGCCAGCGGCGCGACCTCGATCGTCCCGCGCTCGAGGTGGCCCTGGACCTTGTCCGGGTCGAGCATGTCCTGCAGCGCGTCGAACAGCGGCCGCAGGTACGGGTCGACCTTCGCCATGAGGTCGCCGGGCAGGAAGCCCAGCCGCTCCCCCGCCTCGACGGCCGGGCGCGTGAGGATGATGCGGTTGACCTCGCGGCGCGACAGCGCGGCCGCCGCGCTCGCCACCGCCAGCCACGTCTTGCCGGTGCCGGCCGGGCCGATGCCGAACGTGATCGTGTTGCGGCGGATCGAGTCGACGTAGCGCTTCTGGTTGACGCTCTTGGGGGCGACCTTCGTGGAGCGGTGGCGCCAGACGACGTCCTCCAGCACCTCCGCGGCCGACGTGCCCTTGTCGAGCGCGCCGGTCACCGCGCTGATCGTGCCCGGCGAGATCTGGTGACCACCGTCGACCAGCTCGGCGATCTCGTTGATCACCTCGGCCGCAGCCTCGACCGCCTGCTCGTCGCCGTCGAGCGTGACGACGTTGCCGCGCAGGAAGACCTCGCACTGCACGTGCTGCTCGATCTCGCGCAGGACCGTGTCCTCCGCGCCGGCCAGCTCGGCCGCGACCTCGTTGGAGAGCTCGATCTGCCGCCGCATCAACCCGTCAGCTTCGCCTTCACCAGCGCCGACACGCGCTTGCCGTCCGCGCGCCCGTCGACCTTCGCCATCGTCGCCTTCATCACGGCGCCCATGTCCTTCGGGGAGCTCGCGCCGGTCTCGGCGACCGCATCGGCGACCAGCGCCGCCAGGTCGTCCTCCGACAGCTCCGCCGGGAGGTACGCGCCGATCAGCTCGGCCTCGGCCTGCTCGTTGGCGGCCAGCTCGTCGCGGCCGGCCTCCGTGAACTGGGCAGCCGCATCCAGGCGGCGCTTGCGCTCGCGCCGCAGGACGGCCAGCTCGTCGCCCGAGCCCTCCTTGGCTGCCTTCTGCAGCTCGGAGAGCACGAGACGGAGGCGGCCGACGCGGTCCTTGTCGCCGGCGCGCATGGCGTCGGTCAGGTCCGCCTTCACCTTGTCGGCCAAAGTCACTGGTTCCAGTCTACGCCGCCCCGGGACGGACCCCGGGGCGGGTTCGAGCCGGCTACTCGGCGGCCGGCGTCGGCTGCGTCGGGACCGTGGCGGCCGCCCCGTCCTGCACGCCCGTGCCGCCCTGCGACTGCCCCTCCAGATGCCCGTGCGTGCCGCCGCCGCGGGCCCCCGGGAGCGCCGGCGGGTGGCCGAGCTGGCCGAGCTCGGCGATGTCGCGGCCGAAGAGCAGGCCGATGTTCCAGTCCACGAGCAGCCGCGCGCGGCGCCCGACGCCCGGCATCATCGCCAGGTGGTACGTGCGTGCGAGCACCCACGCCGCCGTGCCGCGCCACTTGATGCCCATCGTCGACGCGACGGCCTGGCGGCGGCCGAGGTCGACGAACGCGCCCTTGGTCTTGTAGGTGAACGGCTTCTTCCGCCCGCCCGAGCCCATCGCCGCGGCGACGTTGCGCGCCACCAGGCGGCCCTGGCGGATCGAGTGCTGCGCGGTCGGCGGGCAGGGCTCCTTGTAGTTCTTGGCGGGATCGGGCACCGCGGCGGCGTCGCCCAGCGCCCAGACGTTCCCGAAGCCCTCGACCTGGAGGTACTGGTCGGTCTTGATCCGGCCCTTCTCCAGCGGCAGCCCCAGGTGCTCGACCACCGGGTGGGGCTTGACGCCCGCGGTCCACACCACGGTGCGGGTCGGGATGCGCTCGCCGGTCGAGATCAGGACGTCGGTGTCGGTGACCTCCTTGACCTGCGTGCGCGTGCGGATCTCGATGCCGCGTCCGCGCAGCTCGCGCATGCAGTACTCGGCGAGGTCCGGCGCGGTCTCGCGCATGATCCGCTCGGCCGCCTCGATCAGCACGAACCGCATGCCGACGGTGCGGCAGCGCGGGTACTCCTCGATCGCGTCGGCGGCGAAGTCCTGCAGCTCGGCGAGGCCCTCGACGCCCGCGTACCCGCCGCCCACGAAGACGTACGTGAGGTACTGCTCGCGCAGCTTGGGATCCTCGATCGTCTCGGCCATCTCCAGCGTCCGGACGAGCGAGTTGCGCAGCGCGATCGCCTCCGAGAGCGACTTGAAGCCGATCGCGTGCTCGGCCAGGCCGGGGATCGGGAGCGTGCGCGAGACCGAGCCCAAGGCCACGATGAGGTGGTCGTACTGGATGCGCTCCTCGTGGCCCTCCAGCGTGACGACCTTCAGGCAGCGCTCGTCGGGGTTCGCGCCGCAGACCTGCCCGAGGCGCAGGTCAGTGTGCTCCAACGCCTCGCGCAGCGGGACCGTGACGTGCCGCGGCTCCAGCGTCCCGCCCGCCGCGCCCGGCAAGAGCGGCGCGTAGAGCATGAAGTTCACGTCGTTGACGAGCGTGATGCGGGCCGCCTGCGGCGGCAGGACCTTCTCCAGCGTGCGGGCGGCGTAGAAGCCTCCGAACCCGCCCCCTGCGATGACGACGTTCCAGGCCATGGCCTACGACCCTACCCCGGTCAGCAACAGGGCAGACCACTCGCCGCCCTCGACCCGCCGGCGCTCCTGCAGGCCGTACCGGTCGGCGAAGTGCTGGGCGATCTCGTCGGCCTCGGTGGTGAGCAGGCCGGACGCGATCAGCGTCTGCGGGACCGTGCCGGGCTCGAACTCGAGCGCGAGCAGGAGCGGGCGGAGCAGGTTGGCGGCGACGGTCGGCGCGCTCGGTGCCGCCTGGAGCTTGACGTCGACCCGGTCCACCGCCACCTCGACCCCGTTGACGCGCGCGTTGTCGGCGGTCGCCTCGACGGCGAGCGGGTCGAAGTCGACGCCGGCGACCGGGCCCCAGCCCAGCTTCGCCGCCGCGATCGCGAGGACGCCGGAGCCGCAGCCGAGGTCCATGAACGCGCCTTGCGGCTCGAGGTCGAGCAGGAGCTCCAGGCACAGGCGCGTCGTGTGGTGGCCGCCGGTGCCGAACGCCTGGCCGGGGTCGATGACGATCTCAAGGGTTCCGCCCGCGCCGGCCCGGTCGGTCGCGTCAGGCGCGGCCGACTCCCACGGCGGGCGCACGCGAAGGCCGGGCAGCTCGACCGGCTGGTGGAACTGCTTCCAGCGGTCCTGCCAGTCGTCGGCGACCTCGGTGGTGACGACCTCGACGAGCGCGTCGCCCGCGGCGGCCTCCAGGTCGGGCAGCTCGGGCAGCTCGCCGGGCGGGCCGTAGATCGCGTATTCGACGCGGTCCCCCAGGTCGACCTCCTCCACCCCGGACGGCGCGAGCGGGAGCAGCTCGGCGAGCGCGATCTCGGCGTCCTCCCGGCGGACGCGCAGCGCGAGCCGGATCACGTCTTCAGCAGCCGCTTGAGCTTCCCGATCATCGACTCGTCGCCGGTGTCGAGGTGCTCGCCTGTGAGCGAGTCCGCGAGCTGGCGCAGCAGCTCCTTCTGCTCCTTGTCGAGCTTGCGCGGGATCACGACGTTGACCACGACGCGCAGGTCGCCCGGGCGCGGGCGGCGCAACGTCGGCAGGCCGGCGCCCTTCACCGCGAGGATCTCGCCCGGCTGCGTGCCGGCCGGGACCTCCAGCTCCTCCGTTCCCTCGAGCGTCTCGACCGGGAACGTCGCGCCGAGCGCCGCCAGCGGCGCCGGCACGTCGAGCACGGTCACGAGATCCGCCCCGTCGCGCACGAACCGCGCGTCGGGCCGGACGCGCACCTGCACGTAGAGGTCGCCGTTCGGGGCGCCCGCCTCGCCGGCATGTCCGCGGCCGCCGAGCCGCACGCGCTGGCCGTCCTCGATGCCCGCGGGGATGTCGATCGAGAGCGTCGTCTCGCCGATCGTCCGCCCGCGGCCGCCGCACGTGTGGCACGGCTGCTCGGGGATCTTGCCGTCGCCGTGGCAGACGTCGCACTCGACGGTGCGGACGACCTGGCCGAACGGCGTGCGCGTGACGCCCTGCAGCCGGCCCTGGCCGCCGCAGCGCTCGCACGTGCGGATCGGCGTGCCCGGCTCCGCGCCGTTGCCGTGGCAGGTCTCGCAGCGCTGGACGGCCTCGTAGCGGACCTCGGCCTGCGTGCCGACCCGCACGTCGTTGAGGGTGATCTCGACCTGCGCGCCGACGTCGCCGCCCTGCGCGGGCCCGCGCCCGCCGCCGCCGAAGAACCCGCCTCCGCCGCCGGCGCCGCCGCCGCCGAAGAACGCGTCGAGGATGTCGCCCAGGCCGCCGAACGCGCCGAAGTCGGTCGGCTGGTAGCCGCCGCCCTTCAGGCCGTCGTAGCCGTAGCGGTCGTAGGTGGCGCGCCGCTCCTTGTCGGAGAGGATCTCGTACGCCTCCGCGACCTCCTTGAAGCGCGACTCGGCGTCCGGCTCCTTGTTGACGTCGGGGTGCAGCTCCCGCGCGAGGCGGCGGAAGGCCTTCTTGATCTGCGTGTCGTCGGCGTCTCGGGGCACCCCGAGCAGCTCGTACGCGTCAGTCGGCAAAGTGGGGGTCAGCCTTCGTCGTAGACGGTCTCGATGTAGCGCGACAGCTGGTGCGCTGCCTCGCGGACGGCGATGATCGCCTCGCCGTAGTCCATGCGCACGGGGCCCATGAGCGAGACGGTGCCGAGCTTGCGCTGTGGCAGCCCGTAGGAGGAGGCCACGAGGGAGAACGAGCGCAGCTCGGGCTGGTCGTGCTCGCCGCCGATGCGGACGAGGACGTCGCGGGCGCCGAGCGCCTGCCGCAGGACGGCGAGGAGCTCCACGCGCCGCTCCAGCGCGTTCATCAGCTCGTTGATCTGCTGCAGGTCGGTGACCCGGTGCTCGCTGAGCAGCCGGCTCGTGCCGTCGAGGTAGAGCGTGTCCTCGGCGGTCGCGGCCAGCTCGGTGAACGCGGGGAGCAGCTGGGCCAGGAACCCGCGCTCGCTCTGGCCCAGGCTCGGGTCGTTGAGCTTGGACGCGAGCATCCGCGCGCCCAGGCCCATCCCGGTGAGCCGCTCGTTGAGGTACGCGCTCGCCCACGCCGTCAGGCCGGGGTCGACCGCGCGCTCGAACGTGAAGATCCGCTTCGAGACGCCGCCGGTCGACGTGATGATCACGACCATCAGCACCTGCGGCTGGAGCGTGAGCACCTCGATGTGGCGGATCTCCGCGGTCTCGATCGGCGGCGCGGTGACGACCGCGAGCAGGTTCGTGACCTGGCTCAGCGCCTCGGTCGTCGCGCGCATCGCCTCGTCGACCTCGCGCCGGACGAGGTCCAGCTCGAGCTTCGGGCGCGTGGCCGGTGTGGTCGCCGGCCGGGGTGCCGTGAGCAGCCGGTCGACGAAGAAGCGGTAGCCCGCGTCGGTCGGGATGCGGCCGGCGGAGGTGTGCGGGTGCGCGAGCAGCCCGGTCTCCTCCAGGAGCGCCAGCTCGTTGCGGATCGTCGACGGCCCGCAGCCCAGCTCCGGGTCGGCCGCGAGGGTCTTCGACCCGACCGGCTGGCCGGAGTCGAGGTAGCCCTCGACGACCTTGCGGAGGATCAGCTCCTGGCGCGGCGTCGGCACCCTCCCGAGTCTAGGAGCGCTCAGGTGAGCGAGGCGCAGACCACCAGCGCGATCGCGATCTGCGCACCGGCGAGCACGAACGCGCCGGGCGTCAGCCGCTGCTCCAGCACCCCGTGGCGGATGCTTCCGGGGGTCAGCATCTCGACGATCCCGAAGCCCGCCGCCTGCGTCGCGACGCCGACCGCGCCGAACACCGCGGCGTCGTCCAGGCCGCTCCACCCCGCGCCCGTGAAGTAGATCGCGAACCACATCACGAGGCCGAGCGCCACGAGCGTCGTCGAGGCGAGCAGCCCGGCGTTCGGGTTGCCCTCCATGACGAGGTGCCCCAGCCGCCCGGGCGTGAGGAAGTCCATGACCATGAAGCCGACCAGGAGGATGGCGAGCCCCACCCCGGAGTAGGCCAGCACCTGCGCGACGAGCTCCAACATGTGTTCTGCGTTCTCCTAACCGACCAGCACGTGCGGCACGAACCGCGAGAGGTTGTCCGTGATGAGCCCGTCCGATTCGCGGATGCCGAGCCCGACGGGCTCCATGTCCACCGTCCACACGCCGAGCACGGGACGGGCCCCGTCGTACTCGCCGAGATCCACGTACTGCTGGACGACGAAGCCCTCGCCGCCGTACTCCTGATCCGGCCCCTGCGCCGCGAGCCTGCCCGCGAGGACGACCTGCGTGTTCGCGCCCTCACGCGCCAGCAGCGGCTTGCGGACGTAGTCCCGCACGCCGTCCGGGACCTCGTCCTCGAACCAGGTCGGCAGGAGGTTCGGGTGGTCGGGGAACAGCTCCCAGAGGATCGGCAGGATCCCCTTGTTCGACCACAGCATCTTCCAGATCGGCTCGATCCACTGCGTCTGGCCGCGCTGGTCGCCCATCCGCGCGACCGTCTCGCCGAAGAAGCGCTCGCTCGCCATCCACTCCCACGGGTAGAGCTTGAACGCGGTGCGCACGAGCTCCCCGTCGAGGTCGACGAACCCCTCGTCCTCCAGCAGGCCGAGCTGCTCGATCGGCAGGATCGTCGCCTTCAGGCCGGCCTGGCGGGCGGTCTCCACGAGGTAGCCGAGCGTCATGAAGTCCTCGCCCGAGCGCTCGGACGACGTGTGCAGGAAGTGCACGTGGCCGTCCGGCAGCCGGAACGCCTCGCGCAGCTCCTCCCAGCGCTCGACCAGCGCCTCGTGGACGCGGTTCCACTGGTCGCCGCCCTCGCCGTAGACGTCGCGCATCCAGTGCCACTGGATCGCAGTCTCCAGCAGGCACGTCGGGGTGTCCGCGTTGTACTCGAGCAGCTTGAGGTGGCCGTCGGCGCCGTACGCGAAGTCGAACCGGCCGTAGAGCATCGGCGGCTCGGACTCCCACGTCTCCTTGATCTTCGGGACCGCCCAGGCCGGGATGCCGAGCTTGTCGAAGAGGTGGTGCTCGATGACGTGGTCGCCGGCCTCGACGAGCTGCTCCATGAGCACGCGCGCGGCGGCCTCCATCTCATAGACCTCGGCGCCGGTCACCGAGTAGTGGTGGCGCTCGTCCCAGTACGAGATCTGGCTGCCGTCGGGCATGTCGGTCCGCCAGTAGACCAGGCCCTGCTCCTCGATCGTGCGCTCCCACCCGGGGCGCGGCTCGATGGTGTGGCGATCCACTCAGCCACCGCCCGAGCGGGTGAACGAGCGCCCGACGCCCTCGCCGCTGGACGACGAGCCGAAGCCGCCCCGCTGGGCGAGCGCGGCCCGGTCCGTCGACGCGATCTTCGTGCCGCCCGTGACCTTCTGGCCCACGCCGTACTTCGTGCCGGCGCCGGTGAAGTACCAGAAGAACGCGCCGCCTGCCGCCGTGTGGGTGTCGTCGTCGCAGTAGCGGTTCTCGACGACCTGGTCGTCCTCGTCGACGCAGTACGCCTGCTCCTCCTCGTCGCCGCAGCCGGCCAGGAACGACGCGGCCAGCAGCGGGACGACGCTGAGCTTGACGGTGCGGCTGCTGTGCCTAGCCACGACGGCGCTCCAGGAGCTCGGGGTGGTCGTCCAGGCAGGCGCACAGCTCGCGCAGGGCGGGCTCCATGCCGGCCGTGTCGCCGCCGCGCCAGGCTGCGGCCACGATCGTCGCGCGCTCGACGAGCATGTCGTCGTAGCGCTCGTCGTGCTGGTAGCGCTCCTTCAGCGAGGAGATCCGCGCGGCCAGGTCGTCGAACTCGTTGTCGAGGTCGAGCGTCAGGCCGGCCGACGCCAGACGGGCCTCGGCGATGCGGCCCGCGAGCGCGGCGGTGAGGATCGCGGTGGCCGCGATGCCGCTGGCGATGACGAACGCCGCGAGCACGCGGATGCCCGCCGACTTGGGGGCGATGTCGCCGTAGCCGACGGTCGTCATCGAGACGAACGCCCACCAGATGCCGTCGAGGATCGTCGTGTCGGCCTCGACGAACGAGAAGATCGAGCCGCCCAGCAGCAGGCCGCCGAGCACGGTCGCGAGCGCGTAGCGGATCGGGTTGGCGGCGACCGCGGCGAAGGCGCGCGCGATCGTGCGCTCGACGCGGTGCTCGAAGCGGGTCAGCGGGTTGGTCATCGCGCGCGGCAACCTACACGTGCAAGGGAGGTCACGTGACGTCCAGCTCGGCGACGGCGTTGCGGATGATCTGGTTGCCGCCTTGCTCGGCCACCGTGTCGACCGTCGCCACGCCGTCGTGGACGTCGCGGACGGTGGAGGTGACGGTGATCTCCTGCTCGGGCAGGCCCATGCCGCGGAACTGGACGCTGAGGCGCTTGAGCGCGTGCGGCCCGCCGCCGGCCTCGGTCTGCGCGCGGGCGACCTGCGCCATCGTCCACAGGCCGTGGAGGATCTTCCCGGGCAGCCCGACCTGCCGGGCGAACTCGTCGTCGATGTGGATCGGGTTGAAGTCCCCCGACGCGCCCGCGTAGCGGACCGTCAGGTACTTGTCGGGCGTGGTCTGGAGGCGGCGCAGCTCGTCGCCGGGCTCGAGGTGGGCCACGGTCACGCTCCCCGCACGATGTTGGTCCACGTGCCGACGCACACGGTCTCGTCGCGCTGGTTGGTGGTCACCGACTCGAAGACGTAGAACCCGCGCCCGCCGCGCTCCTCGATCTCCTTGACCGACACGCGCGTGGAGACCTCGTCCCCCGCGACGACGAGCGGGCCCCAGCGGAACTCCTGCGCGCCGTGCACCATCAGCGCGAAGTCCATCCCGACCTCCGGGTCCAGGATCGCCGGCCCCATCGCGGGCGCGCTGTAGACGACGCAGAACATCGGCGGCGCGACGACGTCGGCGTACCCCGCCTTCCGCGCGGCCGCGACGTCCAGGTGCAGCGGGTCGGTCTCCCCCACCGCGAACGCGTACTCGCGCACCTTCTCGCGCCCCACGGCGTAGGTCGTGGGCGGGTAGCTCTTGCCGACGGCTTCGGCGCTGATGGGCATGGCGGGCATCCTCTCGCACTTCGCCCCGGCGGACTGTCACAACTCACACGCGGATCGCAACGGGTCTGCGGAGAACGCGCGTACGACGTGCGGAAGCCCGTCAGCCGAGCGCGTCGTGCGCCGCCTGGAGCCGTGCGGCGGCCTGGGCGTCGTGCGGGGCGCGGTGCCACGCGCGCAGCGCGGCCGCGTACTCGGTGGCCTGCGCGCGCAGGCGCGCGTGATCGGCGCGCGCGCCGCGGGCGGGCGGAGCGCGGCGAGGCGGGTGACGAGGTCGTCGGTCGCGCGCTGCGCCTCGTAGGCGCCCTTGCGGTCGTCGCGCGCCTGCCACCGCTCGACGGCCTCCGCCCACTCCTCCCATGCCGCCTGGAGGCGGTGGCGGTACAGCGGGGCGAGCACCGGATGCCACGGGCGCGTGCCGATCCAGGCGAGGACGACTGCGACGGCGAGGAGGACGGGCGTCAGCAGCTCCGTCGCGTCGCTCGTCCGCAGCCACAGCGCGGCGCCGGCGAAGAGCGCCGCGACGGCGAGGAGGAGGACGGCGATCGGCAGCTCGCCGCGGTCGGGCATCGCGCGATCATCGCGCAGCGGTCGCGACCGCGGGCGGTGGGTGGACGATCGTCGCGCGGACCCGCGCGCGCTGGGTGGCGACGACGCAGCCGAGGACGCCGAGGGCCGCGACGAGCATGCCCACGCCGACGTGCTCGCCGAGGAGCAGCGCGGACCAGCCGAGCGTGAGCAGCGGCTGCGCGAGCTGGATCTGCCCGACGCGCGCGACGCCGCCGCGAGCGAGGCCGGCGTACCACGCGAAGAAGCCGAGGAACATCGAGAAGAGCGAGACGTACGCGAAGCCGAGCCACGCCGTCGCGCCGGCGTCGGCGAACGCCGCGGTCGACGACGCGCCGGTCGCCGCCGTGACGAGGACGGTCACCGGGAGCGCGAGGACGAGGCCCCAGCAGATCGTCTGCGCGCCGCCGAGCTCCCGCGACAGCGCGCCGCCCTTGGCGTACCCGAGCGCGCACGCCACCACCGCGGCGAAGAAGAGCGCGTGCGCGCCGCTGATGCCGCCGCCGGACTGGGTGAGCGCGAACGCGACCGTGATCGACACGCCCGCGAGCGCGGCGAGCCAGAACGCCGCGCCCGGCCTCTCCCCCGCGAGCGCGACCGCCGCCAGCGCCGTCGCCGCCGGGAGGATCGCGTTGACGACCGCACCCTGCGCGCTCTCGCTCGTCTGCAGCGCGATCGACGTGAAGAGCGGGAACCCGACCACGACCCCGCCCGCCACGACGAGCAGGCTGCGCCACTGCGCGCGGGTCGGCCGCGACGCGCGCGTGAGCGTGAGGTAGGCGATCGCAAGCAGCCCCGCCACGACGGCGCGCCCGAACGCGACGAACCACGGGTCGAGGTCCTCCACCGCCACGCGCGTCGCCGGCATCGTGAAGGAGAAGGCCAGGACGCCGAGCGCGCCCAGGACGACGCCTTCCGTTACCGCGCCGCGTTCGGTGGCGTTATCGAGACTCCTCATGCCCGACGATAACGCTTCTGAACGGGTCGCTCAAGCGCTGCGCACGGCGGCGGAGGCGGGCGCGCCAGGCGACCGGCTGCCGTCCGTGCGGGAGCTGATGGCCGCGCACCGCGCCGGGCCGCAGACCGTGCAGCGCGCGATCGCCGCGCTGGAGGCCGAGGGGCTGGTGGAGCCGGTGCCGGGCCGTGGGACGTTCGTGGCGGAGCGCGCAGGCGGTGACGGCGGGGGCGGCACGCGCGGCGGCGACGAGGCACGCCGCGACGAGACTGGCGTCGACCGGGCGGGCGCGCCGGCGGAGCCGGATCTCTCGTGGCAGACCCTCGCGCTCGGCGAGGCGGGCGCGAGCGCGGCCGACCTCCACGCGCACCTCTCGCTCTCCCCGCCCGGCGCGCTGGCGCTGTCGACCGGCTACCCGGACGAGTCGCTGCAGCCGACAGGTCTCCTCGCGGCGGCGCTCGCGCGGGCGGGACGGCGGCCCGGCGCGTGGTCGCGCGTGCCGCCCGAGGGGATCGAGCGGCTGCGGACGTGGTTCGCGCGGCAGGCAGGCGGCCGGTTCCGCCCGCACGACGTCGTCGTGACGCCGGGCGCGCAGGCGGGCCTCGCGACGACGCTGCGGGTGCTCGCGCCGTACGGCGCGCCGGTGATCGTCGAGTCGCCGACCTACCTCGGCACGATCGCCGCCGCCCGCGCGGCCGGCCACCGCATCGTGCCCGTCCCCGCCGATCGCGACGGCGTCAAGCCCGACCACCTCGAGGCCGCGCTGAAGGCCAGCGGCGCGAAGGTCGCCGTGATCCAGCCGCTCTACGCCAACCCGACGGGCGCGATCCTCGCCCCGGAGCGGCGCGCGCAGGTCATGCAGGCGATCCGCGACGCCGGCGCCTTCCTCGTCGAGGACGACTTCTCGCGCGACCTCGTGCTGGAGGGCGAGCCGCCCCCGCCGCTCGCCGCGGACGACCCCGACGGGCACGTCGTCTACCTGCGTTCGCTGACGAAGTCGACCGCTCCCGGCCTGCGCGTCGCGGCCGTCGCCGCCCGCGGCGCCGCGGGCGTCCGCATCCGCGCCGCCCGCGCGGTCGACGACTTCTTCGTCGCCGCGCCGCTGCAGGAGGCGGCGGTCGACGTCGTCTCCTCCCCCGCCCTCAAGCGCCACCGCCGCTCGGTCGCCGTCGTGCTGCGCCAGCGTCGCGACGCGCTGCTCGCCGCGGTCGCCCACCATCTCCCGGGCGCGCGCGTCGACGTCGTCCCTCAAGGCGGCTTCACGTTGTGGGTCCGCCTCCCCGACGGCATCGACGAGGTCGCGCTCGCCACCGAGGCCGCGCGCCGCGGCGTCATCGTCTCCCCCGGCCGCCCGTGGTTCCCGGCCGAGGCGCCCGCGCCGTTCCTGCGCATGACGTTCGCGGGCGCGCCGGTCGAGGACCTCGAGCGCGGCGTCGCGATCCTGGGCGACCTCATGCGGCCTTGAGCCACCTCAACCCGGCTTGAGCGACCTCGCGCTCACTTGAGGGCGAACATCACGTACAGCCCGAGCGCGACGGCGGCGGCGCAGACCGCGATCAGCATCACGCCGGCGCCCCGGCGGACCGTGCCGCGCGACGTGGTGAGCAGCACCCCGCCGGTGAACGCGACGGTGAGGCCGACCGCCGCGAGCAGCGAGACCCAGACGACCTGGAGGAGCGCCTCGGTGTCGACCATCAGACGTCAGCCGCCGTGACGCGATCGTCGGAGCGCTGGACCTGCCAGAAGAGCCACGTCGCTGCGCCCGCTGCCAGTGCGCCGACCACGAGCGGGCCGGCGGTGTCGGGGCCGAGCAGCTCGGTCATGCCGTAGAAGAGCGCCGCGAGCGCGCCCGCCGCGGGCAGCGTCAGCACCCACGCGGTCGCCATCTGCCCGGCGACGCCCCAGCGCACCTCCGCCGCCCGCTTGCCGAGCCCGGCGCCCATCACGCCGCCGCTCGTCACGTGCGTGGTCGACAGCGGGAAGCCCGCGTGCGACGCGGCGAGGATCACGACCGCGGACGACGTCTCGGCGGCGAAGCCCTGGGGCGGCTCGATGTCGTACAGGCGGTGGCCGAGCGTGCGGATGATCCGCCACCCGCCGACGAACGTCCCGAGGGCGATCGCGGACGCCGCGGCGAGGACGACCCAGAACGGCACGTCCGGCGAGTCGCCGCTGAGCGTCCCGTTGGCGACCAGTGCGAGCGTGATGATGCCCATCGTCTTCTGCGCGTCGTTCGTCCCGTGCGACAGCGACACGAGCGACGCGGACGCGAGCTGGCCGAGCCGGAAGCCCTCCCGCACCTGCGCCCGGCGCCGCCCGACGAGGCGGTAGACGAGGAAGGTCGCGAGCGCGGCGACCGACGCGGCGAGCACCGGCGCCAGGACGGCGGGCACGAGCACCTCCCCCACGAGGCCGTCGGCCAGCACCGCGTCGAACCCGGCGGCGACCACCACCGCGCCGACGACCCCGCCGATCAGCGCGTGCGACGAGGAGGACGGGAGCCCGAGCCGCCACGTCGCGAGGTTCCAGAAGATGGCTCCGAGGAGGCCGGCGAAGATCACCGTCGGCGTCACCGCGTCGGCGCGCACGATGTCCTCCGCGATCGTCGCGGCCACCTCGAGCGAGATGAACGCGCCGGCGAAGTTCAGGACGGCCGACAGCCCGACCGCGGCGCGCGGCGGCAGCGCCTTGGTCGCGATCGAGGTGGCCATGGCGTTGGCGGTGTCGTGGAAGCCGTTCGTGAAGTCGAACGCGAGCGCCACGACGATGACGAGGACGAGGACGACGTCTTGCATCTGAGCCCGCCGTCCCCGGCGCGGCGCCCCGGCCGAACCTCGTTCACACGAGGATCACATGATCGTCGCGACCGAACCGCCGTCGACCGACCAGGCGCTGCCGGTCACCGACGAGGCCCGCTCCGAGCAGAGGAAGACGACGACGTCGGCGATCTCCTCCGGCTCGGACAGGCGACCGATCGGGATCTTGGCGGCCTGCCGCGCGACGCCCTCCTCGCGCGAGCCGTCGCCGGTCTGCTCTGCCAGGCCGCCGTCGCCGATCCACAGCGGCGAGGCGGTCGCGCCTGGCGCCACCGCGTTGACGAGCACGCCGTGCGGCGCCCACGTGTCGGCGAAGACGCGCGAGAGCGACTGCTGCGCCGCCTTGGTGACGGCGTACGCGGCGTTGGTCAGCGACGGGCGCTTGGCGGCGGAGGAGGTGACGTTGACGATCCTCCCCCACCCCTGCGCGGCCATCCGCGGCGCGGCGGCGCGCATCAGCCGCATCGACGCCATCACGTGCAGCTCCCACTGCGCCTGCCAGTCCTCATCGGTCAGGTCGTCCAGCGGGCGGGCGAACGACGTCCCCGCGTTGTTGACGAGCACGTCGATGCGCCCCATCTGCTCGGCGCACGTGGCGACGATGCGCTCGGGCGCCTCCGGGTCGGTGACGTCGATCGCGAGGTAGTCGCCGCCGCAGCGGTCGGCCTCCTCGGCCAGCTCTCCTGCCGACCGCGCGACGAACAGCACCTTCGCGCCCTCCGCGCACAGCTTCGCCGCGGTCTGGTAGCCGATGCCCCTGCTCGCGCCGGTCACGACGCACACCTTGCCCTCGAGACCCAGGTCCATGGCAGCCGACACTACCGTTGGCCCCATGCGCGTGCTCTTCGTGTGCCTGGGGAACATCTGCCGCTCGCCGACCGCCGAGGGCGTCATGCGCGGGCTCGTCCGCGAGGCGGGGCTGGAGGACCGGATCACGATCGACAGCGCCGGCACCGGCAGCTGGCACGTCGGCAACCCGCCCGATCCCCGCTCGACCGCCGCGGCGGCCCGCCGCGGGGTCACGCTGGAGGGCGCCGCGCGCACGGTGACGGCCGCGGACTTCGACGACTGGGACCTGCTCGTCGCGATGGACAAGGAGAACCAGCGCGAGCTGCTGCGCCGCGCACCGGACGACGAGGCGCGCGCGAAGGTCAAGCTCCTGCGCGAGTACGACCCCGAGTCGGTCGCGGCGGGCGAGCTGGAGGTGCCGGACCCGTACTACGGCGCCGCGGGCGGCTTCGACGAGGTGCTCGACATCGTCGAGGCGGGCTGCCGCGGGCTGCTGGCGGAGATCGCGGCGCAGGTGTGAGCCCGGCGCCGCCGCTCCCGGACCGGATCGCGGGGCGCGCCGTCCGCGGCGCGCGGCGGGTCGGCGGCGGCGACATCAACGAGGCGTACGCGGTCGAGCTGGAGGACGGGACGCGGGCGTTCGTCAAGACCCGGGCGGGCGCGGCGCCGGGCGAGTACGCCGCCGAGGCCGCCGGGCTGGCGTGGCTGGGCGGCGGCGGCGCGCGGGTGCCCGACGTGCTGGAGGCGGCCGACGCGCACCTCGCGCTGGCGTGGCTCGACGAGGGGCGGCTCGACGCCGCGGGCGAGGAGGAGCTGGGCCGGATGCTCGCCGCGACGCACGCGGCGGGCGCGCCCGGGTTCGGCGGCGGGTGGCGCGGCGGCGACGCGACGACCACGCTGCGGATCGGGCCGCTGTCGCTCCCGGACGCCCCGCACGACGACTGGCCCGCGTTCTACGCCGAGTCCCGCCTGCGCCCGCTCGTCCCCCAGGCCGGCCTGTCCGCCGCCGGCCGCCGCGCGGTCGAGACGGTGTGCGACCGGCTCGCCGACCTCGCCGGCCCGGCCGAGCCGCCGGCGCGCCTGCACGGCGACCTCTGGACGGGCAACGTCCTGGCGAGCGGCGGGCGCCCCTTCCTCATCGACCCCGCCGCGTACGGCGGGCACCGGGAGGTCGACCTGGCGATGCTCCAGCTCTTCGGCTCGCCGTCCTCGCGGTTCTTCGCCGCCTACGACGAGGTGGCGCCGCGCGCGGACGGCCACGAGGAACGCGTCACGCTGTGGCAGCTCTTCCCGCTGCTCGTCCACGCGGCGCTGTTCGGCGGCGGCTACGCCGGCTCGGTCGAGCGCGCGGCGCGCCGCTACCTCTGAGCGCCGCCGCGGGCGGCCTTGGCGGCGGCGAGCCGCTCCAGGAACCGCTCGTCGTCGCGCTCGTCCGCGCCGGCCACCTTGGGTCGCAGCGCGCCGGCGAGCTGCGCCGCCAGCGCGCGCCGGGTGTCGAGCGCGAACGTCGTGCGGCGGGCGAGGAACGACCGCACCGCGGCGAGGTCCTCGCGCGTGACGGCGCTGACGTCCCACAGCTCGGTGCCCGAGTCGAGCGGCGGCGCGAACCCCGCCACCGTCCCGGCGCTCACGACGGCCGCGGCGCGCTCGATCGCCACGGTCGCCGCCTTGCGCTCGCGCACGACGACCGTGCCCGCGGCGAGGTCCCCTATCCGCTGGTTCTTGCGCGTGACGAGGATCGCGATGACCGTCGGCAGGTACGACAGCGGGAGCCCGTCGACGAGCCGCAGCAGGTTGCGCACGGCGCTCGCGCGCACGTCGACCGGCTGGCCCGTGTCGCGCACGACGCGCAGCCCGTTCCACCGCTTGCCGGGCGTCCGGCCCGCCGCGAGCACCTCGAACAGCACGTCGTAGAAGAAGAGGACAGCGAACGCGAACGGCGCGAAGACCGCCGCACCCAGGTCGCCGAGGCCGAGGAGCGCGACCGCGAGCAGGACGATCGCCAGCCCCTTGAGGAGCAGGTCGACCAGGCCGGCGTTCATGCGCGAGCCGAGTCCCGCTAGGGTCAGCTCGAGCTCGACGCCCTCCGGCGTCGTGATCGTCAGCCGATCTTCGACCTCCATCCGCGATGACGGTAGAGCCTGCGCCGGCCGAAGCGCGCGAACTGGAAGCCCTGCTCGCGCAAGCCGGCTCGCGTCCCGAGCGGCTCGGCCCTGCCGGGGTGCTGCGGCTGGGCGCCGCGTACCGGGCCGCGGCGGCCGATCTGGCGGCCGCGCGACGCCGCCACGGCGCGGGCGACCCGGAGGTCGTGCGGCTGGAGTCGCTGGTCGCGCGCGGACGGCAGGCGGTCTACGCGGACACGCAGCGTCGCGGGTCGCTGCGCACGTTCTTCGGCACGACCTACTGGGGGCTCGTCGGCGAGCGGCCGCGGCTGCTGGCGCTGGCCGGCGCGCTGCTGCTGATCCCCGCCCTCGCCGCCGCGCTGTGGGCGGGCGCCGACCCTGACGCGGCGCTCGGGCTGGTGCCGGGCGAGTTCCAGGGCGCGGTGGAGCCGGTCGGCGACACGGGGATGACCAGCGCCGAGACCGCCGCGTTCTCGTCCGAGGTGCTGACGAACAACATCCAGGTCACGTTCCTGGCCTTCGCGGCCGGGATCGCGCTGGGGCTCGGAACCGCGCTCGTGCTCGTCTACAACGGGCTGATCCTGGGTGTGATCGCGGGCGGCGCGATCGAGGCGGGCAACGGCGTCGCGTTCGTCGAGTTCGTCACCGCGCACGGGATCATCGAGCTGTCGTGCATCGTCGTCGCGGCCGCGGCGGGGCTGCGCCTCGGGAGTGCGATCCTGCAGCCGGGCCCGCGCCCGCGCGGCGAAGTGCTGACCGAGGAGGCGCGCGCCGCGGTCGCGATCGTGCTCGGGACGATGCCGTGGCTCGTGCTGGCGGGGATCATCGAGGGGTTCGTGACCCGGTCGGGCTTCGGGCTGGTGCCTGGGATCGTCCTCGGCGTGGCGATCGGAGGGACCTACTGGACCCTCATCCGTGTCCGGGGGATCGCCGTCTAGGCGATGCCCCAAGGCGAGTCGGCCCCCTGGGCCGATCTCGCCCTACAGCCGCGCCCGGGCCTTCGCCCGCAGGTAGGCGGCGACGCAGGCGGACGGGAGCGCGCCCGGCCGCACGGCGACGACCTCCGCCCCGGCCGCACGGACCGCCCGCGCGGCGGCCTCGCGGGCCTGCACCACATCGAGCGCCACCGCGGTGACGAGCGCCCCGTCGAGATCCTCGGGCGCGCGGTCGAGCGGCGCGTCGACGTCCGGGTCGGTGGCGGTCGCGACGACGAGGTGGTGGCGGCGGGCGAGCACCGGTGCGGCGGCGACGAGCGAGCGCGCGGCGGCGTGGTCGAGCAGGTCGGTGAGCACGAGGACGAACGCGCGCTTCATCCGGCCGACGTGGCGGAACGCGAGCGCGTAGTCGCTCTCGACGGCCAGCGGCTCGAGGTCGTGGCAGGCACGGACGAGCGCCTCACCGCCCTGGCGGCGCGGCGCGACGGTCCGCAGCAGGGCGTCCGCGAACGCCACCGTCCCGCAGCGATCGCCGAGCCCGTCGGCGGTCAGCCCGACCGCGGTCGCGGCGTCGAGCGCGGCGTCCAGGCGCGTGCGGTCCCCGAGCGGCGACGCCATCAGGCGCCCCGCGTCGAGCAGGCAGACCACGTCGCGATCCTGCTCGACCCGGAACGTGTTGGCCATCGGGCGGCCCGCCCGCGCGGTCGCGCGCCAGTTGACGTGGCGGACGTCGTCGTCGGGCAGGTAGTCGCGGATCGCCTCGAACTCGGTCCCCAGCCCGAGCGGCCCGCGCGCCCGCGTGCCCTCCGCGCGGAAGCGGCCCTGGCGGACCTGGAGCGCGATGCGGCGCGCGGCGTAGACGTCGGGGTAGACGCGCACCTCAGCGGGCTCCCCCGCCTCGTGGTCCCACGTCGCGAGCCCGAGCGGCCCCGTGGTGCGCAGCGTGACCGGCGGCAGCTCGTGGCGGCCTCGCCTCTGCGCCACGACCTGCGCAGCGAGCGCGGCGTCGCCCTCGCGCGGTGTGACCTCGATGTCCGGCACGGCGGCCTGCCGGACGCGCGTGCGGTCCGCGTTCTCCCCCGCCAGGCGCACCCGCAGCGCCCCGGGAACCGCCCGCGCGAGCACCGGCGGGACGTCGCGGGTGGCGTTCGGCGCACGCCGGGCGGCGCGCGCGTCGAACGCCACTGCGCCGGCCAGCACCGCCAGCAGCGCGCCCGCGACGACCGGGCCCAGCGCCAGCGCGACGCCCGCGAGCAACGCCACGCCGGCGGCCGAGCGGGCGGTCGGGCTCATCGCGGGACGGGCACGCCCGACAGCGCCGCGCGGACGGCGGCGTCGGCGTCGTAGCGCTCCAGCTCGGCCTCGGGGCGGAGCAGGATGCGGTGGCGGAGCACGAACGGCGCCGCGCCCGCCACGTCGTCCGGCGTCACGTAGTCGCGACCGTCCATCGCGGCGCCGGCGCGGGCGGCGCCGAGCAGGTGGACCGCCGCTCGCGGGCTCGCGCCGAGCTGGACCGACGGCAGCTCCCGTGTGGCCCGCACGAGCGCGACGACGTAGGCGGCGACCTCGTCGGCGACCCGCACCGCGTCGACCTCTTCGCGGGCGCTGCGCAGCTCCTCCGCGCTGGCCACCGGCTGCACGTCGTCGAGCGACGCCGGCCGCACGCCGTCACGGGCGAGCCGGAGCATCCGCTGCTCGGCCTCGACGCTCGGGTAGCCGACGGACACCTTCGCCAGGAAGCGGTCGAGCTGCGCCTCGGGCAGCGGGTACGTCCCCTCGTACTCGATCGGGTTCTGCGTCGCCACGACGACGAACGGCGCCGGCAGCGGGTGCGTCGTGCCCTCGGCGGACACCTGCCGCTCCTCCATCGCCTCTAGCAGCGCGGCCTGCGTCTTGGGCGGCGTGCGGTTGATCTCATCCGCCAGCAGGACGTTCGTGAAGACCGGCCCGGGGCGGAACGTCAGGTCGCCGCCGCGCAGGACCGCGGTACCGGTGAGGTCCGACGGGAGCATGTCCGGCGTGAACTGCACGCGCCGGAAGTCGACGCCGAGCGCCTTCGCGGTGGCGCCGGCGAGCAGCGTCTTGGCGGTGCCGGGCGGCCCTTCGAGGAGCACGTGCCCGCCGACCGCGACGGCGGACAGCAGCGCGCGCAGGACCTCGTCCTGGCCGACGACGACCTTGCCGACCTGGTCGGCGACTCTGGTTGCGAGCTCTCTCATGACGGTCCCTTGCGCAGCCGGGCGAGCGCGCCACCCGCCGCGAGCACGGCATCTTGCCCTGCCGGGGGCTCGGCCAGCGCCGCGACCTCGTCGGCGGGCAGGCCGAGGCGACGGGCAGCGGCCTGGATCTCCTCGACGCGCGCGTCCGGCGGCAGGCCCGCACGGGCGGCGGCGAGCCGGCGCGCCTCGGCGCGGACGTTCGCGGTGGCGGCGAGCGGGTCGTCCGTGCGGCGCAGGGTGCCGGCGAGCGCGTCGACGTACGCCCGGCGCGGCGGCGGCAGCTCGCGCGCGGCCCGCTCCGGCGGGCCGAAGCGGCGGATGCGCGACCACAGCAGCACGGCGGCCGCGAGCGTCAGGCCGATCAGCAGCGCCTTCCAGCGGTCGGGGAGCGCGGCGAGGCCGGTCTGCGGCTCCAGGCCGTGGACGGACTCGACGAAGACGACGGGTCGCGCCCCCTCGCCCGCCAGGCGCAGCGCGAGTGCGGCGTTGCCCTCCTGGCCGAGCGCGCGGTTGCGCAGCGGCGCCGCGCTGTCGAGCAGCACCGCGTGGCCCCGTCCGGCGCTCACCGGCGCGGGCGGCAGCTCGCCGCGCGGGGCGCGCGGCTCCGCGTCCAGCTCCTCGTGGAGCGGTTCCAGCCTGCGGCCCGCCGCGACCAGCCGCCCGCCGTCGCGCACGAAGCGCCCGAGCGCGGCGGCGTCGGCGCGGGCCAGCTCCTGGTCGGGCTCCACCACGACGACGGTCGCGCTGCCCGGCGCGGGGAGCTGGTCACGCGGCAGCTCGCGCAGGCGCCGGACCGGGTGGCCGCGCTGCTCCAGCAGCTCCGCCCAGGCCTTGACGCCACGCGGCTGGGTGGCGAGCGAGGAGCCGTCGCGGCCCTCCGGCTCGGGCGCCAGCTCGCGGGTGAGCAGGACGAGCGCGTTGAGCCCGACGACCGCGAGCACCAGCAGCGTGACGAGGCGGGTCGTGCTCACCGCGTACCCGCCTCCGCACGCACCCGCGGCCACTCGGCGCGGGCAGCGGCGACGTCCTCCGCGCGCGCGGTTCGGCCGCCGTACGCGACCTCCTCGAACGTGTGCGCGAGCGTGTCGAACGCCGGCGACCGCAGCTCCCGCGCGATCTCGCCGGTCGGCATCGCGGGCCGCAGCGCGAGCACGCCGCGCCGGTCGAGGTCGAGCAGCCCGGCGCGGAACCGCAGGCGCAGCGCCAGCTCCAGCTCGCCCGCGCGCTCGGCGTCCTCGGCGGCGCGCAGCAGCGCCCGGGGATCCTCCTCCTCGGTGAGCGCCGCCCGGGCACGCGCCACCTCCGCCGCCACCTGCCGCCGCGTCACGCGGGCGGCGACCGCTGCGCCGGCCACGAGCAGCACGAGCGCGAGCAGCGTCCACGCGGTGACGCCGCCGCCCGGAAGCGCGTCGACGAGCGCGTCCCAGCCGTCCTCCAGCAGCTCCCCGAGCCGCTCGAACGGGTCCTCGAGCGGACGCGGGAGATCGGTGTCGCGGTACTCGCGGCCGTCGAGGATCTCCTGCGCGTCGCGGCGCGCGTCGTCGGCGTACGCGCTCACCGGCCCGGCGCTGGCGGCTCCCACCCCGCTGGCGGCTGCCAGTCCTGCTGCTCCTCCCACGGCTGGCGCTCGGGCGGTGGCTGCGCCGGCCAGGCTGAGGGGGACGTGGCGGTGCCCGCGCCCGGAGCCGGAGTCGGCGGCTGGTAGGGGCGTCCGAACGGGTCGGTGCCGGCCGGCCCCGCGGGTGCGTCGGCGCCGATCCGCTGCGCGAGCACCTGGAGGTCGAGCCCCTCCTTGCGGACGCGCAGGTCGAAGTACACGGCTGCCACCAGCGCGGCCTGGAACGGCAGGGCGATGACGTAGCCGATCCCGTCGGCGATCGACTGGATCACGTAGCCGGCGACCGACGAGTCGTCGACCGCGAGGAAGAGCGGGATGCTGATCAGCGCGCCGATGAGCGCCGCGAGGATCGAGACCATCAGGTAGCCGAGCGCGATCACCGCGAACGTCGCCCACCAGCGGTCCTTCACCAGCCAGCGCGACCGCTTGAGGGCACCGGTGCCCTTCGTGCCCTCGACGAGCAGCACCGGCGTGTAGAGGCCGAGCAGCACCGCGAGCCAGATGCCGGGCAGGAAGCAGGCGACGAAGCCGAGGCCGACCAGCAGGAAGAAGAGGAACGTGGCCCACAGGAGCGCCGGCGTGCGCTTGAGCGCGAACCGCAGCGACTCCGCCGCGTCGACCTCGTTGCCCAGCCACGCCTGCGCGATCGCGCGGAAGCACGCGGCGGTCGCGAAGACCTGCATCACCAGCACGAGGATCAGCCACGCGCCTTGGCCGGCGACGTACGTCCAGAGCTCCTCGTCGGTCGCGGTCTCCTCCTCGTCGACGGTGATGTCCCACGTGTTCGCCGACCAGTCCTCGGGCGTGGTGGACGCGAGGATCACGATCGAGAGCAGCTGCACCGGCACCACGACGAACAGCACCACCCGAAGGAGCGTCGGGAAGTTCGCGGTGCAGACCTTGAACGCGGCATCGAGCTGCTCGCCGATGCCCATCGGGCGGAGGTTCACGCGCGGAACCGTAGCTGGCGCACCCGCGCTGGGGCGCCGCGGACGGCTTCCGCACCGAGGAGGCGCAGCGCCGCGCCGACGGGCGCGAGCGGGCGGGTGCGGGCGTCGGCGTAGAGCTCGACGAGCCAGGCGCCGTCCGCCACGGACGGCTCGGGGAGGCCGACGGCGATCATCGCGGACATGCCGTACTCGTCGAGCAGCGCGCGCTCGGCGGCGTCGGCGTCCATGTCGTCGACCGCGACGTGGAGCAGGCCGCCACGCTCGAGCAGCTCCACGCTGGCGGGGTACCGCTCCGCCGGGAAGTCCTCGGAGGCGGTGCCGAAGCGGCGGCCGGTCGTGCGGCCCGAGCGGCGGTCGTGCGCGAACCACGACTCGATCAGCGCCCCGCCCGGCGCGCGCCAGGAGATCGCGATCCCGGTCGCGTCGACCGCGTCCGCCAACCCCGCCGACACGGCCTCGAGCCGGTCGAGCACCGGCGCCGCGGCGAGTGGGCCGTCGAGCACCTCGAGCGTGTACGCGAGCACCGGCCCGACCTCGACCCCGCCGGCCTCGCGCCGCCCGCGGATCGAGCGCCGCTCGCTCCGCCGCGCCCGCCAGTGTCCCTCGAGGTCCGGGTCGGCGACGCACACCCGGCCGCGCCCCGTGCGCTTGGCGGTGTACTGCGCCGCGTCGGCCGCGCGCAGCAGGTCGCCGCCGCGCTCGGCGCCCAGCCCCAGCGACGCCACGCCGCACGACACCGTCAGCGCCGGCCCGCCGTCGTCGCGCAGCAGCGCCAGCACCCGCTCCCCCGTCGCCTGCGCGATCTCCGCCGACGCGCCCTCCAGCAGCACGCAGAACTCGTCCCCACCGCACCGCGCGACCAGCGACGACTCGCCGCGTCCCTGGGCCAGCACCGCGGTCCGCAGCGCCGACGCGACGCGCACCAGCGCCTCGTCTCCCGCCGCGTGCCCGGACAGGTCGTTGAGCTCCTTCAGGTTGTCCACGTCGCAGAGCAGCACCGCGACGTCCCGGCCGGACGACGACGCCGCGTCCTCCAACGCGAGCTCCAGCCGCTCGTCCAGCGCCCGCCGGTTGGCGACCCCGGTCAGCCCGTCCTCGAACGCCAGCTCGGCCATCCGCGAGAACACCTCGGCCCGCCCCGCCGCCGCCGCGATCTGGCCGCCGACGGTCTGCAGGAACCGCACGTCGCGCGCGCAGAACGGCCGCTGCTCGCCCGTCCGGACGGCCCACAGCTCACCCCACGGCCGCCCGCCGAGCATGATCGCCACGCCGGCCACGTGCGCCTTGCCCAGCGCGCGGAGCAGCTCCGCCTCACGCTCGGGGATGTCCGGTGAGTCCAGGGAGAACGTGTACGCCTCGCCGTCCTCGATCAGCCGCCGGATCGCGTCGTCGCCGTCCAGGCGGTACACCTCGTCGACGGGCCGCCGCTCCTCGGACGGATGCAGGTCCCCGACGTTGACGAGCGTCCGCAGCACCCGCCGCTGGACCTCCCACCGCGACACCGCCAGCGACGCCGCGCCGATCGCGGCGCACGCCTGCTCGGCCGCCAGCTCCACCACGTCCTCCAGCCGGTGCGCCGCACCGACCGCGGACGCGATCGCCAGCAGCGCGTGCAGCTCGCGCTCGCCGCGGCCCCCGTCGGAGCCCTCGTCGCCCGGCCCGCTCAGCGCCCGCGCGACCTCCTCGGCCCCGTCCCGTCGCGACAGCACGCCGCCCTCCACCGACACGCACCACAGCAGCGCATCGACGACGGCGGGATCGAACTGCGTCCCTGAGCCGCCGCGCAGCTCCCCGATCGCGTACTCGGCCGACATCGCCCGCCGGTACGGCCGGTCGCTCACCAGCGCGTGGTAGGCGTCGCAGGCCAGCACGATCCGCGACGGCAGCGGGATGTCGGGGCCCGCCAGGCCGTCCGGGTAGCCGCCGCCGTCCCACCGCTCGTGCTCGTGCCGCACCGCCCGCGCGACGTCGCCCAGCCCGGGCAGGGGGAGCAGGATCCGCTCGCCGATCACCGGGTGCTGGCGCATCAGCTCCCACTCCTCGGGCGTCAGGGGCCCGGGCTTGTGGAGCACGTGGTCGGGCACGCCGATCTTGCCGATGTCGTGCAGGAGCGCCACGGCAGACACCTCGCCGACCGCGCGCGCCTCCAGGCCCAGCCGCTCGGCGACGGCGACGCTCAGGTCGTGGACGTCGTCCGAGTGCTCGCCCGTGTACCCGTCCCGCGCCTCCAGCGCCGCGGCAAGAGAGCGGATCACCGCGTGGTACGCGTGCGCGGCACGCGAGCGCTCGTCCTCCATCTCGCGCAGCACGCCGGCGAGCGCCGACTCCCCGCTGGACAGGCCGCGCGCAGCGGCCAGCGCCTCCTCGCGGAGCGCCTCGAGCTTCCGTGCTGCGCTGGACATGGGCCCTACCTGTTTCGACAGGAAGGGCGAGAACCTTCAGCCCGGGAGCTTCGCTACGACTTCGCGGCGGAGGTGTCGCCCAGCTCGAGCACCGCGAGGAACGCCTCCTGCGGGACCTCGACGCGCCCGACCTGCTTCATGCGCTTCTTGCCCTCCTTCTGCCGCTCGAGCAGCTTGCGCTTGCGGCTGATGTCGCCGCCGTAGCACTTGGAGGTGACGTCCTTGCGGAACGCCTTGACGGTCTCGCGCGCGACGATGTGGGAGCCGATCGCCGCCTGGATCGGGACGTCGAACTGCTGGCGCGGGATCTTCTCGCGCAGCTTCTCGGTCAGCGCCCGGCCGCTCACGTACGCCTTGTCCTTGTGGACGACCATCGACAGCGCGTCGACGGCGTCGCCGGACAGCAGGATGTCGAGCTTGACCATGTTCGACGCGCGCATGCCGGTGATCTCGTAGTCGAACGAGGCGTAGCCGCGCGTGCGCGACTTGAGCTGGTCGAAGAAGTCGAGCACGATCTCCGCGAGCGGCAGGTCGTACTGCACCTGCACGCGGTCGGCGCTCAGGAAGTGCATGCCCTGGTGCTCGCCGCGCCGGTCCTGGCACAGCTCCATCACCTGGCCGATGTCCTCCTTGCGGCAGAGGATCGAGCCGCGCACGTACGGCTCGCGGACCTCGGCGATCTTCGCCGCGTCGGGCATGTCGGACGGGTTGTGGATGTCCAGCGTCTCGCCGTTGGTCATCTCGACCTCGAACGACACCGACGGCGGCGTCGCCATCAGCTCCAGGTCGTACTCGCGCTCGAGCCGCTCGCGGACGATGTCCATGTGCAGCAGGCCGAGGAAGCCGCAGCGGAAGCCGAAGCCGAGCGCGTCCGAGGTCTCGGGCTCCCACGACAGCGCCGCGTCGTTGAGCGTGAGCTTCTCCAGCGCGTCGCGGAAGTCCGGGTAGTCCTCGCCGTCGATCGGGAAGAGGCCGCAGAACACCATCGGCTTGACCTCCTGGTAGCCCGGGAGGGCCTCCTCGGCGCCGTGGTGCTTGGTCGTGATCGTGTCGCCGACGCGCAGGAGCGTGACGTCCTTGATGCCGGTGATGAGGTAGCCGACCTCGCCCGCGCTGAGCTGGTCGACCGGCGTCATCGCCGGCGTGAAGAAGCCGATGTCGTCGATGTCGGCCTCGGTGCCGGCCTGCATCGCGCGGATCGCCTCGCCCTTCTTGAGCGTCCCGTCGACGACCCGGATGTACGCGATCACGCCGCGGTACTGGTCGAACTCGGAGTCGAAGATCAGCGCGCGCGGTGGGGCGCCGGGGTCGCCGCCGGGCGCGGGCACCCGCTGCACCAGCTGCTCCAGCACGTCGAGGACGCCCTCGCCGGTCTTGCCGGAGATGTGGCGGATCGTCTCGGCGTCCTCGCCGATCAGCTCCTGCACCTCGGCGGCGACGCGCTCGGGCTCGGCGCCCGGGAGGTCGATCTTGTTGAGGACCGGGATCAGCTCCAGCCCCGCCTCGATCGCCAGGTACGTGTTGGCGACGGTCTGCGCCTCCACCCCCTGCGAGGCGTCCACGACGAGCAGCGCGCCCTCGCACGCCTGGAGGCTGCGGCTGACCTCGTACGTGAAGTCGACGTGGCCGGGGGTGTCGATGAGGTGGAACTGGTAGGTCTCGCCGTCCTGCGCGGTGTAGAAGACGCGCACGGCCTGGGACTTGATCGTGATCCCGCGCTCGCGCTCGAGCTCCATCGAGTCCAGGAGCTGGGCGCGCATGAGGCGCGGGTCGACGGACTTCGTCAGCTCCAGGATCCGGTCGGCGAGCGTCGACTTGCCGTGGTCGATGTGGGCGATGATGCAGAAGTTGCGGATGTGCGCGGAATCGGCCATGGCGTAGCCGGTCAGGATAGGAGCGCGCGGATGCGGTTCCAGATGAGGTCCGCCTCGGGGACGCGCAGCCCGACGACGGTCATGCCGTAGCCGAGCACCCCGAGCGCGATCGCGATGCTCACCGCGAGCGCCTGGCCGAGGAGGCTGTCGCCGAGCGCGTCGGCCAGCACGTCGTGGAAGCAGAACGACACGATCGCCAGGACGGCGGCGCCGAGCAGCATCTTCGCGACCGCGCGGCTGGTGGCGCCGAGCTCGAGGCTCCCGTGCAGCTCCTTGCGCAGGTAGTAGGCCTGCAGGCCGGTGGTGACCGCGGTCGACACGACCGTGCCGAGCACGATGCCGGGGATCCCGAACGGCTTGTACAGCGCGATCGAGACCGCCGCGTTGACGAGCAGGCTGGCGAGGCTCAGCGCGGTGGTGATCCACGGGCGCTGGAGGCTGAAGAACGTGCGCGTGAGCAGCAGGCTGACGCCGTTGAACGGGAGGCTGAAGCTGAACCAGACGAGCGCGCTCGTGACGAGCTCGGTCTCGTCCGGGCCGAACTCGCCGTGCTCGTAGATCAGGCGCGTGATCGGCTCGGCCAGCACGAGGATGCACGCCGCGGCCGGGATCAGCAGCAGGCAGATCTGGCGCGTGCCGGTCGCGTTGAGGGCGCGGAGCCCGGCGTAGTCGCGGCGGGCGGCGAAGCGGGAGAGCGCCGGGAACAGGACGGTCGCGATCGCGACGCTGAAGATGCCCTGCGGGAGCATGTAGATGCGGAACGCGGCGTCGATCGCTCTTGGGGCCTCGTCGGACACGAGCGAGCCGAGCGAGCTGTTGATGAGCAGGTTGAAGTTGATGAGGCCGAGGCCGATCGTCACCGGCAGCATCAGCGTCAGGACCTGCTTCACGCGCGGGTCCCTGAGGTCGAAGCTCAGCGTGATCTTGAAGCCGAGCCGCGCGAGCACCGGGATCGCCATCAGCAGCTGGACCGCGGTGCCGACCAGCACGCCGACCGCGTAGGCGTAGAGCTGCTTCTCCTCGTCGAACCAGCCGCGCGCGCCGACGAGGAACGCGAGGATGATCAGGTTCCACACGACCGGGCTGAGCGCCGGGATCGTGAAGTGGTCGTACGCGTTGAGGATCCCGACGAGGAGGCCGTTGACGCCGAGCATCACGACGATCGGGAACATCACCTGCGCGAGGCCGCTGGTGAGGTGGTCGAGCTGGTCGGAGAACTCGTCGCCGGTGAAGAGCGGCATGACCTGCGGCGCGATGACGACGAACAGCGCGCTGATGGAGCCGAGCACGGCGACGATGAGGAAGAACAGCGTGGACGCGAGCTTGAACGCGTCCTTGCGGCGGCCGTGCTCGAGCAGCTCGGTGAAGACGGGCACGAACGCGGCCGACAGCGCGGCGTCGGCGAACAGGCTGCGCAGCAGGTTCGGGACCTGGAAGGCGATCGTGAACGCGGAGAACGGGCCGCTCGTCCCGAAGTACGAGGACGCCACGATCTCCCGCGCGAGGCCGGCGATGCGGCTCAGCCCGGTCGCGACGCTGAAGATCACCGTGTTCCGGGCGATGCGTGCCAAGGCCGGAGGAACTTACTCGGCGCGTGTGCGGATTCCGGGCAGGTTGCCTTCTCCCGCTATCCTTGCCCGTCGACTTATGGCCAACATCGCTTCGCAGATCAAGCGCAACGCCCGCTCCGAGCGCGAGCGCCTCGAGAACCGCCGCTACACCTCGGCGATCAAGACGTACTTCCGTCGTCTCGAGACCGCTGTCGCCGCTGGGGACGACGCCGCTGCCGACGCCGAGTTCAAGACCCTGACCTCGACGATCGACAAGGCCGTCAAGCGCGGCGCGCTTCACCGCAACACCGGCTCGCGCAAGAAGTCGCGCGCCGCTCGCGTCCGCAAGGGCGCCCCGACCGCCTAGCTCCGAGCCTCCGGCTCAGCTCGCAGGTCGCGTCCACGCCCGCTCGCCAGAGCGGGCGTTTCGTCGTTCTGCGCCAGGCACGCGCCAACGGCCGGTGTGGCGCGCGCGGTTCTAGCGGCGGAACGTGATGCGCGTCTTCGTCGTGCCGAGCGACAACGTCGCCGTCACGCTCCCCCGCGCGCGGCGCAGCGCGGACGCGGTCTTGCGCGAGACGCGCAGGCGGACCGTGCCGGCCTTGGTGACACCGACGCGGGCCAGCGTCGTGGAGCGCAGGCGCAGCTTGCGGGCGACCGCGCGGGAGACCGTGAGACGCAGCGTGCCGCGGACCGCCTCGGTCGCGCGGATGCGGACGCGCAGGCCGCTGCGGCGCAGCGTGGTGAGCGTGGTGCGGGAGGCGGAGAGCGTGACGCGCACCGGCGAGCCGGTCGAGGGCGCCGCGGTGACGGGCGCGGGAGCCGGGGCCGGCGCGGGAGCCGGCGCGGGCGCGGGGGCCGGCGTGGGCGTGGCGACCGGAGCGGGCGTGCCGCCGGGCTCGCCCGTGGACGTCTGCGGGTCGGCCCCCACCGGGCCGCCGCCCGCGGTCAGCTCGACCGGCGCCTCCGAGTAGCGCGCGAGCGGCCCGTACTGGCGGCCGTTGACGCCGTTGAAGCCGGCGGCGTCGGCGGTCAGCCGCATCCGCTCGATCACCTGGGGCGTCGAGAGCGCGGCGCACGGGCCGGCTCCCCCACCCTCGCCGTCGCACAGCGCGACGAGGCCCGCGACGTGCGGCGTCGCCATGCTCGTGCCGCTCATCGACGTGTAGCCGCCGCGCAGGTAGGTCGAGCGCACGCACGTGCCCGGCGCGGCGACCAGGTGGGCCGCGTCCTCGGCGCGCGTCGCGAAGTTGCTGTAGCCGGTGGCCGCGCTGCCGTCGCGCATGCCGGCGCAGGAGGAGCCGAGCGCGCCTGGCAGGCCGTCCGTCTCGGTCATCGCCGCGACCGTGAGGACCTCCGGGTAGACCGCGGGGGCCGAGCGGCAGGTCGACATGTAGCCCGGGCAGAGGCGGTCGTAGCCGGTCGGCAGCGCCGCGACGTCGGCCGACTCGTTGCCCGCGGCGACGACCGGGACGATGCCCGCGGAGGCCAGGCGGCACAGCGCCTGGTGCTCGGGATCGCTCGTGCAGGTCGAGTCGGTGGCGCCGCCGCCGAGGCTGAGGTTGACGACCGTGATGCCGAGTGAGGGCGCGAGCTCGCGCACCTTCTCCAGGCCGCAGACCACGGTGCTCAGCGAGCCGTTGCCGCTGCTGTCGAGCACGCGGATGGCGACGATCCGCGTCCCGGGCGCGACGCCGGTGACGCCGAAGGTGTTGTTGCGCGCGCCGATGATGCCCGCGACGTGCGTGCCGTGCCCGTGGCCGTCGTCGGCGACGGCGTCGCGGCCCACGCAGTCGTAGCCGCCGACGACGTTGAGGTCGGGATGGTCGAGGTCGACGCCGGTGTCGACGACCGCGACGGCGCCGGTGGCGGCCCCGCGGACCTCACCGGCCGCGCCGCTGGTGACGCGCCGCACGCCGGGCGGGACGGTCGACCACGCGGCAGAGCTCTGCGCGCCCGCGATGCGGACCGGCCGGTCGGGCACGACCGCGGCGACCTCGGGCTGCGCCTCCAGCTCGGCCACCTGCTCGGGCGTCAGGTCGGCGGCGAACCCGTCGAGCACGTCGTCGTAGCGCTGCTCGGCGGCGAACCCGACCTCCTGCTCCAGCTCGGCGGTCTGGGCGGCGACGGACTCGGCACCCTCCTCCAGCACGACGACCTGGTCGTCGGCGACGGCCGGCGCGGCGAGCACCAGCGCAGCGATCAGCGCGAGAAGAGCGGCCCGGGGGAACGAAGGCACCCCCGCAGCATCGACGGCTGAGCGAGGAGCTTGAGCGCGCTGGTCAGCACGCGCACAACTGCGATGGCCCGCGGGGCGCGCTCGACCAAAGCCCCAGATTCCGGTCCGACCAACGTCGATCGGACACCTGAGAAACGGATTAGTACCTCGTGTACGGATGCGTATATGGTTCACGCCTGTCCCGGCGCTGGGAGGCCGCCGAAACCACCCCAAGACAGACAGGAGAGAGGGTCTTGCTCCACCCCAGAGCAGGCGTCGGGCTGGTCGCCGCCGCGGCCGCCCTCGCCACCGCCGCGCCCGCCAGCGCGGCGGACCGCGCGTACGAGCTGGTGTCGCCCGCCGCGAAGCACGGCAACGACGTCCAGGCCGGCTCGCGCGCGACCGCCGACGGCTCGGCCGTGGCGTACACGACCTCGGCCCCCGTGCCGGGGCAGCCCGGTGTCGTCTTCGCCAACCGCGCCTACGTCGCCCGCCGCACCCCGGACGGCTGGCGGACGACGTCCATCTCGCCGCCGATCCGCCGAGCCGCGCCGGTCGTCGTCGACGCCTCGTTCCCCTCCGACCTCTCGAACGACCTGACGACCTTCTACGGCGGCTGGTTCGCGCGGCTCGCCGAGGGCGACACGACCGACTTCAGCGGCGACGTCTACGTCGGCGACGCCACGTCAGCGCAGTGGCTGTCCGGACCCTCCGGGCTGGTCGACTGGGACGCGTTCCAGGGCTCGGCGTACACGGGCCGCTCGACGGACGGCCGGGTCGTCGTGTTCGACTCCGAGAAGCCGCTCGCCACGGGAGGCTCGGCGTGGACCCGCAACGTGTACGCGTGGTCCGGCGGCGCGATCCGGTTGGTGAGCGTGCTGCCTGACGGCACGCCCGCGCCGAACGCGACGACCGGCAGCGGGGTGGCGTGGGACGATCCGGGCGGGGAGGGCGGCTCGCCGGCCGAGCACGCCGTCTCGGCCGACGGCAAGCGGATCGCGTTCACGACGATGGACGCGCCGGCGCAGGTGTACCTGTGGGAGGAGGGGCGCCCGACCCGCCCGCTGTCGTGGTCGCAGGCCGCGGGTCCTGGGAACGGCCAGCCCGCACCGACCGGTGCCCGGTTCCACAGCCTCTCGGCCGACGGCTCCACCGTGTACCTCTCCAGCCCCGACCAGCTGACCGACGAGGCGACGGCCGGCGGTGGCCTCTACCGGTACGACGTGGAGACCGGGAAGCTGACCTTCGTCAGCACCGGTGCGTCCGGCGCGGTGAACTTCGAGGACGTCGTGGCAGCGTCGCGTGACGGCCGACGCGTCGCGTTCGTCGCCCGTGGCGCGTTGACGCCCGACGCGACGGATGACCGGTACAACCTCTACGTCGCCGGCCCAGAGGGTCTCGGGTTCGTGATGGAGCTCCCGGGCGACGACGGCAACCTGTGGCGCACCGAGGGTGAGCGGGTGCACCCGGCGAAGTTCTCACCAGACGGCTCGCGGCTGCTCTTCCTCAGCGCCGCCGACGTGGCCGGCTACCCGACCCCGGGCTTCAAGCCGCAGGTGTACGAGTACGACGCCGGCGCCGACGACCTCGTCTGCCTCTCCTGCCACCAGGACGGTTCGCCGACCACCGGCGAAGGGTCGATCGTCGACCGTTGGCCGGGCATGGGCCCGAGCCTCTACCTCAACCCGCGGAGCTACACCGACGACGGGGCGCAGGTCCTCTTCGAGACGGACGAGCCGCTGACCGCCGACGACACCGACGAGAAGTTCGACGTCTACTCGTGGGACGGCGACGCGGCGCGGCTGCTCACACCCGGGACCGCGGAGGACGCGCACTACATCGACAACAGCGGCGACGGCTCCACGGTGTTCTTCCGCACGGCCTCGTCGCTCGTGCCCCAGGACACCGACCCGGGCTACATCGACGTCTACGCGCTGCGCCCCGGCGGCGGGTTCCCGGTCGCCGGAAAGCCCGAGCGGTGTCAGGGCGAGGCCTGCCACGGGCCCCGGTCAGCCGCACCGAACGCGCCCGGCGCGGCGTCGGCGTCGCATGCCGGTCCGGGGAACCCGCCCGTGCCCGCTGACCCGCCTGCCGCGACCGCGCCGAGGCTCGTCACGGCCAAGCTGAGCAAGACCGCGCTGGCGCGCTGGGCTCGGACCGGGCGCGTGCGTGTGAAGGTCACGCTCGGCGCGGCAGGGCGCGTCCGGGTCGTCGCCTCCGCGACGATCGGCGGCAAGCGCATGACGGTCGCCACCGGCAGTGCGACGCTGCGCAAGGCGGGCACCGCCTCCGTGACCCTGCGGCTGTCGGCGAAGGCGCGGCGCACGCTGCGCGGGCGTGGCCGGCTCTCGGTGCGGCTCTCCGCCACGAGCACCGCCACTTCGCGCAGGTCGACGGCGACCGTCGTCCTGCGCACGCACGAGAAGGCGTCCCGGTGAACGCCGCGATGACCACGACCAAGGAGCGGTACATGACCACGCGCGCCCTGAAGCGGGCGGTGCTCGCCGCCGTGCTGGCGCTCGCTGCCCCGTGCCTCGCAGCCGCGCCCGCCGGCGCGGCGTTCGAGATCGAGGAGTTCACCGCCACCGCCACCGCGGACACGCGCGCGGGCGGCCACCCGGACGTCACGACCGCGTTCAGCTTCACGACGGTTCCGGCGCCCGACGAGGGCTACGTCCTGCCCTCCGGATTCGCGCGAGAGGTGCAGGTCGAGCTGCCGCCGGGCCTCGTCGGGGATCCGAGCGCGACGCCGTTCTGCCCGCTCGACAAGTTCGGCGCTGGGAGCCTGCTCACCGAGTGCCCGGGCGAGACGCAGGTCGGGATGGCGGTGCTGGACATCGGCCTGTCGCCTGGCGAGCTCGGACGCGAGCAGTACGAGATCCCGGTCTTCAACGTGCCCCCCGAGGCCGGTGACCCTGCGTCGTTCGGCTTCGCGATCCTCGCGCCGCGCGTCGTGATCCATACGAGCATCCGGACGGGCGGCGACTACGGGCTCACCGCGACGATCACCGGGCTGAACCGCGCGGCTCGTCTCTACGGCACCACGCTCACGCTGTGGGGCGTCCCGGCCAGCCCGGCGCACGACCGTGATCGCGGCGTCTGCGCCGATCAGAACGAGCCGGTGGACCGCGAGTGTCCGTCCACGGCGCCCCAGCGCCCCTTCATGCGCGCGCCGACCAGCTGCCCCTCCGGGCCCCTGGTCTCGCGACTGCGGGTCTCCACGTGGGGCGAGCCCGCGCAGGTCGCGACGGCGGAGGCGACCACGCCGGCCCCGACCGGCTGCGAGACGGTGCCGTTCGACGCGTCGATCGGCGTCACGCCTGACACCACCCGGACCGACTCCCCCACCGGGCTGACGGTCGACGTGAACGTCCCGCAGAACAGCGATCCCGACGACCAGGCCGCCGGCGATCTGCGGAAGGCCGTCGTGACGCTCCCTGAGGGCCTGACGCTCTCGCCCGGCGTCGCGGACGGGCTGCGGACGTGCACCCCCGCGCAGTTCGCGGAGCACGCGAAGGAGCCCGCGGCGTGCCCGGACGGCGCGACGCTCGGGTCGGTCGAGATCACCTCGCCGCTCGTGCCCAACCCGCTCACCGGGCCCGTGTGGCTCGGGCCGGCGGACGCGCGCGCCGGCTCGTACCCGCTGTACATCGACGCGGCGACCGCGGGCGTGCGGCTCAAGCTCGTCGGCGACGTCGCGGTCGACCAGCGCACCGGCCGGCTGACGGCGACCTTCGCCGACAACCCGGAGCTGCCGTTCAGCCGCTTCCGCCTGCGGTTCGACGGCGGGCCGCGCGCGGCGCTCGCGACCCCGGCGGCCTGCGCCGACGCGACCGGGTCGACGACCGCGGACCTCATCCCGTGGGGCGCGCCGCTGACGCCGTCCGTGCTGGGCGCCACGTCGAAGGTGACGTGGGAGGGCTGCGGCGCCCAGCCGTTCGCGCCGCAGTTCGTCGCGGGCACCACCACCGCGGCCGCGGGCAAGGGCACCGGCTTCACGATGCAGCTGCGTCGTGACGACCGGACGGCCGCGCTCGGGCAGATCGCGTCGGTGCGGCTGCCGCAGGGTCTGATGGCGAACATCGGCTCGGTGCCGCTGTGCGGCGCGGGTGCCGCGGCGGCGGGCGCGTGCCCCGCGGCGAGCCGCGTGGGCAGCGTGACCGTCGGCGCGGGCGCGGGCTCTGCCCCGCTGCACCTGGGCGGTGACGCGTACCTGACCGAGGGCTACGGCGGCGCGCCGTTCGGGCTCGCCCTGACCGTCCGCGCGGTCGCCGGGCCGCTCGACTTCGGGACGATCGTCGTCCGCTCCGCGATCCGCGTCGGCGCCGACAGCCGGATCACGGTCGAGACCGACCCGCTCCCGCAGATGCTCGGCGGCATCCCGCTGCGCCTGCGCTCGATCGCGCTGACGCTCGACCGGGACGGCTTCATGCTCAACCCGACCAGCTGCGACCCGATGGAAGTCGGCGCGACGCTCAAGTCCGCCGGCGGCACGTCGGTGGAGCAGGCGAGCCGCTTCCAGGTCGCCGGGTGCGCGGCGCTGCCGCTCGCCCCGACGATGAGCGCCACCGCGACGCGCGGCGGCAAGGGCAAGCCGGCGGGCCTGACGGTCCACGTCGGGCAGAAGGCCGGCCAGGCGAACCTGCGCTCCGTCCAGGTCGACGTCCCCAGGCAGCTGGCCGTCCGGCTCGCGGCGCTCGGGACGCTGTGCTCCGCCGCGCAGGCCGCGGCGGACCAGTGCCCCGCCGCCGCGCAGGTCGGCACCGCGACCGCGTCGACGCCGGTGCTCGCCGCGCCGCTGCGCGGGCCGGTGTTCCTGGTCGACGCCGGCCAGCCGCTGCCGCGGCTGGTCGCGCAGCTGCGCGGCTCGGGCATCACGCTCCCGCTCATGGGCGACGTGGCGCTGCTCGACGGGCGGCTGCGGACGACGTTCGCGTCGATCCCGGACGTGCCGATCGCGTCGTTCGACCTCTCGCTGCCCGCCACGGGTAACGCCGTGCTCCAGACGGCGGCGGCGCTGCCGTGCAGCGGCCTGCGGCTCGACGCCGTGGCCGTCGGCCAGAACAACGCGCGGCGCACCTCGAAGGTGCCGGTGAAGGTCGCGTGCACGGCGGCGCAGAAGCGGGCCGAGGCGGCGGCCAGGCGGCCGGCGGTGACGTCGCGGCGGCTGTCGGGCTCGACGCTCGTCCTGGGCGTGCGCGTCCGCGGCGCCGGCCGCGTGACCGTGACGGGCAGCCGCCTGCGGCGGGCCACGAAGAAGGTCACGAAGGCGGGCACCGTGACGGTGCGCGTGCAGCTGTCGAAGGCCGGGCAGCGCAAGCTCCGGGCGTCCCGGCGCTACACGGGTGCGGTGCGCGTGGGGTACGTTCCCACCTCCGGCCCGTCCGCCTCGACGACCGTCCAGGTCAAGCTGAAGGCGGCGACGCGCCGGCGCTGAGCTTGAGCTGATGCCCGACTCCCCTGGATCTCCCGTCTCGCCGCCCGTCTTCGACACGGGTGGCGAGGGGGATCCTGGGCAGCCGGCGCCCCTGAGCGGGCGCCGGCTGCCGTCGGGCAGGCACGGACTCCCGCGCGCGTTCGTGGTCAGCGACCAGCGCGAGCGGCTGCTGGACGGCGCGGGCCAGGCGTTCGCCGCGCAGGGGTTCGCGGGGACGCGGATCGCGGACATCACCTCGCGCGCCGGCGTGTCGCGCACGACGTTCTACGAGCTGTTCTCCGACAAGGAGACGTGCTTCCTCGCGACCTACGACACGGTCTCGGCGATCCTCTTCTCGCGGGTGCGCGAGGCGCTGGTGGCGTCGCTCGGGCTGCCGTGGGAGGAGCGGATGCGCATCGGCATCCGGTCGTTCCTCGAGACGCTGCAGGCCGAGCCCGCGTTCACGCGCATGTGCATCGTCGAGGTCGTCGCGGCCGGGCCGCGTGCGCTCGCGCGGCGCGACCAGGTGATGCGCGCGTTCGCGCAGGTGATCACGGAAGGGCTCGCCGAGGCGCCGGCGCGCCGCGCGGTGACTCCGGCGCTGGCGCCGGAGCTGTTCGTCGGCGGCATGTACGAGGCGGTCTACGCGCGCATCCTGCGCGGCGAGGGCGACCGGCTCGTCGAACTCGAGGACGACCTGGTCGAGACCGCGCTGACGCTCTTCCTCGAGCGGTAGCGGTCTACGCCGCGATCAGGTCGATCGTCCGGAGGGCCAGCGTGTCCTCCTCCAGCTCCTGCCCGCCGCGGCTCGCCAGCTCCAGGTCGGCGAGGGCGATCAGGGCGCGGCGCAGGTCGTCGACGTCGGCCTTGCGCGCCTCCGCGATGCGGCGATCGGCGGCGAACGGGCTCATCTTCAGCGTCGGCTTGATCTTGCCGAGCGGCTCGCCGGCCTCGATCCGCTCCGCGATCCCCAGCACGTCGCGGATGCGCCGCGCCATCAGCGGGACCAGCCGGGCGAGCGACTCGCCCTGCGCGCGGAGCTCGACGTACCAGCGGGTCGCGGCCTCGCGGTCGCGGGCGACGAGCGCGTCCACGAGCGACCACACCTGGCGCTCGGCGGAGTGCGCGGCGACGGCCTCGACCTCCTCGATGCCGATGCTCGCGCCACGGCCGTGCTCGAGCGCGAGCTTCTCCAGCTCGCGGAGCAGGCGCTGCTGGCGCTCCCCCACCGCGGAGACGAGCGCCTGCGCGGCGGTGTTGTCGATCTGGACGCCGAGCTTCTGCGCCTGCGCCTGCACCCACCGGGGCAGCTCGCGCGCCTTCAGGGTCTGCTCGGAGCTGATGTCGCCGCCCGCGGACTTGACCGCGTCGATCAGCGCCTTGGGGACCTTGAAGCGGCCTTCCTCGCGGCCGAAGAACGAGACGGTCGTGTCGGGCGCGAGGTCCTTCAGCAGCGGCGTCAGGTGCTGCTTGACCTCCGCCTCCTTCCACTTCTCGACGCCGTCGACGATCACGAACCGGCGGCCGATCGCGAACGTCATCGCGCTCAGCGCGGCTGCGGCGGCCTCGGGCGTCGCGTCGTCGCCTTCGAGCAGCTCGGCCCCGTTCGCGCCGGACTCGTTCTCGGCCATCGCGCGCAGCCGCGCACGGCGCTCGGCGATCCGGCCGTGGTCGTCGCCGTGGATGAGGTAGGCGGGCTTCCAGGCGGGCGGCATCGGGAGGTCAGGCTACTTCGCGGGGCGGTCGTCGCCGAGCGGCACGCGGACCGTCCCGTCGCGGTCGGTCCGGCGGACCTCCGCCCCGCTCTCCTCGAGCGCGCGCAGCGTCTTCGGGTCGGGGTGCCCGTACGTGTTCTCGCCGACCGGGATGAGCGCGGTGCGGGGCTTGAGGCGGTCGAGCAGCGCGGGCAGGCCGGGGTCCTCTGAGCCGTGGTGGGCGACCTTCAGGACGTCCACGCGCGGAAGGTCGAGCGGAAGCGTCACGGGCGACTCGGCGTCGGCGGTGAGCAGAGCCGTCGCGCCGGGCGCGCGGACGAGCGCGACGGTGGCCGTGGCGTTGGGGTCGCCATGGCGCGTCTCGGCGGGCGGCGGCCACAGGATGTCGACCGTGATGCGTCCGGCGCGCAGGCGCTGCCCGCGCTCGGGGATCGTGCGCGGCTGGGACGGCGGGAGGCCCTCGAACCGCGCGCCGCCGCCCTCCCCGCCGTGCTCGCGGCCCGGGCCCCGGCCGTCCACGACGAGCCCGACGGGCATCGCGTCGAGGAGCGCCGGCAGGCCGCCCTCGTGGTCGGCGGACGAGTGCGTGATCACCACGGTGTCGAGCTTCGTGAGGCCGGCGGCGCGCAGCTCCTTGACCAGCGGCGCGCCCGGTGGGCCGGTGTCGAAGAGGATCGCGCGGTCGCCGTCCTGGACGAGCGCCGCGTCGCCCTGGCCGACGTCGAGCAGCGACAGCGTCGGGCCTTGCGGCGGGCCCGGCGGCCGGGGCGCGAGGAGGAGCAGGAGCGCGGCGGCGAGCAGGACCGCGGGCACGAGCGTGTGGAGGCTCAGGCGCGGGCGGCAGCGGCGGAGGACGAGGAGGAGCGCGGCGAGGAGCGCGTAGGTCGCGGCCGCGGCGAGCGCCCCGGGCAGCGCCGCGCCCACGCTGGCGTACGGGAGCGTCGCCGCGCTGCGCCCCAGCCACGCGAGGTACGCGAGCGGGTAGGCGGCGAGCTGGTTGAGGACCTCGGCCGCCGGCCCGCCGAGGACCCCCGCGAGCGTCCCGAGCCACATCACCGGCGCGACCGCCGGCACCGCGAGCACGTTCGCGGGAAGCGACACCAGCGACACCTCGCCGAAGTGCAGGCTCAGCAGCGGTGCCGTCCCGATCGTCGCCGCGACGGTGAGCGCGACCGCCTCCGCCAGCGGCCCCGGGAGCCCGCGGCGCGGGGGCACGGAGTCGCCCTCGGCGCTCGCGTGTCCCGCCGTCGGCGCGCCGCCGTCCTCCTCCCCCGCGAGCCACCGCCGAAGGGGTTGGTGGAGCGCGAGGATGGCGATGACCGCGGCGAACGAGAGCTGCCAGCCGGGATCCTCCGCCGCGCGGGGGTTGAGGACGAGGGTCGCGACGGCGGCGAGGAGCAGCGCGTGGACGCGGGAGGAGGACCGCGAGGCGAGGGCCGCGACGAGACCCGCGGCGCCCATGACGCCTGCGCGCTGGATCGACGGGCCGGCGCCCGCGAGCGGGACGTAGAGGAGGACCGCGACGAGCGCGACGGCCAGGCGCGGGCGGAGCGGCACCCCGGCCGCGCCGAGGAGGCCGAGCACGAGTGCGGCGAGGAGCATCACGTTCTGGCCGCTCGCAGCGACGAGGTGCGCGAGGCCCGCGTCGCGCAGCGCGTCCCGCAGGTCCTCGGGCAGGGCGCCGTCCTGCCCGAGGACCATCCCGCGCGCGAGCGCCGCCTGCTCGGGCGGCAGGCCGCGGCCCAGCGCATCCTCCGCCCGCCGGCGCACCGTGTCGAGCGGCGCGCCGCGGGTCGCGCCGGTGCGGACGACCCGCTCTGCCTCGACGACCGCGTGCACACCCCGGCGGCGCTCGAACGCCTCCCAGTCCGTCAGCTCCCGCAGCCGTCCCTCGACGCGCACCTCGTCGCCGGCGCGCAGCTCCGGCAGGTCGACCCGCGCGGGCGCCCGCACGAGGACCGTCTCGCCGTTGCCCTCCTCGGGCGCGGTCAGCCGGACGAGCACGACGCGCGTCCCCCGCGCGCGGGTGCGCGGCGCGTCGGCGACGAAGCCGGCGACCCGGGCGTCCCCCGGCGGCCTGAGCGCGCTCGCGTCGAGGGCCCGGAGCCGTTCGTGCGCGACCGCGGCGCCGGCGACCGCGGCGAGCGCGATGCCCGCCCCGGCGATCGCGGCCCGGGCGGCCGGCACGAGGGTCGCCGGCGGCGGGTCGAGCGATGGCAGACCGGGCAGGTCCGGCGGCTCGGACAGCGGCCGCGGCAGCGCGAGGACGGCGTGGCCCCGGAGCGCCGCGGCCGCGCCCGCGAGCCCGAGCGCGGCCACCGCCGCCACGACGAGCGGGGCGCGCGGGCCGGCGAGGAGCCCGACGGAGAGCGCCGCCAGCGCGAGGTGGACGGGATACAGGCCGCACAGCGCGCCGAACCGCTCCGGGAGGCGCTCGCGCGGCCCGTCGAGCAGCGCGGCGAGCGGCCGGAAGCGCGCCGTGCGGGGCAACGCCGGAAGCGTCAGCCGCGGCGCGGTCTCGCGCGCGAAGGGCAGCCGCGCCATCAGACCCGCACGAGCTCGCGCAGCGTCGCGAGCCGCTTCTCGCCGATGCCCGGGACCTGCCCGAGCTCCTCCACCGACCCGAACCCGCCCCGCTCCTCGCGGTAGGCGAGGATCTTCTGCGCCGTCGCGGGGCCGACGCCGGGGAGCGTGTCGAGCTGCTCGAGCGTGGCCGTGTTGAGGTCGAGCGGGACGCCGCCTGCCGCGCCCGCTCCGACCGCACCGCCCGCGGCCTCGGCACCGCCCGCCCCGGCCCCGGTGGCGCCACCCGCCGCCGCCGTGCCGCCAGCGCCGCCCGGGCCACCCGCCGCGGCCGCGCCGGCCGCCCCCGCTCCCCCGCGCGGCCGCTCGGGCACGAGGATCTGCCGCCCGTCCTCCACCTTCGCCGCGAGGTTCACCGCCCCGAGGTCCGCCCGCGCGGTCGCCCCGCCGGCGCGCCGGATCGCGTCGTCGATCCGCTCCCCCGCCTTCAGCCGGTACACGCCCGCGTGCCGAACCGCCCCGGCCACGTGGACGGTGACGTCGCCGGCAGGGGTCGTCTCGACGGCGGACGCACCACCGGGCGGGCGCTCCTCCTCCCCCGCCGCGGGCGACGGAGCGGGCGCGGGCGCATCGCGCAGGTAGCGCGCGCCGAGGAGCACCACCGCGACGACGACGGCGCCGTAGAGGATCGCCTGTCCACGAGTCACCGGCGCGACCGTACGCGGGCAACTGCGGAGGAACTGCGACGCAACGCACCGGTTCTCTGTACGTTCTGCGCCAGCAGGGGTCCACGCAGGGGGGAACGGGATGGCTTGGTCGTGCCGGCGCGCGTTCGCGTGCCTCGTGGTGTCCGCGGCGGCGCTCTTCGCCGGCGCCGTGGCGAGCGGGACGGCGGCCGCGGCGACACCCTCCTGGACGCCCTACGACCGCCCGCCCCAGAACGGGACGATCACCGAGCGCGACGTCAAGGTGACGATGAGCGACGGCACGGTCCTCCTCGCCGACGTCACCCGGCCCGACACGCCCGGTCGCCACCCGGTCCTGCTCCAGCAGACGCCGTACAACAAGGCGCTCGTCGCGACCGGCGCGTTCGGCGGCAGCTCGTACTTCGCCGAGCGCGGCTACGTCGTCGTGGTCGCCGACGTCCGCGGGACGGGCGGCTCCGGCGGCAGCTGGCGATCCTTCGACGACCGCGAGCAGCGCGACGGCTACGAGCTGACCGCGTGGGCCGCGTCGCAGCCGTGGAGCGACGGCAACGTCGGCCTGTTCGGCCCCTCCTACATGGGTCTCAACCAGCTGCTGACCGCCGCCCAGCGCCCACCTGGGCTGAAGGCGATCTTCCCGGTCGTCCCGATGGGCGACGCCTACCGCGACATCGTCATGTCCGGCGGCCAGGTGAACTCCGGGTTCATCCCGCTGTGGCTCGGCCTCGTGACGGCGGGCGGGCTCGTGCCGCCGTCCAACACGCTGAGCGGCGACCCCGGCGACCTCGTCCGCGGCGTCACGACGCTCCTCAGCCACCTCGGCGGCGCCGCCGACTTCCAGCTCGGGACGGTCGTGAGCACGCTGACCGGCGGCGACCAGGCGTTCGACGGCCCGTTCTGGAAGCTGCGCTCGCCGCTGGAGGTCGTCGACCGGATCGACGTGCCGGCGTTCGTCGTCGGAGGGCTCCACGACATCTTCCAGCGCGGCGAGCCGATGATCTACGAGCGCCTCAAGCAGCGCGTCGACGCGCGCCTGCTCGTCGGCCCGTGGACGCACGTCGGCGCCTCCGCGGGCGAGGGCCTGCCGACGCCCGAGGTGCCGGCGAGCCTGAACCAGATCCAGCTGCGGTGGTTCGACCGCTACCTCAAGGGCATCGACACCCGCGTCGAGGACATCCCGAAGGTGACGCAGTACGCGTGGGGCGACGAGAAGTACGGGACGCAGCCCAACTGGCCCGACCCGCGCCTGGCGCCCGAGAAGCTCCACCTGCGCGCCGGCGGGAAGCTCGCCGCTGAGAAGCCGCGCGCCGCCGAGCCGCCGCAGTCGTTCGTCCAGCAGCCGCTCTCGGGCATCTGCACGCAGTCGACGTCGCAGTGGACCGCCGGCCTGGGCTCCGCCATCCCGTGCACGCGCGACAACCGCCTCGACGCGACCACCGGCGCGACGTACACGACCGAGCCGCTCACGCGCGACCTCACGCTCGACGGCCCGATCCTCGCGAACCTCTGGGTCACGACAACCCGACAGGACGCCGTCGTCACCGTGCGCGTCAACGACGTCGCGCCGGACGGGACGCCGAAGGAGCTGACGGCGGGCTGGCTGGCGGGCTCGTTCCGCGCCAACGACACGACGCGTCACCGCCTCGTGCGCGGCAAGCTCCTGCAGCCGTACCACCCGTTCACGCGCGAGTCCGTGCTGCCGGTGACGCCGGGCGAGCCGACCGAGCTGCCCGTCGAGGTCTTCCCCACACACGCCGTGATCAAGGCCGGCCACCGCCTCCAGGTGCTCGTCGGCCCGTCCGATTTCCCGCACGCGACGCCGCCGCTGCCGCAGCTCGCGGGCTCGCTGCTCGGGCAGGTCACCGTGCTCACCGATCCGCAGCATCCGTCGTCGGTCACGCTGCCGAAGGTCGGCGCGCGCTGTGCCACGAAGGACTGCGGGCCCCTGCCCGTGCCGAAGATGATCCGCGGGTGACGTGACATCCTGCACGTGTGCGCCTCACCCGTGCACAGCCGTCCGCCGCGCTGACGGGCATCGTCAGCCGCTACGTCGACTTCGAGGACAGCCCCGGCGTCCCGAGCGTGATGCACGAGGCGCCGGGCCGGAGCCTGGTGGTGATCGTCGACCTCGATCGCGGGTGGACGGTCGAGGGCGAGCGGTACGGCTCGTTCGCGGGCGGCCTGTACGCCCACCCGGTCACGGTCGGGCACGGCGGGACGAGCCGCGGCGTGCAGTTCGACCTCGAGCCGACCGCCGCCCGCGCGCTGCTCGGCGTGCCGGCGGGGGAGCTGGGCCATCGGACGGTGGAGCTGGAGGACCTCCTCGGGCCGGCGGCGCGGCGCCTCCAGGAGCGGCTCCACGATGCACATGACGCGCGTGAGCGTCTCACCATCCTCGACGCGGAACTGCGCAGGGCCGTCACGAAAGGCCCCCAACTTCGTGCCGACATCGCGCGGGCCTGGGGCCTGCTGCGCGCGAGCCAGGGCCGGCTGCGCGTGGAGGAGCTCGCGGCGGAGCTGGGCTGCTCGCGTCGCCACCTCGCCAAGCGGTTCGGCGAGGAGATCGGGGTGCCGCCGAAGACCGCCGCGCGGCTGATCCGGTTCGAGGCGGCGCGGGCGCGGCTCGGCTCGGTGCCGCTCGCCCGGTTGGCCGCGGAGCACGGCTACGCCGACCAGGCGCACCTGACCCGCGAGTTCACCGCGCTGGGCGGCGCGCCGCCCGCGGCGTACGCGGCGGCGCGGCCGCCGTTCCCATCCGTTCAAGACCCCCCGCCCCGCGCGGCCTAGCGTCGCGCCCATGAGCAAGCAGACCGTCTTCCCCTGTCTCGCGTTCCGCGACGCGAAGGCGCAGATCGACTGGCTCGAGCGTGCCCTGGCCGCCGAGCCCATCACCGTCCACGAGGACGACGCCGGCAACGTGGTCCACGCCGAGATCCGGATCGGCGAGAGCCTCGTGATGGCCGGCAGCGTCCGCGAGGACGGGCTCGCGACCCCGCCCGGGCAGGCCGTCGTGTACGTCGTGGTCGACGACACCGACGCGCTGTACGAGCGCGCGAAGGCCGCCGGCGCCGACGTCACGGAGCCGGTCGACCTCGTCTACGGCTCGCGCGACTGCCGCGTCACCGACCCCGAGGGCAACGTCTGGGCGATCGGGACCTACGCGGGCGCGCTCGCCGACCCGGAGGCCGCGAACACGCCCGTGTCCTAGCGGACGACGAGGTTGACGAGCTTGCCCGGCACCACGATCTCCTTGACGACCTGCTTGCCGTCGACGTGCGCCTGCACGTTCGACAGCCCGCGGGCGAGGTCGAGGAGCTGGTCCTTGCCGGCGTCGGCGGGGGCCGGGACGCGGTCGCGGACCTTGCCGTTGACCTGCACGACGAGCTCGAACGTGTCCTGCTCGAGGAACGTGGTGTCGGCCTCGGGCCACGGCTCCTCCCACACCCGCGCGCCGCCGCGCAGGCGGGCGTAGGCGTCGGCGCCGACGTGCGGCGCGAACGGGAAGATCAGCGACGCCGCCATCGAGAGCGCGAAGCGCACGGAGCCCGCGGACGCGGCGCCCCGCTTCTCGACGCCCAGCTCGTTCACGAGCTCCATCACCGCGGCGATCGCGGTGTTGAACGAGAACGAGCCGCCGCCGAGGTCGCCGGAGACCTTCTCGATGGCCCAGTGGACCTTGCGCAGGATGCGGTCGTCGTCCGCGTTGCCCGCGCCCAGCTCGACCGGCGCCGGCTCGCCGGGCAGCGTCTCCGCCGCCTCGGCCGACAGCCGCCACAGGCGCGACAGGAAGCGGTGCATGCCCTCGACACCGCTGTCCGACCAGTCCGCGTCGCGGTCCGGCGGGCCGATGAAGAGGATGTAGCAGCGGACGGTATCGGCGCCGAACTGCTCGACCAGCTCCAGCGGGGACACCACGTTCCCCTTCGACTTCGACATCTTCGCGCCGTCGCGCGTGATCATCCCCTGCGTGAAGAGCTTGGCGAACGGCTCCTGGAAGCCGACCAGGCCGAGATCCGCCAGCGCCTTCGTGAAGAACCGCGCGTACAGCAGGTGCAGGATCGCGTGCTCGACGCCGCCGATGTACTGGTCGACCGGCATCCAGTGGTCGACCACGTCGCGGTCCCACGGCGCGCGGTCGTTGTGCGCGTCGGTGTAGCGCAGGAAGTACCAGGACGAGTCGACGAACGTGTCCATCGTGTCCGTCTCGCGCTTGGCCGGCCCGCCGCACTGCGGGCATGTCGTGTTGACCCAGTCCTCGGCCGCCGCCAGCGGCGACCTGCCCTTGGGCTTGTAGTCGGTGATGTCCGGCAGGACGACCGGGAGCTGATCCTCGGGCACCGGTAGCAGGCCGTGCTCGGGGCAGGTCACCATCGGGATCGGGCAGCCCCAGTAGCGCTGGCGGGAGAGCAGCCAGTCGCGCAGGCGGTACTGCACGGTGGAGTGGCCCTTGCCCTCCCGGTCGAGCCAGGCGACGATCGCCTCCTTGCCCTCGGTCGCCAGCATGCCGGTGAACTCGCCGGAGTTGACGAGCACCTCGCCCTCGGTGTGCGAGACGAACGCCCCGTCCGCGAAGACCTCGTCCGGGTCCCCCGCGCCCTCCGGCGGCGCGACGACCTGGCGGATCGGCAGGCCGAACTTCGTCGCGAAGTCGAAGTCGCGCTGGTCGTGGCCCGGGACGCCCATGACGGCGCCGGTGCCGTACTCGACGAGCACGTAGTCGGTGACGTACATCGGCAGCTGCTCGCCGGTGACCGGGTTGGTGACCGTGCGGCCCAGCGGCACGCCGGTCTTCTCGCGGTCGGCGTCGCCGCGCTCCTCGTTCGTCTCGCCAGCCGTGTGGTTGACGTAGTCGCGGACGGCCTCGTAGTGCTCGGTCCCCTCCGCCAGACGCAGGACGTCGGGGTGCTCGGGCGCCATCACGAAGAACGTCGCGCCGAACAGCGTGTCCGGGCGCGTGGTGAAGACCGGGTAGTCGATCCCGAGCTCCTCGCAGCGGAACGTGACCTCGGCGCCCTCCGAGCGGCCGATCCAGTTGCGCTGCATCGTCTTGACGTGCTCGGGCCACTCGATGGTGTCGAGGTCGTTGAGCAGGCGCTCGGCGTAGTCCGTGATGCGGAAGAACCACTGCTCGAGCTGCCGGACCTCGACCTCCCAGCCGCACCGCTCGCAGCGTCCGTCGACGACCTGCTCGTTGGCGAGCACGGTCTGGTCGTTCGGACACCACTTGACCGCGGCCTCCTTCTTGTAGGCCAGGCCAGCCTCGTACAGCTTGAGGAAGATCCACTGCGTCCACCGGTAGTACGCGGGCTCGTGCGTGCCGAACTCGCGCGACCAGTCGATCGAGATGCCCCAGCGGCGGAACTGGCGCTGGAACTCGGCGATCGACTCCGCGGTCGACTCCCGCGGGTGCTGGCCGGTCTTGATCGCGTTGTTCTCGGCGGGCAGGCCGAACGCGTCGTAGCCCATCGGGTGCAGGACCCGGCGGCCGGTGCGGCGGTGGAAGTGCGCGACGGCGTCGCCGACGGAGTAGACCTTCAGGTGGCCGATGTGCGGCTGCCCGCTCGGGTACGGGAGCATCTCGAGCACGTAGGACGCGTTCTGCCCGAGGGCCTCGTCGTTGCCGACGTGCCACGTCTGCTCGTCCTCCCACACCCGCTGCCAGCGGGGCTCGATCTCCTGCGGGTCATACCGGTGCTCGGCCATTGCCCCGAGAGGATAGTTTCGCGCCGCGCGGAGCCGGCTCACGAGATGCGTCCGGCCCGACTGCCCGAGCGCGCCGCGCGCGCGTTCCGGAACCACCTGGCCCGCCTGCGTCGCGCCGGGTGCGGGTCATGTCCTCCGTGGAGCAGGCGGACGAGCTCAACGACGCGGTGCGGGCGTCGCCGCGAGACCTGCTGCCCAGGCGCTGACGCGCGGGGCGGTGAGCGTGGCGAGGGCGACCGCGAGCGGGATGCCGATCCAGTCGAACCCCGCGAGGTCGAAGGCCAGCCACACCGGCACGACGCACGCCGTCACGACGAGGCTGGGGAACCCTTCGCGCTGCACCGCGAAGGCGAGCGGCCACGCGAACATCGCCACGAGGACCGGAAGCCCCGGGTACCCGAGCGCGTGCGCGAAGAGGCCGATCAGGCCGAGGAGCGCGAGGGACGAGGCGAGAGCGCGGCTCGCCGGCGCCGGCCAGCGGCGGGCGGCGACCAGGAGGAGCGCGAGCACCGCGGCCGTGACGAGGAGGGTCTCCGCCGCCGACGTCCCGAGGAACTGCGACGTGCCGTCGGAGTACTCGCAGGCCCGGCCGTAGGGCCAGGTCCGAAGCTCCGTCGTCCACGCAATGGCCTCGCGGGTGCCGAACGCCGCGCACACGTCGTCGGCGGGTGCCGGATGGGCGGCGATGGTGGCGCCGATCACGACGGACGCGACGGCGATGAGGAGGAGGCGGAGCGGCGCCATGCGTGAGGTTCCCTGCCCGCGGTCCGCGATCGTGACAGCGTTCGTGCGGACCCAGCTTCCGGTGCCACGTACGCTTGCCGGATGCCCGACGCGTCCCAGCGCGTGGCCGAGATCGTCGCGGTGGCCGAGCAGGCCGCCGCGCAGCTCCGCGCGGACGCCGAGGCGCGGATGCGAGAGCGGATCGCCGAGGGCGACCGCGCGGCGGCCAACCGGGTCGCGGCCGCGGAGGCCGAGGCGGGTGAGCTGCTGGCGGCCGCGCGGGCCGAGGCCGAGCAGGTGCTCGGTGAGGCGCGGGCCGAGGCGGAGCGGGTGCTGACCGAGGCGCGGGCCGAGGCCGACCGGGTGCTGACCCACGCGCGCACCACCGCCGCGGAGGAGACCGCGGCAGCGCAGCGCGAAGCGGCGGCGCGGCTCGAGGAGGCGCGCGACGAGGCGCGGGCGGTCGTCGGCGATGCGCGCACCGCAGCGCGCGAGGTGACCCGCGAGGGCGGCGAGCTGAGCGGCAACCTCCGCGACCTCTCCGACTCGCTCCGCGCGAACGCGGAGCTGCTCCTGCGCGACATCCGGCTCGCGCACGCGGAGATGACCGCGCGGCTGGATCAGGTCGAGCCCCCGGGCGGCTCCACCAGCCGCGGCGGGGCGCGGCGCGGCGGCGGGAGCCCGTTCCGCGACGACGACCTCGACGTCCCCGAGTTCCACCCGGGCCGCCGGTAGCGGAACCCCGCCGACGCTCCCATCGTCCCGAGCGCGACGACGGTGGGAGGACTGTGCGGCTCCAGCGCGGTCAAGCCTCCCAGCGGCGCGCGGACCGCTGACGTTGGGAGGAAGAGCGGGGCTGCGCAGCGCCGTCGGCGCGGGGTCAGGCGGCGGCGGGCTGCGCCGGCTCCGCAGCGGGGAGCTCCGCGACGGGCGCGGGTGCCGGCTCGTCCGCGGGGCCGCCGGCGGCGTAGTCGCGGACACGGCGCTCGAAGGCGAGCTCGGTCTCGAAGTCGGTGTCGTCGGTGTGCTGGAACGCGAGGTCCTCCTCGGCCAGCACGCGCACGAAGACCTCCACGAGCTCCCCGTCGAGCTGCGCGCCCGACACACGGCGCAGCTCCGCGATCGCATCGGCCGAGGACACCGGGTTGCGGTACGAGTCGCGGGACGTCATCACGTCGTAGGTGTCCGCGATCGAGATCATCCGCGAGATCAGCGGGATCTGGTCGCCGCTGAGGCCGCGCGGGTAGCCGCGGCCGTCGATCCGCTCGTGGTGGCACCAGATGATGTCCGCGACCGGGCCGTAGCCCTCGACCTCGCGGACGACCTTCGCGCCCTGGTACGGGTGCATGCGGATGAGCTGCCAGTCCTCCTCGTCGAGCTTCGTGTCGGCGAGGAGGATGTGGTCGGGGAGGATGAACTTGCCGATGTCGTGCAGCAGGCCGGCGGTGTGCGCGAGGTCCTGCTCCTCGGGCGTGCACCCGGCCGCGCGCGCGATGGCCCGCGCGTAGCGCGCGACGGCGGCGGAGTGGCGCGCCGTCATCTGGTCGCGCATCGACAGCGTCCGCAGCATCGCCGTCAGGACGCCCACCTGGAGCGAGGCGAGCTGCTGCATCCGCGTCTGGAGCTCCTCGGCCCGCTGCTGCGAGACGATCAGCTCGCGGTAGAGGTACAGGTAGAGGAAGAAGAGCGCCACGAGCATCGCGAGCGACACCGGGCCGAGGTTCGCCTCCGCGTAGACGATGCCGGAGGCGAGGAGCACCATCGCCGCGTCGGACGGCAGCAGCGGCACGTACACGGTGCGGATGCGCTCGCGCATCGAGATGCCGTCGACGAACCGGACGCCGATCAGCGTCACGAACGTGTTCACCACGTGCGCGACCGCGAAGCCCGCGATCACCACGGCGACGTACGCGAAGTCGGTCGGCTCGGCGTCCAGCCACCGCGCGACCTCGTGCATCACGAGGCCGCCGACGAGCGGGAACGTCGCGAAGTTCGCCAGGTTCACCAGCCCGCCCCAGAGGCGCGGCCGGTACCGGAGCGTCCAGAGCAGCGTGCCGGTGAACCCGAGCACCGCCGCCTGCACCGGCCCGAGCAGCGCCATCGCGACGACGAGCCCCAGGAACGAGCCGCTCAGCGAGATGCGCTTGAACTCGATCTCGATCAGATCCGCCCCCACGACGAGGACGAAGAGGACACCCAGGAGTGCCGGATCCCACGAGCCGATGTCCGCCAGGAGTGCCCACGCGCCAGCCGCCGCGATCAGGATCGCGACGGCGACAGCGGAAGTGAGCGACTCCCTGGTCCGCACGCCCCCTCTATCGGCCGCGCGTCAGAAAACCTGAAATCACCGGGCGAATCGGCCCAGGAACGCGAAACGGCGGCGTCCAGAGACGCCGCCGTTCCACCTGAATCACTTGATGCGGGAAGCCATTTGAAGCCCTCCCTCCCGTAGATCAGTACGACCGCTGGAAGGGAGATTGAGGGAGACTTGAGCGGTTCTCAAGGACCTGGACGAACGTTCGACTCCGTTTGGACCTCAAGTCCCTTGTCTGCGGAGCCGATACGAGGTCCGATGCAAGAGATCCTGCGTGCCCTGAAGGTCCCGAGCTTCGCGCGGCTGGCTGTGACGTACGCGCTCAACGAGCTCGCGGACTGGTGCGCCAGCATCGCCCTCGCCGTCCTCGTCTACGCGGCGACCGAGGACGCGCTCGGCACGACCGCCCTGTTCGTCGTCAACCGGTTCCTGCCCGCGTTCATCGTCCCGGCGCTCGCGACGCGCCTCGAGTCGCTGCCCACGGCGCGCACGCTCGCGTCGCTCTACGTCCTCGAGGCGATCCTGCTCGCCGGCCTCGCGTTGAGCACCGTCGAGTTCGTCCTCCCGCTCGTCCTCGTGCTCGCGTGCGCGGACGGCACGGTCGCAGCCACCGCCCGCGCGATGACGCGCTCGGCGACGGTCGCGCTGATGGAGCCCAAGGGTCTGCTGCGCGAAGGCAACGCGACGATGAACTTCTCCTTCTCGTCGATGAACGCGGGCGCGCCGGTGCTCGCGGGCGTGCTCGTCGCGGTGGCCGGGGAGGGAGCGGTGCTCGCGGTCGCCGCCGCGCTGTTCCTCGCCCAGTCGGTCGCGATCATGGGCGCGCGCGACCTGCCCGCCGGCGAGCCCGAGCCCGCCCCGTGGGCCGAGAAGCTCCGCGAGGGCCTCGCGTACGTCAAGGGCCACCGCTTCCTGCGCACGATGCTCGGCGGCCAGGCGGTCGCGATCGTGCTGCTGATGATGATCCCGCCGATCGAGGTCGTCTACGCGAAGGAGTCGCTCGACGCCGGCGACGTCGGCTACGGCGTGCTGCTCGCCTCCTGGGGCGTCGGCATGGTGCTCGGCTCGCTGCTCTTCGCGCGGGAGCGGGAGCGGCCGATCCTCGTCCTCGTCGCGCTCGGCACGGGCGTGCAGGGCATCGCGTACCTCGGCATGGCGGCCTCCCCCGTCCTCGCGCTCGCGTGCACCGCGGCGTGCCTCGGCGGCATCGGCAACGGCATGCAGTGGGTCGCGGTCGTCACCGCGGTGCAGGAGGCGACCGAGGAACGCTTCCAGTCCCGCATCGCGGGCCTGATGGAGGCGCTCGTGACCGGGGCGCCCGGCCTCGGCTTCCTGCTCGGTGGCGCGGTCGCCTCGATCTTCGACCCGCGCGTGGCGCTCGTCGTCTCCGGCGCCGGCGTGCTGCTCGTGGTGATCGGCGGCGCGCTCGCGCTCGGCCCGGCCGCGCTGCGGGCGATGGGCGTCAAGGACGCGGCCCCGGCGACCGCCGCCGAGCCCGCGGCCGAGACCGCCTAGCCCCTCACTGCTCGGGGATCATCGGCCGGTCGATCCCCGGCCAGTACAGGAGCGGGCCGTTCGCGCCCGCGCGCCGCTCGCCGGGATAGCTGGCGAGCACGACGTTCGCCGGCTGCGGGTCCTCGCCGCCGGCCTGCGCGACCCGCTCGTCCGACGCGTCCTGGATCTCCTGCAGGCGGTCGTAGAGCGCGAGCAGCGCATCCCCCACCTCGCGCCGGCCCTCCGCGTCCAGCGACAGGTGCGCGCGGGCGAGCGCGAGCCCCTCACGGGCGACGCCCTCGCGCTCGAGCGTCCGCTGCTGGTCCAGCGCGATGCGCGCGACCGCCTCGGTCATGAACGCGACGCGGAACGTCTCGTCGGCCCCGAAGAACGTCGCGTCGTCGATCTCGATGCGCGCGATGGCGCGGTAGTGCGTCTCGATCGCGCCGCGCCGGCGGGTGCGGCGGACCGGCTTGAGGAGCCCCGCGTCCGCGAGCGTCCGCACGTGGTAGCTCATGCGCGGGAGCGGCTGCTCGAACCGCTCGGCCAGCTCCTTGGCGCTCACCGGCTCGAGGATCGCCTCCAGGTAGACGCTCATCCGCAGCGGGTGGGTGAGCGGGCGCAGGCGCTCGGCGTCCGCGAAGAAGTCGAGCCCCGACGCGGGCTCGAAGCCGGGATCGAGCTCCTCCTCCCCCGGGATCTCCTCCGCGTCCGCGGCGCGGGAGGCGCTCACGCGTTCTCCCGCGCCAGCGCGCGCAGGGCCAGGTCGATCTCCTGCTCCCCGCCGAACGCCTCGAACGTGAGCCCGATCGTCTCGGGCGTGGTGAGGATGCCCGCGAGGAGCTGCGCGACGTCGTCGCGGGTGATCGGGCCGCGGCGGCCGAGCTCCGTGGAGAGGTCGACCCTGCCGGTGCCGGGGTCGTTGGAGAGCGAGCCGGGACGGATGATCGTGTAGTCGAGGCCGCTGGCCTGGAGCGCCTCGTCGGCCTTCGCCTTGGCCTCCAGGTACGGGCGCATCGGCCCGTCGCCCGCGGAGGCGGGGTCGTGCGCGCCGATCGAGCCGACCATGACGTAGCGCCTGACGCCCGCGGCCTTCGCGGCGTCGATGAGCTTGACCGCCGCGCCCAGGTCGACGGTCTCCTTGCGCGCCGCTCCGCTGCCCGGGCCGGCGCCCGCGGCGAACACCACGGCGTCGGCGCCGGCGATCGCGCTCGCGACGTCCACGTCCTGCTCGAGGTCGAGCACGACCGGCTCCGCCCCGTCCGCCTCGAGGTCGGCGGCGTGGTCGGGGTTGCGGATGATCCCGCGCACCCGGTCGCCGCGGGCGGCGAGCAGGCGGGTCAGGCGACGGGCGATCTGGCCGTGCCCTCCGGCGATGACGACGTCCATGCCGGGGAGCATGACAGCGCGCGCCCGAGCCTCAAGATGCAGGTCGTACGACCGACGAACGGGAGGTCGTTACACTACGTCTCGACCTGGGGCTATAGCTCAGCTGGGAGAGCGTCTGGCTGGCAGCCAGAAGGTCGCCGGTTCGAGCCCGGCTAGCTCCACTGTCACACGGAAGGCCCCGCAACTGCGGGGTCTTCCGCGTTGTCGGCGCGGTTCGCGGCGACACGCTGTTAGGGTGACCGAACACATGGACGCTGCCCTGAACGGCAACGGCAACGGCAACGGCCGCGCGCGCCTCCACGGCGACCGGCTCACCCTCGCGTACGACTCGCGCGTCATCAGCGAGGGCCTCGACGTCGAGATCCCCGACGGGTCGTTCACCGTCATCGTCGGGCCGAACGCGTGCGGCAAGTCCACGCTGCTGCGCTCCCTCGCGCGGATGCTCAAGCCCAAGGAGGGCCAGGTCGTCCTGGACGGCAAGGCGATCGACGCGCTGCCGTCCAAGCAGGTCGCCCGCCGGCTCGGGCTCCTCCCCCAGTCGCCCGTCGCGCCGGACGCGATCACGGTCGCCGACCTCGTCGCACGCGGCCGCTACCCGCACCAGGGGCTGCTGCGGCAGTGGTCCAAGGACGACGAGCGCGAGGTCTTGGGCGCGATGCGCGCCACCGGCGTCGACGAGCTGGCCGACCGCGCCGTGGACGAGCTGTCCGGCGGCCAGCGCCAGCGCGTGTGGCTGGCGATGGCGCTCGCGCAGCAGACGCCGATCCTGCTGCTCGACGAGCCCACGACGTTCCTCGACATCGCCCACCAGATCGAGGTCCTCGACCTCTGCGCCGAGCTGCACGAGCGCGAGGGCCGCACGCTCGTGGCCGTCCTCCACGACCTCAACCACGCCTGCCGCTACGCGACGCACCTGATCGCGATGTCGCGGGGGCGCATCGTCGCCGAGGGCGCGCCGTCGGGCATCGTCGACGCGGCGATGGTCGAGCAGGTCTTCGGGCTCTCCTGCCGGGTCATCGACGACCCGGAGACGGGCACGCCGCTCGTCGTCCCGGGCGCGCGCGCCTCGCGCGCGGCGGCCGCCCAGGCCGCCGCGGCGGTCGCTCCCCACGCCTGAGAGGTTCCGCGAGAGAAGTCCTCGCTGTTTCGCGGAACCTTCGCGTCCATCGTCCGTTGACGCGCCGTACACCTGACGATGGGAGCGATCGACGTGACACGAAGGAGCCTCGCCGCGCTGCTGAGCGCGGCCGCCGCGCTGGTTGCGGCCACGTCCGCGCAGGCGGCAGTCAACGTCAGCCAGTCCGGCTGGCAGTGGGGGAACCCGACCCCGCAGGGCAACACGATCCGGGCGATGGACTTCAACGGCGGCGTCGGCTACGCGATCGGCGACGACGGCACCGCGCTGCGCACGAACGACGGCGGCGCGACCTGGACCGGCCTGGCGACCGGCACCTCGCAGGATCTCACCCGCGTCCAGGCGGTGACGCCGGAGGTCGTGACGATCCTCGGCGGCGACGGCTGCGTCGTGCGGCGCTCGGCCGACGGCGGCCGGACGTTCGCCAAGGTTTTCGTGCTGAACGAGATCGGCTGCCCCGAGAAGATCGCGGCGACGCAGTTCGTCGACGCGAACACGGGCTACCTGCTCACCCGCGAGGGCAACGTCTACCGGACGACCGACGGCGGCGAGACGGTCGCGCGCGTCACCGCGATCCCCGGCACCGCCGCGGGCGCGGGCGGCGGCTCCGGCGTCCCGGCCGACTCCTTCTTCGTGAACGCCAACGAGGGCGTCGTGTTCCTGGCGAACACGAACACCGCGTTCCGCACCACCGACGGCGGCGCGTCGTGGACGCCCGAGCCGGACGTGCAGACCGGCTCCGTGCAGCGGATCCGCGTGCTGAGCGCGACGACCGCGTACGCGTTCGGGCCGGACACGCTGCTCCAGACGACCGACGGCGGGCAGACCTGGGTGCGCCGCGGGGCGGGCTCCGGCCAGCACATCACCGGCATCGCCTGCGCCGGCGAGCTGTGCCTGATGTCGATCAACAGCGGTGACCAGCTGCTGCGCTCGGAGAACGGCGGCGGCACCGCGGCGGGGGTCGTGCCCTCGACGCAGAAGATCTTCGCCGCCGGGCTGGCGACGGGGTCGCGGGCGGTCGCCGCGGGCGTCGGCGGCGCGACGGTCGTGTCCGACGACGGCGGGAAGAACTTCGCGCCCGTCGGCGGCGACATCGCGGGCTCGTTCGAGTTCGGGCTGCGGCTCGGCACCGGGCCGGGCGTGGCGTTCGCGCTCGGCGCGCGCGGCCAGCTCGCGCGGACGACCGACGGCGGCACCACCTGGCGGGCGATCAACGTCGCGACGTCCACGAACATCGTCGACGCGTCGTTCACCTCGCTCGACAACGGCTACGCGCTCGACCAGCGCGGCGGCCTGTTCCGGACGGCCAACGGCGGCGGCTCGTGGTCGCCCATCGACCCGGGGACGACCTCGCCCCCGCGCGCGGTGATCACGTCCGGTGACGCCGTCCTGCTCGCGGGCCCGCGCGGCGTGCGGCGGGCCGACGGCGGCGGCGCCTTCGACCTCGTGGACTCCCGCGCCGTGCGGCGCGCCGCGGTCGACAAGTTCGACCGGGCGGGCAGCGCGGTGTTCGCGTACGGCTCGACGGCGATCGCGCGGTCGACGGACCGCGGCCGGACCTGGCGCGCGGTGCGTGGGCCCGGCCGGACGGTGAAGCGCAAGTTCCGCGCGCTGCGCCTGCAGGACCTCGAGATGACGAGCGCGACGAACGGCTACGCGCTGGACGTCAACGGGCGCGTGTGGCGGACCCAGAACGCCGGGCGGCGCTGGCGCGAGCTGCCCGGCGTCGGCACCGATTCGGGCCTGGCGCTGGCGTTCGGGAGCGCGACCGGCGGCTACCTGACGCTGAGCGCGTACCCGGCCGAGGAGGGCGCCTCGTACGTCCTGCGCACCAGCGACGGCGGCGCGACCTGGCGGCCGCAGCGCATCGCGACCGGCCAGTTCCCGGGCACCGAGGGCGTCATCTCGCCGTCCTCGACGAAGTCCTACGCGCTGACGTCGACCCCGGCGGCGGGCCCGAACGTCTTCCGCTCGCTGTTCACGACGGCGACCGGCGGCGACCAGGGCAGCGCGTCGCGCCTGGCGACGCTGACCACCGCAGACCGCACGCTGACCCGCCGCGCGCTCCGCCGCGCCAACGGCCGCGTGACGGTCAACGGCCAGCTCGCGGGCGCCTCGGGCGGCGAGCGCATCGTCGTCTCCGCCCGCCAGGACGGCTCGACCGCCTGGAACGAGCAGGTCGTCACCGCGGGCGCCAACGGCGGCCGCTTCACGGCGACCTTCCGCGGCCTCTCGCGGACCACGCAGTTCGTCGCCCGCTGGGCGGGCGACTCGGGCCGCCAGGGCGCGGGCTCCCGCCCGCTGGTGGTCACCGTCCGCCGCTAGGCGACACCTCGCTCCCCCGCCGCGCCCCGTCGTCTGGGGCGCGGCGGGCCGCGATGCGTCACGGAAGGCGCGCGATCTGCCACGCGGGTGCGGAGGACCTGCGCCAACCGGCCCGCGCCGCCCCGCGGTCGCGCCGGCGCCAGGCAGGATCGGGCGCATGCCCACCCCCGACGGAAACCGTCATCTCGCCGCGGCCCTCACGCCGAGATGTCACCCACCGTCGCCCAGCGACGGTCAGCGTCATCTCGCGCCGCCGGGGAGCCCGAGATGACAGAAACCGTCGGCGCGAACCTCGCGCGGTTGGCGGCGCGTCAGCGCGGGTTCGTGACCACTGCGCAGCTGCTCGCGGCGGGTCTGAGCGAGGCTGCGATCCGTAGGAAGGTCGCGAAGGAGGAGCTGCACAGGGTCCACCGCGGGGTGTACGCGGTGGGCTACGTGCCGCGGGCGCCGCTCGCGCGGGAGGCGGCGGCGCTGCTCGCGTGCGGACCGGGGTCGGCGCTGGGCCACCGCTCGGCGGTCGTGGGCGCAGCGCTGCTCCCGGCGCGCGCCGACGCGCCCGTCGACGTGATCGTCCCGCCGGGGCGCCGGGTGCGGATCGCCGGCATCCGCACGCACCACGGCGCGCTCGGGCGCGGCGACGTCGTGATCCGCGATGGGCTGCGGATGACGGCGCCGCGGCGCACGATCCTCGACCTCGCTGCCACCGCCGGCCCGGTGGAGCTGGCGAAGGCGGTGGACACCGCCTACGCGCGCGGACTCCTCCGGCCGGGCGAGCTGGTCGTGCCGGCGAACGTCCGCGGGGCCGCGCGGCTGCGGGCCGTGCTGGAGGGTCGCGGGGTGACGCGGTCGAACGTCGAGCGGCGGTTCCTCGCGCTCATCAAGCGCGCCGGGCTCCCGACGCCCGAGACGAACGCGCGCGTCGCCGGCTACGAGGTCGACGCGCTGTGGCGAGACGAGCGGGTCGCCGTCGAGCTCGACACGCTCGGGACCCACGCGGCGAAGGTCCTCACCGATCGCGCGAAGGACGCCGCGCTGCGCGACGCGGGGTTCGAACCGCTCCGGTTCACCGACGTCCAGGTGGACGGGCGGCCGGAGCAGGTGGTCGCTCAGGCCGTGAGGGCCTTGGCGGGGACTTCGCCCCAGAGGCGCTCGAGCGCGTAGAACTCGCGCGTCTCGGGCGTGAAGACGTGCACGACCACGTCGAGGTAGTCCATGAGGATCCACTTCGCCTCCTGCGTGCCCTCGACACGCCGGGGCAGCAGCCCGTGGTCCTTCTTCATCCCCTCGTAGATGCGGTCGTGGATCGCCTTCGTCTGCCGGTCGGTGTTGCCGCTGGCGATGACGAACGCGTCCGTGTAGTCGAGGACCCCGCGCACGTCGAGGGCCACCACATCCGTGGCCTTGACGTCGTCGGCGTACCCCGCGATGGCCTGTGTCAGCTCTTCCGAAGTCATGCGCTCACCACTGAACGGTAGTAGCCCCGTGCGCCGATGACGCGAGCGACGTCGTCGGGCACGAGATAGCGGATGGGCCTGCCTTCCCGCACGCGGCGGCGGATCGCCGAGGACGAGACGTCGAAGCGGGGCATGTCGAAGAACACGAGCCGGTCGGCGCCCCGCAGCGCGACCACCCGCTCGGCGATGTCCCGCCGCCTGATCCCCTCCCGCTCCGCAACCGCCAGGGTCGCGAGCGAGAGCAGCTCCTCGGGCTCCTTCCACGTGGGCAGACCCTGTGCCACGTCGCCGCCGACGATGAACGTCAGCTCATCTCCCGGTGAACCCTCATGGATCGCGCGCAGCGTATCGACGGTGTAGGACGTCCCGCCGCGGTCGAGCTCCAGCCGCGAGACGGCGAACCGCTCGTCCTTCGCGACGGCCAGCGAGCACAGCTCGAACCGCTCCTCGGGGCCCGGGTCGTCGCTCAGCAGCTTGTGGGGCGGGACGAACGCCGGCATGAGCACGAGCCGGTCGAGCCCGAGCTGCGTCAGCGCCTCCTGCCCCATGATGAGGTGCCCGAGGTGCGGCGGGTTGAAGGACCCGCCGAGGATCCCGATCCGCAGGGGCAGCTAGCGGACCTGCCCGTCGCCCTCGACGATGTACTTCACGGTGCACAGCTCGCGGAGCCCGATCGGGCCACGCGCGTGGAGCTTCTGGGTCGAGTTGCCGATCTCGGCGCCCATCCCGAACTCACCGCCGTCGGTGAACCGGGTGGAGGCGTTGACGTAGACGCACGCCGCGTCGACGCCGAGCTGGAACGCCCGCGCCGCGCGGGTCGACGACGTCACGATCGCCTCGGAGTGCCCCGAGCCGTGCTCGGTGATGTGCTCGATCGCCTCGTCCACGCTGTCCACGACCTTCACCGCGAGGATGAGCGCGAGGTACTCGGTGTCCCAGTCCTCGTCGGTCGCGTCGCCGTCGCCGGGGGCGCCGGCCAGGGTGCGCGCGCGGCCGTCGAGCCGCAGCTCCACCCCGCGGTCGCGCAGCGCCGGGAGCGCGCGGGCGAGGAACGCGGGCGCCGCGTCGGCGTGCACGAGCAGCGTCTCCGCCGCGTTGCACACCCCCGGCCGCTGCGTCTTGGCGTTGACGATGATGCGCTCGGCCATCTCCAGGTCGGCGTCCGCGTCGACGTAGACGTGGCAGTTGCCCGACGCCGCGTAGATCACGGGCACGGTCGCGACCGCCTCCAGCGCCTTCTTCAGCCCCTCGCCGCCGCGCGGGATGATGAGGTCGACCAGGCCGTCCTGGGTCGCGAGCTCCTTGAGCTCCTCCCGGCCGCCGCCGAGGAGCGTCACCGCGCCCTCGGGCAGCCCCGACGCCTCGGCCGCGATGCCCGCCAGCACGGCGTTGGAGTGCGCCGCCGACGACGAGCCGCGCAGCACGATCGCGTTGCCCGACTTCAGGCACAGCGCGGTCGCGTCGATCGTGACGTTCGGCCGCGCCTCGTAGACCACGCCGACGACGCCGAGCGGGGAGCGGACGCGGCGCAGCTGGAGGCCGTTGTACAGGCGGCCGCCGTCGACGACCTCGCCGACGGGATCGGGGAGCGCCGCGATGTCGCGCACCTGCCCCGCGATCGCCGCGACGCGGCCCTCGTCGAGCTTCAGCCGGTCGAGCAGCGCGTCGGACAGCCCGCTCTCCCGGCCCGCCTCCATGTCGCGCGCGTTGGCCTCGAGGATCTCTGGCGTGCGGGCCTCCAGCGCGTCGGCGATCGCCAGCAGCGCGGCGTCCTTCCTGCCGCGGTCGAGCTGGGCGAGCTGCCGCGCGGCCCGCTTGGCCTGCCGGCAGAGGTCGGTGACGGAGGAGGTCGCGAGGGCCATACGGGGAAGAGTACGCGTCACCGGTTGCGCTTGCGGGCCTTTCGGGCCGCCTTCCGCTTGGCCTTCTTCGCCCCGTCGGGAGCGCGCGGGCGGGAGCGAGCGGGGTCCGGGGCCTCGGAGCCGAGCCCGAGCCGCCGCAGCTGCTCGCGCGGGCGCCCGCGCTGCAGCTCGGCCGTCCAGGCGGCGAGCGCCGCGGGATCGCGCACGTCGACGCCCTCCGACACCGCGCTCAGCAGGAGCCGCTGCAGGTAGGCCGCGCGCTCGTCGTCGGTCTCCGTGTCGTCGACCGACCACGGGAGGCGGAACGCCTGGTCCTCCCCGTCGGAGACGCCCAGCGCAACGGCCGCGATCCGCGCGCCCATCGCCAGCGCGGCGCTGACCTCGACCACCGCCGCGCGGTTCGTCGCGGCGCCCAGCCGCAGGCGGGAGAGCAGGTCGTCGGCCTCCACCGGCACCGGCTCGGCCGTCCCGAGCGCCTCGACCACCGCCGCGCGCCACGTGTCGGCGCTCTCGTCCGCCGGCGCGGTGCCCATCCCGCCGCCGAGCAGCGGCGCGCCGTACCGGTCCGGCCCGGTGACGAGCGTGAACGACTGGTCGGGCCAGGAGCCCGGCCGCTCGAACCACGCCAGGTGCACGACGACGTCGTCGGACTCGGCGCGCCACACGCCAGTCGGGGCGAGCGTCCCGACGTCGCCGGCGGGCTCGGCCGCGGGGAACGTCCGGGGCGCGAAGAGCCCGAGCACGCGCAGGGCCGCGCGCGCGTCGTCGGTCTCCGCCGCCCGCAGCGCCGCGACGACCTCCTCGGCCTCGACCGCCGGCTCCTCCGACATCCGCTCGAGCGTCATCGCGAACCCGAGCGCCTCGAGCTCCACCGAACCCGGGTCCGGCGACCGCCGCACGTCGGCGAGCAGCTCCGGCACCAGGTCGACGAACCGAGGCATCAGGCCAGGACGAAGTAGTCGCGGTGCACGGCCTCGTCGCCGGCGCCGCCGAGGAGGTCGCGCACCTCCCCCGAGCGCTTGCCGCAGACGAGCCGCAGCTCCTCCGCGCCGAACGCCGCGATGCCCTTGCCGACGACCCCGCCGCCGTCGCGCGCCACGACGTCGACCGCGTCCCCGGCCGCGAACTCGCCGCGGACGCCGACGATGCCGACGGGCAGCAGCGACGTGCCGCCCTCGCGCAGGGCCCGCGCGGCGCCCGGGTCGACGACGAGCGTGCCGAGCGCCGGCTTGGCGTACTTGAGCCACAGCTTGAAGGAGGACGTGCGCGCCGCCTGCGGGAGGAACCGCGTCCCCACGCGCTCGCCCGCCAGCGCGCCCGCGAGCGCGCCCGACCGCAGCCCGCTGCAGATCGTCGTCGGGATGCCGGCCGCCGTCGCCATCTCCGCCGCGACGACCTTCGAGCGCATCCCGCCCGTGCCGAGCGCCGACGTGCCCTCCCCCACGACCGCCAGCGCCTCGACCTCGGCGAGGTCGCGGACCTCCTCGATGAGCCGCGCGCCCGGGTCCTTCACCGGGTTGGCCGTGAAGAGCCCGTCGGTGTTGGTGAGCAGGATCAGCCGCTCGGCACCCACGAGGACCGCCACCTGCGCGGCGAGGAAGTCGTTGTCGCCGAACGAGATCTCGTCCGTCGTCGTCGTGTCGTTCTCGTTGATGACCGGCACGACGCCCCACTCGAGCAGCCGCTGGAGCGTCTGGCGCGCGTTGAGGTAGTGCGTCCGCTCCCGCATGTCGTGGAACGTGAGGAGCACCTGCGCGGCGATCCGGCCGCGCTCGCGCAGCAGGCCGTCGTAGACGCCGAACAGCTTGCCCTGCCCGACGGCGCTGGCGGCCTGCAGGTCGGCGATCGCGGTCGGCTTGGCGGGCAGGCCCATGACCTGCATGCCGCGGGGGATCGCGCCGCTCGTGACGACCACGACGTCGTCGAGCCGCGCGACCTCCTCGCAGATCGCGGCGAGGACGTCGGCACGCAGCGTGCCGTCGTCCTCGGCCGTGATGCTCGAACCGAGCTTGATGACCGTGGCGCTCATGAGGCGCCCCGCAGCCTACGACCCCACGCGCAGGGCCACCGTCCGCGGGTTCGAGCCGTTCCCCGCCGCGTCGCGCGCGCTCACGCCGACGACGTAGCCGCCGCGCGCGAGGCCCTTCGGGAGCGTCACCGTGTTCGCGCCCGCGCGGCCGCCCACCTTGATCGTCCTGGCCACGACCAGCCGCGTGCACCGCTTCGCCCCGCGCTTCTTCACCAGCGACGGCTTGACGCAGGCCTTCCCGCGGCGCCGGCCGGCCGTCTTGCGGGCGAGGGTGACCGTGACGCGGGCCGCCTCGGAGAGCGTGAACCGGAGGGTCGTCTTCGGCTTCCTGCCGCGCCCGCGCACGACCTTCAGGCCGCTGACCTTCGGGGCGATCCGATCCTTCGCGACGGCCGGCGGCGCCGGAGTCGTGGGGGACGCGGGCGGGTCGGGCTGCGCCACGGGCGGCGTCGGGTTCGCGGCCCCCACCGCGCAGCCGCCGTCGACCGCCCGCACGTACGCGTGCCAGTGCTCGGCGGAGTCGTACCCGCCGGGGACGAGGTTCGTGGCCGCTGTGCCGAACCCGACGCAGCTGCCGTTGCCGCTGATCGACGGCCCCTCGACCTGGCCGTTGGCGAGCGCCCCGTCCGCGCCCGGCCCGCGGCTCACCACGCGGGTCGTGCCGGCGGCGAGGTCGCGCAGCACGACCTGATCCACCGTCCCGCCCGTGAGCAGGCCGCGCGCCTCGAGGGCGACCTTCGTGCCGTCGGCGGACAGCACGGGCTCGTCCGCCGGGCCGTCGTTCTTGACGCCCGCGCCGTCGACGCTGACGAGCGTGGTGCGGCCGGTCGCGAGGTCGCGCAGGTGGATGTCCGCCGTCGTGTCGGTGTCGCCGTCGCCCAGGCCGGCCGAGCGCGAGCGGAACGCCACCCGGCGGCCGTCGGCGCTGATCGACGGCGCGTCGTGGCCCTTCGGCGGGGCCTGGTCGCTCCCGTCGGCGGCGCTCGCCAGCAGCGTCGTGCCGGCGGCGAGGTCACGCACGTAGACGTCGGGATCGCCGTCCGCGGCGGTTCCCGGATGCAGCTGCCCCTGGGAGGCGAACGCGACGCGCGTGCCGTCGGCGCTGATCGACGGCTGGTCGCTCGTGCTCGCGTCGCCGGCGCCGGCCGCCGTCCGGCTGACGAGCTCGGTCGTGCCCGCCGCGAGGTCGCGCAGGTACACGCTCGCCAGCTCGCTCGGGTCGTCGGGGTGGAGCTTGTCGAACGCGACGAACGCGATCCGCGACCCGTCGGCGTCGAGCACGCCGTAGTTGTCGACGCCCGACGCGGACGGCGCCCCATCGGTGCCGACGTCGGCGACCTGCATCGCGCCCGTCGCGACGTCGACCACCATCAGACGCGAGCCCTTGGGGAGCACGACCCCGGAGATGTTCGGGGCGTAGGTCGTGAACGCGACGCGCCGGCCGTCCGCGCTGATCGTGGCGCTCGTCGAGTCGCCGTCCGCGGCCCCGCCACCAGGCGGCCGGCTCAGCAGCCGCATCTCGCCGGTCACCAGGTCGCGCAGGAAGACGTTCTCGTAGCGGTCGTCGTCGGCGTCCGAGAGGTGGTCCGCCGTCGAGCTGAAGACCGCGAACCGCCCGTCGGCGCTCAGCCCGTAGGGCGTCAGGTACGCATCGCCGACGCCGCCGCGGAACGGCGCGTCAGCGGGCCCGGTCGGCCGCGAGATCAGCTCGTTCGTGCCGTCGACCCGCGCGAACACGCCCTGCGCGTCGCCCTCGGCCAACTCGCTGATGCCGTGGCCGTAGGTGGTGAAGAGCGCCACCGCGCCGCCTGAGGAGACGTTGGGTGCGCTGGCGATGGCCTCGGCGGAGGCGCCGTCCGGCCCGGGCCCGCGGCTCACCAGCGTCGTGGTGCCCGCCGCGATCGCGCGGACGACGACGTCCTCGTCGGGATCCGTGTCGCCCGGCGCGTGGTTCGTCGCCCGCGACACGAACGCGACGTGGCCGCCGTCGGGCGAGAGCGCCGCGTTGATCGCCGCGCCGTCGCCGGTCACGTTCCCGGGCCCGTTGCGACGCGAGCCGAGCAGGAGCGCCGACAGCGCGCGGTCGCGCACGTACACGTCGTACGTCCCGTTCGGGTCCCCCGCCAGCATCTCGGTGCGCGTCTCGAACGCGACACGGTCGCCGTCGTCGCTGATCGACGGCTCGCGCGAGCCGCTGGCCGGCGTGTCGCCCGCGGAGCCGGCGCGCGCCACGAGCTCGGTCGCGGTGCCCTCGCGCAGGTACACGTCAGGCTCGCCGTTCGTGTCGTGGGCCGCGTCGTACGCCGCGCTGGTCGTGAAGGCGACCACCGAGCCGTCGGCGGAGATCGCCGGGCTGGTGGCCCAGGCGCCGCCGCTGCTCGTGCCGTTGCCGCCGGACGCGCGGCTGACGTGGTCGGTCGTGTCGGTCTGCAGGTTGCGCCGGTAGACGTCTGCGGCCGCGGAGACGTCGGTGCCCTCGAGCGCGCTCCCGCTCACGAACGCGACCATCGACCCGTCGTCGTCCAGGGCGGGGCTGTACGAGCCGAGCGCGCCCGGGGCGCCGTTCGCGCCGTCGGCGCGTGCCGCGAGCTCGGTCGTCCCGGCCGCGAGGTCGCGGACGTAGACGTCCGGGTCGTCGTTGGTGTCGCCCGGCGCGAGCGCCTCCGGGGTGACGAACGCGACCACGGAGCCGTCGCCGCTGATCGCCGGGTCGGAGGCCGACTTGTGCGCGCCGACGGTCACGAGCGTCGTCTGGCCGGTCTGGCGGTCCCGCCGGTAGACGTTGGTGATCGTGTCGTCGTCGCCGGCGGCGAGGTCGTCGCCGGTCGAGACGAAGGCGACGTAGCGACCGTCGTCGCTCAGCGCGGTGCCGACCGGCGCGGAGCTTGCGCCGACGCCGTCGGTCGGGAAGACGGCGCCGAACGGCCGGTCGAGGAGCAGCGTCGTGTCCGCGTCGGCAGCCAGGGCCGTGGCGACGGGGCCGGCCGCGAGCGCGACGCCGAGCGTCAGGGTCGTCAAGGGAAGGCGGAGCATGGCCGCAACCCTGGCCTCCCGCGCGCCCCCGAACATCGGGGGCGCCCCTGAACCCGAACCCCTGAGGTTGGGCTACGCCCCGGGGTCGAGGACGAGCTCGACGCCCGCGATCTCGACCTCGTCCCCCGGCTCGAAGCCGCGCTGCTCGAGCGCGTCGATGACGCCCATGCGGATCAGGCGGCGCTCGACGTAGTTCGCCGCCTCCTCGTTCTCCACGTCGAACCGCTGCAGCAGGCGCTCGACCTGCGGGCCGGTGACGCGGAACGTGCCCTCGCCGGTCTGCTCGACCTCGAAGCCCTTGCCGGCGGCCGGGCGGAAGACGCGGTGCTCGGCCAGCGCGACGGGCTCGGCGACGTCGGCGGGCGCGCCGGTGGTGGCGATCGTGTCGCCGGGCGCGATGTCGGGCACGCGGGCGAACAGCTCGCCGCGCAGCTCGTCCAGGCCCAGGCCGGTGGCGCTGGAGGTGACGATCACCGGCACGTCGGGGCCGACGTGCTCCTGCCACAGCTCGCGCGCGGCCTCGGCGTCCTCGGCGGGCACGAGGTCGGCCTTGGAGAGCGCGAGGATGCGCGGGAGGTCGGCGAGGCGCTGGTCGTAGGAGCGCAGCTCGGTCTCGATCGTCGTGTAGTTGTCGTGCGGGTCGCTGCCGTCGAGCGGCGCGAGGTCGAGCACGTGGACGAGCAGACGCGTGCGCTCGACGTGCGCGAGGAAGTCGTGGCCGAGGCCGTGCCCCTCGGACGCGCCCTCGATCAGACCGGGGATGTCGGCGAGGATGAGCTGGCGCTCGTCGCCGTCGAGCGTGCCGAGCACCGGCTCCAGCGTCGTGAACGGGTACGACCCGATCTTCGGCGCCGCGCGCGTCATGCGGCCGAGCAGCGACGACTTGCCCGCGTTGGGCAGGCCGACGAAGCCGACGTCGGCGAGCAGCTTGAGGCGCAGCTCGATCCACCCCTCCTCCCCCGGCAGCCCGCGCTCGGCGAACTTCGGGGCCTGGCGGGTCGGGGTGGCGAAGTGCTTGTTGCCCCGGCCGCCGGAGCCGCCCTTGGCGACGACGACGCGCTGGCCGGGCGTCGTGAGGTCGTAGACCGCGCCGTCCTCGGTGGTGACCTGGGTGCCGGGCGGGACCTTGACGATCAGGTGCTCGCCCGCCGCGCCGTGCCGCAGCGCGCCCTCGCCGTGCCGGCCGCGGCCCGCCTTGTAGTGCGCCTTGCGCTTGAAGCTCTGCAGGTCGCGGAGGCTGGCGTCGCAGATCAGCTCCACGCGGCCGCCGTGCCCGCCGTCGCCGCCGTCGGGCCCGCCCTTGGGCACGTGGGCCTCACGGCGGAACGACTGGCAGCCGCTGCCGCCGGCGCCGCCTTGCACGAAGATCTTGGCTTTGTCGAAGAGCACCCTGGACAGAAGGTAGACATGACGCGCGCTGACGACCCTGTGTTCCTCATCACCGGAGCCTCCACCGGCATCGGGGCGGCGACCGCCCGCGCGGCCGCGGAGGCCGGCCACCGCCTCGTGCTCGCCGCCCGCAGCGAGGACAAGCTCCGCGCCCTCGCGGACGAGCTCGGCGGCGACGACCGCGCCCTGGTGGTGCCCACGGACGTGACCGAGTGGGAGGACAACGAGCGGCTCGTAGCGTCGACGTTGGAGGCCTTCGGGCGGCTCGACGTCGTGTTCGCCAACGCGGGCTTCGGGGCCAAGCGCGGCTGGCTCGAGGAGACGCCCGAGCACTGGCGCACGATGGTCCTGACGAACGTCCTCGGCCCGGCGTTGACGGCGCGCGCGGCGATCCCGGCCCTGAAGGAGTCCAAGGGCCACCTGCTGCTGACGTCGTCGATCGCGGGCCGCCGCGCGCTCCCGGGCTCGCTCTACTCCGCCACCAAGCACGCGGTGACGGCGATGGCCGAGTGCCTGCGCCTCGACCTCAACGACACCGGCGTCCGCGTGACGTCGATCGAGCCCGGCATGGTCGACACGCCCTTCTTCGAGAGCAAGCCGTCGATCCGCGCGCTCGACCCCGAGGACATCGCCCGGGCAGTGATGTACGCGGTCTCGCAGCCGCCGCACGTGGACGTCAACGAGATCCTCATCCGCCCGACCGCGCAGCCGACCTAGTGGGCGCCGGGCGGGTCCACGCCGATCGTGCGGGCGCCCATCGCGCGCTTGGCCTCCTCCGCGCCGTCGGGCTCGACGGCCTCGGGCGAGGAGGCGGGCGCGGGGGTGGCGGAGGCCGCGACGTCGGACAGGCCCTCCGCCGACGTCAGCTTGGGCGCGAGCGCGGCGTGGATGCCGGCGCTCGCGAGCGCGAAGACGCCGACCGGGATGGCGCGGCGGGTGGTGAGCGATGCGAGGCCGTCGACCGCGTCGACGGCGGCGCAGGTCGTCGTCCAGCGCCTGCCGACCTGCGGGTGGTCGACCGTGTGCAGCAGCATCCCGCCGAACACCGCGTCGCGCGCGCCGAGCGCGCGGCCGATCACCGCGGCCTCGCGCGTCGCGGCGTCCTGGCCCAGCCACCGCGCGACGACGCGGCGGGGAGCGATCAGCAGGGCGACGCCGATCGCGATGCGACCGGCGGCGAAGATCCGGATGAGCGTGCGGGGTGACATGTCCGCAAGCTACCCGGAGAACGACGAAGGCCGCCCCATGAGGGACGGCCTTCGCGAAGAACTGCGGTGGCGGTGAGGCTCAGTCGCCCGCGGCGGCGGGAGCCTCGGCCGGCAGGACCGACACGACGCGCCCGCGCCAGCCGGTCTTGAAGTCGACGACGCCGGCGGCACGCGCGTAGAGCGTGTCGTCGCGGCCCATGCCGACGCCCTCGCCGGCCTTGAAGCGGGAGCCGCGCTGGCGCACGATGATCTCGCCACCGGTGACGACCTCACCGGCGAACACCTTGACGCCGAGGCGCTTGCTGTTCGAGTCGCGCCCGTTGCGCGACGAGCCGAGACCCTTCTTATGAGCCATTCGTGATCCCCGTGATCTCCAGGCGGGTCAGCTCCTGACGGTGACCCGTCTTGCGCTTGTAGCCCCGCTTGGGCTTGAACTTGAAGACGGTGAGCTTGGGCCCGCGCTCATGACCGAGGACCTTGGCCTCGACCTTCACCTTGCCAAGGCCGTCCTTGTCGAAGACGGAGTCGGTATCGCGGAACAGGATGGGCTCGAGTGCGACGGTCGCACCCTCATCGGCGGAGAGGCGCTCGACGAGCAGCTTCTGCCCCTGTTCGACGCGGTACTGCTTGCCGCCGGTCTTGACGATTGCGTAGGCCATACGAGCAGTCCAGTGTAGCGACGGTCTACTCGGCCGCCGCGGACGCCTTGGAGCGCCGCCGCCCGCCACGCCGGCCACGCCGCCGCGAGCTGCCGCCCGCCGCGTCCTTGGCCGGGTTGATCGGCTCGCCGTCGTCGCCGAGGATCACCGCGGTCGCCGCCGTGCGGCCCACGTCGGTCAGCCGGACGAGCTTCTTCTCGCCCACCAGCGGGCCCGCGCCGGTCACGCTGATCACGTACCCGTCGATCTTCGCCACGGCGTCGTCGACGTTGTACATGTGCGGCTCGACGATGTTCACGAGGACCTCGTCGCCCTCGCGCCACGGGATCGCCTTCTCCTCCACCTCGGAGCGCTTGCCCTCCATGGTGATGTCGAAGTGGTCGAGCGGCAGGCCCTCGGAGCCCTCGAAGTGGAAGAACTTGCCGGTCTCCGCCTCGAGCTCGTGCAGGACGCGCGCGTTCTCGGCGGTGAACTGCTGCGAGACGCGCGGGTTCATCTGCACGAGGAAGGCCTCGACGCCTGCGTCGGCCTGCGCCGCGATCTCGCGCATCTGGCGCTCGAACTCGATCGCGATCGTCTCCTCGGACTTGATGACGCCCTCGCCGTCGCACGTCGGGCAGGGGCGGGACATGATCTCCCGCACGCCCTCGGTGACGTTCTGGCGCGTCATCTCGACGAGGCCGAGCTTGGAGATCTCGGCGGTGAACGTCTTCGTCCGGTCCTCCTCCAGCGACTTGCGGAGGACCTTCAGCACCTCGTTGCGGTTCCGCGCCCGCGCCATGTCGATGAAGTCGATGACGATGATGCCGCCGATGTCGCGCAGGCGCAGCTCGTTGACGACCGCCTCGGCCGCCTCGAGGTTCGTGCGCAGGATCGTGTCCTCCAGCCGCGCGCCCTTGCCGCGGCCGGTGAACGAGCCGGAGTTGACGTCGATGACCGTCAGCGCCTCGGCGTAGTCGATCATCAGGTAGCCGCCGGACGGGAGGTCGACGCGGCGGTCCATGAGGCCGTCGATGACCTCCTCCACCCCGTGCTCCTCGAAGAGCGGCTGGCCGTTGTGCTCGACGGTCTTGTAGAGCTCGACCTTCTCGACGAGCTCGGGCGCGGTGCGCTGGAAGAACGACGTGAGGCGCTGGTGCTGCTTCTCGTCGTCGACGACGGCGCGCTCGAAGTCGGTGCTGAAGATGTCGCGGACGACGCGGACCGAGAGGTCGGCCTCCTGGAAGACCAGCGCGGGCGCGACGGCCTCGTCGGCGCGCTTGAGGAGCACCTCGTGGAGCTTGTGCAGGTACAGCAGCTCGCGCTCGAAGTCCACACGCTTGGCGCCCTGCGCCGCCGTGCGGACGATCGCGCCACCGCCGCCCAGGTCGAGGCCCTTGACTTCCTTGCGCAGCCGCTCGCGCTCGCGGTCGTCGAGGCGCTTGGAGACGCCGACGCCCTCGCCCGTCGGGGCGTAGACCATGTAGCGGCCGGCGATGGTGAGCTCCATCGAGAGCCGGGCGCCCTTGGTCTTGAGCGGGTCCTTGACGACCTGGCAGACGATCTCCTGGCCGGGCTTGAGGAGGTCGGTGATCTTCTTGCCGCCCTCCTTCCCGCGGCCGCGCCGCGGCGTCTCGACGCCCGGCAGCACGATCTCGTCGACGTGGAGGAACCCGTTCTTCTCGAGCCCGATGTCGACGAACGCCGCCTCCAGGCCCGGGAGGACGTTGTCCACCTTGCCCTTGTAGACGTTGCCGACGATGGAGCGCTGACCTCGGCGTTCGAGGTACAGCTCCGCGACGCGGTAGTCCTTCGCGTCCTTCTTCTTCTCGAGCAGCGCGACGCGGGTCTCTCCCCGGTCGACGCTGACGAGGACTTGCTTCTTCACTAGAAGAGTCCCTTTCGTGCCGTGCGTGCTTGCACGTGGATGGACTGCAAGAGGCCGACGGCCAGGAGCGTCGCGAGGACGGACGATCCGCCGTAGCTCATGAGGGGCAGCGGGATGCCGGTGATCGGCATGATCCCGATGTTCATCCCGACGTTGATGAAGACCTGGAAGAGGATGATCGCGACGATGCCGCCGGCGATGATCGCTCCGAAGAGGTTCTTGGCCATGGTCAGGATGCGGAGCGCTCTCCAGCAGAGGAGCGCGTACAGGGAGAGGACGAGGCCCGCGCCGACGAAGCCCCAGCGTTCGCAGACGACCGCGAAGACGAAGTCCGTGTGCTCCTCGGGGAGGAACTGGAGCGACGTCTGCGTCGCCTCGTCCCCGCGGCCGGTGCGGCCGCCGGAGCCGATGGCGATCTTCGCCTGGTTCTGCTGGTAGCCGGCTTCGGCCGGGTCGTCGCTCGGGTGCAGGAAGGAGGTGAGGCGGTCGACCTGGTACGGCTTGAGGACCTCGACGCCGACCTTCGGCGCAACGACCAGCGTGAGCGTGATCGCCGTCAGGCCGAGCGCGATGAGGCCGACGAAGTGGGTCCACTTGGTGCCCGCGATGAACAGCGCCGCGAGCGCGATGACGACGTAGACCATGCCGGAGCCGAGGTCGCCGCCGAGCACGAGCATCGTCGGGACGAGCGCGAGCAGCATCGCCGTCGCGGTCGTGTCCCGCTGGCGCAGCGTGCGCACGCGGTCGACCAGGAAGGCCGCCATGAAGACGCACAGCAGCACCTTGCCCAGCTCCGAGGTCTGCAGCTCGAAGAACGGCGTCTGGATCGCGCGTCTGGATCCGCGCGTGTCGCCGCCGAGCACGACGACCGCGAGGATCGCGGCGATCATCAAGCCGTAGATCCCCCACTTGAGCTCGCGCAGGCGGGAGTAGTCGACCTGGCTGATCAGCGCCGCGACGACGAGCCCGATGCCGAAGAACAGCACCTGCCGGTCGGCCGTCGAGGCCATCCGCGTCTCGCTGATCGCCACGTACGAGCAGATCCCCAGGCCGATGACGGCCAGGAACAGGATCGGGTCGATCCGCAGCAGGTTGAGCGGGACGAGCGCGGGCGCCTCGCGGCGCTCGGTCGGGTCGACGATCGGCGTCGTGGCCATCAGTCCGATGCCGCCGCCAGCTCGGCCGCGGACGCGTCGGGCTTGGCCAGGTCCTCACCGAGGTCGAACCACTCGGCGAGCATCCGGCGCACGATCGGGGCGGCCTTCTCGGCGCCGAACCCGCCGCGCTCGACGGTCGTCGCGATGACGATCGGCTTCGTCGGATGGTTGACGTAGGCGACGTACCAGGACTGGTCGTACGGGACGCCGTCGACGAACGTCTCCGCCGTGCCCGTCTTGCCGAACACCGGCAGCTGGTCCTGCGGCCAGCCGGAGAAGACCTCGGCCGACGTGCCCTCGCCGATCGTCGACTGGTGCAGGCCGTCCATGATCGCGTCCTGCCAGGACTGGTCGATCTTCACGCGCCGCGCGGGCCCCGGGTCGACCTTCTGGACCAGCCGGCCCTGGTTGTCCTGGATCTCCAGGCCAAGGTGGGGGCGCGGGATGCGGCCGCCGGTCACCAGGCCGGAGTAGGAGACCGCCATCTGGAGCGGGCTGATCGCGACCTCGCCCTGCCCGACCGCGAGGTTGGCGTTGTCGCCGACGTTGTACGGGCGGGTCTCGACGACGTAGCAGGGCTTGCCGTCGTTGCCCTTGCGGCACTTCAGCTCGGTCTTGTTGATCTCCTCGCGCCACTTCTGGCCGGGGATCAGGCCCTTGCTCTCGTCGGGCAGGTCGATGCCGGTGGAGCGGCCGAAGCCCATCTTCTTGGCCCACTTCTGGAGCGGCTCGCCGTCCACGTGGAACAGCTCGATGCCGAGCTTGTACCAGTAGATGTCGGACGACACGGCGAGCGCGCGGCGCAGCTGGACGGGGCCGTACTCGGCCTTCTTCGCGTTGCACGCCTCGCGGTTGCCGATGTCCATGCAGCCGGTGTCCGCGATCGTCGTCTCCGGCGTGACGACGCCCTTGTCGAGTGCGGCGAGCGTCGAGATCGGCTTGAACACCGAGCCGGACGGATACGCGCCCGCGATCGCGCGGTTGACGAGCGGCGCGTCGTTCTCCTCCGACGTCAGGCTCGCGTAGGTCTTGTTGGAGATCGGCTTCGAGAAGACGGAGGGGTCGAACGACGGGTACGAGCCCATCGCGTAGACCTGGCCGTTCTTCGGGTTCATGGCCACGAACGCGCCCGGCAGGCCGCCGCCGACCTCGCCCAGCGCCTTCTGGCCGACCTCCTGGAGATCCAGGTCGAGCGAGAGCCGCACCTGCCGGCCCGGGGTCGGGTCGCGCTGCTGCAGCGCCTCCCCCACGAACTTGCCGTTGGCGTCGACGCGCAGGATCTTCGCGCCGTCCTTGCCGCGCAGGTACCGGTCGTACGTGTACTCGAGGCCCGCCTGGCCGATGATCGTGCCCTGCTTGACGCCCTTGTTGCGGCGCTGCTTGAGCTGGTCGGGGTTGATCTCGCCGACGTAGCCGACGAGCTGGGCGGCGAGGTTGTCGCGCGGGTACGAACGCAGGAACTGGCGCTCGACGTCCACGCCCGGGAAGAGCTCCTGGCGCTCCTTGATGTACGAGACGACCGCGTTCGGCGCGTCGGCCTTGATCGTCACCGCCGAGTACGGCAGCTGCACGAGCTGCTCGATCACGCGCCGGTGGATCGTCTCCGGCCGCATCTCGAGCAGCCGGCCCAGGCGGCGGTAGCGCGCGGCCAGCTCCGCGGTGGCGACGGGCGGCAGGTCGATGGTCGGCAGCGAGACCTTCTCAGGCTTGACGCGCTTCTGGCCCTTCTTGCGGTTGCGGTTCTTCTCCTCCGCCTCCCGCTCGGCCTGCTCCTCCAGCCGCTCCAGGCGCGCGTCGCGCTCGCCCATCGCGCGGCCCCACTCGGCCGCGTCGTCGATCGTCTGGTCCGGCAGGCCCTGCGGCTCGATCTGCACGACGTTCGCCGGCCGGTTCGTCACCAGCTTGCGGTTGTTGCGGTCGACGATCTCCCCGCGCGGCGCCTGGATGCGCACGTCGCGCGTCCGGTTCTCGCGCGCCTGCACGAGGTACTGGTCGCCCGACAGCACCTGCAGGAACCACAGGCGGAAGAAGATGATCGCGAAGACCGCCAGCGCGAGGCCGCCGAACATCGCGACGCGCACCGCCATCTGCGGGCTGAGCGGGGACCGGCGGTCCTCGAGGTCGCGCATCGGGCTCATGGCTGGATCAGCGGGGACAGGCCCGGGCGCTGGCGGCGCTTGCGGCGGCGGCGCTCGTCCGCGGCGGCGGAGCCGAGCGCCCGGCGCACCGCGGCGTGCACGGGCAGCGCGAGGAGCGTGTTGAGCAGGACGGTGATGATGATCTGGCGCAGCAGCTCGAGGCTCACCGGCGACTCGACGCCGAGCAGGAACTGCAGGACGCTGAACAGCGTCAGGGCGATGAGCGTGCCGAACGCGCCGACGATCAGCGGCAGGAACGTCGCGCCCGGGTCGCGGTTCGTCTCGCGCACGCGGCCGGCGAAGTAGCCGACGACGATGTAGGTGAACGAGGTCACGCCGAGCGTCTGCAGCGACGCGATGTCGACCAGCAGGCCGATCCAGAAGCCCGTCACCGCGCCGCCGAGGACGCCGGTGAGGAGGCCCGCCGACAGCACGACCAGCGGCGCGATGTCCGCGATGCCGCCGAAGATCGACAGCTGCGACAGCATCGCCGTCTGCACGACGACGGTCACGAGCCCGAGGAGCCCGAGGCGGATCGAGAGCTGTGCGGTGGGGCTCACGTCGCCGGGGCGGTCAGGATCTGGACGTAGTCGAGCTCGCGCAGGTTCGCGAACGGCTTGACGTGGATCGTGCCCTCGTCGCGGTCGACGGACGTGACGCGGCCGATCGGCAGGTCCGCCGGGAAGCGGCTCTCGTACTTCTCGTTCGTCGTCCCGGCGGTCACCACGGTCTGCCGGTCCTTGACGTTCACGTCCTGGCCGAACGGCTCGAGTCGGAGGTCGTCGGGATCGCCCACGGCCGTCTCCAGGATGCCGGAAGTGCCCGACTCCGCGACGCGAGCGGAGACGCCGGACTCCTCGTCGGTGATCAGCAGCACGCGCGCGTTCCCGCCCGTGACCAGCACCACGCGGCCCACGAGGCCCGCGCCGTTGATGACCGGGTTGCCCTCGCGCACGCCGTCGCGCGAGCCCTTGTTGACCAGCACGGTCGACGACCACACGGTGGACGAGCGGCTCGACACGCGCGCCGTCACCGGCGCCTGCGTGTCGATGGTCGCGCGCTTGGGCATCTTCAGCAGCTTGCGCAGCTGCGCGTTCTCGTCGAGCGCCGCGCGGGCGTCGACGCTCTGGCGCCGCAGCTCGTCGCGCTCGGCGCGCAGATCCTCGACCTCGCCCTTGGCGTCGATCGTGTCGCCCACCCAGCCGAAGGCGTCGCGGAACGGCTCGAGCACCCGCGAGGCGCCGTCCTGGATCGGCCCGAAGACCTCCAGCGCCCCACGCTCGACCGACCGCAGGCCATCGCCGAAGGAGGCGGTGACGAGGATCAGGGAGCAGGCAACGAGCAGTCCGAGGACCGCTCTGCGCCGGCGAACCGTCTTCCGGTCGTACACGTGGGTGACGTCTCCAAAGTTCTAGAACCTGCTCTTGCGACGGTTGCGCGTGGAGTTCTTGTTCGTCCTGTGGATGACCTCGAACTCCTCGAGCGACCGGCCGCTGCCCACCGCAACGCAGGTGAGCGGCGACTCGGCGAGGTGCGCGGGCATCTGGGTCTCCTCCCGGAGCCTCTCGTCGAGGCCCTGCAGGAGCGAGCCACCGCCCGCCAACATGATGCCGCGATCCATGATGTCGGACGCCAGCTCCGGCGGCGTCCGGTCCAGGGTCTCCTTGACCGCGTTTACGATCTGCGAGACCGGCTCTTCGAGCGCCTCGCGGATCTCCTCGCTGGTGAGGACCACGGTCTTGGGGAGCCCGGACACCATGTCGCGTCCGCGGATCTCGGCCTGCACCTCCTCCTCCATAGGGTAGGCGGAGCCGATCTCGAGCTTCACTTCCTCGGCCGTCTGCTGGCCGATGAGCAGCTTGTACTCGCGCTTGGCGTAGTTGATGATCGCCTCGTCGAGCTCGTCGCCGCCGACGCGGATCGACTGGCTGACGACGATGCCGCCGAGCGAGATCACGGCGACCTCGCTCGTGCCGCCGCCGATGTCGACGACCATCGAGCCGGTCGGCTCGCCGACCGGGAGCCCGGCGCCGATCGCGGCGGCCATCGGCTCCTCGATGAGGTACGCCTGGCGCGCGCCGGCGCTGAGGCACGCCTCCTCCACCGCGCGCTTCTCGACGCCCGTGACGCCGGACGGCACGCAGACCACGACGCGCGGGTGCGCCCAGCGGTTCTGGTGGACCTTCTGGATGAAGTGGCGGAGCATCTCCTCCGTCACGTCGAAGTCGGCGATGACGCCGTCCTTGAGCGGGCGGATCGCCTGGATGGTCCCGGGCGTGCGGCCGAGCATGCGCTTGGCCTCGATGCCGACGGCGTGGACCTCGCCGCTGCGCGAGTCGATCGCGACGACGGACGGCTCGGAGAGCACGATGCCGCGGCCGCGGACGTACACGAGCGTGTTCGCGGTGCCGAGGTCGACCGCCATGTCGCGGCCACCGAATCCGGTCAGGTAGCTGAAGAAGCCCATGATGCGGGGGAGATGGCACGAACCCCCTGCAAAGTGCCGCGTGCGTGGACACGGACGGGGGGTCTTGCGCCGGCGGCCAGTCTACCGACTGAGATGGAGCACCTCCGGCCAGAGATCGAGGAGCGCGGCCACGGGGAGCCCCACCACGTTGAGGTAATCGCCGTCGATCGCGGTGACGAACGCCGCCCCATGGCCCTGAATCGCATAGGCACCGGCTCTTTCGGCCCATTCTCCGGTGCGCAGGTACCACTGCAGGAGCGGTTGCACGTCGCGGAACTGCACGAACGTGCTCGCGTGGACGGTCTCGGTGGTGCCGTTCCGGCGGATGGCGAGCCCGGAGATCACCTCGTGGCGGTGACCGCTCAGGGCGCTCAGCATGCCGGCTGCGTGATCTTCGTCACGTGGCTTGCCGTAGATCGTGTCGCCGAGGCGGACGATGGTGTCCGTGGCGAGGATCGGCCGCCCGTCGTCGAGCTGCGCCGCGATCGCGTCGGCCTTGAGGCGCGCGTTGTCGCGCGCGACCTCGACCGGGTCCCCCTCGGCGATCTCGTCCACGTCGGGGACGACGACCTCGAAGGGGACGCCGAGCTGCGTCAGGATCGCCCGCCGCTGGGGCGACCTGGACGCGAGGACTAGTGGAGCTCCGGGAAGAACAGCCGCGCCTCGCGGTCGGCCGACTCGTCGGAGTCGGAGCCATGGACCATGTTCTGGCCGACCTCGGTGGCGAAGTCGCCGCGGATCGAGCCGGTGGTGGCCTCGAGCGGGTTGGTGGCGCCGATGACCTGGCGGGCGGCCTTCACGGCGTCGTTGCCCTCGAGGATCATCGCGACGATCGGGCCGGAGGTGATGAACTCGACGAGCTCGCCGAAGAACGGGCGCTCAGCGTGCTCCGCGTAGTGCTGCTTGGCGAGGTCCTCCGTCACGGTGAGCTTCTTCAGGGCCGCCAGCGTGAGGCCCTTGCGCTCGAACCGCGCGATGATCTCGCCCGTCAGGTTGCGGGCGAACGCGTCCGGCTTGACCAGGATGAGGGTGCGTGACATAGACCGCGCACCCTAGAAGATGCGGGCTCGCGTCAGCGTGCCTCGACCGTGATCTTCACCCACGCCGTCTGCCGCGCGGGTGGGAAGCACCGCCAGCGCGACGGCTGCCCGCGGCGCATGCTCGCCCGGCCGCACCAGCGGTCAGCCCCGAAGCGGCCGATGTCGAGGCCGTAGTACGGCGGGTCGTAGTGGCCGACCCCGACGGTGCGCCCCAGCGTCAGCCCTGCCGCGTGCGCCATGCGCACCGCGTCGGCGCGGGCGGCGGCGACGGCACCGGGGACCGCCTCCGCCCGCGCCTGCCGCACCGCGGTCGCGATGCGGGCGTTGGTGAGCCGGGCCGGGCGGTCGACGTCGGCCGTGGCGGAGCCGACGGCGACGACGGTGTTGGCCGCGGGGGCGGTCTGGTCCGAGGGCGGCGCGCCGCCGCTCGCGAAGGCGAGCGACGCGGCGCCGGCGGCGACGACGACGACGGTGGCGGAGACCAGGAGCGTGCGCATGTCCCTCCTACGCCCCGCCCACCCCGTGAGGTCCCGCGCGGCACGGTTTCGACTCGCATACCGAGTCGAAGGTGTGCCGGGTTGCGGTTCACCGCGTTGTGTCAACGGCCAGCCACTGGCGCGCGGCGGGCCAGAGGGCGACGACGCTGCGGCCGTCCGGCGTGGCCGCGATGTCGGCGATGTGCGCGCGGACGCGCAGGAGCGAGCGGCGCGGGCGGAGCGCGACGACCTCGCTGGTGCCGCGGCGCGCGTCGCGGACGAGGACGGTGATCGTGTGCCCGCCGGTCAGCGCGCGCGGACGGCCGTCGAAGCGGTGCGTGGTCAGGGCGCGGCCCGGCGTGTAGAGCCGGACCGCGGTCTTCGTGCGGATCGCGAGCGTGCCGCCGCCGCGGGTCCAGGCGAGCTCCCGCGCGCCGCGCGCGACGGGGCCGGCGGAGACGGTGCGCGCGCCGGTGAACACGTCGCGCAGCTCGACACGGCCGTCGGTGCGGACCGAGGCGAGCGTCCGCCGCTCCCCCGGCCGGAACGCGGGGACGACCGGCGCGGCGTCGACGTCCACGGCCCGGTCCCGGCGGCCGTTGCCGGCAACGACACGGACCTGACCGCCGGCGAGGTACGCGACGTGGAAGCCCTCGGGGGACCAGCTCGCGCCGCGGACGTGCGCCGGTGCCGCGAAGCGCCACGCGACGCGCCCGTCACGGGCGACGGCGGCGAGCGTGCGCCCCTTCCACGCCGCGACGAACCGGTGGCGCGGCGACCACGTGCCGCCCTCCCACCCGCGCAGCGGCCCGGCGCCGGGGCGCAGGACGCCGCTGGGGAGACGCTCGGGCCGCGTGACCTCCGGCACCGGCTCCTCGGTGGCCGGCGGGTTGCCGACGACGTCGCGGGCGAGGTCGGCCAGCGCTCCGCCCGCGGGCGTGACGACGAGCGCGAGCGCCGCGACGAGCCCGGCTGCCGCCGCGGGCCACCGGCGCCGCGCACGCCGTGGCTCCCGGGCGGCGAACGCGTCCGCGGAGACCTGCCACGCCCGGCGGCGCGCGTGCTCGGCGTCGGGCGGGTCGAGCTCGCGGAGCGCCGCGCGCAGCTCGTCCTCACGCATCGCCGATCACCTTCTCCAGCGCGTCGAGCGCCCGGCGCAGACGCGAGTTGACCGTGCCGCGCGGGAGCACGAGGAGCTGCGCGATCTCGCCCGGCGTGTACTCCAGGACGTAGCGGAGCGCGACGACCGCGCGGTGCTCGGGCGTGAGGCTGGCGAGCGCGGCCATCACCCCGTCCGAGATCCCCTCCGGCCGGTCGCGCGCGGCGGCCTCCGCTCCCACCGCGACCTCCGCCCGCAGCGCCCGCGCGCGGACGTGGTCGATCGCGCGGTTCGTCGCGATGCGGTGCAGCCACGGCCCGAGCGGCCGCCGCCGGTCGAACCGGTCCAGCGCGTGGATCGCGGCGAGGAACGCCTCCTGCGCGATGTCCTCCGCCGCCTGCGCGTCGTGCACCACGAGCCACGCCGACCGGTGCAGCCCCGGCCAGTGCCGCGCGAACAGCTCCTCTAGTGCCTCCGCGGACCCCCGCTGCGCGGCCTTCACCAGCGCAGCCTCCGACCGCGGCCGCAGCCGCGCGCCGGCCGCCGGCCGGCCCCGGGTCACCGCGTACGCGTCGATGTCGAGACCTCCACCGCGCACCCTACGCGCGGCGGGGCCTCAGAGGTCCCGGACTACTCCGAGAACGGTTCGAACGCGGCCGTCTCCTCTTCCACCTGACGGCGGCGGCGGGAGCGGCGGGGAGCCGGGGTGACGCCCGGGATCTCGGCCTCGCAGTACGGGCAGATCTTCCACGAGGGGTCGAGCGGCTTCGCGCAGTTGGTGCACGGGTCCTTCAGCTTGCGCATGCAGTTGGGGCAGCGCAGGAAGTCGGACTTGACCTCGAAGTCGCAGTGCGGGCAGAGCTGGTAGTCGAGCGCCGCCATCCGGGCCTCGGCGGCCTGGATCTCGAGCTCGCGCTCGCGGATGTCCTCGAGGTACTCCGGCGGGCGCACGATCATGTAGACGACCGCGCCCACGAACGGGAAGAGCAGCGCCGCCAACGTCGCGCAGCCGATCAGCATCGGATCCGCGATGCGCCGCCGCGCGTCGGCGAACGTCCAGTAGACGAGCGCGAGGTACAGCACGGCGAGGAAGAGGATCAGCAGGTTGACGGCCAGGTTCAGACCGCTGGACTCGATCCCGAAGACGGCGAGCATCGCGGAGAGGTTAGCCGGAGGCCCCGTCGGAACCTGCACCAACCGTCACAGGAACATCCGGCCGAGCAGGTAGCCCAGCCCGAAGAAGATCAGGATCGTCAGCGCGACGATCAACGCGACGGCCAGCATCATGGCGAGGACCGAGGGTCCGTCTTCGTTCACAGGCGCGAGGTGGGTCCGGAGTGGTCGAGGGGGCGCAGCAGGTCCGCGACGAGGTAGATCGAGCCGGTCGCGAGCACCGCGCCGTCCGGCCCGGCCAGGTCGCGGGCCAGCGCCACCGCGCGATGCGGGTCGCGCTCCAGCCGCGACGGCGGGCCGCCGAGCTGCTCGGTCAGCGACGCCAGCGTCGCCGGCGGCAGCGCGCGCGGGTTCGCGTTCGTCGTGCAGATCACCTCGTCGCACAGCGGCAGGAGCTCGCTCAGCATGGCGGCAGCATCCTTGTCGTCCAGGACGGACACGACCGCGACGAACGGCTCGCGATGGTCCGCGAGCGCCTCCGCCAGCGCGTGCATCCCGGCCGCGTTGTGCGCGCCGTCGACGATCGTCAGCGGATCGCGGTCGATCACCTGGAAGCGGCCGGGCACCTTGACCTCGGCCGCGGCCTCGCGGACGGCGACGGGATCGAGCGACCCCAGCAGCGCCTCCGCCGCCTCCCACGCGACCGCGAAGTTGCGCCGCTGGAAGGAGCCCAGCGCCGCGAGCTCCAGCGACGACTCGCACATCGGCGGCGCGACGACCACCCGCCGTGCGGGCGTCTCGGCCGCCAGCTCCTGCGCGTCGATGTGGAGGTCGGCGCCGAGCACGAGCGTGCCGCCCTCCCGCACCACCGCGAGCTTCTCGCGCGCGATGTCGCGGATCGTCGGCCCGAGCCAGCGCGTGTGCTCGAGCCCGACGTTGGTCAGCACCTGCACCTCGGACGGGATCACGTTGGTGGCGTCCCAGCGCCCGCCCAGGCCGGCCTCGACGACCGCGATCTCGACGCCCCGCCGCGCGAACTCCAGGTACGCCGCGGCGGTCAGCGCCTCGAACTGCGTGACGCGGTCGCCGTCCTCCAGGCCCTTGTCGACCTTCACCGCCGCGCGCGCGACGTCGTCCACGGCGCGCGCGAACGCGGTCTCCGACAGGTCCTCGTCGTCGATCCGGATGCGCTCGCGGAACGAGACCAGGTGCGGCGACAGGTACGCGCCGACGCGGTGCCCGTGGTGCTGGATGATCGACGCGGTCATCCGGACCGTCGACGACTTCCCGTTGGTGCCGACGACGTGGATCGAGCGGAACGCGTCCTGCGGCGAGTCCAGCGCGGTGAGCAACCGGCGCATGCGGTCCAGCCCGAACCGCATGCCGAACAGCTCGCGCTGGAGCAGCCACCGCTCCGCCTCGTCCGACGTCTTGACCTGCGGGGAGGTCACAGCGCCTCGAGCTCCCCCTTCAGCCGCTCGAGCTTCGCGCGCTCCTCCTCCACCAGCGCCGGCGGCGCCTTGGCGACGAACTTCTCGTTGGAGAGCTTGCCCTCCGCGCGCTTGATCTCCGCCTCCAGGCGCTTGCGCTCGGCGTCGCGCTTGCGCTCGGCCGCGCCGAGGTCGACGCCGTCGGTCGGCAGGACGTTCACGACGCCGCCGCCGGGGATCGGCACCGTCGCGCCGGGCTGGTCGCCGTTCGCGTCGGCCCACTCGAACCGCGCCATCCGCGCGATCAGCGGCGCCGCCTCGCCGTACGCGTCGCCCGCGAGCGACGCGCGGACGATCACCTTCGGCTTGCAGTCGATCGACTCGCGCCAGTTGCGCAGCACGCGGATCGCCTCGATGGCGGTCGCGACCTGCGTCTCCGCCGCCGGGTCGCGCAGCGCGTCGTCGACGCCCGGCATCTGCGCGGAGGCGAGCATGCCCTGGGAGTCCCACCGCAGCGACCAGATCTCCTCGGTGACGAACGGGATCACCGGGTGCGCGAGCGCGAGCGTCTCGCGCAGCACGTGGAGCACGGTCGCCTGCGCGTCCTCGTCGCCGTCGTACAGGCGTGGCTTGACGAGCTCGAGGTACCAGTCGCACAGCTCGCCGAACACGAAGTCGTAGAGCCCGAGCGCGAGCTTGGAGAAGTCGAACGCCGCGATGCGCTCGGCAGCGTCGGCCTTGGCCTGCTGCAGCCGCGAGAGGATCCAGCGGTCCTCGACCGTCGCCGGCCGCACCGCGGGCTCCACCGTGCCGGGCGCGTTGAGGAGGATCAGCCGCGAGGCGTTGAACAGCTTGTTCGCGAGCTGGGCGCCCTGCGCGACCTTCTCCTCGCTGAACCGCACGTCCTGCGTCGAGGACATCGCGAGCAGGCCGAACCGCACGGCGTCCGCGCCGTACGCGGGGAACTCGCCGCCTTGCGTGAAGACGGGCGGGCGCTCGCCGCCCTCGATGAGCGCGATCGGGTCGATGCCGGTGCCGAGCGACTTCGACATCCGCCGGCCGTCGGGCGCCTGGATGACCGAGTGGATGTAGACGTCCTTGAACGGGATGTCGCCGGGGAACCGGAGGCCCAGCATCACCATCCGCGCGACCCACAGGAAGAGGATGTCGCGCGCCGTCGAGAGGACGTCGGTCGGGTAGAACGCCTTGAGCGCCGCCGTCTCCTCGGGCCAGCCGAGCGTGGCGAACGGCCACAGGCCGGAGGAGAACCACGTGTCGAGCACGTCGGGATCGCGCTCCCACCCGTCGCCCTCGGGTGCCGTGGTGCCGACGTGGACCTCGTCCTCCCCGCGGTACCAGACCGGGATCTGGTGCCCCCACCACAGCTGGCGGGAGATGCACCACGGGCGGATGTTCTCCAGCCACTCGACGTACCGGCGCTGCTGCGTGGGCGGGTGGATCTTGATGCGGCCCTCGGTCACGGCGTCGATGGCGGGCTTGGCGAGCTCGTCCATCTTCATGAACCACTGCAGCGAGATGAGCGGCTCGATCCGCTCGCCCGAGCGCTGCGAGTACGGGACGTTGTGCGTGTACGGCTCCTGCGCGACGACCTTGTCGCCGAGCGCCTCGACGACCTTCTCCCGCGCCTCGAGCGCGGTGAGGCCCGCGAACTCGCCTGCCTCCGCGGTCATCCGGCCGTCCTCGCCGACGACGCTGACGGACGGGAGGCCGTGCTTGCGGCCGATCTCGAAGTCGTTCGGGTCGTGGCCCGGGGTGATCTTCAGGCAGCCGGTGCCGAAGTCGGTCTTGACGTACTCGTCCGCGATCACCGGCAGCTCGCGGCCTACGAGCGGCAGCGTCACGGTCGTACCGACGAGGTGCTTGTAGCGCTCGTCGTCGGGGTGGACCGCGACGGCGGTGTCGCCGAGGAGCGTCTCGGGCCGCACGGTCGCGACGACGAGCTCGTCGGAGTAGCGGATCGAGTAGAGCGTGTCGGTCTCCTCGCGCTCCTCCACCTCGAGGTCGCTGACCGCGGTGCCGAGGCCCGGATCCCAGTTGACCATGTAGTGGTCGCGGTAGATCAGGCCCTGCTCGTACAGGTCGACGAAGACCTTCAGGACGGCCTGGACGTAGCCCTCGTCGAGGGTGAACCGCTCGTCCTCGTAGTCGAGCGACGCGCCGAGCCGCTGGAACTGGCCGATGATCGTGCCGCCGTACTCCTCGCGCCACTTCCAGACCTCGTCGGTGAACGCCGCGCGCCCCAGCTCGGTGCGGGTCTTGCCCTCGCGCGCGAGCTTGGCCTCGACCTGCTTCTGCGTCGCGATGCCCGCGTGGTCGGTGCCGAGGATCCACTTTGCCCGCTTGCCGTGCATGCGGTGCCAGCGGATGAGCGCGTCCTGGATCGACCCGTTGAGCGCGTGCCCCATGTGCAGCACGCCCGTGACGTTGGGCGGCGGCACGGCGATGGAGTAGTTCTCGTCGGGGGTGCCTTCGGGCTCCGGGTGGTTGATCCCGGAGTCGAGCCAGCGCCGGCTGATGCGCGGCTCGACCTCCGACGGCTCGTAGCGGGTGCGTTCCTCGAGTCCGGCCATGTGCCCGGGGAGTCTAGGCCCGGGCAGATGGCGGACGGCCTCAGGCCTGGTCGGGCTCGGTCTCGGTGTCGTCCTCCACGTCGGGGCGGACGACGGTGATGCGGGTGACGTCGAGCGTCACGGCGTCGCTCTTCGGCGCGCGGCGCACGCGGCCGGCGACGTGGACCTCGTCGGTCGGCAGGAGCGCGTCGTCCGCGGTGAGGCCGACGTGGCGGACGGCGACCTCGTCGCCCTCGGCGCCGAAGGACGCGGTGACGCCCTCCTCCTCGACCTGGGCCGAGGTGAGCCCGAGCAGGGTGCGCGCGTGCTTGTTGGCCGCGGTCGGGTCGAGCGTGAGCGGGCCGGTGAGCGCGCCGTCGGCGACGGGGAGCGCGGTGAGGCCGACGCCGTGGAGGGTGAACGCGACCGAGCGGCCCTTGCCGAGGCCGAACGCCTTGCCGCGCTTGACCTTGGCGGGCTTGACCGGCTTGGCGGGAGCGGTCGGTTCGGTCGTGGGCTCGGAGCCCGTGGGCTCGGTCTCCGGCGTGGTCGTCTCGGCGTCCTGCGCGGAGGTGGTCGGCGCGCCGGCCTGGGCCACGCGCTCGACGGCGGCCTGCTGCTTGGCGGCGGCGTTGTCGCGGCCGTGCTGGCCGGGGTTCGCGGGCTTGTCGGCGTGCGCGACCGCCGGGAGCGTGACGAGCGCGGCGGCGGCGAGCAGGGAGGTCGTGCGGATCACACCCCCCACTGACGGACGGTCAGTGGTCGGTCTTGACCCCGTCGATGCGCCCATTGGACGTCTCGGGGGCGGGGTTCGGACGCTCGTCCACGGCGGGCGCGCCAACGTCGTCACGTGGGGCGCCGCCGCCCCGGTTGCCGCGGTCGCCGGAGCGGTCGTGGCCCTCCGCGCGGCGGTGGTCGCGGCCGCGGCCGCCGCGGGGTCGCTGCGGGGCGGGGGCGTCGCCCCGGCGCGACCGGCGCGTTCCGCCACCGCGCTTCTCACCGCCGCCGTCGCCGGAGCGACCGCGCGCCTCGCCGCGGGCACCGCGGCCCTCGTCGCCGCGCCGCTCCCCACGCGCCGGGGGCGTGGCCGGGGTCGCGGGGGTCGCAGGCGTGGCGGGACCCGTCCCCGGGGACGGGGACGCGGGCGTGGCCGGGGTGGCCGGGGTGGCGGCGGCCCGGCGGGGAGCCCTCCTCTCCCCACCGGGCTTCCCGCGGCGCGTCGGCGTGGGGTCCGACTCGCGCCGCGGCGGGGACGCCGCCGGAGCATCGGATGTGGCGGTGGCAGGCGAGCGGGCGCCGGGGGCGCGGGCGTCCGCCGGGGTGGGCTGGGGGGAGGTCGTCGTGGAGCGCGCGTCCGCGGGCTCCTGCCGTGCGGCGGGCGGCGCGGTCCGCTGGTGCGGGAGGTCGATCCCCACCGCGCGGTACGGCGCGTCGACCGCGGCGGGCAGGTGCACGCCCGCCGCGGCGAGGCCCGCCGGCAGCGCGAGGACGGCGACGACCGCGGCGCACGCAGAACGCCACACGTGCGTGCGCCGCGGTCGGGTCCACCGGTCCGGGGGGCTGGCCTGGTGGGCCGTCCTCGCCGCCGCCGTGAGGGCGGCGAGGTGACGGGCCGCGACCGCGTCGTCGACCGGGCGGACGTACGCCCGGAGCACCGCGTCCCGCAGGACGGGGTCGACGTCAGGTGTCTCGGTCGCGGCCACGGACCTCGGGAGTCGCCGCTGCTACGGCGCGGGCGTCGGGGCCGGCTGCGGCGCGGGCTCCGGCGTCGGCGCCGGGGTGGTCGTCGTCGCGCGCCAGACCTTGATGTGCTTGAGGTCGAGCACGCCGTCGCGCACCTTGCCGAACACCGTGACGCGGTCGGTCGGCTGCAGCGCGTCGGTCGCCGTGAGGCCCTTGTACTTGACCTCGACCGCGTCGCCCGCGACGCCGAACGAGATCGTGTCCTCGCCGCGGACCTGCTCCTTCGTCAGGTTCAGCAGCTTGGCCGCGCCACGGCTGACCATCTGCGGATCGAGGGTGATCGCGCCGGCGAGCTTGCCGTCGGTGACGGTCAGGCCGCTCGCGTCCGTGCCGCTGACCACGAACGCCTTGCGCCCGTGCTTGAACCAGTGCTCACCGCGCCAGCCGCGGTCGCCCTTGTCGCCGCGCTCCTTGTCGTGACCGCGGTGCTTGCCGTGATCGTGCCCGCGGCTCTCGGCGCTCCCGCCCCGGTCGCCGTCGTGCTTGTCATGGCCGGGACCCGTGGCCAGCGCCGTGCCCGGCACGGCGAGCGCGGCCACCGTGGCCGCGACGATCGTCTTCTTGGTCTTCATGCCTCTTGAATCGCTGACGGACCGGAAAGGGGTACGCCTTCTCCAAGCGGCGAAGCGCCCGTCTCTGGAGCGCCTTCACCGCCCCCGGCCGCTTGCCCAGCGCGTGCGCGATCTCCTCGACCGTCAGGTCGCCGATGATCCGCAGCAGCAGCACCGCCCGCTGATCGGGCGCCAGGTCGGCCATCGCCGCGACCACCCGCTGCTGGTCGAGCGAGGCCTCGGCGTCGTCGTGGACGTCCCCTCCGGTCCCCGCGATCGCCGCAAGCACGCCGTCCTCCACGTCCACGACGGGCCGCCGGGCACGCCGCCGCACGTCGTCCACGAGGCGCCGGTGCGCGATCGTGAACACCCACGCGCGGAAGCGGTGCTCATCACCGTGGAACCTCTCGAGCCCGCGCACGACCTGGAGCAGGACCTCCCCTGCGAGGTCCTCCGGATCGGCCGCGCCATGACCGCGCAGGTACCCCGCCACGCGCGGCGCGAGATCGCGGTAGATGCGCTCCCATGCCCAGTCCTCCCCCTTCCGGGCGGCCGCGAGCACGGTCTCGAAGGGCTCCACATCCGGAAGGAACGCGGCCCCCGAGCCGGGGTTGGAGGATGACCGGGCGGTCTACGCGCCAGCGCGCCCGGCGCCGTACTTCAGCCCGTCGCGCACGAGGCGGAAGATCGTCTGCAGCTGCTCGGGCGGCGTGTCGGGCGGGAGCATCCACACCGCGTTCATCGCGCGCAGCACGTCGCCGGCCTCGACGTCGGGGCGCAGCACGCCGGCCTCGACTCCCGCGGTGAGGATGCGGTCGAGCGCGTCGAGCATCCGCGGCTTCGTGCCGCCGAACAGGTCGGGCGACGTCGCCGCGATCGACCGCAGCGCCTCCCCCATCCCGCGCTTGGTGGCCGCGTACGCGAGGTAGCGGTCCATCCACCGCTCGAGCGCCACGTCCGGCGCGTGCTCGGCCAGCAGCTCGTCGGCGGCAGACGCCAGCCCGTCGACCTCGCTGCGGTAGACGGCCTCGATCAGGTCCTCGCGCGTGGGGAAGTGGCGGTAGAGCGTGCCGATGCCGGTGCCCGCCGCGCGTGCGACGGCCTCCAGCGACACCTCAGGGCCCTTCGCGGCGAAGAGCTCGCCGGCGGCAGTGAGGAGCTTGTCTCTGTTGCGCTTCGCGTCGGCGCGAAGCGGCTTCTCGGGAGCAGAAATGGAGGACCCCTCCGAATCCGTGCTACTGTGTCGGTACGAAATGGAGGATACCTCCATTTGTGACATCGACCGAAGCCCGAGCTTGCGAGGGCGGAGGTACGAAACAGATCTTCCACCCTCTCTGAAGGAGCGACCGCATGACGAGCAGCTGGTACCTCACGCGCCCGGTCGCCGGCTCCGGTCCCGTCGTGGCCTGGCGCGGCCCGTCCGCCGCCGCCGCGACCACGGAGCCCACGCCGATCCCCGCGCCCAGCCCCGCGCCGCGCCCCGCGCGCGGCGCGGTCCGCAGCCACCGCCCACGGCCGGCCCGCCCGCCGCGGCGCAGCCACCACCACACCCAGGAGGCCCTCGCATGACCACCTCCCCCGCCCCCGCAATCCCGTTCAACGCCGAGACGACCGCCGCCGAGGTCGTCGCGGGCGTCGACCTGAGCGGCAAGCGCGCGATCGTCACCGGCGGCGCGTCGGGCATCGGCGTCGAGACCGCCCGCGCGCTGGCGCAGGCCGGCGCCGACGTCACGCTCGCCGTCCGCGACACGGACGCGGGCACGCGCGTGGCGGAGGAGCTCGCCGCGTCCGCCGAGGGTCGCCCCGTCCACGTCGGGCGCCTCGACCTCGCCGACCTCAGCTCCGTCGCGTCGTTCGCGGCGCAGTGGGACGGCCCGCTGCACATGCTCGTCAACAACGCAGGCGTGATGGCGATCCCCGAGCGCACGCGCACGCCGAACGGCTGGGAGCTGCAGTTCGCCACCAACCACGTCGGCCACTTCGCGCTCGCGCGGGCGCTGCACCGGTCGCTCGCGCAGGCCGAGGGCGCGCGCGTCGTGTCGGTGAGCAGCACCGCGCACCTGCGCTCGCCGGTGATCTTCGACGACCCGCACTTCAGCTTCCGCCCGTACGACCCGTGGCTCGCCTACGGCCAGTCGAAGACCGCGAACGTCCTCTTCGCCGTCGCCGCGGCGGAGCGGTGGGCGGCCGACGGCATCGTCGCCAACGCGCTGATGCCGGGCGGCATCCTCACGAACCTCCAGCGCTACGTGCCGGAGGAGGTCATCGACGGCTGGAAGTCGAGCGGGATGCAGCTCAAGACGCCCGAGCAGGGCGCCGCGACGTCGGTGCTGCTCGCCGCCTCGCCCCTCGTGGACGGCGTCACGGGCCACTACTTCGAGGACTGCCAGGAGGCGCCGCGCGTGGACGCGCGCCCCGAGGGCCGCGCCTACGGCGTCGCGCCCTACGCGCTGGATCGCGCGAACGCCGACCGGCTGTGGGAGCTCTCCGAGCGCCTCGTCGGCTAGAAGCTGCCCGCCCGCCCGCGCGGTCGAAGGGACGCGCGCGGACCGGGCGGCAGAAGGGCAACGACCGGCCTCGACCTCACGGGAGGTCGAGGCCGGGCGCAAGCCGCCGCGGCGCTAGTGGGAGCGGCCGATGCGGCGGCGCAGCTTGTTCGCGCCGACGATCGCGGAGACGTCGCGGCCGAGGCGCACGGCGTCGACGGAGCGCAGCAGCGTCAGGAGCTGCTTGCGCTCGTTCTTCGTCAACTTCCGCGGGTCGCCGTGGGACTTCTTCACGAGCGCCGTCAGACGCCGGCGGTCAGCCGGCGGCAGGTCCTCGCGGAAGCGGGTGACGACGAGCGTGGCGACCTCGAGGACGAGGCGCCACGGGATGGCCTTGACGGTCGAGGGGGCGGCCACGCGGCTACGCGGACTGCTCGCGGAGCGTCGGCTGCTCGCCGTCGTCCGGCGAGGCCTCCGTCACCAGCGTCGGCGGCAGGCCCTGCTCCACCGTCTCCTTCGTGACGACGACCTTGCGCACGTCACGCCGAGACGGCAGCTCGAACTGCACGTCGAGGAGGATCTCCTCCAGGATCGAGCGCAGGCCTCGCGCACCCGTCTCGCGCTCAAGCGCGCGATCCGAGATCGAGATCAGCGCCTCGTCGGAGAAGACGAGCTCCATCCCGTCGAAGCCGAAGAACTTCGTGAACTGCTTCGTCAGCGCGTTGCGCGGCTCGGTCAGGATCGTGACGAGGTCGTCGCGCTGCAGCTGGTGGATCGCCGACACGACCGGCAGGCGCCCGACGAACTCCGGGATCAGGCCGTAGTTGACGAGGTCCTCCGGCAGGCACTGCTCGAACGTGACGCCCTTGTCGCGCTCGGCCTTCGACTCGATCGAGGCGCCGAAGCCGACGCCCTTGTGGCCGATGCGCCGCTCGATGACCTTGTCGAGGTTGGCGAACGCCCCGCCGCAGATGAACAGGATGTTCGTCGTGTCGATCGACAGGAACTCCTGGTGCGGGTGCTTGCGCCCGCCCTGCGGCGGCACCGACGCGGTCGTGCCCTCGAGGATCTTCAGCAGCGCCTGCTGGACGCCCTCGCCCGACACGTCACGCGTTATAGACGGGTTGTCCGCCTTGCGCGCGATCTTGTCGACCTCGTCGATGTAGATGATCCCGGTCTCGGCCTTCTTGACGTCGTAGTCCGCGGCCTGGATCAGCTTCAGGAGGATGTTCTCGACGTCCTCGCCGACGTAGCCGGCCTCGGTCAGCGCCGTGGCGTCGGCGATCGCGAACGGGACGTTGAGGATGCGGGCGAGGGTCTGCGCCAAGAGCGTCTTGCCGCAGCCCGTCGGCCCGAGCAGCAGGATGTTGGACTTCTGGAGCTCGATGTCCGAGTCGTCCGCCTGCATCATCTGCACGCGCTTGTAGTGGTTGTAGACCGCCACCGACAGCGCGCGCTTGGCCATCTCCTGGCCGACGACGTACTCCTCGAGCACGTCGTAGATCTCACGGGGCTTGGGGAGGTTCTCCAGGTCGAACGAGGGCGGAGCGGTGAGCTCCTCGTCGATGATCTCGTTGCAGAGATCGATGCACTCGTCGCAGATGTAGACGCCCGGCCCGGCGATCAGCTTCTTGACCTGCCGCTGGCTCTTGCCGCAGAAGCTGCAGAGCAGCTGCTCGTTGCTGTCGGTGGGCCGTGCCATCTCTTCCCCGTTGAGTTCCCCTGAACCGGAAGCCTAGTGCGACTCGATGACGCGGTCGACGATGCCGTAGTCCTTGGCCTCGTCGGCGCTCATGAAGTAGTCGCGCTCGGTGTCCTTCCGGACCTTCTCGTAGTCCTGGCCGGTGTGCTTGGCGATGATGTGATCCAGGCGCTGACGGATGTCGATGATCTCCTTGGCGTGGATCTCGATATCCGTGGCCTGGCCCTGGAAGCCCGAGGAGACCTGGTGGATCAGGATCTTCGAGTTGGGGAGCGACATGCGCTTCCCGGGAGCCCCGCCGGCCAGCAGGAGCGCCCCCATCGACATCGCGATGCCGACGCAGATCGTCTGCACGTCGGGCTTGATGAACTGCATCGTGTCGTAGATCGCGAGACCCGCGTACACCGACCCGCCGGGCGAGTTGATGTAGATCGAGATGTCCTTGTCCGGGTCCTCGGACTCGAGGTGCAGCAGCTGCGCCACGATCAAGTTCGCGATCTGATCGTCCACGGGCGTCCCCAGGAAGATGATCCGCTCGTTGAGCAGACGGGAGTAGATGTCGAACGCGCGTTCACCACGCGACGTCTGCTCGACGACCATCGGGACGAGTGGGCTCATGATCCTCCGCTCAGTTTCGCCTCGTAGGCGCGAATCCTTCCGGCCAGCCTACCAACGGTCACCGGGCTGTCATCCGGTGGTCGGCGGGCGGCCGGTCCAGCTTGAGTTCAGGGGGCAGGACCGGGCGCCTAGGAGGCGTCCGCGGCCTGCTCCGCCTCGGTCGTCTCGGGCGTGTAGAGCTTGCCGTCGGCCTTGGCCTGCTCGACGCTGATCGCCTGCGCGGACTCGACCAGGAGGTCGACCGCCTTGCGGGCGGCGAGATCCTCCTTGACCTGGTCCAGGCGACCATCGCTCTTGAGCTGCCCGAGCAGCTTCTTGGGCTTGTCGGTCTCCGCGCCGAGGGCCTCGAGGACCTCGTCGTCGGACACGTCGATCTTCTCGGCGTCGACGATCGCCGTGAGGACGGCCTCGCGCTTGAGCGCCTGCTCGGCGTCCGCCTTGCCCTCCTCGATCAGCTCGTCCTCGGTCTTGCCGGAGATCTGCAGGTAGAGGTCCTTCGAGATGCCGCGGTGGCCGAGCGAGTGCACGGCCTGGTCGAACAGCTCGCGGGCGCGCGCCTCGACGAGCGCCTCGGGCACCTCGACGGTCGCGTTCGCCACGGCGCTGTCGAGCACCGCCTGGCGGTAGTCGCCCTCGATCTGCGTCGACTCCGACTCCTCGAGCCGGTTGCGGATGTCGCCGCGCAGCTCCTCCATCGTGTCGAAGCCGGCCGACTCCACCGCGAAGTCGTCGTTCAGCTCGGGGAGCTGCTTGCGCTTGACCTCCTTCACCGTCACCTCGAACACGGCGTCCTGCCCCGCGAGGTGCTCCGCGCCGTACTCGGCGGGGAAGGTGAGGTCGAGCTTGAGCTCGTCGCCGGCCTTGGAGCCGGTGAGGCCCTCCTCGAAGCCGGGGATGAGGCGGCCCGAGCCGAGCTCGATGAGCTGGTCGCGGCCCTCGCCGCCCTCGAAGGGCTCGCCGTCGAGGAAGCCCTTGTAGTCCATGACCACGAAGTCGCCGTTCTCGGCGGTCTCCTCGACCGTCTCCAGGCGGGCGGCGCGGTCGCGCAGCGCCTCGACCTCGCGGTCGACCGCCTCGTCGTCGGCGTCCGGCTCGCGCCGGCCGACCTCGAGGCCCTTGTACTCCCCCAGCTCGGCCTTCGGGCGCACGCCGATCTCGATCGAGAACGTGAGCGCCTCGCCCTCGGCGGGCAGCTCGTCGGCGAGCTTGAGGTCCGGGTCGCCGACCGGCGCGATCTTGGCGTCCTGGACGGCGTCGACGTACCAGCGGCCGAGCTGGGAGCGAACGGTCTCGTCGAGGACGGCCTCGCGGCCCAGACGGCGGATGACGACCGGCGCCGGCACCTTGCCCTTGCGGAAGCCCGGGATGCGCAGATCGCGGCCGAGGGCCTTCGCCGTCTGCTCGACGCGCTTGGCGACCTCCTGCGGCGGGACCTCCGCCTCGACGCGGACGCGGGATTCGGGGAGCTCGGTGACGGTGGTCTTCATGCCGCTCGGACTGTAGCGCCAGCTCGTCCGCACGATCATCCGGTCGGCCGATTCAAGATCCGGCGAAAACGGCGAGGAACGTAGGGGTGGAGGTCTCTGCGCTCAACGATCCGGCGCGCGTCGCGGCCGTGCACGCGAGCGGGCTGCTCGAGGCGCCGTCGCATCCGTCCCTCGACGGGCTCACGCGCGCGACCGCGCGACTGCTCGACGTGCCGCTCGTCGCGGTCACGCTGCTCACCGACGCCCACCAGATCTTCGTCAGCGCCGCCGGGGCGCTGGCCGACCGCGTGCTGGGACACCAGCGGCCCGCGCGCGAGGCCCTGTGCCGCCACGTCGTGGCGTCCGGGGAGGCCGTCGCGGTCCCGGACACCACCCGCACGGCGATCACCCGCGACGACTGGCCCGTGCGCCACGAGGGCGTGCGCGCGTACGCGGGGGCGCCGCTGCGGTTCCGCGACGGCCTCGTCGTCGGGACGCTGTGCGCGTTCGCGACCGAGCCGCGGGTGTTCGAGCCGGGCGACGTCGCGGTGCTGGAGGACCTCGCCGCGTCGGCGTCCGCCGCGATCGAGCTGCGCGCCGAGCAGGTGGCCGACGCTGCGACGAGCCGCGCGCGGCTGGAGCGCGCGATGACGTGCGACCCGCTCACCGGGCTCCCCGGGCGCGCGCTGCTGGAGACGCGGGTCGCCGAGATGCTCGCCACGCGGCCCAAGAACGAGCCGCTCACCGCGCTCTGCCTCGATCTCGACGGCTTCGGGCTCGTGAACGCGTCGTTCGGCCAGGTCTGCGGCGACGAGATCCTGCGCGACGTCGCGCGGCGGCTCGCGCCGATCGCGACCGGTGGGCTGGTCGCGCGGCACGGCGGGGACCGGTTCCTGCTCGTCTGCGATCGCGACCCGACCGACGCCGCGCAGGTCGTGAGCGCGGCGGTCGGGCGCCCGTTCGCGCTGCACGGCACGGAGTTCCACCTGGGCTGCAGCACCGGGCTGGGCGTGTGGCCGGAGGACGGCGTCGACGCCCTCGCGCTGCTGCAGCACGCCGAGGAGGCGCTCGACCAGACCAAGCACCGGATCCGCGGCGGGGTGAGCCGCTACCGCGTGCCGGGCGTCGACGCGCGCCGGCAGCTGACGTTGACCTCGCGGCTGCGGCGGGCGCTGGAGACCGACGCGCTGGAGCTGCACTACCAGCCGGTCGTGGCGCTCGCCGGCGCTCCCGGCCGCTACGACGGCGCGCCGATGTTCGAGGCGCTGCTGCGGTGGACCGACGGCGCGCACGGGCCGGTGCGGCCAGACGTGTTCATCCCCGCCGCCGAGGACGCGGGCATGATGGACGAGCTCGGGTCGTGGGTCCTGGAGGCGGCCTGCCGGCAGGTGCGCGCGTGGGCGGACGCCGGGCTCGACGCGCACGTCGCGATCAACGTGTCGCCGCGCCAGCTCGAGCACGGGTTGCTGCCCGGCCAGGTCGACGCCGCGCTGTCGCTGTGCGGCGTCCCGCGGGAGCGGCTGTCGCTGGAGCTGACGGAGAGCGCCGTCATGCGCGACGGCGGCGCCGAGGCGTGCGACGCGTCGCTGCACGCGATGTCGGAGCTGGGGATCGGGCTCGCGATCGACGACTTCGGGACCGGTCATTCCTCGCTCGCGCGGCTGCGTGACCTCCCCTTCTCGACGCTCAAGCTCGACCGCGCGTTCCTCGCCGGCGTCCCCCAGACGCAGCAGGACGCCGACGTCGTCGACGCCGTGCTGCGGCTGGCGGAGGCGCTCGGGATGACGGTCGTGGCCGAGGGCGTCGAGACCGAGGAGCAGCACGCGTTCCTGGTCGCGCGCGGCTGCGCGGCCGCGCAGGGCTGGCTCTACTCACGCGCGCTGCCGGTGGCCGAGGCGACCGAGCTGCTGCGGCGTGGGGAGCTGAGCTCGGCGCTGCGTGCCTGACACGCCACCGTCGCCCGCGCGGCGGTGGGCATCATGAGGTGCGTGCCCCCCGCCGCGTCCACGCCGCTCGCGCCGCCCGAGCTGCCCTCCACCCCGCGGTGGCTGCCGTTCGTGTGGGATTGGGGGCCGGCGGGCGTCGCGGCGATCGGGGGCGTCGTGGTCGCGTTCGCCGACGGGGTCGTGTGGCTGCTGGCCACGGCGGTCGCGTGCGCGCTGCTCGGGCTGCGGTCGCGGGCGCCGTTCGCCGCGTGGGCCGTGTCGCTCGTGGTGCTGCTGGTCGCGGCGGCGTCGTCCGAGGCGGCCGCGTCGCTGTCGCTCTTCCTCCCCACGCTGCCGCTCGCCGCGGTCGCCGGGACCGCGGGCGCGCGCCGGTCGCTGGCCGCCGCGGCGGTGACGTTCGTGGCGCTGTCGGCGACGCTCACCTCGCTGATCGCGCCCGAGCCGGACGCCGTCACGCTGACGATCGCGTTCGGGCTCTGCCTCGGGCTGGCGGCGACCGGGTGGCTGATCGGGTACGCGCTGCTGACCCGCCGCCGGTACGCCGCGGCGCTGGAGGAGCGCGCGCGGTGGCTGGAGGAGCGGCGCCACGAGGACGCCGCGCGGGCCGCGCTGCTGGAGCGACAGGCGCTCGCGCGGGAGCTGCACGACGTGGTGACGCACAACGTGTCGGTGATGACGCTGCAGGCGTCGGCGGCCGGGGCCGTGCTGGATGGCCCGGCGACGCCGCCGCGCGCCCGGGAGGCGGTCGCCGCGGTGGAGCGCACGGGCCGCACGGCGATGGGCGAGCTGCGGGCGATGCTCGCGGCGATGCGCGGGGCGGGCGACGGCGGCGGGGCGCTGCACGCGCAGGCCGGGCTGGCGCAGCTCGACGCGCTGGCGCCGCCGCTGCGGGCGGCGGGGCTGGAGGTGGCGATCGAGCGGGACGGGGCGCTCGCCGACCTGCCCGCCGCGGTGGACCTGTCCGCGTACCGGATCGTCCAGGAGGCGCTCACGAACACGCTCCGCCACGCCGCCGCGTCGCACGTGCAGGTCCGCGTGGCGCGGACCTCCGGCTCGCTCCGGGTCGAGGTCGCCGACGACGGCCTGGGCATCGCCCCCGGCGCGCCGGCCGGCCTCGGCCTCGCGGGGATGCGCGAGCGCGCGGCGCTGCTCGGCGGGACGCTCGACGTCGACGGCGCGGACGGGACCGTCGTGCGGGCGGTGCTGCCGCTGTGATCCGCGTCCTGCTGGTCGACGACCAGGACCTGATCCGCTCGGGCCTGCGGATGATCCTCGAGGCCGCGGGCGGGATCGCGGTGGTCGGCGAGGCCGCGGACGGGCACGCGGGCGTCGAGGCGGCGCGGCTGCACCGGCCTGACGTCGTGCTGATGGACGTGCGGATGGGCGCGCTGGACGGCATCGAGGCGACGCGGCGGGTCGTCGCCGCGGGCGCCGGACGGGTGATCGTGCTGACGACGTTCGACCTCGACGAGTACGTGTACGCGGCGCTGCGCGCGGGTGCGTCGGGGTTCCTGCTCAAGGACGCGCCCCGCGAGGACCTCGTGCGCGCCGTGCAGGTCGTCGCGTCCGGCGAGGCGCTGCTGGCGCCGCGGGTGACGCAGCGGCTGATCGAGCGCTTCGGCGGCGACCTCGCGCCGCCCGCGCCCGAGGACGACGCCGCGCTCGCGGCCTTGACCTCACGTGAGCGTGAGGTCCTGCGCCTCGTCGCGGGCGGCCGCTCGAACCTCGAGATCGCCGAGGCGCTCGTGCTCACCGAGGCGACGGTCAAGACGCACGTGAGCGCGGTGCTGCGCAAGCTCGACCTGCGCGACCGCGTCCAGGCCGTCGTGTGGGCGTACGAGCACGGGGTCGTGCGGCCGGGCACGACATCTCCGTCGCGCGACTGAGCCCATCTCCGTCCTGCGGCCGATGTCGGTCGAGCCGGCGCCGCTCACGCTGAGCCGCGTGACGACCTCAAGCTCACTCGCGGTCGAGGTCCGCGGGCTCACCAAGCGGTTCCGCGGCCGGGACGCGCTCGCCGGCATCGACCTCGACGTCCCGCGCGGCGTGGCGTTCGGGCTGCTCGGGCCCAACGGCGCGGGCAAGACCACGATCATCCGCGCGCTGCTCGGCCTCGCGCACCCCGACGCGGGCCGCATCCGCCTGCTCGACCAGGACCTCCCCGCCGGCCGGCGGCCCGCGCTGCGCCGCGTCGGCGCAGTCGTCGAGGAGCCGCGGTTCCACCCCCGCATGACCGGCCGCGAGAACCTGCGCATCCACGCCGCGGTGCTCGACGCCGCCGCCGCCACGCGCATCCCCGCCGCGCTGGAGCGCGTGGGGTTGACCGGGCGCGAAGACGACCGCGTCGGCGGCTACTCGCTCGGCATGCGCCAGCGGCTGGGGATCGCGCGGTGCCTGCTGTGCGACCCGGAGCTGCTGATCCTGGACGAGCCCGCCAACGGCCTCGACCCCGCCGGCATCCGCGAGCTGCGCGCGCTGGTCCGGTCGTTCGTCGACGAGGGACGGACGGTGATCCTCTCCTCCCACCTGCTCGACGAGGTGGAGCGCACGTGCGACGTCGCCGCGATCGTCGCGGGCGGGCGGACGGTCACCCAGGGCCCCGTGCACACGCTCGCCGGTGGCGGCGCGGCCGCGACGGTGGAGCTGCGGGTGGCCGACGCGGCGGGTGCCGCGCAGGTGCTCGCCGCGCGCGCGGAGGTCGCGCGGGTGGAGGTCGACGGCGACCGCGTGCTGGTCACGTTGGATGCCGGTGACGACCCGGACGCGGTGCGCGCGCTCGTGCGCGTGCTGGTCGACGCCGATCGGGTGCCGCACGCGGTCCTGCCCGGTGCGGCGCGGCTGGAGGACCGGGTCCTCGCGCTGATGGAGGCGGGCGCGTGATCGCCGCCGAGCTGCTCAAGCTGCGCCGCAACCGCGGGGTCGTGTGGACGATCCTCGTGTGCGCGGTCGGGCTGCCGGCGTGCACGTTCGGGCTCGACTGGCTGACGCGCGACGCGTGGGGCGGCGCGGAGACCGCGAACGCCGGGTTCCAGGCCGCGCAGTGGGTCGGCCTCGCCGCGGCGGTCGCGATCGGCGTCGCCGCCGGGACCGCGGACCGGACCGCCGGCGTCCTGCGGCTGCTCGTGGCGACCGGCCGGCCGCGGCTCGTCCTCTTCGCGGTGCGCGTTCCGGCGGTCGTGCTCGTGACCGTGCTCGCGGTGGTGCTGAACTGGGCCGTGATCGTCGCGCTCGGGGTCGTCCTGCGCAACGGCCAGGCCGCCATCGACGCGGGCCACGTCCTCGGCCAGCTCCCGTCGATGCTGGCGCTGAACGTCGTGCTCGCGCTCGGCGCCCTCGGCCTCGGCACGGCCGGCCTCTCGAGCACGCAGGCGACGTCGCTCCTGCTCGGGCTGATCCTCGGCGTCCTCCCGCTCGCGATCAGCGCCCCGACCCCCGCGACCCTCCTCGCGCTCCTCCCACCGCTGTCCGTCGCGACCCTCCTCGGCGGCGAGCACCTGGTCACCGCCGACCTCCCCTCCGGCCTCGCGGCCGCGGGCCTCGCCGCGTGGCTGGTGGTCCCGGGTGCGGTCGGCGCCTGGCGGGCGCAACGCGCGGAGCTGTAGACCCGCGCGCGTCGAGCTCGGTCCCCATGCGGCACCGAGCTCGACTCGCGGGGCGGGTACCGTGGCGGGCGATGCGCTTCGCCGCCTGGCTCTACACCGGCCCGATCGGCCACCTCTACGGCGGCCTCGCCGACTGGGGCGAGCTGCTCGCGAAGTACGCCTGGGCCCGCGCGCGCCGCCGCGACCCCTGGGCCGCGCAGTAGCCGGACGAACGACGTCTTGACCCCGCTATCCGGGGTCGGAACGTCGTTCGGCGCACGGCTTAGAGCAGGCGGAAGATGGGCCACTGGCCGGGGACGCCGCGGAGGGCGTGGTGGCCGTGGTCGGAGAACGGGAGCCCCGAGCCAACGACGGTGCCGTAGGTCGTGCCGGACGCGAGGGCCTCGCCGCCGCGAGCGAGGGCGCAGACGCGCGCGGCGATGTTGACCGCCATGCCGCCGACGTCGGTGCCGATGATCTCGCACTCGCCGGTGTGGAGGCCCGCACGGACATCGACCCCGAGCGACGCGGACTCGCGCACGATCGCGCGGGCGCAGCGCACGGCGGGCGAGGGCGGGCCGTCGAAGACCGCGAGGAAGCCGTCGCCGGTCGTCTTGACCTCGCGGCCGCCGTACCGCGCGAGCTGGCGGCGGACCTCGACGTCGTGGCCCGCGAGCAGGTCGCGCCAGCGCCCGTCGCCCACCTGCGCCGCGCGCGCGGTCCCGCCCGCGATGTCGGTGAACAGCACGGTCAGGAGCCGCCGGTCGACCCGCGCGCCGCGCCGGCGCCCCGTCACGAACTCCTCGATCTGGTCGTGGATCGCGTCGCTGTCCCCCACGGACAGCAGGTGGTCCACGCCCGGGAGCTCGACCAGCCGCGCGCCCGGGATGCGCGCGGCCATGTCGCGCGAGTGGCGCACGTCGATCAGCGCGTCGTCGGTGCGGTGCAGCACGAGCGCGGGCACCGCGACCTGCTCCAGCAGCCCCCGCACGTCCACGTCCTCGAGGGACTGCGCCAGCCGCCGCATCATCGTCGGCGAGCCGCTCGTCCGCTCCAGCCGTGCGAACCACGCCCGGATGCGCGGGTCGTCGGCCGCGGTCGGCGCGAGCAGGTCCGCGTTCAGCCCCTCGCCCCAGTGCTCGGCGAGCCGGTCCAGGCGCGCCGCCCGCTGCTCGGCCGTGTCCGCCCACGGCAGGTCCTCGTCCCGCGTCACGCGCGCGAACCCGGCGTACAGGATCAGCGCCCGCGCGCGCTCGGGCCGGTCGACCACGAACTGGATCGCGTGCGGCGCCCCGCCGGCGGTGCCGTAGATGACCGCGGCCGGCGAGCCCGCCGCGTCGAGCACCGCCTCGACGTCCGCGACGTCCTCCTCGCGGGTCGCCGGGTGCTCGAACCGGTCGGACATCCCGACGCCCCGCCGGTCGAGCAGGATGAGCCGCGCGAACTGCGCGATGCGGTCGAACGCCCGGGCGAGCCCGGGCTCCTCCCACAGCGTCTCGACGTTGGACATGAAGCCGGTCAGCAGGACGATGTCCACCGGACCGTCGCCGTGGACCTGGTAGGCGATCGTGGCGCCGCGGGAACGCGCGTAGCGGGTGCTCGGGATCACGGCTGGGCCGAACCTACCTGCCGCACGCGCCAAGCTGAAATTGCTACAACGATCGGTGTCACATGGACGGGAGGTTCACTGCCAAAGGCGCCCGCGCGGGGCGCCGTCTCACGGCCGGGCTGCTCGTGGTCGCGATGGCGCTCGGCAGCGTGGTCATGTGGCTCGTCGTGCCGGTCGGCTGCCTCTGGGGCGCCGCGCAGCTCTACCAGTCCCAGACCCCGAACTTCGGCGTGTACCTCGGCGTGCTGGCGGCCGTCGTCGTCTCGATGGTCCTGATCGGCAAGCTGCTCGGCACGCTCGGCCGCCTGCACGCGCGCGTGGTCTCCGAGGGCGTCGCCGAGACGCGCCGCCCCGCCCCGTGGATGCGCTCGATGCGCGGTGAGCGCGACACCGGCAAGCCGACCACCGTCCTCGACGTCGTGATGCTCACGAGCGTCGCGACCGCGCTCGTGCTCTTCGGCCTGTGGTTCTTCCTCCTAGCCGGTTCGAGCATGCCCGGCGCGTAGCGCTCGCCTCGCCCGCCAGAGCGCCCCGCGCGGTGTGGTCCGGCCACTCCGCCCCAGGCCCGGGCGAGGCGTAACCTCGCGCCGCATGAGCCAGCCCGCCGCCGCCACGACGCACGACCCGCTGGCCCGCCTCCGCGCGCTGATCGGCGCGGGCGGCACGCCGGTGGACGACGTGCTCGCCTACTACGACACCCTCCCGCCCGTCCCCGAGGCCGCGATGATCGGGGAGTGGGACGGCGCGATCGTCCCGACCGGCCATCCCGGCGAGGGGCAGCTGAGCGGCCTGGCGTGGGCGGGCAAGACGTTCCGCTCCCGCGACGACGTGGACCCGATCGTCGTCCGCGACGAGCTCGGCGGCCGCCAGGCGAGCGACGTGCTGGGCGCCGCCTCGTTGCGGATGGTCGAGTACCGCGGCGTCGTGACGGCGACGATGGTCTACGACCGGCACCCGATCTTCGACCACTTCCGCCAGGTCACCGAGGACACCGTCGTCGGGTCGATGGACCGCAAGGGCGAGCCCGCGCCGCTGCTGTTCGCGCTCACCCGCCGCTAGAAGACGAGCACCGGCTTCACCACCGTGCCCGCCCGCGCGTCGGCGAGCGCGCGGCCGATCTCCGCGAACGGGTATGGCGTGGTGAGCCGGTCGAGCGGGAACCGGCCCTCGCGGTGCAGCGCGATCAGGCGCGGCAGGAGCTCGTGCGGATCCGCGTCGCCCTCGATCACGCCGGTCAGCGTCCGGCCGAACAGCAGCCGTCCCTGGTCGACCGTGATCAGGTTGCGCGGGCCGCGGAAGCCGACGGTCGCGGCGGTCCCCGGGGACCGCAGCGCGCCGAGCGCGGCGCCCACGACCTCCTCCGTCCCGACCGTTTCCAGCGCGTGCTCGAGCCCGCGCAGCCGCGCGCCCGGCGCGTGCGTCTCGGTCGCGCCGAGCTCCTCGGCCAGCGCGCGGCGCGCCGGGTCCGGGTCCACGCCCACGACCCGAGCGCACCCCGCCGCCGCCGCGGCCATCACGCCCGCGAGCCCCACCGATCCCAGGCCGAAGACCGCGATCGACGCGCCCTCCGCCGGCCGCAGCACCTCCAGCACCGCACCCGCGCCGGTCAGCAGCGAGCACCCGAGCGGCCCGAGCGGCTCAAGCAGCACGTCGCGGGGCACGACCACCGCGTTGCGCTCGGAGGCCAGCGCGTACGTCGCGAACGACGACTGGCCCAGGAACGCGCCGTGCACGACGTCCCCCGCCGCGTCGCGCAGCGTCGGCAGCCCCGCGTTGTTGAGCGCGTTGAACCGCTCGCAGTACGCGAACCGCCCGGCCGCGCACGTCGCGCACGCCTCGCACCGGTCGTAGCTGAGCACCACGTGGTCGCCGGGGGCGACGCGCGTCACCTCGTCGCCGACCGCGCACACCACCCCCGCGCCCTCGTGCCCGAGCACGACCGGCAGCGCGAGCCCCGTGAGCCCGCGCGCCGCCGCCAGGTCGGTGTGGCAGATGCCGGTCGCGACCATGCGCACGACGACCTCGCGGCCCAGGGGCGCCGCGAGCGAGACCTCCTCCAGGACGGGGTCGCTCCCCGCCTCGCGCAGCACCGCCGCCACCGCCCGCATCGCGCGGCATCCTGCGCGCCGGACGGCGCCCGCCGGTGTGGTCCGGCCACATCGAAGACCACCCCACAGCCCGGCTCGCCACATCCGCCACGAGCACTGCGCGAACGGCGCCGCACCCGCGTAGGCTGCCGCCCCATGCCGCGGGTCGCGACCTGGCAGGACGCCCTCGACGAGGCCATGCGCGAGCGTGGCCTCGCCGCCCTCACCGACCTGGCGCTGGAGGAGATCGAGCGCCAGACCGCCCTCCTGGGCGACGATCCCGACCTGCGCACGCTCGCGCTGACGTCCTCGACGGCCAACATCCAGGTCGTCGCGGAGCTGTCACGGGGGCAGCTCGACCTCGACGGCATCGTCGCGCCGCCGCAGGCCGTGGCGTTCGCGCGCGAGCTCGCGCGCCGCAACGTCCCGATGGCGGAGCTGGCCCACGCGTACCGGGTCGTGCAGCACGCGCTCTGGCGGTTCGGGGTCGACGAGATGCGCCGCCGCATCACCGACGAGAGCGAGATGGCGCTCGCGCTGGAGAAGTTCACCGACGCGACGTTCGCCACCGGCGAGGTCCTGATGGGCAGCGCGCTCGACCACTACTCGGTCGAGCGGGACCGGTGGGTCCGCAGCGCCGACGCCGTGCGCCGCGCGACGGTGCAGGAGCTGCTCGACGGCGGCCCGATCGACGCCGACACCGCCAGCGGCCGGCTGCGCTACGAGCTGCGCCGACCGCACGTCGCGTTCCTCGTCTGGGCCGACGCCGACGACGCGCTGCTGGAGTCGGCCGCCGCGACGATCGGCGGCACCGGCGCGCTGATCGTGCCGCTCGGCGCGGGGGTCGTCGCGGGTTGGTGCTCGCCCGGCTCGCTGGCGCCCGCGGCGCTCGTGCAGGCCGCCGGGGTCCGGCTCGCGCTGGGCACGCCGGGCGACGGGCTGGAGGGCTTCCGCCGCAGCCACGCCGAGGCGCTCGAGGCGCGCCGCGTCGCGACGCTCGGCAACCTCCCCGGCGCCGTCGACTACGCCGACGTCGCGCTGGTCGCGCTCCTCACGAAGGACTCCGAGCAGGCGCGCACGTTCGCCACGCGCGAGCTGGGCGGGCTGGCCGCGCGCGACCCGCACACCGAGCGCCTCGCGACGACCGCGCTCGCCGTGCTCCAGGCGCAGGGCTCCCCGCGGCGCGCCGCGCAGCGCCTCGACGTGCACGAGAACACCGTCGCCAAGCGCGTCCGCGCGGCCGAGCAGCTCCTCGGCCGCCCGCTCGACGACCGCCCGGCCGAGCTGCTCGCCGCGCTCCTCATCCGCCGCTCCGCGCCCTAGCTGCGCATACCTCGCGCAGCAGGTGGTACAAGTTCCGTATCGCGCGTACCACCGAACGAAGAGGAGCGAGCGATGCCGTCGGTGCTGCCAGACCCCAAGGACTACGCCAGGTACGTCCCGTCCGTGGGCGGCCCGGTGTGGCGCGCCGCCGGTGACGCGCGCCTGCTGGCGACCTCCGGCTACGCGACCATCCTCCAGGTCGCGCACCCGACCGTCGGCGCGGGCGTCGGGGACTACTCGATGTTCACGAAGGACCCGTGGGGCCGGCTCTACCGCACGCTGGACTACGTGCACGGCTCGATCTACGGCGGCCCGCACCTGGCCGGCACGATCGGCAAGCGCGTGCGGGAGATGCACAAGACGATCCGCGGCGTGCGGCCCGACGGCGAGCGCTACCACGCGCTGGAGCCCGACGCGTACGCCTGGGTCCACGCGACGCTCGCCTCCGCCTTCATCGACGGCCACGCGAAGTTCGGCCGCCGGATGAGCCCCGCGGAGGCCGAGGACTTCTACGCCGAGTGGCTGAGGCTCGGCCGGCTGATCGGCGTCCGCGAGCGGGACCTGCCGACCCGCTGGGCCGACTTCCGCCCGTACTACGACGACGTGGTGGAGAACGTCCTCGTCGACAACCCGACGATCCACGTCGTGCTCGACTCCCTGCGCACGCCGCACGTGCCGCCGAACGTCCCGCCCGCGCTGTGGAAGCTCGGCAACCCGCTCATGGCGCGGCAGGTGGAGCTGAGCACGGTCGGCATGCTCCCGCCGCTGCTGCGCGAGCGGTTCGGCCTGACGTGGACGGCCACGCAGCAGCGGCTCTTCGACGCCGCGGCCGCCGTCTCCCGCGCCAGCGCGCCGCTCATCCGCGGCCCGCTCGCGGAGTTCGGCCCGCACTACATCCGGTGGCGCAAGGCGGCCCTGGAGCGCGGCGACGTCGCCAACGCGAAGTTCCAGCCCAAGACGAAGCCCGAGGCCGCGCCGGTGCCCGCGGGGGTGGCCGGGTGAGCCCGCGGTCCTCGCGCATCGGCCGCGCCGCGAGGCTGGGCGGCCTTGCCGCGGGCCACGCCGCCCGCACCGCCGGCGTCAAGGCGCGCGGCGTCGGCAAGTCCGACGAGCAGCGCGCCGAGCTGCAGGGCGAGCAGCTGCTCGAGACCGCCGACCGCATCGTGAAGGTGCTCGGCTCGATGAAGGGCGCCGCGATGAAGCTCGGCCAGACGCTGAGCGTCATCGACGTCGGCGTCGTCCCCGAGCCGTACCGCGAGGAGTTCCAGGCCAAGCTCGCCAAGCTCCAGAACACAGCCCCGACGGTCCCCTTCAAGGACATGCGGAAGGTGATCGAGCAGGACCTGGGCGGGAAGCTGACCGAGCACTTCTCCGACTTCGACGAGGACGCGATCGCCGCCGCGTCGATCGGCCAGGTGTACCGCGCGACGCTGCGCGACAGCGGCCAGGACGTCGCGGTCAAGGTCCAGTACCCGGGCATCAAGGACGTCATCCGGTCGGACCTGCAGAACCTCGGGCTCGTGCTCAAGCTGCTCGACCGCCTCTCCCCCGGCCTGGGCTCCAAGGACGTCGCCGACGAGCTGCGCGAGCGCATCGCCGAGGAGCTCGACTACGAGCTGGAGGCCGGCAACCACCGCGCGCTCGCCCGCGAGTACCGGCGCCACCCGTTCATCGTCGTGCCCGCGGTGCACACCGAGCTGTGCTCCGAGCGCGTCATCGTCACCGACTTCGTCGAGGGCCGGCGGTTCGCGGAGATCCTCGCCGACGACGACGCGACCCGCTCGCGCTGGGGCGAGATCCTCTTCCGCTTCTACGTCAACGGCCCGTACCGGCACCGCCTGCTCAACGGCGACCCGCACCCGGGCAACTCGCTCTTCCTGCCCGACGGGCGCGTGGCGTTCATCGACTTCGGCTTCTTCAAGCGCTCGACGAAGGAGGAGATCGACGTCCAGCTCGAGGTGCTGCGCGCCGTCTACGCGCAGGACGCCGACGCGCTCTACGAGGTGAGCCGGCGCGAGGGCGTGATCTCCGGCGGGCCTGAGGTCGTCGAGCCGCTGATGGAGAAGTACCGCGCAGCGACGTGGTGGTTCATGGAGGACCAGGACGTGCGGCTGACGCCCGACGCCGCCACGCGGCTCGTACTCGAGCACGGCGACATGCGCAAGGGCTTCGGCGACGTGCGGCTGCCCGCCAACCAGGTCGTGACGCTGCGCGCGTTCACGCTCGTGCTGGGGATCCTCGGGCAGCTCAACGCGACGAACAACTGGTTCCGCATCGGCCGCGAGGTCATCTTCGGCGACCCGCCGGTCACGGAGCTGGGTCGGCAGGAGCAGCCTGACGCTCCTCCGCCTGAGCCAGCGCTCGCTTGAGGATCTTCCCCGTCGACGTCCGCGGGAGCTGGTCGAGGAAGACCACGTCGCGCGGCACCTTGTAGCGGGCGAGCTGGGCCTTCACCGCGGCCCGGACCTCGTCGGCCGTCGGTTGCCCGTCCGTGCTGACGACGTACGCGTTGAGCCGCTGGCCGAACTCGTCGTCGGGCACGCCGATCACCGCCACCTCCACCACCCCGTCGAGGCCGGCGATGACGTCCTCGACCTCGCGCGGGAAGACGTTCTCGCCGCCGCTGACGATCATGTCGTCGTCGCGGCCCTCGATCGTCAGGCGACCTGACGCGTCGATGCGGCCCATGTCGCCGGTCGCCATCAGGCCCTCGACGATCTCCTTGCTCGTCCCGCCGGTGTACCCCTCGAACGCGGCGCTGCTGCCGACGAAGATGCGGCCGGCCTCGCCGGGCGGGACCTCGCGGCCGTCGGCGTCGAGGAGCTTGAGGACGATCCGGTCGACCGGCCGCCCCGCGGTGTCGGGCGCGGCGCGCAGGTCGCTCGGCGTGGCGATCGAGACGACGGCGACCTCCGTCGAGCCGTACGTGTTGTAGGCGATGTCGCCGAACGCGTCCATGAAGCGGACGGCGAGGTCGCCGGGGATCGCGGAGCCGCCCAGCGCGGCGATCTCGAGCGATGACGTGTCGTACTTCGCACGGGTCGCTTCGGGCAGCGCGAGGATGCGCTGGGCCATCACGGGGACGAGCGCGAGCAGCCGCGGCCGGTGCTGCTCGACGAGTTTCAGGGTGCCCTCGGGGTCGAACTTCCGCGTGACGACGAGCGTGGAGCCGAGGAGCACGGTCAGGCCCATGTGCGCGAAGCCCCACGCGTGGAACATCGGCGCGACGACGAGATGTCGCCCGCCGCTCTTGGCCGGGATGCGGCTGAGGAACCCGATCACCGCGTCCATCGGCGTCGTCGGCGGGCGGCGCGCGCCCTTCGGGGTGCCGGTCGTGCCGGAGGTGAGGAGCCGCTGACGCCCGGGCTCGGCGGGCGCGTCCAGCTCGCCGCCGCCGGCGTGCTCGGCGGCCAGGACGGTGAGGCTCTCGGTCGTGATCGTGCGGACGCCGTCGCCGGCTGCGGTGGCGACGTCGGCGAGCTCGTGGTCGTGGATGATCGCGACGAGCCCCTCGCGTGCCGCCACGTCGCGCAGCTGCGGGCCGGAGAAGCCCGTGTTCAGCAGCACGAGGTCCGCGCCGAGCTTGGACACCGCGATCGCCGCCTCGACGAACCCGCGGCTGTCGCGCGCGAGCAGCCCGACCGCCTGCTTCGGCTGGACGCCGCGCGCCGCCAGCCCGCGCGCGATCGCGGTCGTGCGGCGGTGCAGCTCCGCGTACGTGACCTGGCCCTGGTCGTCGATCACCGCGACGCGGTCCGGCCAGCGGATCGCCCCGCCCGCCGCGCCGCCCGCGAGCGTGCGGTCCCACTTGCGCATCGAGCGCAGCAGCGGCACGACCTTCTGCGGCGGCAGCGGTGCGAGCACGCCCGCTCCAGCCAGCACCCTCACGTCCTGGATCAGCCTGTCGACGATCACTGCGTCCTCCTCCTCGAAGACCCCCGCGGCAGCCTGCCATGGCGCCGCGCGCACGTCCATGTCTTCGCACCACACTCGCGTGCGGATCGCCACGCTCGCCGCCACACCCGCGCGGCGCCCGCGACGGCCATCGTGTCGGGCCATGCTGACCACGCGCTTCACGGAGACCTTCGGCGTCGAGCACCCCATCGTCCAGGGCGGGATGCAGTGGGTCGGGCGCGCGGAGCTCGTCGCGGCGGTGGCGAACGCGGGGGCGCTCGGGTTCCTCACCGCGCTGACGCAGCCGACGCCGGAGGCGCTGAGCGCCGAGATCGCGCGGACGCGGGAGCTGACCGACAAGCCGTTCGGGGTCAACCTGACGATCCTCCCCGCGATCACGCCGCCGCCGTACCACGAGTACCGCGCGGCGATCTGCGAGGCGGGCGTGCCGATCGTCGAGACGGCGGGCTCCAACCCGATCGACCACCTGCCGGACTTCAAGGCCGCGGGCATCAAGGTCATCCACAAGGCGACGTCGGTGCGCCACGCGCTGAAGGCGGAGAAGCTCGGCGTCGACGCGGTCTCGATCGACGGGTTCGAGTGCGCGGGGCACCCGGGCGAGGACGACGTGCCCGGGCTCGTCCTGATCCCCGCGGCGGCGGACGTGATGACGATCCCGCTGATCGCGAGCGGTGGGTTCGCGGACGCGCGGGGCCTCGTCGCGGCGCTGGCCCTCGGCGCGGACGCGATCAACATGGGCACGCGCTTCCTGTGCACCGAGGAGTCGCCGATCCACGCGCGGGTGAAGGAGCAGATCGTCGTCAACGACGAGCGCTCCACCGACCTGATCTTCCGGACGATGCGCAACACCGCGCGCGTCGCGCGCAACGCGGTCTCGCAGGAGGTGCTGGAGATCGAGCGGCGCGGCGGGACGTTCGAGGAGGTCCGCGAGCTGGTCGCCGGCGCGCGCGGGCGCCTCGTGTACGAGGAGGGCGATCCGGACCTCGGCATCTGGAGCGCCGGCCAGGTCCAGGGCCTGATCCACGACGTGCCGCCGGTCGGCGAGCTGGTCGCGCGCATCGTGTCCGAGGCCGAGGAGCTGATCGCGGGGCGCCTCGCCGGCACGCTCTCCCCGCGCGTCGCCACCGCTTAGAGCCTTCCGGGCTCACCCAACCGAGTCACCGCCGCGCACCCTCATCCACTTGCGCGGCGGTGGCTCGCCCGCGCGCGTCACCGCGCGCGCGGCAGCGTCTCCGCCAGTGCGTCCGCGCGCTGCGTGAAGTCGGCCATCCGCTCGGCCTGCGTGAGCGACCACTCGCGTGCCGGGCGGCCGCGGCCGGCGGGCTTGCGCAGCGCGCTCTCCACCACCCCCAGCGCGCTCAGCTTCGCGAGCCGCTCGTGCGCCCCGCGGTGCGTCAGGCCGGCGCGCTCGCGCAGCTCCGACTCGCTCCGCGGGCCCGCGTGGAGCTCGCGCACGAGCGCGTCCACCCCCTCGTCGGCCATCGCGCCGAGCAGCTGTCTCGTCGTCTCACGCATTTCTGTCCGCTAGACGGACAATAATGCCGAGCCATGTCCACGGCCCGCGTCATCGAGCTCCGTCCCCGCCCTCAGCGCGGCGCCCCGGCGCCTGCGCGGAGCGCCGCCGCACCCGCTCCCCACCCCGCCGTCGCGCCCGCTCCCGAGCGCGACCGGCTGCCCCATCGCGGGCGCCCGACGGACCGGCTCGAGAGCTGGGACGTCTCCCCCGTCGCCCTCCGCGTGCTCGGCGACCGCGCGCGCCGCGCGCAGCTCCCCCTCGGCCTCGCGGGCTGTCTCGCGGCCGAGCACGGGCTCCTCGCGCGCGAGCTCGGCGCGCACGCGAGCGCGCAGCTCACCGCGCGCGCCGGCGAGGCGATCGCGACGGGCCGCCTGAGCGACGCGACGGCGCTCTACCTGCGCGCGCTCACCCACGCGTGGCGGCCCGACCCGGCGGACGAGCTCGCCTGGCGCCTCCAGCTCCCCGCCCGCCTCAACGACCGCATCGCGGCGCACCCCGACCGCGACGAGCTGCTCGGCGGCGACCTCGAGCAGGCGCGCCGGTGGGAGATCGCCGCCGTCCTCGCGGGCGCGACGATGACCGAGTGGGCGCTCCGCACCCTCCTCACCGCGGGCGCGACGCCCGCGGCCTAGCGGCTACGCGTCGGAGCTGGCGTCGCTCTCGGACTCCGCCACGGCGGCGGTGTCGAGAAGCGTCGCCCACGCCGCGGGCAGCGGCGACAGGCCGAGGCGCTCGCGGCGCCCGAAGGCGGCGTTCGCGCGAAGCGCCAGGAGGAACGTCGAGCGGTCGGGCGCAAGACCGGCGGCCTGCACGATCTCGCGCTCGAACCACCAGCGGTTGTGCGCGGCGACGGCGTCGGGCTCGGCGGGCGCCGCGCCCTCGAGGTGCGCGCCGCACGGGCAGCCGTGGCGGAAGAACAACCGGCGCCGCAGGACCTCGTCCTCCGGACCGAGGCCGACCGAGCCGAGGATCGCGCCGTGGTACAGCTCGTCGGCCGCGGGAGGCGCGGCCACGGCGCCCGCCAGCCCGGTCGCGAGCGCGCCCTGCCACAGCCCGCCGACGCCCCGCAGCAGGACCGGCCGCAGCGCGATCCGCTGCAGCGCGTGCGCGAAGCCGAACAGCGCCTCGGCCGCCGCGCTCGACCCGTCGAACCCGCCCTCCGGCGCGACCACGTAGCCGTCGACGTCGATCGGGGACCACGTCTCCGCGACCCACTCGCGCTCGGCCGGATCGGCCAGCGCGGCCGGATCGACGGACGCCGATGCGTAGAGCACCCGCCGCGCCCCGCCGGGGTCCCCGGCAGCCGGCGCCCGCAGCGCGTGCGCGCGCACGTGATCGGCCGCGGCCTCGGCGGCGTCGATGCCCGGCGGCGCGACGAGCACCGTCGCGACCTCCGCCTGCTCGTCGAGCGAGGCACCGCCGTCGAGCACCACGCCGAGACCTGCGCGGCGCGCCTCGGAGCCCGTACGCGGCGAGGTCACGAGCACCGTCCCGGAGGCGGGCAGGGACGACCCCTCGCCGACTTCCCAGATCAGCGACCGCCCGAACCCCGCCTCAGACGTCGGTCCCACCCCCGGAACCATGCCGCATCGCCAGGACGGAACGCACGTTCCTCCCCAGAACCGGCCTCGTTACCGCCCGAGCACCCGCAGGAACCCGACCGACCGCTCGTCCACCTCGACGAGCATCCGGCGCAGCTCGGACAGCCCCTCGCGCAGCTCCCGGTCCCCCACTTCGACGGGCGAGCCGGAGTCCTGCAGCTCGATGAGGATCTCGTCCGCCTCCTGCACCGCCTCCACGGCGTCCTCGACCGCGCGGCGCGGCGTCCGCGGCGCGTGCGAGGCCGGCGGAGCGAACGTCCGCGTCGGCAGCGAGACCCGCGTGGCGAACCCCTCGTGGATCCGCCGCGCCCGCGCGTACGCGGTCTGGACGGGCTTGAACAGCTCCTCCTCCAGCCGATCGCCGGTGCGGTCGTCGACCTGCTCGTACGCCTCCCCGAGCGCGGCCAGCGCGCCCCCGATCTCGTCGGTCGCCTGCGCGACCGTGTCGAGCAGCTGCTGCCGTGCCTCCGCGGTGACGTACGCCATGGCCGCAGCATAGGGTTGCCGCTGATGAGCGGCCTGCAGCTGGTCCTGGTCATCGTGGGAGCGATCGCCGTCTCGGCCTACGCGCAGCGCCGCCAGGCGCAGCCCGCGCTCGTGATCACGGTCGTCGCGCTCGCCGCCTCGTTCATCCCCGGCGTCCCGCGGCTCGAGCTCGACTCGGACGTCGTCCTCGGCGTCGTCCTGCCGCCGCTCCTGTACTCGGCGGCGCTCCGCTTCTCGGTCGTCAGCTTCTTCCGCAAGCTCGGCCCGATCCTCGTCCTCGGCGTCGCGCTCGTCCTCGTCACGACGCTGCTCGTCGGCCTCGTCGGCGCGTGGGTCGTGCCCGGGATGGGGTTCGGCGCGGCGCTCGTGCTCGGCGCGGTCGTCGCCCCGCCCGACGCGGTCAGCGCGGTGTCGATCGGGCGGGAGCTGGGCCTGCGCCGCCGCGTGCTCTCGGTGCTCACCGGCGAGTCGCTCGTCAACGACGCCGCGGCGCTGACGCTCTTCAGCGTGACCGTCGCGGCGGTGGTCGACAGCCACACGTTCATCTCCAGCCCACCGCTGCTCTTCCTCTACAGCGCGGCCGTGGGGATCGCGGCCGGGTTCGTCCTCGCGTGGGTCGCGCTCCTCATCCGCCGGGCGCTGCGCGACGCGGGGCTGGAGACCGTGCTCGGCCTCGTCGTGCCGTTCGCGGCGTACATCCTCGCCGAGGAGCTCGAAGCGTCGGGCGTGCTCGCGGTCGTCACCGCCGGGTTCCTGATCGGCACGATGTCGGTGCGGTTCGGCTACGAGACGCGGCTGCAGGAGCGGCAGGTGTGGGACGCGCTGGACGTGCTGCTGGAGGCGTTCGTCTTCGCGTACATGGGCCTGCAGCTGCGGTTCGTCATCGACGACGTCGAGGCCGCGGGCGAGTCGGTGTGGGCGGTCTTCGGCGCGGGCGCGGTGGTGCTCGTCGCGGTGATGCTCGTCCGCCCGCTGTGGATCTTCCTGACGTACGGGACGGGCCTGCTCAAGGACAAGCGCGAGCCGCTGACGCAGGACGAGATGGTCGTCGTCTCGTGGACCGGGATGCGCGGCGTGGTGACGCTCGCGGCGGCCGCCGGCATCCCGCCGGCGCTCGACGGCGGCCCCGCGATCCAGGCCATCGCGTTCCTCGTCGCGGTCGGGACGCTCCTGCTGCAGGGCGCGACGCTGCCGTGGCTGATCGCCCGCACGGGCGTGGCCGACCACGACGAGGCGACCTGGCGCAAGGAGCAGGCGCGCGCGGCGGAGCGGGTGGCCGCCCAGGCATCGACCGAGGTCTACGCGCGCTTCGTCGCGTCCCCGCCGCCCGGCCTGGATCCGGACTTCCTCGCGCGCGCCAAGAAGCGGATCGAGCAGCAGCGCGAGGCCGCCTCCCGCGCGCTGTCCGACGGCGAGGACGGCCGGCCCCGCGGCGAGGCTGCCCGCGCGCTCGCCGCCCTCACCCGCGAGGTCATCGCCGGCCAGCGCCGCGCGGTGGTCGAGGCGATGCGCCGCGGCGAGGTCGACGACGAGGCCGCGCGCGAGCTGCTCGACCAGGTCGACCTGCAGGAGGCCGCGATGGCTTCCCGGTTCCGCAGCCGTCTGTAGGCCATGCCCATCACCGTCGCCGACGCCCGCGCCGTGGCGCTCACGCTCCCCCGCACGACCGAGCACGTCATCCACGGGCGCGTGAAGTTCCGCGTCAAGCAGATCGTCTACCTGAGCTTCTCGCGCGAGGAGGACGTCATGGGGTTCGCCTTCCCCAAGGCGATGCGCGACGGGCTCGTCGGCGGCGAGCCGGAGAAGTTCCTGCTGCCGCGCGCCAGCGACCTGCGCTTCAACTGGGTCTGCGCGCGCACCGCGGCGCTGGACGTCGCGGAGATGACCGAGCTCGTGCAGGACGCGTGGGCGATGGTCGTGCCGAAGTTCCTCGTGCGGGAGCGGCTCGGGTTCGAACCATGAGCGGCCGGTAGCGTCGGGCGCCATGGGTCAGGACGAGATCGAGATCCGGCCGCTGGACGCCGGCGACCTTGAGAACTTGCGTTCGTGCATGAACGTGGCGTTCCACGAGACGACGAGCGTCGAGTCGATGGCGAAGTGGATCGGGCTGCTCGGCGAGCGGACCGCGATCGCGTACGACGGTGGCGGGCGCGTGGTCGGCACGTCGGGCGCGTTCGCGCGGCCGCTCTCGGTGCCGGGCGGCGGCGAGCTCGGGTGCGCGGGCATCACGATCATCACCGTGCTCCCCACCCACCGGCGCCGCGGCATCCTGCGGCGGATGATGGCCCGGCTGCTCGACGACGCGCGCGCGGCCGGCGAGCCGCTGGCCGCGCTGTGGGCCGCCGAGGGTGGCATCTACGGACGGTTCGGGTTCGGCGTCGCGACGCGTCACGCGCAGCTGGAGATGCCGGGCGGGAGCGGGGCCCTGGCCCGCCCGCCGCGGGGCGAGTACACGCTCGACCTCGTGCCGGTCGCGGGCGCCGCCCCGCTGCTGGAGCCGGTGTGGGCGGCCGTGCGCACACGCCGCGCGGGCGTCCCGGCGCGCTCGCGCGCGTGGTGGGAGGACGACATCCTCTACGACCCCGAGGAGGGCCGCGACGGCGCGCGCGAGAAGCGGCTCGTGGTGGCGCGCGCGGCGGGCGGCGAGGTCGTCGGCTACGTGCTCTACCGCGTCCGCGGCGCGGAGCCGGCGACGACGCTGGAGGTGCTCGAGCTGCACGGGCGCGACCCCGACGTCGAGGCGGCGTTGTGGACCTACGTGCGCTCGGTCGACCTCGTCGGCACGGTCACCGCGAAGGATCGCCCGCTCGACGACCCGCTCCCCTTCCGCCTGGCCGACCCGCGCGAGGTGACGTTCGCGTCGGCCGGCGACGCGCTGTGGCTGCGGGTGCTCGACCTCCCCGCGGCCGTCGCGGGCCGCGGCTGGGCGGCGCCGGTCGACCTCACCCTCGACCTCGGTGACGAGGGCCTGTGGCGGCTGGAGACCTCCGCGGAGGGCGACGGGCGGGCGAGCCGCGCGGCTGCGGGCACGGCGCCCGACCTCACGCTCGATGCGCCCGCCCTCGGCTCGCTCTACCTCGGCGACACGTCGCCGCTGCAGCTCGTCGACGCCGCCGCGCTCACCGAGCACACGCCCGGCGCGGCCGAGGGGCTGGCCGCGGCGCTGCGCACGCCGCGGCTCCCCTGGACGCCCGACCACTTCTAGGCCGAGCGGGCGGTCTCCAGCAGCTCGTCGCGGCTGGCGAGCTTCACGCGCGGGCGCTCGCTGACGGCGCCCGCGCCGCGCTCATGCGCGTCGATCGCGCGCCAGCCGTCGGCGGTGACGAGGTCCGGGTGATCGCGCAGCAGCTCGGCGACGTCGCCGGCGCCGTTGGGCGACGGCAGCGCACCGGCCTCCCAGTCGGCGATGAGCGACGACACGGTCTCCTCCGCGTCGCGCTTGTTCGTGCCGAGGATGCCGGTCGGGCCGCGCTTGATCCAGCCGACGGTGTAGACGCCGGGGATGCGCTCGCGCGACTGCGCGTCGAGGACGCGGCCGGCGTCGTTCGGGAGCACGTAGCGGCGCTCGTCGAACGGCACGTCGGGCAGCGGGACGGCCTGGTAGCCGACCGAGCGCAGCACGAGGCCGGCCTCGATCGTCTCGTTCGTCCCGTCGATGGCACGAGCGCGCAGGGCGCCGCTCTCGTCGCGGTACAGCTCGTTCGTGACGATCTCGATCGACTGCACGCGGCCCTCGCCGTGGATCGCGACCGGCGAGCGGAGGAACCGCAGCTCGATCGCGCGCTCGGCGCCCGGGCGCGGCGGGTTGGCCGCGTAGTGCTGCAGGTGCTCGGTGTTGCGGCGGGCGGTGAAGGTGCCCTCGCTCTCCAGCCACTCGGCGGAGACCGGGTCGAGCTGCGCCTCGTCGGGCCGCACGACGACGTTGACCCCGGCCATGCGGCCGAGCTCGCGCAGCTCGGCGTTGGTGAACGCCGCCTGCGCGGGGCCGCGGCGGCCGAGCACGATGACGCGCTCCACCTTGCTCTCGCGCAGCTGCTTGAGCGCGTGGTCGGCGAGGTCGGTGCGCGCCAGCTCGTCGACGCTGCGGGTGAGCACGCGCGTGACGTCGGCGGCGACGTTGCCGTTGCCGATCACGACCGCGGTCGGATGGCTGAGATCCGGCTCCAGGTCGCGGAAGTCCGGGTGGCCGTTGTACCAGCCGACGAAGCGGGTCGCGGCGAGCGAGCCGGGCAGGTCCTCGCCCGGGATGCCGAGCGACTTGTCGGTCTGGGCGCCGGTGGCGTAGACGACCGCGTGGTAGCGCTGCGCCAGGTCGGCGTGGCTGATGTCGCGGCCGACCTCGACGTTGCCGAAGAAGCGGCAGCCGCGGTCGAACGTCGCCTTGTCGAACGTCTCGTCGAGCGCCTTGATCGAGCCGTGGTCCGGCGCGACGCCCGCGCGGAGCAGGCCCCACGGGGTCGGTAGACGCTCGAACAGGTCGATGTCGAACCGGTCTCCCCGCGCGCGCAGGCGGGCAGCGGTGAACGCGCCGGCGGGGCCGGCGCCGATGATGGCGACGCGGAGACGATCGGTGCCCGCGAGCGTCACGAGACGACCGTCCGCTCGTTGAAGAACAAGGCGTTCAGGTCGATCGAGTCCTTGTCCTTGTCCGGCACCTCGTTCTCCGCGTAGATCGCGTTGACGGGGCAGGCCTCGACGCACGCGTCGCAGTCGATGCAGGTCGCCGGATCGATGTACAGCTGCTCCGCCGTCTCGAAGTCGGGGCTCCCCGGCTTCGGGTGGATGCAGTCGACCGGGCAGACCTCGACGCAGATGTCGTCCTTGATGCAGCTTCCGACGATGACGTAGGTCACGGCCCGGGAAGGTAGCGACATCCGCGGCGAAACGCATGAAACCCGCGCGGATTTCGGACGAATCTACGCAGCGCGGGCGGCGAGCTTGGCGTCGAGGTCCTCTGCATCGCGCGCGAACACGAGCGCGCCGCGGGTGCGCTCGGCCTCCACGACGAGCCCCTTGAAGCTCGTCGACGCGGCCGTGTGCGCGCTCACGTCCCCGATCACCGCCAGCCCGAACCCGTAGAGCTGCAGCCGCTGCAGCACCAGCCCGGCGACCTTCGTCTCCAGCGCGAAGAACTCAGGCGCCAGCCGCTCGACCGGCACGGCGATCCACTCCGCGCCTGCGGCCATGCCCTCCTCCAGCAGCGCGCGCCCGTCCTCCTCGGACGAGGCGACCGGCGGTCCTTCGGGGTCGAGATGCAGCACGTTCGCGGCCATCGAGCGCGCGACTCTACCGAGCCCGCGACGAATGCTCTTGACACCGGCGCATATATAAGTCTAGACTAACTGTTAGTGCAAACTTACACTGACCAGGCCTGGGACGCGCTCGGCGACCGCACCCGGCGGACGATCTACCGACGCCTCGTCCGGCGCCCGTGCGCGGTCGGCGAGCTGGCCCAGGACCTGCCCGTCAGCCGACCCGCGGTCTCCCAGCACCTGAAGGTGCTCAAGGCCGCCGGGCTCGTCGTCGACCGCGCCGACGGGACCCGCCGCATCTACCACGTCCACCCCGAGGGCCTCGCCGCCCTCAGGACCGAGCTCGACCAGTTCTGGAGCAGCGCGCTCGCGGGCTTCAAGGAGACGGTCGAGCGCACCAACGAGGAGAGCCCATGACGTCCACCTCCGACGCCACCACGATCCGGCACGACGTGACGGTCGACGCCCCGATCGAGCGGGCGTTCGCCGTGTTCACCGAGCAGTTCGGCGACTTCAGGCCGCGCGAGCACAACCTGCTCGCGGTCGACATCGCCGAGACGGTCCTCGAGCCACGCGCCGGCGGCCGGCTGTACGACCGCGGCGTCGACGGCAGCGAGTGCCAGTGGGCGCGCGTGCTCGCGTTCGACCCGCCCGACCGCCTGGTCATCAGCTGGGACATCAACCCGCAGTGGCAGATCGAGACCGACCTCGAGAAGACGAGCGAGGTCGAGATCCGCTTCGTCGCCGAGGGCCCGCAGCGCACGCGGGTCGAGCTCGAGCACCGCCATCTCGACCGCCACCTCGACGGGTGGCAGGGCGTGCGCGAGGGCGTCGACGCCGACGGCGGCTGGCCGCTCTACCTGCGCCGGTACGCGGACCTCGTGGCGGGCTGATCGCCGCGCACGGGTCGGGCGGGCTTGACATGTGACCTTTTGGTCACCTATCGTCGAGGGCGTGGACGACGTGTTCAAGGCCCTCGCCGACCCGACCCGCCGCGCGCTCCTGGACGAGCTGTTCGAGCGCGACGGGCAGACGCTCAGCGCGCTCGAGGAGCGCCTCCCCATGACGCGGTTCGGCGTCATGAAGCACCTCAAGGTGCTGGAGGAGGCGCGGCTCGTGGTCACGCAGCGCCGCGGCCGCGAGAAGCTGCACTTCCTGAACCCCGTCCCGATCCGGCTCGCGCACGACCGGTGGGTGAGCAAGTACGCCGAGCCCTGGGCGGCGACGCTCAGCGCGCTCAAGCAGACACTGGAGGACGAGACGATGACGCAGACCAAGACGGTCTCCTGGGCGGACGGGACGGCGCCGGTCGCGGGCGGCACCGCGGTGTTCGAGGTCTTCATCAAGACGACGCCCGAGCGCCTGTGGGAGGCGATCACCGACCCCGCGCAGCGCCGCCGCTACAGCTTCGGCGCCGAGGCGCACTCGGAGTGGACGCCGGGCTCCGAGTACACGGTCGGCGTCCCGGGCGTCGTCGACCTCGCGCGCGGGACCAACGTGGAGGTCGACCCGCCGCGCCTGCTCGTCCAGACCTACGAGGCGCTGTGGAGCGAGGACGTGCGCGCACAGGGCACCACGCGCGTGACGTGGGAGATCGAGCCCGTCGGCACCTCCTGCCGCCTCACCGTCACCCACGACCAGCTCCCCGCCGGCGCCAACGCCGAGCTCTACGGCGGCTGGCCGATGGTCCTCTCGGGCCTCAAGACCCTGCTGGAGACCGGCGAGCAGCTCGACACGCCCGGCTCGCTGATGTACGCCTGAGGAACGACGAAGCCCCGCGCGCGGGCGGGGCTTCGTTGCAAGACCTGAAGGGTGAGCGAGGGGACTCGAACCCCCGACCGCCTGGACCACAACCAGGAGCTCTACCAGCTGAGCTACGCCCACCAGGCAGGCCGTAAGGCTAGCGTGCGGCGCGCGCGTGACAAGCGCGGCGGTTCGAGCCTCAGTCGCCGGTCGGCACCACGCCCGCCGGCTCGACCATCAGGAGCGTCGTGCGGACGGGCGCGCGGGTGCGGTGGACGACCCCGCGCGGGACCGTGTAGCCCTGGTGCGGGCCCAGCCGCGCGGCCGGCTCGGGCTCGCCCTCCACGTCGATCAGCAGCTCGCCGGTCAGGACGAAGAAGAACTCGTCCTCCTCGTCGTGCTTGTGCCAGTGGAACTCGCCCTCGAGCACCCCGAGCCGGACCACCGCGTCGTTGACCTGCGTGAGCGTCTCGTTGAACCACGGCTCGTGCGCGGCCGCCTCGGCGTCGACGTCGATGAGCGTCAGCGGGGTGAACCGCACGTCGGTGGAGATGTCGTAGTCGGCCATGCGACCCACGGTCGCACGCGCGACATGCCGGAGCCAGTCGGATCCGGCATGCCAGCGATCACGCGGCGCCTAGCGCTTGACCTGCGAGCCCCCGACGATGCCGTCCTCGCCGGAGTCGTGGAAGCGCACCCACGCCTTGTTCGTGCCGTCGTAGTCGGGCGCCCACAGCACCAGCGTCGCCTCACGGTCCCACACCGACACGCGCTCGTCGCCCTCGGGGTCGACGCCGCGCCAGATGCGGACGAACGGGTTGTCGGAGGCCTCCTCCCCCGCCGTCGTCGGGAGCGTGTGACCCGGGTGCACGCGGGTCTCCGGCGGGAGGTCGACCAGCCGCAGGACCGACGCCTTGTGGTCCGCGTAGCCGGTGTTGCCCGGCGCGAACGTCCCGCCGACCGTCCCCTTGAAGAGCACGTCGGCGGTGAAGACGTCGGTGCCGTTGACCAGCAGCGAGATCTGGCCGGCGGTGTGGCCGGGGGTGTCGAGCACCTCGATCCGCAGCCCGCCGAACTCGAGCACGTCGCCGTCGGCGACGACGTGGTCGACGACCAGGCCCGCGTCGGCCACCGCCTCCTTGGTCCACGCGTGCGCGTAGACGCCCGCCTCCTCGAACCGCGCGATGTACTGGTCGACGCCCGCGATGTGGTCGCCGTGCCAGTGCGTGATGAAGATCGCGTCGACGGTGACGCCGAGCTCCGCCGCCTTCTCCATCAGCGGCGCGACCTCCCCGTTGCCGTCGATGAGCACGGCGTGGCCGCCCTCCTCGTCAGCGACGAGGTACGCGTTCGACGTCCACTGCGGGGACTCGGTGCGCTCGATGATCATGCGTACTGGATCACGCTCCTGATGCCGTCCTGGTGGTGCATGAGGTCGAACCCCTTGTTGACCTCGTCCAACGTGATGCGATGCGAGATGAAGCTGTCGACGTCGATGTCGCCCGCGAGGTAGCGGTCGACGAGCTGCGGGACCTGCTCGCGCCCCTTGACGCCGCCGAACGAGGCGCCCATCACCTTGCGGCCCGTGATCAGGTACCGCGGGACGATGTCGAGCGTCTCGCCCTTGCCCGCGACGCCGGTCATGCACGCGACGCCCCAGCCCATCCGCGCCGCCTCGACCGCCTGCCGCATCACGTTGACGTTGCCGGTCGCCTCGAAGGTGAAGTCCGCGCCGTAGCCGCCGGTCTCCTCCAGCACGCGGTCGACGACGTCGTCGCCGCCCTTCCACAGGTCGGTCGCGCCGTGGTGCTTGGCGTGCGCGAGCCGGTCGTCGCTCAGGTCCACCGCGATGATCCGCTCCGCCCCCATCAGCCGCGCGCCGGCGACCGCGCCGAGGCCCACCATGCCGAGGCCGAACACGACGACCGTCGAGCCCTCCTCGACCTGCGCGCGGTACATCGCCGCGCCGAGCCCGGTCGACAGGCCGCAGGCGAACAGCGCGGTCGCCTCGTGCGGTGCCTCGGGGCTGACCTTCGCCAGCGAGATCTCCGCCATGACGGTCGCCTCGGCGAAGGTCGAGCAGCCCATGAAGTGCCGCAGCTCGTCGCCGCCGCGCGACAGCCGGGTCGTGCCGTCGGGGAGGTAGCCGGCGTTCTGCTGCTCGCGGATCGCGACGCAGATGTTCGTCTTGCCCGAGCGGCAGTTCACGCACGTGCCGCACTGCGGCGAGAAGAGCGTCACGACGTGGTCGCCGACCGCGAGCGACTCGACGCCCGGCCCGATCGCCTCCACCACGCCCGCGCCCTCGTGCCCGAGCACGCAAGGCGAGTAGCCCGACGGGTCGACCCCCGACGCGGTGTACATGTCGGTGTGGCACACGCCGCAGGCATGCAGGCGGACGAGCACCTCCCCCTGCTTCGGCGCGGCGAGCTCGACGTCCTGGACCACGAGCGGCTCGCCGAAGCGCTCGAGAACGGCAGCACGGATCTGCATCACCGCCCAGTCTTCCACGGCGCGCGTCCGGCGTCGGGTTCGCGCTCGCGCGCGGGCGGGACCGACCGGGCCGGCTGGTGGGAGCGCGCCAACGCACGCCGGCTCAGGCCGGTGCGCTCCGCCGGCTCCCGAAACGGCGTCGCGCCGTCGCCGTGACCCACATCGGGACAGCGCCCGCCGCGACCGGCCGAACCCACCCCGGATCGATGACCGAGGATCACTCATGAGGGCGCCGTTGACCGCGTTGCGCGGCCTCAACCGGTCAGGGAACACCGAGACTTCCACTTCGGGCACGAGGTCCACCAGATGCGCAAGGTCGACCGGGCGCGCCGTGATGATCGGGCAACACGACAGAGTGTCGACAATCGTCAAGACCTGCCTCGACTGGTCAGGTCGCGCTCACGTGTCCCACTTCCGGAAGCGCCCGCGAAACCCCCGGAATCCGGTGTGGGCAGGAGTGCCCGAAACCACCGCGAATGCCGTCACGAACCTCGTACCACCCCTCGCGATGCGCCATGTCGCTGGCGATTTGACCACGAGTTCGCGATCATGCAAGCGCGTCTGCGCAACGTATGGAAACGGAAAGAAATCCGGTACGCATGACTGAGATGTCCCACAACGCTGGTACGGTGCCCGCATCATGACCGCGGGCGCCCCAGAGAAGACCAAGCAGACTCCCACGAAGAAAGCGCCAACGAGCGCTCGGGAGTCCATCGACGACAAGCTCGTCAAGGCGATGTCGCACCCGCTGCGGCAGCGCATCCTCGAGATCCTCAACCAGCGCGTGAGCAGTCCGCGCGAGGTGGCCGAGGAGCTCGGCGAGAAGCTCGGCGACGTCGGCTACCACTTCCGCCAGCTGCGGGAGTACGGCGCGATCGAGCTCGTGAAGACCGAGCAGCGCCGCGGCGCGATCAAGCACTACTACCGCGCGACCACCCGCGCGATGCTCGACAACGAGCAGTGGAAGCGCCTTCCCGCCTCGGCGCGCCGCAAGATCTACGGGCAGACGCTCGACCAGATCTGGCAGCACGTCGGCAAGGCCACCAAGAAGGGCGGCTTCGAGCGCACCGACGCCCACGTCTCCTGGACGACGTTCGACCTGGACGAGAAGGGCTACAAGGAGATGGTCAAGCTCCTCGACAAGACGATGGAGAAGGCCCTCAGCATCCAGGCGCAGGTCGTCGAGCGCCGCGCCGCCGGCAAGATCTCCGGCGAGGAGGTCACGACCGAGCTCGTGCTCCTCCACTTCCTCCCCGACGGGGAGCCGGACGCCAAGTAGCACGCGTTTGTCGTCCCGCCGACCGTGCTCCGCCTGGAAGCGCGGTCGGCGATACGACGAGCGTCCAGACGGCTATGCCCGAGCGCGTCGATCGGGCATCACCTGACGCGTGACGCCCCCCACGCCCCCGCCGTCCACCCCTGTCCGCATCCTCCTCGCCGAGGACGATCCCGGCATGCAGGTCGCGCTGAGCGCGCTGATCGAGGGGCAGCCGGACTTCGAGCTCGTCGGCCTCGCGGCCGATGCGCACGAAGCGATCGCGCTCGCCGTGCAGATGCGCCCCGACGTGTGCCTCGTCGACGTCGCCATGCCGGGCGGCGGCGGCCCGCAGGCCGCGCGCGCGATCCGCGAGCGCGTGCCCGCCGCGCAGGTCCTCGCGCTCTCCGGGCGGCAGGATCGCGAGTCGGTCGTCGAGATGCTCCGCGCGGGCGCGTGCGGCTACCTCGTCAAGGGCAACGACGTCGAGGAGCTGATCGAGGCGGTGCACGCCGCGGCGGCCGGCCAGTCGACGGTGTCGCGGCAGGTCGCGGGCGACCTCGTCGGCGAGCTCGCCATGAAGCTCGCGCGCGAGGACGTCGCGGCGGAGAAGGAGCGGGCGACGCGGGCGCGGATCTCGCACGTGCTCAGCCACGGGCTGCTGTCGATGGTCTTCCAGCCGATCGTCGGCCTCGGCGACGGGCGCCTGCTGGCGTACGAGGCGCTCGCGCGGTTCGCGACCGAGCCGCTGCGCGCGCCGAACCTGTGGTTCGACGAGGCGGCCGAGGTCGGCATGCAGCTCGAGCTGGAGCTGGCGGCCGCGGGCCACGCGCTCGCCGAGCTGCCACGGCTCCCCCAGGACGTCGCGCTCTCGATCAACCTGTCGCCCGAGACCGCGGTGTCGGACCAGATGCTCGCGATGCTCCCGCCGTCGATCGGCGAGCGCGTGATCGTCGAGATCACCGAGCACGCGCCGATCGAGGACTACGACGACTTCTGCCCGCGGCTCGAGCGCCTGCGCCGGCGCGGGGTGCGGCTGGCGATCGACGACGCCGGCGCGGGGTTCGCGTCGCTGCGGCACATCCTGCGCGTGCAGCCGGAGGTCATCAAGGCGGACATGTCGCTCACGCGGCGGATCGCCGACCACCGCGGCGAGCGTGCGCTGACGCGCGCCTTCATCTCGTTCGCCGCGGAGACGCAGGCGGTCTTCGTCGCGGAGGGGATCGAGACGGACGAGGAGATCCGCGCGCTGCGGGAGCTGGGCGTCGTCTACGGGCAGGGGTTCCGGCTGGGCCGGCCGGAGCGCCTTCCGGCCGCGCCCGCCGCCGGCACCGACGCCCCGCAGGTGCGTGGCGCGTCCCGCGCTGCGCGCTAGCTCGCGGGCGCGTCGTCGTCGCAGCGGCCGCAGTCGCCGTGCAGCACGACGTCGTGCCCGGAGACCGCGAAGTCGAGCTTGCTGACGACCTTGTCGATCGCCTTCTCGAGCCCGGGGTCGGCGAACGGGATGACGTCGCCGCAGTTGTCGCAGACGACGTGGTGGTGGTGGCCGGAGCCGTGCCGGTGCGGCTCGTACCGCGTGCCGGCCTTGCCGAGGTCGAGCCGCTCGACGAGGCCCGCCTCCAGGAGCTGCTCGAGCACTCGGTAGACGGTGGCGCGACCGACCTTGCGGCCATCCTCGCTGAGGAGGTCCTCGAGGTCCTGCGCGCTGACCGCGCACGGCTGCGCGCCCAGCTTCTCGACGACTGCGCGCCGCACCTCGCTGCGCTTGCCGCCTTCCTCGAGCTGGGTGACCGCGCGGGTGCTCCAGTCGTCCTCGTGGCTCATCTGATCCGATCGTAGCGGTCGGGAAGTGCCCTGGTTTGCGGGTAGGTTCGCTGCATGGAGCCGGTGGTCGTGGACGTCGAGCTCGAGGAGCGCTACTGGTACCCGCCCGACGGCGGCCAGGTGTGGCTGGCGGGGTACCAGCCGATCGATCCGGCCACGGGGACGTTCCTCGCGCGCGACGCGGAGCAGCTCGCCGGCCGCGGCGTCCGGGTCGCGAGCGTCGCCGGCGCGGCCGGCCACTACTCCCCCGCGCTCCGCTCCTCCGCCGCCTCGCCCGGTTGCCCGCTCGTCCTGCGCCGCGACCCGGAGAACGCGCACGACCCGAACGCGATCGCGGTCGACCTCCCGAGCGGCCGCCAGCTCGGCTACGTCCCGCGCGAGCTGGCGGCGGAGATCGCCCCGTCGCTCGACGCGGGCGAGCACTGGTCCGCGGTCGTCCTGCGCGAGCGCCGCGCGTCCCCGCGCGACCCGCGCACGGGCGTGACGATGCTCCTCGCGCCGGGCGACGCGCTCTCCCTCCGCGTGCGCTGACCCCCTCCTAGCTCAGAGCGGCGCGGTGACCTCGGCCAGCCGGATCGACGCGCCGCGCTGGTCCGCGTCGAGCTGACCGTCCCAGGGATCGTCGGCCGACCAGAAGCCCGTGAAGAAGTCGATCTGGTCGTCGCTGTTGCTCTCGAGGATCGCGCCGACGACCTTGGTGATCTCGCCGGCGGCGCCCGCGACGAGGTCGAGCGCGATCTTCTCCGGCTTGGCGAGCTTGGCGAGCAGGTCGAGGACCTTGCCGTCGTCCCTGACCGCGTCGGCGGCCTTCTTCATTGTCTCACCCGCGCGCCGGGCGCCCCCGTCGGAGTCGAACACGTGGATCTGCAGGGACAGCCCGCCAACGAGCTCGGTGGGCGGGAAGACCGGCGCGCCCTGCCCCAGCGAGAAGTGGAACGTCTCGCCCTCATCGAGCCTCAGGATCGCCTTGTCCGCGTCGCCGATCGGGAACACCGTCGGCTTCTCCCCGTTGAGCGTGAAGCCGGTTGCGAGGTAGTAGATCTCCCCTCTGGTGCTGAAGATGTCGCCCGTGCGGTGGAGCGTCAGCTCCTTCATGACGAGGCCGCGGCGCCGAGTGGCCGCGAACGCCTCTGGGCCGGCGTGCACCGGCGCGACGAGCGCCTCCGGCGAGCCGATCTGCAACCGCGATCGCCCAGTGGCCCTGGCGGTGGACATCGCTGCTCCTCTCGATGGTTGGCGGAATCGACACTAATCAGGTCAGACCGACCGCATCCAGCGCTTCCGCCGCCCGTGGTCGGCGGAGGCAGCTCCGGGAGAGGTTCTCCGCAGGCGCGTGAACCGGGGAGGAAGGGTCGGCACCTGGCCGTAGAGCGCGATCCGAGCGGGCGCCGGGGCGAACCACCCGCCGCGCAGCCCTCCGCCGCCCCGTGAGCCTCCATCGCTTCGCCGCCCTCGCGGCACTCCTCCTCGTCGCCGGCCCCGCGGGCCTCGCCGACCCCACCGCCGCCCACGCGCGCGAGCGTTCCTGCGGGAACGTCCAGCTCGCCGACGGCCATCACGTCGAGGCCCGGGTCGAGGGCACGTCGTGTGCCGCCGGGCTCCGGATGCTCTCGTGGTACGCGACGACCACGTCACCGTGCACCGGCAGCGGGTGCTTCCGAATGCACCGCGGTTGGAACTGCGCGAGCGCCACCGCCGCCTCGCGCCCCCGCCTGTTCTCCTGCTCCCGCGGGAGCCGAACCTACGCCGTCGCCTACGAGATGCGGGGCCGCGTCACCCTCTGACGCGGCCCCGCGGGCCCTTCGGTCGTCGCCCGCGCTATGCGGTCGCCGCGGCGGCGGTGGTGGCGCCGGCGCGGCGGCCGGAGCGCAGCGCCAGCAGCGGCACGATCAGCAGGACGGCGCCGAGGACGATCAGGACGATGCCGGCGATCGACGCGATCGTCCCGACGGTGCCCCAGCCCCAGGCGCTCAGCAGCGTCCCGCGCAGCGTCTCGCCCATGAAGAGCGTCTGGCGCTGCTGGGCCAGCTCCTTGTTGTTCGGGTCCTTCATGAACTCGCCCGACACCTCGGAGTAGCTCTTGCCCTGGCCGATGCCCTCCAGGTGCAGCCCGATGTAGTCGTCGGCGAACGCCCTGGCCTCGGCGGCCGTGTCGACCTGCTCGCCCGCGTACTCGTTGAGGCTCTCGGGCAGCTCCTCCCCCTTCTGCGGGAAGAAGATCTTCTGGGGCACGAGCTGGTCGTGCACGACGTCCTTGGCGTACGTCCCGCCGATCAGCGCCAGGATGCCCGCGACGATCATGCCGAGCGCCACGCCTCCGGCGACGGTCGTCAGGTTGAAGATCTTGCTCATGTCGGGTCTCCGCTCGGGTTTGGTGGAACGCCCTGCATTCCACCGCCGACGGGACCTGACGAGATCCGCCCGACCCCGCCGCGCAGGTGCGGGAAACCCGCGCTCTGCGGCGGAGGGTCACGGTGCGGTCACCCGCACGTCACGACAGCTCGCGCTCCCCGCGCCGCGCCTGCTCCTCCTCCCACGCGCGGGTCCACTCCCTCGGCACGTAGCGCGGGACACGCCGCGGCGCGCGGCGGCGGATGATCACGGCGGCGACGGCGAGCGCGGCGAAGAGCAGGAAGACGATGGCGAGCGAGGGCGTCATCCGTCCGGGATGCCCGAACGGCGCGGCTCGCTCTCGCACCCGGCGGCGTGAGCACCCCCGGCAGGACTCGAACCTGCGACATCCCGCTTAGAAGGCGGGCGCTCTATCCAGCTGAGCTACGGGGGCGTGAGAGAGGAAGTATGGCCTGCGCCCAGGCGGCTCCCTCTCCCCGCCGCCCGCGGTCGCTACAGGCCGAGGGTCTTGCCGATGATCTCGCGCTGGATCTCGGAGGTGCCGCCGTAGATCGTCGAGACGAGCGTCTGGCGCACCAGGTACTCCATGTCGTACTCGGAGGCGTAGCCGTAGCCGCCCATCATCTGCATGCCCTCGAGCGTGACCTTCTTGGCGGTCTCGGTGACCTTGAGCTTGGCCATCGACGCCTCGCGCGGGAACATCGCGCCCGGGTTCTTGTCGACGTTCGACGCGACCTCGTAGGTGAGCAGGCGGCAGCACTCGATCTCGGTGGCGAGGTCCGCGATGCGGTGGCGCAGCGCCTGGAACGAGCCGATCGGGCGGCCGAACTGCTGGCGCTCCTTGACGTACTGCAGGAGGTCGTCGAACGCGCGCTGCGCGGTGCCGAGCATGAGCGCCGCGAGGATGAGGCGCTCGACGTTGAGGCCCGCCATGAGCTGGACCCAGCCGGCGTTCTCGGTGCCGAGGAGGTTCTCGGCCGGGACCTCGACGTCCGTGAGGAAGACGTCGTTGACGACCTCGCCGCCCATCGTCTCGATCGGGCGGATCTCCAGGCCCGGCGCGTCGGTCGGCACCGAGATCATCGACAGGCCGTTGTGCTTCGGGCCGCTGGCGTCGGTGCGGCAGACGACGAGGATGCGCTCGGCGAGGTGCGCCTCGGAGATCCACGTCTTCTGGCCGTTGAGGACGTACGAGCCGTTCTTGCGCTCGGCCCGGCACTTGAGCGAGCCGACGTCGGAGCCGGCCTCGGGCTCGGACATCGCGATCGCCTCGACGTTGCCCGCGACGACGCCGGAGAGGATCAGCTCCTTCTGCTCCTCGGTGCCGAACCGCTCGTACGCGCCGGCGACGATCGACGTCACGCCGTAGCCGCCGACCGGCGCGAGGCCCTTCGACGTCTCCTCCAGGAAGAGGCACATGTCGACGAGGCCGCCGCCGCTGCCGCCGTACTCCTCCGGGATCGCGATCCCGAGCCAGCCGAGGTCGGCCATCTTCTTGTACAGGTCGCTGTTGTGCGGGTGCCGGCCGCGATCGGTGAGCGCGTCACGCTGCTCCCGCGTCCCGACCTCCCGCTTGCAGAAGTCGCGGATCGCCTCGACGAACGCCTGCCGCTCGTCGGTCATCTCCAGTACCGGCATGTCCCTCTCCCTCAGTCGAACCCTGGGCGCAGCAACGGCGCCGCCGCACCCTAGCGAAAAAACATTCGTTCGTGAACGCAAGTTCACATCGCTAGCATCCGCGCCGCCCGTGGCGACCTCCGAGCGACGCACCCAGGCCGACCGCAGCGCGACGACGCGCGCCGCGCTGCTCGACGCGACGATCGAGTGCCTGATCGAGTACGGGTACGCGGGCACGACGACCGCGAAGGTGTCCGAGCGCGCGGGGCTGAGCCGGGGCGCGCACCTGCACCACTTCCAGACCCGCGCGGCGCTCTTCGCCGCCGCGGTGGAGCGGCTGGCCCGGCGCCGGGGCGAGGAGCTCGAGCGCGAGGCGGTCGACCTGCCGCCCGGCCGCGAGGGCCGCGAGCGCGCGCTCGACCTGCTGTGGGCCAGCTACGCCAGCCCGCTCTTCCAGGCCGCGCTCGACCTGTGGGCCGCCGGCCGCACCGACCCCGAGCTGCGCGCGCGGCTGGTCGAGGTCGAGCGCATGCTCGACCGGCAGACCCGCAACCTCGCGCGCGACCTCTTCCCCGACCTGGCCGACCGGCCGGGCTTCGCGCCGATGCTCGAGATGGCGGTCTCGACGATCCGCGGCCTCGCACTGCTGGACACGGTGAACCCCGGCGAGGGCCGGAACGCCGACCAGTGGCCGTTCGCCCGCGCCGTGCTCGCCGCGCGGTTCGAGCGGCTCTAGCCCGTCACGAGCGGCACGACGAGCCGCTCTGCCAGCGCCCGCGCCGCCGCCTCGTCATCGATCGGCAGCGCCGTGTCCTGCACCAGCACGAAGGAGAACATCAGCCGCACGAGCAGCTCGGCGGCCGCCTCGGCGTCGCGGTCGCGCGCGAGCACGCCGGCCTCCTGCGCCGCCCGCAGCCGCGCCGCGACGAACATCCGCGCCATCGCGAGCACCGCTCCCCCGTCCCCGCGCAGCGCCTCGAGCACCGCGTCGGGCTCGACCTGCGCGAGCCGGTTGAGCAGCGGGTGCTCCCGCGCGATGCGCAGCGACTCGACGAAGCCCGCCGCGATCTGCTCGGCGATCGGCGCATCGACCGGCGCCGCGGCGTCCAGCGCCGCCAGCCCGCGGCGCGCCTCGCGCACCGTCAGCGCGTCGACCAGCGACTCGCGGTCGCCGAACCGCCGGTAGACGGTCATCCGCCCGACGCCCGCGCGGCGCGCGACCTCGTCCATCGTCAGGTGCCGCACGCCGGACGCGGCGGCGACCGCCAGCGCGCCGTCGAGGATGCGCTCGCTCGTGGCGTCCTCCGGCGGCGCGGGCCGCGCGGGATCGAACGCGCGCGCGAGGAGATCGAGGACCGGACCGGACACGGGTGGTACACGATAGGCGAGTCGTGTACCACCCGCAGCCGGGTGGGAGATCTGGCCGAGCGTTCCCGCCGCGGCCTCCCCCACCCGGACGAACGTCGTCCGGTCCCAGAAGTGCCGGACCAAGCCGGCGAAGCCCTCCGCTAGTCCCTCGAGATGAGGAAGAAGTAGACGAGCTGGCCCAGCGCGGCGACGAAGCCCGCGACGTACGTGAGCGCCGCGGCGTTGAGCACCTTCCTGGCGCCCACGACCTCGTCACCGACGAGCAGGCCCTGCCCCTCGAGCGCGACCAGCGCCCGCTTGGAGGCGTCGAACTCCACCGGCAGCGTCACGAGCTGGAAGAGCACGATCGCCGCGAAGAGGACGAGGCCGACCATCACGAGGCCGGTCATGTTGAGGAACAGGCCGATCAGCACCGGCAGGAACCACAGCGACTGGCCGACCATCGCGGCCGGGACCAGCGACTGGCGGACGCGCATCGGCGCGTACCCGCGGGCGTCCTGGATCGCATGGCCGGCCTCGTGCGCCGCCACGCCCAGCGCCGCCAGCGACGACGCCTGGCCGACGTCGGCCGACAGGTTCAGCGTGCGCGAGCGCGGGTCGTAGTGGTCGCTCAGGCGCCCCGCGACCGGCCGGATCTGCAGGTCCGGGAGCCCCGACGAGCGCAGCACGGCCGCGGCCGCCTCAGCGCCCGTCATCCCGTTCGCGGGGCGGATCTGCGAGTACTTGGAGAAGGTGCTCTTCACCTTCCACTGCGCCCACAGGCCGAACAGCAGCGGAAGGCCGGAGAGCACGACGAGCAGGCCCAGGTCGGACATGCCTCAGTTCACCTCGATGGTGTCGGTATGGAGAGGGGTGGCGGTCAAGGTCGGAACTACCTCCGGCTGATCGTTGGACGAGCAGTCGAAGGTTTCTCCGGCCCTCCGCGCGGGGGGCTGCCGGTCCCGGGCGCCGCGTGGGCGCCGTGCTGACGGGGATCCGGCCTTCGGGATACTTCCCTTCGCCGATCAGCGTACGACGCCGGCTAAAGGGAAGGTCAAGGACGCGCGGCGGCGCCGACGCGCGGCTCCGCCATGACCTCGGCGAGCGCGTCGAACTGCGCCGACGACGCCTCGGACGCCGAGTCGAACACCGGCAGCAGCCGCGCGTAGATCTCGGCCTCGGCGGGGCCGGGCTCCTGCGCGTCGGTCACCCGCACGAGCTCGGCCGCCTGGTCGAGATCGTCGAGGAGCCCGAGCGCAGTCATCCCCAGCAGCGCCGCGCCGAGCGCCGAGCCCTCCGGGTTGGCGGCGAACCCGATCGGCCGCCCGAACGCCGAGGCGAGCAACCGCCGCCACAGCGGGCTGCGGCTGAAGCCGCCGGTCGCGCGCACCTCCTGCACGCGCGCGCCCGCGTCATCCATCGCGCCCAGCACGAGCGCCATCTGGAAGCACACGCCCTCGATCGCGCTGCGCAGCAGGTGCGGCCGCTCGTGCTCGCGCGTCAGCCCCAGCCACACCCCACGCGCGCCCGCGCGCCAGTGCGGCGCCCGCTCGCCCAGCAGGTACGGGAGGAACAGCAGCCCGTCCGACCCCGGTGGCGCCTCGGACGCCAGCGCGAGCAGCGCGTCGGGGTCGTCGCCGATGTCGGGCGCGACGGTCTGGCCGAGCCACTCGAGGACGATCCCGCCGTTGTTGATCGCGCCGCCGACGGTGTACCGGCCGGGCGCGAGGACGTAGCAGAACACGCGCCCGCGGCGGTCGACCAGCGGCCGGTCGACGGCGACCCGCAGCGCGCCCGACGTCCCGATCGAGCACGCGACCGTGCCCGGGCGGATCGCCCCGAGCCCGAGGTTCGCGAGCGGCCCGTCCCCCGCGCCCGCGACCACCGGCGTCCCGGCCTCCAGCCCGACCGCCTCGGCGCCCGCCGGCGACAGCCGCAGCACCTCCGTCGTCGGCACCGGCCGCGGGAGCCGCGCCGCGTCGATCCGCGCGTACTCCAGCGCGCCCGCGTCCCACGTCTCCTCGGCCAGGTTGAAGAGGCCGCTGCCCGACGCGATCGAGTGGTCCATCACCAGCTCGCCGGTCAGCCGGAGCAGCGCCAGCTCCTTCACCCCCGCCCAGCGCGCGACGCGCCCCGCCACGTCCGGCGCCTCGTCGGCGAACCAGCGCAGCTTGAGCAGCGGCGCCATCGGGTGGATCGGCGTCCCGGTGCGGCGGTGCATCGCGAGGCCCTCCGGCGCGGCGCGGAGGGCGGTGGCGAGCTCGGACGCGCGCGCGTCGGCCCAGGTGACGATCGGCGTGACGGGCGCGCCGTCGGCGTCCAGCCCGATCAGCGAGTGCATGGCGGACGAGAACGAGAGGCCCGCGACGCGGAGGCCCTGGTCGCGCGCCGCCGCGACGCAGTCCCGCGTGGCCGCGAGCGTCGCGTCGAGGACCTCGCGTGCGTCCTGCTCCTCCCGCCCGGGCGCGGGCGAGCTGAGCGTGTAGCCGTGGTGGCCCTCGGCGTGCGCGGTGCACTCGGCGTCGAACGCGACCGCCTTGGCGCTCGTCGTCCCGATGTCGACCCCGATCACGACGTCTGCCACTCGGGCGACCCTACCCGCCGCGGCGTGGAGGATTCGCGGAGGGCGCGCGCACCCGCGCGGGCTACTGTTGCCCGCCAGCGTGAGCGACCGGCTTCAGGAGATCGAGCGGCGGCTCGGCATGGTGCGCGTCGGCTCGGCGCGCGCCGTCCGGCTGCTCGCGGCCGCCAGCGAGGGCGAGGAGCTCGTCGCGGTGATCGGCGGGATGTGGCGCATGCGCGGCTGGCTCGCCGCCGCGACCCCCGACCACCTCCACCTCGCGCGCAAGCCCCGGCTCGGACGCGGCGAGGAGCTGCGCCTGCCCTGGAGCGACCTCGCCGAGGAGCGCAGCGGGCCGAGCCGCATCGACCTGACGTTCGCCGGCGGCACGCTGATCGAGCTGAGCTTCGTCGGCCCCAACGAGGAGCTCGCGGCGCTGACCGCGTTCCTCCGCGACCGGCCCGGCCATGGCCAGCCCGACACGACCGTCGAGGAGCTGCGGGAGCTGGCCCGCCGCAAGCTCGGGCGGACGCTCGCGTACGGGCACGGGCTGGCGATCGAGGCGCTCGTCGACCGCCTGCAGCCGGGCGAGCGGGTCGAGCGGCTGGCGCTCGCCGAGCTGGGCTTCGAGGGCCTGCTCGCGCTGACCGACCGCCGCCTGCTCCTCTACAGCGGCGCCGTGCGCCGCGCGCACGACCACGAGTGGCAGCTCGCGCGCGCGGACATCGCGGACGCGTCGACCAGCGGCGACGCGCTCGTCCTCCGCACGGCCACGGACGAGGAGATCCGCCTCACGTCCGTCCTGCCTCCCGAGCGCGCCGAGGAGCTCGCCGTCGTCCTCATGGCCCGCGACGAGACCCCGCCGGGCGCATGAGCGCCGACGCGCACCGCGCCCGCCGCGCCGCGACGATCGGCTCCGCGCTCTTCTTCCTCGCAGGCCCCGGCCTGGAGGCGGGCGTCGGCCCCGCGCTGCTCACCGGCGGCTTCACCATCGGCGACGGGCCCACGGCCGTCCCGCTGCGCGTCCTCGGCGCGCTGCTCGTCGCCGCCGGCCTGGCGACGCTCGTCCACGCCTTCGCGCAGTTCGCGCGGCACGGGCTCGGGACCCCCTCCCCCGCCGCGCCCGCGCAGCACCTCGTCGTCGCCGGCGCGTACCGCCACGTCCGCAACCCGATCTACGTCGCGACCGCGGCGACGATCGCGGGCGAGGGCCTGCTGCTCAGGCAGCCGATCCTCCTCGTCGCGGCCGCCGTCTACGTCGGGGCGATGGCGACGCTCCACCGCGTCTACGAGGAGCCCCGCCTCAGAACGCGGCACGGCCGCGCGTACGAGGAGTACCGCGCGGCCGTGCCGGGGTGGGTGCCACGACGCAGGCCGTGGCACCCGGGTGATGCGGGCTGACCGCTAGCGGTCGATCCGCAGCTCCACGCGGCGGTTGAGCGCGCGGCCGGCCTTCGTGCTGTTCGTGGCCCGCGGCTGCGCGGAGCCGCGCGACACGAGCGTCGCCTTCGCCTTCACGCCGTGGGCGCGGAGGAACGCGGCCACCGTCCGGGCCCGGCGCGCGCCGAGCCGCTTCAGGTAGTCCGAGTCGGTCGTCGAGCCGTCGGTGTGGCCGACGACGCGGATCGCGACCGCGGTGCCGCGGACCTGGCGGGCGAGCTTGACCAGCTGCCGCTTGGCGGCCGGCGTCAGCGTCGCCCGGTCGACCGCGAAGCCGCCGACCGTGGCCGCCACGCGCTGGCGGACCAGCGTCGCGACGCCCGTGGCCTCGAGCTTCTCGCCCTTGACCGGCGTGCCCGTGATCTTGACCGACACCTTCAGGCCGTCCGGCGACTTGCGCATGAGCGCGCGGCCGGTGGCGTTGAGGGTGACGTCGACCTCGAGCTTCTTCGAGCCGTCGGCCTTGCGGTACGTGCCGGTGCCGACGAGCACCTGCTTGGCGGCCGCGGCGCGCGCGGTCGCGCCCGTCGCCGGCGCGGCGGCGTACAGGTCGACCGTGCACGAGGTGAGGACCGTGCCGGTGATCGAGCAGCCGACGCCGACGCCGTCGTTCTTGACGGTGATCGTGGCGGCCGAGCTCGTGCCGTTGCCGTTGCCGTTGCCGGTGCCGCTCGTGCCGGACCCGCCGTTGCCGGTGCCGCCGATGAGGGCGGTGAGCTTCGGCTTGGCCGCCGTCGCCGGGGTGACGGTCTCGGTCTTCGGCGTCGTCGTCGTCGTGGCCTTCGGCGTCTCGGCGACGACCGGGGTCTCGACAGCCGGGGTCTGCGGGACGACCGGCGTGACCGGGGTCTCCGGCTTGGCCGGCGTCTCGGGCTGCGCCGGGGTCTCGGGCTCGGCGAGCTTCTCGACGACCTCCCACGCGAACGACGCGGGCTCGGACTCGTTGCCGGCCTTGTCGACCTGCAGGATCTCGAACGTGTGCTTGCCCAGCGGGAAGCTCGGGAACTTGAGCAGGTCCGCGCCGCAGTACGCCCACGCGCCGTTGGCGTTGGTGTTGCCGTCGATGCGGCACTTCAGGATCGCCCCTGCCTCGACCGTGAGGCCGACGTTCAGGGCCGGGTCCGTCGTCTGGGCCGGCGGCAGGTTCGTCAGGACCGGCTTGGCCGGGGCGTGCGTGTCGACCGTCCACTCGTGCTTGGTGGGCGTGCCCGCGACCGCGTTCGTGCCGATGGCGCGCACCTCGAAGGTGTGCTTCGCCTCGGTCAGGCCGTTGAACGTCTTACCGGACGTGCACGCCTCCCAGGCGCCCGCGTCGAGCCGGCACTCGAACGACGCGGTCAGGACGCCGCCGTTGTCGTACCAGCTGAACGAGGCGTCGGTGAGCTTCGTGAACTCCGCCGGCTTGTGCTGCAGGGTGGGCGCGGCCGGGCCGTCGACGTACGCGGTGAACGTGTCCTCACCGGCCGGGCCGGTGTTGCCGGCGGCGTCGGTCTGGCGCACGCGGAACGTGTGCGGGCCCGACGTGTACCCGGTCAGGGTCTCCGCGGACGTGCAGGCCTCCCACGCGCTGTCGTCGAGCTGGCACTCGTACGTGCCGTCGGCCTCGCCGGTGAACGCGCGGTCGTGGCTGACCGTGTAGACGGCCGGGTCGTTGGTCCCGAACGTCGGCGCCAGCGGCGGCGTCGTGTCGACGGTCCACTCGACGAGCGCCGGGAGGTCGCTGACGTTGCCGGCGGCGTCGACCTGGCGGATCGAGTAGGACTTCGCGCCCTCGGGCAGCTCGGTGAGCGTGACCGGGGAGGTGCACGCCTCCCACAGCTCCTTGCCGACGCGGCACTCGAACGTCCCGTCGACCTCGTCGCCGGTGAACTCGATCGTGGCGGCCGTCGACTTCGTCACGGCGGCCGGCTGGGCGGTCACGTTCGGCGTGGACGGCGTGGTGACGTCGACGTTCCACGTGTGCTCGGCGGGGTCGCCGGTGTTGAGCGCGTCGTCACGCTGCTTGACGCGGAACGTGTGCGGGCCCTCGCCGACGACGTTGAACGTCGAGCCCGAGGTGCACGTGGTGAACGACGCGCCGTCGAGCGAGCACAGGTACGTGCCGCCGGCCTCGGCGCCGGTCCACGTGAACGTGGGGCTCAGCGTGTTGGACCGCGCGGCGGGCTTGGTGTCGATGGTCGGGACGCCCGGCGGGGTGCTGTCGGGAACGTAGGCCGGCTCGGTGATCTCCGAGGCCTGCGTGTCCGTGCCGGCGCCGTTGGTCACCTTGCGGACGACGCGGAACTGCGCGCCGACGTCGCCGGGGAGCAGCTTGTAGCCCTCGCCGGTCTCGCCGTTCATGTCGACGCAGTCGCCGCTCGTGTAGTTGTTCGGCGTGCCCACGACGTTCGTGCAGCGCTGCCACTGCCACTGCGTGGTGACCGGGGCGGTCGGCATGTCGAACGCGGGGTCCTGCTTGATCGTGTTGCCGATCTCGGGCGAGGTCGTGATCGAGCCCTCGGCCAGGTACGGCACGTCCGCCGGCTGCCACGACAGGCCGGTGTAGGCCTTGGTCGTGGTCGTGTTGGGAACGATGTGGGCCGTCTGGTCGGGGTTCGGGTTCTCCGCCGTCGGCAGGTCGATCGTGTAGATCGCGAAGTAGCCGTCGCCCAGCCGGTCGGAGACGAACGCGACCTTGGAGCCGTCCGGCGCGATCGTCGCGAGGTCCTCGTTGGAGCCGTCGGTGGTCCCCGGCTCGAGCCGCACGGGGCTCTCGCTGCCGTCCGCCTTCAGCCAGAAGACGTCGGTCGTCGGGCCGGTCTCGCTGATCCCGAGCGCGGCGTACGCGGCGCGCTGGCCGTCGCGGGAGATCGACGGCGACAGCGGGAACGTCGGGTCGTCGGACATGACCCAGTTGTCGCCCGTGGTGCTGCCGTCCAGCGGCTGGAGGAACCGGTAGATGCCCATCGGCCCGTTGAGGCCGACGAGCAGGTGGTCCTCGCTGGACCACGCCGTGCCCTCGGAGCCGTCCGCGTTGGGCCACAGGTCCGTCGTGCCCTCGCCGCTCTTGTGCAGCTTCACGCCGGTCGCGGAGCCGTAGGCGTAGGCGGTGCCGTCCGGCGACATCGACGGCCCGAAGATCCCGAACGCCTCGTCGACGCGGGCGACCTGCGCCTGGGTCCACGGGTTGACGTCCCGCAGCTCGCTGCTGTTCGAGGTCGGCTTGTTGACGACGAGCAGGCGGTTGCCGTCGACGCTCCAGCCGCCGACCTCGCCGGGGACGCCCAGCGGGCTGTCGAAGGTCGAGACGACGCTGTCGTTCTGGCCGTTCACGAAGATCGTGTGCGCGATCCGGTCCGTGGTCGAGTAGGCGAGGACGCCGTTGTCGTTGGCCTTGTACATCTGGGCGGCGGCGCCGCCGGGGAGGGTGAGGCCTGCGGCGAGAACGCCACCGACCGCAGCCGCGGTGATACGCGCTGCGTGGCGCGTCCTTGCAGGGAACATGATGTCCCGGTGGTCGGAGGGTCGGGGCTCCGCTTTATGGAGCGTTGACCGGACGTCCAGAATGCTGTCGAGCCCTCTGGACGTCCGGCCGATGCTCTCGGCGCCCTAGCGCTCGATGCGCAGCTCGACGCGGCGGTTGAGCGCGCGGCCCGCCGTCGTCGCGTTCGTCGCCCGCGGCGCCTGCGCGCCGCGCGACACGACGGTCGCCTTGGCGCGCACGCCGTGCGCGCGCAGGTAGGCCGCGACCGTCCGCGCCCGCCGCGCGCCGAGGCGCTTGAGGTAGGCGGAGTCGGTGGTCGAGCCGTCCGTGTGGCCGGCGACGCGAACCGTCACGGCCGTCCCCCGGACCTGCCGCGCGAGCGTGCGCAGCTGGCGCCGCGCCGCGGCGGGCAGCTCGGCGTGGTCGACCGCGAAGCCGCCGACCGTCGCGCTGACGCGCTTGGGCATCAGCGTGGCGGTGCTCGTGGCCTTCAGGGCCGCGCCGGACACGGGCTTGCCGGTGATCGCCACCGAGACCTTCAGGCCCGCGGGCGAGCGGCGCAGGAGGGCGCGGCCCGTCGCGTTGAGCTCGACATCGACCGAGAGCTTCCCGCCGCCGCCGGTGCGGCGGTACGTCCCGCGCCCGACGAGGACCTTGGTCGCTGCCGCCGCGCGGGCGGTCGCGCCGGTGGCGGCCGCCGCGTACAGGCTCACCGTGCAGGACGAGAGCGTGACGCCCGGCGCCGAGCAGCCGACGTCGAGCGCGCTGCCGGAGACCGTGATCGCGGCCGTCGCACCACCGGAGCCGGAGCCCGAGCCCGAGCCGCCGGCCGCGCCGGTGGCGCCGAGGTCGGCCGTGAGCTTCGGCTTGGCGGCGGCCGCCGGGGTGGCGGGCGCGGCCTTCGGCGTCGCCGCCGCGGTCGTGCCCGCGGGCGTCGCGACCTGCGGCTGCGGCGCCTCGACGGTGGGCTCGGCCACCATCCCGGACGGGAGGTTGACCGACCAGTTGGCCGTGCGGTTGCCGCTGACGTTGCCCGCCGCGTCGGTCTGGCGGATGACCATCCGGTGCGAGCCGGACGCCAGGCCGGTCACCTCGTGCGGCGAGCTGCACGGCAGCCACGCGCCGCTGTCGAGCTGGCACTCGGCGGTGGCGCCCGCCTCGGTCGTGAACGTGAAGGTCGCGGTGCCGCTCGTCGCGGTCGTCGGCGGCTTGCCGGTGATGACCGGGGCCGTGGGCGCCGTCGTGTCGACGGTCCACGTGACCTTCAGGATCTCACCCTCGAGGCCGGTGGCCCCGAGCTGGCGCACCTCGAACGTGTGCGTGCCGGGCGCCATGCTCGACCGCGTCCACGCCGGGCCGCACGCGCCGCCCCACGCGCCGCCGTTGAGGCGGCACGAGTAGCCGGTCCCCGCGGGGTCCGCGCCGGTGAAGTCGATCGAGACGTCGGTCGACTTGGTGAGCGCGGGCGGGCCGCTGACCAGCGTCGGCGCTGCGGGCGGCACGGCGGGCGCCGGCGGCTTGGTCGCCGTCCAGCTGCGCGACGCGACGTCGCTCACGTTGCCCACGGCGTCGATCTCGCGGACGCGGAACGTGTGCTGGCCCTCGGTCGTGACGCTCATCGTGTGCGGGGTGGCGCACGCCTTCCAGGCGCCGTCGTCCTCCTGGCACTCGAAACGGTTCTCGGGCTTGCCCTCGCCGCCCCACTCGAACTTGCCGTCCATCGTCGGGCCGGTCCAGTAGTTGGGGTAGTTCCAGATGTTCGGCGCGTACGGCTTCTGCTGGTCGGAGTAGATCTCGACGTACAGCTCGGCGCCGCCCATCCCCCAGTCGTTCTTCTGCATGACGTAGAGGAACGAGTAGCCGTGCTTGAGCCCGGTCAGCTCCATCCCGGACTCGCACTCCTTCCACGTCACGCGGTAGTCGGTGGAGCAGACGAACCAGCCGCCGGGCTCGGCGCCGGTCCACTCGACCTTCACGGTCGTGCCGCCGATCGGCCCGGTCGGCGCGACCAGCGTCGGGCGCCCCGTCGTGGTGGCCGGCGGGTCGCCGTACCAGTCGGAGACGATGCTCGTCGACGCGCTGCCGAGCGCGTTCGTCGTCGTCCGCGTGTACTTGATCTTGAAGCCGCGGTCCGCCTCGGTGAACGTGTAGGAGGAGCCGGTCTGCCCGGTGTCGTAGCACTGGCCGGCGTCGCTGCGCCGGATGCTGCACATCTCCCACTTGTAGGCCACCTCGTAGCTCGGCGTGGCCTCCATGTGGCCGCCGTAGCTGGCGTACAGCTTGTCGCCGACCTTGTAGGTCGGGTAGTCCTGGAACCGCGTGGGCAGCATCGTCGGCTTCAGGCCCGGCTGCCACGAGAGGCCGGCGAAGTCGGCCGTGCCGGCGCGCTCGGTGTTCGGGACCATCTTCGCGGCGGTGGAGCCGTCGACCGGCGCGATCCAGATCGCGGGCTTGCTGGACCGGTTCGAGACGAACGCGACCTGCGTGCCGTCCGGCGACATCGTGGCGTAGCGCTCGTCGCTGCCGTCGGTGCCCGTCTCGAGGTTCGCCGGCGGCATGCCGCCGTCGACGGTCGCGACGCGGACGTTCCAGCTCGTGCCGTCGTGCTCGGAGTAGGCGACCTTCGTGCCGTCGACCGAGATCGTCGCGTGCTCGAAGCCGGTGCCGGCCACGAGCGTGCGGACCGTCGTGCTCGACGACGCGTCGTCGATCGCCATGACGCCCTCGGTGGGCGAGGTCCAGATCAGACGGTCGTTGTTGGCCCACTGCGGGTCGCGCGCCTCGGTGTTCGAGACGAACTGCGCGGGGCTCGGGCCCGACTGGGTGCGCAGGCCGTTCGTGCTCCCCCAGACGCGGATCGACTGGTTCGGGCTGAAGTCGCCGTTCCCCATCTCGCCGATCGCGGCGTAGTCGTCATCCATCATCGACCAGCCGTAGGAGCCGTCGCCCTGGTACAGCTGGTTGACCTGGTCGCCCATGTACGTGTCGAGGACGAGCAGCGTGTGCCCGTCGGGCGACCAGCCGCCGACGATGCCGCGGTCGAAGTCGTTGTCGGTGTTGGCCTCGCGCTGATGCGTGCCGTCGGGCCAGATGACGTACGACATGTTGGTCGAGCCCGACTTCTCGGTGAAGGCGAGCATGCCGTTGCCGGTCGGGACCGGCTGCTGGGCCTGCGCGGCGACGGACGAGAGGGTCAGCGCGGCGAGGGCTCCGAGGCCGGCCGCGGCGAAGCGCGCAGCACGGCGCGTCGGGAGCGAGAGCATGATGTGCCGGTTGTCGGTGCATCAGGAGCACGCTTTATGTCCCCTGGACGCATCGCGCGGGCTCGAACCACGCCGTTCACGACGTGTCCGCGCGCGCCTGTCAGGCTGTACGGCGCAACGGGACGTAGCTCAGCCTGGTTAGAGCGCCGCGTTTGGGACGCGGAGGCCGCCGGTTCGAATCCGGCCGTCCCGATCGTCGCCCCGCTGGTCCGGGGCGATCTCCGCGACGGCACGCAGGACCTCTCGCGCGAGCGCGCCGCCCTGCTGGGGATCGACCGGAACCGCACGCAGGCGGACGACGACGTCACCGCCGTCGAACTCCTCCAGCTCCACGTGCAGGTCCTGCCGCGTCGGGACCGAGAGCGCCTCGCCGACGCGCTCCTCGACCTCGGTCGGGTCGATGTCGTGCGGGAGCCGCGCGCGCAGGTCGACGGCATCCGGCTCGCGGATCGGCCGGATCGAGATGTTGAGCACCGACGCGTTGGGGATCATCACCGGGTCGCTGCCGTCGCGGACGCTGACGTACAGGAGGCCCTGCTGCTCGACGACGCCCTCGACCTCGATGCCCGCGCCCGCGAAGCGCACGCGGTCGCCGACGGTGAACGGGCGCGCGGAGAGGAGCACGATGCCCGCGAGGAGGTTGCCGATCGTCTGCTGGGCGGCGAGCCCGAACACGACCGCGGTGAACGAGGCGCCGAGCGCCAGCGTCCCGAGCTCCAGCCCCGCGATGCGCAGCGAGACGAGGAGCATCACGAGCACGGTGACGAGCCGGATGAAGAAGCCGGCCACGCCCGCGACGTTGGGATCGAGCCGGTCGAGACGCGGCCGCAGCAGCCCGCCGAGCTGCCGCGCGAACGCCCAGCCGATGATCACCAGCACGACGGCGGTGGCGATCCGGATCGGCTCGTCGACGCCGAACAGCTCGACCCGCCAGCGGTACGCGACGAGCACGGCGGCGAGGAGCGGGGCCAGGGCGGCGAGCTTGCGGCGGGCGCGCTTGGCGCCCTCCAGCGCGGCCTGGCGGTCGAGGTGGCGGACGTTCGCGAGCGGCGCCTTCGGGGTCGGAGGCTTGAGGAAACGCATCCCGCGTTGTCCTTGACGCCGCACAACGAGCCAAACGGTGCTGTGTCGGCCCGCACACATCCCGCGCTCCGTGTAAACGCGTTTGGCCGGATGTCCGATGCCCCCCCGGACAGACGTCCAGACGGGTCCTCAGCCCAGCAAGGTCGGCAGGCGGCGGCCCGAGTTGAGGAGGGCCATGCAGGATCGCCGTCACCGCATCGTCCTCTCGCTCGCCGCCGCCGCGGCGGTCATCGCCGCCGGCGCGCCCGCCGCGCAGGCCAAGCCGCTCAACCCGACCGCCCGCGCCGCCGCCGTCACCGCGTGCCCGGCCGCCGCGTCCGCGCCGGGCGAGGCCTCGGTCGACACGCTCGAGGACACCGTCCTGTGCCTGCTCAACCGCGAGCGCACCTCGCGCGGGCTGGTCAAGCTGCGCTCCAACGGCAAGCTCGCGGGCGCGGCGGCGAAGTACTCCAAGCAGATGGTCGCGCAGGACTTCTTCGCGCACGTCTCGCCCGGCGGCTCGACGGTGACGACGCGCATCAAGGCGTCCGGCTACCTCAAGGGCGGCCGCTCGTACCGCTTCGGCGAGAACCTCGCGTGGGGCACCGGCGACCTCGGCTCTCCCGTCGAGATCGTCAACAGCTGGATGAACTCGCCGGGTCACCGCGCGAACATCCTCCAGGCCGCGTACCGCGAGATCGGCGTCGGCGTGGCGCTCGGCGCGCCCGGCCAGGACGACGGCGCGACCTACACCACCGAGTTCGGCGCGAAGGGCTAGGGGTAGGGTCCGCCGCATGGCGGAGATCCGGCCCCTCCACGCGATCCACTACGCGCCCGACGTCGACCTCGACGCGGTCGTCGCGCCTCCCTACGACGTCATCGACGCCGAGCAGCGCGCGGCGCTCCTCGCGCGCTCGGCGCACAACGTCGTCGAGATCGACCTCCCGCAGGACGAGCGCTACGACGACTCGGCGGCGACGTTCGCGCGGTGGCAGGACGAGGGCGTGCTCGTGCGCGACGACGCCCCGGCGATCTGGGCGATCACGCAGGAGTACACCGGGCCGGACGGGCAGCTCCGCACCCGCAGCGGCTTCTTCGCCGCGGTCCGCGTGACCGAGTACGGCCCGGGCCGCATCCGCCCGCACGAGCGCACGCACCCCGGCCCGAAGGAGGACCGGCTGCGCCTCACGCGCGCGACACGGGCGAACCTCTCCCCCATCTTCAGCCTCTACAGCGACCCGGCGGGCGCGGCGTGGGGCGCGCTCGCGCCGTTCACGGCCGAGGCGCCGTTCGGCACCACGCGGGACGCCGACGGCACGGTGAACCGCCTCTGGCGCGTGACCGATCCGGCGGCGCTCGACGCGGTCACCGCCGCCGTCGCGGACGCCGAGCTCCTGATCGCCGACGGCCACCACCGGTACGAGACCGCGCGCGTGTACGCGGAGGAAGCGGGGACCGAGGCGGCAGGCTGGGTGCTCATGTGCCTCGTCGCGCTCGAGGACCCGGGGCTGACGGTCTTCCCCACGCACCGCCTCGCGACCGGCCGGGGCCTGCCGCGCTATGAGGCGCTCGCCGAGGCCCTCCGGGCCGACTTCGAGGTCGAGGAGCTCCCCTCGACCGCCGACCTCGCGCCGCCGCCGGGCGACGGCCCGCTCCAGCTCGGCTACCTCGACGCGCACTTCAAGAAGCCGTTCCGCCTCACGCTCAAGGACCAGGCGCGCGCCGCACAGGTGCTCCCCGACGCCCCGCCGGCGCTGCAGCGGCTCGACACCGCGGTGCTGGAGGCGCTCCTCCTCAAGGGCCCGCTGGAGCTGACGGACGACGACATCTCGCACCTGCACGACTTCGGCTACGCCCGCGACGCGCGCCAGGCGGTGGAGCTCGTCGAGCGCGGGGCGTTCGACGTCGCCTTCCTCCTGCGGCCGACGCCGGTCGAGCAGGTCCGCGAGGTCGCGGCGACCGGCGTGTCGATGCCGCCGAAGTCGACCTACTTCTACCCCAAGGTCCCGACCGGACTGGTGTTCAACCCGTTGACCTGAGCGTCCCGGAAGCGGGCTACGATGGCCCTATGGGGCAGATGAAGGCAGTCGCACGGCGCACCGGGACCTACCGCCACATGGTCGACGTCCGGGGCCACCACCTCAGCGTCGACGAGCCGGCCGACCACGGCGGCGACGACTCCGCCCCCAGCCCGCAGGAGCTGCTCGCGGCGTCGCTCGCCTCGTGTACGGCGGTGACGATGGAGATGTACGCCCAGCGCAAGGGGTGGGATCTCGGGTACGTCGAGGTCGAGTGCTCCTACACCCCGGCCGAGCGCGGCTGCCCCACCCGCTTCGACCTCGTCCTGCGCCTGCCGGCCGATGCGTCCGACGAGCAGCTCGAGCGCCTGAAGGTGATCGCGGCCAAGTGCCCGGTCCACCGCACGCTCGACGGCGAGGTCATGTTCCACGAGCGTGTCGAGCGCACCCAGCTCAGCGCCGCGAGCTGAGCTGGCCGCGGCCCTGCGCCGCGTCCTCCTCGAGCCTGCCGCCGCGTCCGCGCTCGACGTCCACGGCCGCACCGACGCGGCCGTGCTCGTGCCTCTCTACGTCGACGAGGCCGGCGACGTGCACGCCGTCTTCACCAAGCGCCGCGACGACCTGCGCCGCCATCCCGGCGAGATCTCGTTCCCCGGCGGCCGTGAGGACCCGACCGACGTCGACCTCACCTTCACCGCGCTGCGCGAGGCGCACGAGGAGATCGGCCTGCCGCCCGACGCGGTCGAGGTCGTCGGCGCGCTCCAGCCGACCCCGACCATCGCGACCGGCTACGCCGTCTACCCCTTCGTCGGGCTGATCGAGCCGGGGCTGGAGTGGACGCTGTCGGCCGACGAGGTCCACTCGGTGCTGGAGCTCTCGCTCCCGGCGCTGCGCGCGGGCTACTCGCGGCGGCGGCTGATGCGGCGGGGCGTGCCGTTCCGCACCGACACGTACGTCGTGGGCGACGACCTCATCTGGGGCGCGACCGCGCGCATCCTCGGCGACCTGCTCGAGCGGCTGGACCACCCGGCCGCGGCCGCCGCCGGCTAGAACGCGCGGTTGAGGCGGCGGTTGCCCGCCAGCAGCGCGTCGACGTGCGCGCGGACGCTCGCCTGCCACGCCGGGTCGTTGCGCTGGACGACCCGGTGCGGGATCTCGTTGAACGTCGCGATGCGCTCCAGCGTCGCGCGCCCGCCCGCGTTGGGTGGGTGGGCCCGGTTCTCCTCGTAGACGACGCCGCGCACGGTCGTGTCGATCGTGCGCTCCAGCAGCATCTCCAGGCGCGAGCCGTGCAGGTCGGCGTCGGGCGACGAGCCGAGCAGGTGGAGCAGGAGCGTGACGTTGTCGAGCGCGTAGCGGAGCGTGCCGACGACGTTCGGGTCGCCGATCCAGCACTCGGCGCCGGCGGCCTCCAGCCGCTCACGGTTGGCCTCGTCGCGCGTGACGGCGCGGACCGCGTGGCCCTCCGCGGTGTACGCGCGCGCCAGCTCGACCGCGCGGGCGCTCGACCCGCCGAGCACGAGCAGCCGCATCTACGCGTTGCCCTCGCGCTGCTGGCGCTCCTCGCGCATCCGCCGGCGCGCCTCGCGCGCCTCCTCCAGCTGCCGGCGCTCCTCCGCGAGCTCGGCGTCCTCGCCGGTTCCGCGCAGGGCGGCGCGTAGCGCGTCGTCCTCCTCCAGCCGCGCGTGGACGTCGCGCTCGCTCAGGGCCGGGAGGCCGCGGGCGGTGCGCTTGGCGTTCGTCGCTTCGAGCATCTGCGTCACGTCGTCGATCTCGTTCTGGGCCTCGGTCTCGGGCGAACGGGTCGGGCGCCAGTCCAGCTGGTCGGCGCCGCTGCCGGGATAGAAGAGCCCGAGCAGCACGATGAGGACGAGGAGCGCGGCGAACACGCCGACCATCACCCACACGAACACCTCTCCGCCCATGTCGCGCAGAGACTACGGGCGCGAGCGGACCCCGGGGGCGCCGCCGGACCGTTGACAGGTGTGGCTCCTGGTCTGGCCGACGACGCCCCCGGCGTGTGCTGGGTGTGCGCGGCGCACGCTACGCGCACGCGCGCTGCGGGTCAGTGTCAGATCGGTCTCATCCCACCGCGAACCTCCCGTCCGGGCGGCGCCGACGCTCCGGATGTCGGCCAAACGACCTACAGGGTGCCGGCGGAGCCCAGGATCACCGTCGCCTGCGCGCTCAGCACCGCGCCGTTGCCGTGGCACAGCGCGACGTCGCGGCCGGCGCGGATCTGCCGCACCGCCTCGGTGAGGAGGAAGATCCCGTACATGCCCGGGTGGCAGTAGCTCAGGCCGCCGCCGTTGGTGTTGACCGGCAGCGTGCCGCCGGGGGCGGTGCGGCCGTCGGCGACGAACGGGCCGCCCTCGCCCTTCGGGCAGAAGCCGAGGTCCTCGAGGAAGAGGATCGGCGTGATCGTGAACGCGTCGTAGAGCTCGACGACCTCGACGTCCGCGGGCGTCAGGCGCGCCATCGCGTAGGCGCGCGCGCCGGAGTCCTTGGCCGCCGTGGTGGTGAGGTCGGGCATCTGGCTGATGTTGCGGTGCCAGTGCGCCTCGCCCGCCCCGAGGACGACCGCGGGCGGCCGGCGGAGCGTCTTGGCCCGCTCGGTCGAGGTGACGATGAGCGCGCCGCCGCCGTCGGTGACCAGGCACGCGTCGAGCTTCGTGAGCGGCTCGGAGATCATCCGCGCGTTCAGCACGTCGTCGACGGTGAGCGGCTCGCGCGCGAACGCCTTCGCGTTCTGCGGCTCGCGCGCCCACGCGCGGGCGGCGACGGCGACCTGCGCGAGCTGCTCCCGAGTGGTCCCGAACTCGTGCATGTGCCGGTGCGCGGCCAGCGCGAACTGGGAGATCGGGTAGCGCGGCGCGTAGTCCTGCTCGTACGGGAAGCTCTCCGCGATCGACTTCAGGCGCCCGCCGTCCTTGCGCTGCGTCGATCCGTAGACGACGAGCACGACCTCCGCGAGGCCCGCGTGGATCGCCGCCGCCGCGTGGTGGACGTGGGCGAGGAACGACGCGCCGCCGAGGTTGTTCGCGTCGCTCCACCGCGGACGGATGCCGAGGTGCTCGGCGACGTTGAGGCCCGGCATGCCGAAGTACGCCGACGCGGTCGCGAGCCCGTCGACGTCGGCGAGCGTGAGCCCGGCGTCGTCGAGCGCGTGCGCGGTCGCCTGCGCGATCAGGTCGAGCGGCGTCAGGTCGGTGCCGGTGGCGTCGAACGTGTCGGACTCGCCGATGCCGGCGATCGCCGCTACTCCGCGCACAGCCGCCCGCTCTCGATGCGCAGGGTCACGTTCGTGCCGATCGGGGGCGCCCCGGCGGCCATCACCCGGTAGCCTTCCTCCAGGTCGACCAGGCACAGCCCGTGCGCCCCCTCCCGCCCGTGCACGGTCGTCTGCGAGTACACGGTGCCGCGCCCGGCGCTCTGGTGCCACGTCAGGTTCCGCCCGCCGTCGACGGGGCAGAGGAGCCGCGGCGGGTGCACGGCGGCGCCGCAGTTGCCGCACCGCTGGTAGTGGAGAGGCGAGGGAGCGTCCATCGCGCGAGAGCCTAGGCGGGCCGCGCGTCGCGTAGCGTCCCGGCCATGGACTTCGCTCTGACCGACGAGCAGCAGCTCATCCGCGAGACGGCGCGGGCGTTCACCGACAAGGAGATCGTGCCGCGCGCGACCGAGAACGCGCGGGCGAAGCGGTTCGACACGGAGCTCGTGCGCAAGATCGCCGACCAGGGGTACCTCGGCGCGATCGTGCCGCGCCAGTACGGCGGGGCCGGGCTCGACTACGTGACGTACGGGCTCGTGGTCGAGGAGATCGGGCGCGGCGACTCGTCGATGCGGACGGTCGTGTCGGTGCAGACCTCGCTCGTGTGCAGCGCGATCCTCAAGTGGGGCACGGAGGAGCAGAAGCAGACCTACCTCCCCCGGCTGTGCAGCGGCGAGTGGCTCGGGTGCTTCGCGCTGACCGAGCCGGACACCGGCTCCGACGCGGCGAACCAGCGGACGCGCGCGCGGCGCGACGGCGACCGGTGGCTGATCTCCGGGGCGAAGATGTGGATCTCGATGGGCAACCACGCGAAGGTCGCGCTCGTCTTCGCGCAGACCGAACCGTCCAAGGGCCACCGCGGCCTGGCGGCGTTCCTCGTCGACACCGACCAGCCTGGGTTCCAGCCGTCGGAGATCCACGGGAAGATGGGCCTGCACGGCTCGGACACCGCGTCGATCGCGCTCGACGACGTCGAGGCGACCGAGGTGCTCGGGGAGGTGGGCGACGGCTTCAAGGTCGCGATGAGCGCGCTCGACTCCGGCCGGTACTCGGTCGCCGCCGGCTGCGTGGGCATCTGCCAGGGCTGCGTCGACGAGTCCGTCAGGTACGCGACCGAGCGCGAGCAGTTCGACCGTCCGATCGCGTCGTTCCAGCTCGTCCAGGCGATGCTCGCCGACATGCGCGTCAAGGCCGACGCGGCGCGGATGCTCGTCTGGCGCGCCGGGTGGCTGAAGGACGCCGGGCGCCCCAACACGACCGAGACGTCGATCGCGAAGCTGTACGCCACCGAGGCCGCCGTCGAGTGCGCGAACACGGCCATCCAGGTCCACGGCGGCGCGGGGTACGTCGACGACCACCCGGTCGAGCGGTGGTTCCGCGACGTGCGCGTGACGACGCTGTACGAGGGCACGTCGCAGATCCAGAAGCTCATCATCGGCCGGGCACTCACCGGCATCAACGCGCTGGTGCCCTCGTGACGCCGCCCGCCTCCTCCACCCCACGCGTGCTCGGCGTCGTCGGCGCGGGCACGATGGGCGCCGGCATCGCGCAGCTCGGCTGCCAGGCGGGCGCCGAGACGCGGCTCTTCGACCTGGACGCCGGCGCGCTCGCGCGGGCGCAGGAGGCGGTCGGCGCCGGCGTCGCCCGCGCCGCCGCGAAGGGCCGGGCCGACGAGGGCGCGGCGGAGCGGCTGCGGCCGGTCGCCGACCTGGCCGCGCTCGCCGGCTGCGATGTCGTGATCGAGGCGATCCCCGAGGACCTCGCGCTCAAGCAGCGCGTGCTGACGCAGGTCGCGGAGGTCGTCGGTCCCACGGCCGTCCTGGCGACGAACACCTCCTCGATCCCGGTGACGCAGGTCGCGGCCGGCGTGCCCGAGCCCGCGCGCGTGGTCGGGATGCACTTCTTCAACCCCGCCCCGGTGATGCGGCTGGTCGAGGTGATCGCGGGCGTCGAGTCGGCGCCCGAGGCGGTCGCCGCGGTGCGCGAGCTGGGCGAGGCGATGGGCAAGCGGGTCGTGCTCGCCTCCGACGGGCCGGGCTTCCTCGTCAACCGCTGCAACCGGCCGTTCGGGCTCGAGGCATTGCGGTGCCTCGCCGACGGCCTGGCGGACGTGCCGACGATCGACCGCATCGTGCGCCTCGGCGGCGGCTTCCGGATGGGGCCGTTCGAGCTGCAGGACCTCGTGGGGATCGACGTCGGCTTCGAGGTCTCGCGCTCGTTCCACGAGCTGTCGTTCGGCGAGCCGCGCTGGCGCCCGTCGCCGCTGATGGCGCGGATGGCCGCGAGCGGGCGCCACGGCCGCAAGAGCGGGCGCGGCTGGTACGCGTACGACCCCGGCCTCGTCACCCCCTCCACCCCGCTGCACCACAGCGCGGCCGGCGGGGGCCGCGGCGCGGTCGCGGATCCCGAGCCGGAGGGCGAGCCGCCGGAGGGCGACGGGCTCATCGTCGTCGCCGGCGGGAGCGCCCTGGCCGAGGAGCTGTTCTACGCCGCGGCCGAGGCCGGCTGGGACGTCGCGACGCCCGAGGAGGCCGGTGGCGACGTGCCCTTCCTCGCGCTCGACCTCGACCCGGAAGGCGAGGTGGAGGCGCCCATCCAGGGCGGGCCGCAGGCGCTGCTGTGCGCCGGCGCCTCGCTCGCGTCGCTCGAGGGCGACGGGCCCGCCATCGGCTTCCACGCGCTCCCGCCGCTCAGCGACACGCACCTCGTCGAGCTGACGCGCGGGCCCAGCTCCTCCCCCGCCGCGGCGGCCGCCGCGGAGCACTTCTTCGCGACGCTCGGCAAGGAGGTCGCGTGGGTCGCGGACGCGCCGGGCCTCGTGCTCGGCCGCATCGTCGCGCAGCTGGTGAACGAGGCCGCGTTCGCGCTCGGGGAGGGCGTCGGGAGCGCGGAGGACATCGACGCGGGCATGGCGCTCGGCCTCAACCACCCGCGCGGGCCGCTCGAGTGGGCCGACCACATCGGCCTCGACCACGTGACCGAGATCCTCGCCGGGCTGCGCGCGGAGACGGGCGAGGAGCGCTACCGCATGGCGCCCGCGCTGCGGCGCGCGCTCGCGCTCGGCCTCACGTTCTCCGGGGCCGCCACGTTGGACTGACGTGCCGAGACCTCCCTTCCAGCGCCTGCTCGACGAGCACGCGGCCGCCGTCCTGCGGTTCTGCGTCGCGTCGGTGGGCCCGACCGACGCCGACGACGTCTTCCAGGAGACCGTCGTCGCCGCCCTGCGCGCGTATCCGACGCTGCGGCACGCCGACAACCTCAAGGGCTGGCTGCTGACGATCGCGCACCACAAGGCGCTCGACCACCACCGCGCCAGGGCCCGCCACGCCGTCCCGGTGGCGGAGCCCGAGCCGGCCGCCGCGGTCGCCGGCGCGGGCGCGGGCATCACGTCCGGGGCCGCCCCGGCGCCCGCGCTCCCGCCCGACGACGCGCTGTGGCGGGCGGTCGACGAGCTGCCCCCCAAGCAGCGCGGCGCCGTGCTGCTGCGCTTCGTTGGCGACCTCTCGCACCGGGAGATCGCCGCCGCCATGGGGTCGACGGAGGCCGCCGCCCGGCGCTCGCTCTCCGACGGCCTCGCCAAGCTTCGACAGGACTGGGTGCCCGCATGACCGACCCGCTCGAGGCGGCCCTCGCCGCCACCCCCGCCCCGGCCACCGACGCGGTCGCCGACGCCATCCGCCGCGCGACCGCGCGCGCCCTCGACGAGGGCGCGGTGGACGTGACCTACACGCAGCTCGACTCCCCCCTCGGGACGCTCGTCGCCGCGCAGACGCCCGCCGGCCTCGTCCGGCTCGCCTACCAGGAGTTCAACGGCGGCCTCGACGTCGTGCTCGACGGCCTCGCCGGCCGCCTCTCGCCACGCATCGTCGAGGGCCCGGCCGCGCGGTTCGACCCGCTCCGCCGCCAGCTCGACGAGTACTTCGAGGGCAGCCGCCACGACTTCGAGGTGCCGCTGGACTGGTCGCTCAGCGGCGGCTTCACCCAGCGCATCCTCCAGGCGATCGCGGCGATCCCGTTCGGGGCCACCGCGACGTACCGCGACGTGGCCGAGCGGGCCGGCAACGCCAAGGCCGTCCGCGCCGCCGGCAACGCCTGCTCGGCCAACCCCATCCCGATCGTCGTCCCCTGCCACCGCGTGCTGCGCACCGGCGGCGCGCTCGGCGGCTACACCGGGGGCGTCGAGAAGAAGAAGCTGCTGCTGCGGCTGGAAGGCGTCCGCTGAAGTAGTGTCGCGCCGCACATGGCGCAGCAGCACTTGGACAGCCTCTCCGCGGTGGACGCCTCGTTCCTCCACCAGGAGGGGCAGAACACGCACATGCAGATCGGCGGCGTCGCCCTGCTCGAAGGGCCGGCGCCGCCGTACCGCGAGCTGGTGCGCCACATCCGCTCCCGGCTGCACCTGGTCCCCCGCTACCGGCAGAAGCTCGCCGCGCCGCCGCTCGGGCTCGGCCGCTGGCGGTGGATCGACGACCCGACGTTCAACCTCGACTACCACGTGCGTCACACCGGCCTTCCCGGCCCGGGCGGGACGAAGGAGCTGCTCACGCTCACGGCGCGCGTCTTCTCGCAGCGCCTGGACCGCACGAAGCCCCTGTGGGAGCTGTGGCTCGTCGACCGGCTGGAGGACGGGCGCTGGGCGCTCGTCTCCAAGACGCACCACGCGCTCGTCGACGGCATCTCGGGCGTCGACCTGATGACGATGCTGTTCGACCTCGGCCCCGAGCCGCGCGACGTCGGCGGCGACGTGTGGCACGCGCGGCCCGAGCCGTCCACCGCGCAGCTCACCGCCACGGCGCTGAACGGCGCCGCGCGGCGCCTGGCCGAGGTGCCGCTGCGCGCCGTCGCGGAGGCCGCCCGCCCGGCGACGGCGCTGGACCGGGCGCGCGCCGCGGCCGAGGGCGTCGGCGAGGTGGCGTGGGCGGCGCTCAACCCGCCGCCGGTGACGCCGCTGAACGTCCGCATCGGGCCGCACCGCCGGTACGCGGTGACGCCCGCCTCGCTGGAGGACTTCAAGGCCGTCAAGAACGCGTTCGGTGGGACGGTGAACGACGTCGTGCTGGCCGTCGTGGCCGGCGCACTGCGGGCGTGGCTGCATTCCCGGGGGACGAGAACCGAAGGGCTGGAGCTGCGCGCATGCGTGCCGGTCTCCGTCCGAGATCGTCACGAGACACCGACGCTCGGCAACAAGTTGGTGCAGATCCTGTGCCCTCTTCCCGTGCACATCCCGGATCCGGTGGACCGCCTGCGCTGGGTGTCAGAGCGGATGGAGGGGCTGAAGGAGTCCAAGCAGGCGCTCGGCGCGGAGGTCATCGCCGGCGCGCAGGACTTCGCGCCACCGACGATCCTGGCCCAGGCGTCGCGCATGAACTTCAGCGGGCGCTTCTACAACCTGCTCGTCACGAACGTCCCCGGCCCGCAGATCCCCGTCTACGCGCTGGGCCGGAGGCTCGAGGCGGTCTTCCCCGTGCCGTTCCTGGCCGGTGACCGCGCGCTGGCCGTCGCGGTGATGTCGTACGACGGCGGCATGAACTTCGGCCTGATCGCCGACTACGACGGGCTGCCCGACCTCGACGCGCTGACGGACGGGCTGCAGGCGTCGCTGGCGGAGCTCGTCGGGCTCGCCGGCGGCCCGCTCTCGCGCCGCCGCCCACACGCGACGCCGACGCAGAAGCGCGCCCGCGCCAAGCGCGCCGCCGCGCGGTCGACCTGACAGAGCCCTCGTCGTGGGTTGGGCGCCCGCCCGAACGACGAGTAGGCCGACGGGCCGGTAGTCGTCGTCCGGTCGCGTCAGGCGCAACCAGGGCCCGTCAGGCCCGTCAGAGCCAGGAGTCCTCGGCGGCGGCGCTGTCCTCGACGGCGGTCTCGCACGTCGGGCACCACCACCGCGCCTCCAGCGGCGTGCCGCAGGCGGCGTGGTGTGGCGCCTCGGCGCCCGAGCGGCGCGCGCCCCAGTCGGCGAGCAGCCGCAGCGCACCCGCCAGGCCGCGGGCCTCGTCGGTCAGCTCGTAGACGAACCGCGGCGGGCGCTCGGAGTACGGCGACGCGACGACCAGCGCGTGCGACTCCAGCTCGCGCAGGCGCTGCGTCAGGACGTTGGGCGCGATCTTGGGAACCGCCTCCTGCAGGTCCCCGAAGCGCAGCGGCCGGTCGAGGAGCGCCTCGATCACGAGCGGCGTCCAGCGGTCCCCCACGACGGCGAGGGCCGCACCCAGCGGCGAGTCGGTCGGCGCGTCGCGCCCGGGTCGGCGGCCCATGGCACGGAGAGTACGCTGTCGCGTGCAGTAGTTGCAGCTGCATGGAAGGCGGGTACACTGACTTGCAAGTTGCAAGTGACCCCCTTCGACCCCTCAGCGCTCGTGCAGTCCCTCGCCGCCTCCGTCGGCCCGGCCGTCGTCGGCCTGGGCAAGGGCTGGCACGCCGGCTCCGGCGTCGTCGTGGCGCCGGATCGGGTGCTGACGGTCGCGCACGCGGTGCCGGCCGACGCGAGGGTCGTCACCTTCCGCGACGGGCGTCGTTCCGAGGCCGAGGTGATCGCGATCGACCCCGACGGCGACCTCGCCGTGCTCCACGCCGACACGCAGGACGTCGCGCCTGTCGCGCTGGGCGACGCCGAGCACCCCGGCTTGGGCGCCCACGTCGTCGCGCTCGCCGACCCGGGCGGCCGCGGGCTGCGCGTGACGCTCGGCCTCACCGCCAGCGAGGCGCGCCGGCTGCGCGGCCCGCGCGGCGGCCGCATCGACGGCGCGATCGAGCACACCGCCCCACTCCCCCGCGGGTCGTCCGGCGGGCCGCTCGTCGACCGCGACGGCACGCTGCTCGGGCTCAACGCGATCCGCGCCGGCGGCGGGCTCGTGCTCGCGCTCCCCGCGCCCAAGGCGCACGTGGAGCAGCTCGCCGGCGGCCAGGCGCCCCGGCGCGCCAAGCTCGGCGTCGCGATCGCGCCCCCGCACATCGCCAAGCGCATGCGCCGCGCCGTCGGCCTGCCCGACCGCGACGGGCTCCTCGTGCGCGCCGTGCACGACGGCAGCCCCGCCGCCGAGGCCGGGATCGAGCGCGGAGATCTCCTGACAGCGATGAGCTCGACCCCGATCACCGGTCTAGACACCGTGCAGGACGCCCTCGACAGCCTGCCGATCCCCGGCTCCCTCACCCTCACGCTCGTGCGCGGCGTGGAGGAGCTCACGGTGACCGTGAGGTTCACGTGACAACCGCCACCAACAACCCTCAAGTTCCAACCCGCGCGGACGACGACCGGAGTACCCGTCACACTGATGGGACTGGGTCGCCAGTACGCACCGACCGGAGGTGAAACGACCATGACCACCACCGAACGCAGCCAGGCCTACGGGCGCGTCGTGACGACCCTGCGCGAGGTCGGCCCCACGAAGCTCCTGCCCGCCGAGCAGGAGACGATCCGTGAGGCCGCCGACACGCTGTTCTTCTCCGAGGACCTCGTGTCCGACGAGGCCGCCCGCGCGGCGGTCGAGCAGATCGAGGACCTCGGCCAGCACCTGGTCGACTCCGAGCGCTGGCTTCCCGAGCGCGCCAACGAGCTCGTCGCCGACGTCCTGGCCTGCGGGCCGATGACGTCCGTCGGCAGCTAGCCGGCTTCGCAGCCGACCTCGCGAGCGGGCGCCGTTCGCGAGGTCCGCCGCCCCTCGCTCACGAGCCAGACCCCGAGCGCGGCGAACCCGAGCCCCGCACCCACGGCGCACGTCCAGCCCCACCCGTAGGCGTCCTGGATCGTCGCGGCCGCGATCGAGCCGCACACCCCGCCCGCGAACGACGACGTCATGAACGCCGTCGTGATGCGGGAGCGCGCGTCCGCCCGCAGCGCGTAGATCGCGCTCTGGTTCGTGATCTGCACGCCGGTCAGCGCCAGGTCGAGCAGGACGATGCCGGCCAGCAGCGCGACGAGCGACGACGAGCCGAGCGCGTTCAGCCCCCAGGCCACCGGCAGCGCGACGAGCAGGACGGTCATCACGAGCCGGTCGTGCCCACGATCCGCGAGCCGCCCGGCCACCGGCGCGACGAGCACGCCGACGACGCCGACCAGGCCGAAGAGCCCGATGACGCCCTCGCTGTAGCCGTACGGCTCACCGTCGAGCAGGAACGCGATGGCGGTCCACAGCATCGAGAACGCGGCCATGTTGCAGGCGACGATCGCCATCCGCTGGCGCAGCACCGGCTCCTCGCGCACCAGCCCGACGATCGACCGCAGCAACGCGCCGTACGGCAGCGACGACGTGCGGGGAGCGACCGGCAGCGCCCGCCGGAGCACCAGCGCGAGCGCGACCAGCGCGACCGCCGCCACGGCGAACACCGCGCGCCAGCCGCCCACCTCGGCGACCGCCCCGCTCACCGTCCGCGCCAGCAGGATCCCGACGAGCAGCCCGCTCATCACGGTCCCCACGACCTGCCCGCGCTCGTGGTCGGCGGCGAGGTTCGACGCGAGCGCGACGACCACCTGCGCGACCACCGACAGCAGGCCGAGCGCGACGAGCGCGACGACGAGCACCGCGAACCCCGGCGCGGCCGCGCACGCCGCCGCGGCCACCGCCGAGCCGAGCAGCAGCCGCACGATGAGCCCGCGCCGCTCCACCAGGTCCCCCAGCGGCACGAGCAGCGCGAGCCCGACCACGTAGCCGACCTGCGCGCACGTGACGAGCAGCCCGGCGACCGCCTCCGACACGCCGAAGCCGCTCCCGACGAGGTTCAGGAGCGGCTGGACGTAGTAGATGTTCGCGACCGTCGCGCCCGCCGTGAGGGCGAGCAGCGCGACGGTCAGGCGCGAGAGCGCCGGAGCGTCACTCAGCGGAGGTGGTCCACTGCGCCTCGGCCAGGTCGCCCTCGGGCAGCCCGGCGGGCGTCGGGACCTCGGGCGTGTCGCGCAGGTACCACTCGGCGTCGAGGGCCGCGGCGCAGCCGGAGCCCGCGGCGGTGATCGCCTGGCGGTACGTGTGGTCGACGAGGTCGCCGGCGGCGAAGACGCCGGGCTTGTTCGTGCGGGTCGAGCGGCCCTGGACGATGACGTAGCCCTCGTCGTCGGTGTCGACGACGTCCTTGACGATCGCGCTCTGCGGCTCGTGCCCGATCGCGACGAAGGCGCCGTCCATCGGCAGCTCCTCGGTCTCGCCGGTCTCGACGTTCTTGATCGTCGCGTGCCCCAGCGAACCGGTCGCGGCCGGGTGGAACTCCTCCACCACGAACGGGGTCTTCCACTCGATGTTCTCGACCGCCTGCGCGCGCTCGAGCATGATCTTCGACGCGCGGAACTCGCTGCGGCGGTGCACGATCGTCACCTTGGACGCGAACTTCGCGAGGAAGATCGCCTCCTCCATCGCCGAGTCGCCGCCGCCGACGATGATCGTCGAGCGGTCCTTGAAGAACGCCGCGTCGCAGGTCGCGCAGTAGGAGACGCCGCGGCCGGAGAGCTCCTCCTCGCCGCGCACCTCGAGCTTCTTGTGCTCCGCGCCCATCGACAGGATCACGGTGCGCGCGCGGTAGACGTCGTCGCCGACCTGGACCTCGTGAATGCCGCCCGGCTCGTCGGCGAGCTTCACGCCGGACGCCTGGTCGGTGAGGAAGCGCGTGCCGAACCGCTCGGCCTGGTCGCGCATCGTCTGCATGAGCTGCGGGCCCATGATGCCGTCGCGGAAGCCCGGGTAGTTCTCGACCTCGGTCGTCTGCTGGAGCAGGCCGCCCCAGAAGAAGCCCTCGATAACGAGGGGCTCGAGGTTGGCGCGGGCCGTGTAGAGCGCGGCGGTGTACCCAGCCGGCCCCGACCCGATGATGATGACGTTCTCGATGCGCTCGCTGGTCACTTCATTTAGTGTAGTACGGGTGACTGGTCCTCGGCCGCTGCCTTCGCGGCCGGTTCGCGCCGCCACTTCCTGACGGTCTTGCGCAGCTGGAAGTACGCCACGGCGCCCGGGATCGTCGGCAGCCAGAACGCGAACCCGCGGTACGAGAGCACCGCGACCGTCGCGAGGCCGATGTCGACGCCGAACGCGGCGAACGCGCCGATCATCCCACCGTCGACGCCGCCCACGCCGCCCGGCAGCGGGAGCAGGTTCGCGATCATGCCCACGAAGTACCCCATGACGATCACCGCCCACCCCGGCGACTCGCCGAAGGCGTGGAAGCACGCCCACAGGACGCCGATGTTGAACGCCCAGTAGCCGATCGAGCCGAGCAGCGACGGGTTGCCCTCGCGCAGGTGCTCGATCGTCTCGCGCACGCCGACCCCGACGGTCGCCGGGACGGCCGCGAGCCGCTCCAGGATGCGCGCCACGCGCGGGCGCGCGTGATGTCGCGCGACCCAGCCGCGCATCCGGCGCTCGACGTCGTCGGGCACGAGCGCCAGCAGGAGGAAGATCGTGATCGCGACGAGGCCGAAGATCGCGGGCACGAGCGTGATGCCGATCGGCCCGGGCCCCGGCAGGATCCCGAAGTACAGGCCGAAGCCGCCGACGACCAGCGCGACCGCGTAGACGATGTACGTAAGCGAGAGGAAGACGATCGTCGTGTCGGCCACGCGCCGCGCGCTCATCCCCGAGCGCCGCAGCGCCCACGCCGTCAGCGCGATGCCGCCGGCGCCGCCCGCCGCGAAGACGCGCGTGGCGGCCAGCGAGGCCATCGTGATCTGGTAGCTCGCCTTGAGGTCGATGCGCGAGCCCGCGCGCACGTAGACGTACTGGAACAGCACGACGTAGCCGGCGAACGACAGGAGCGTGAAGACGAGCGCGACCGCGAACCACGCCGGATCGCCGTGCTCGATCCGCTCCCACGTGTCCTCCAGGCCCGCGATCTGCGGGAGGACGAAGTACAGGAACGCCAGCGTGGCGACGATGAAGAGGATGCCGAGGACGAGCACGCGGCGCGTGACGCGCAGTCGCGGCATCTCCTCGTCCAGCGCGATGTCCTCCTCGACGAGGTCGGGTTCCCGGTCTGTCGAGGCCACGCGCGCAATGCTAGTAACGGCTCAGGTCCGATTCCGGACACATGCGAGGAGCACGGCCTGCGGGAGCGTTCCCAGCGGCACCGGCTCCCCGTCGACGATCAGCGCTCCCCAACGGGAGATGTAGGCCTCGGCAACCGGGACGTGACCGACCCGTTCCACCTGCAGATCCAAGCCTTCCAGCCGACGACGGACGTAGTTCGGTTCGGTCGCGTCGAGCGGTTCGAACCCCGCCGGATCGACGACCAGGGCGTGGACGAGCGCCGTCGCGCCAGGCGTCGCGAGGAGCGTCGCGGGCACCGCGCCGTAGGGCGAGACGTGGTGGGAGTGCACGACCGCCCACCCGCGCAGCTCGGCCGCCAGCGCCGCGACCGGCATGCCGGGGAGCTTGGCCGCGAGCCGCTCGGGCGACGCGTTGGCCCCGTAGGCGAGGAGCGGCGGCCGCGCGAGCGGCGCGTCCGGAGCCACGAGCGCCTCCCCGCCGGCGAGGAAGAACGAGCCGGGCGCGCGGCCGAAGGGGTAGTCGAGCTCGCTCACCGCGCGCGCGACGCTGCGCGCGCCTCCTCGACGAGCGCCGCGATCAGCCGGCTGGTCTCGTCCGCCTCGGGGTGCCACTGGACGCCGAGCGCGAAGGGGCGCGACGGATGCTCGATCGCCTCGGGCAGGTCGTCGCCCTCCGACCACCCGGTGACGACGAACCCCTCGCCCACCGCGTCGACCGCCTGATGGTGGTGCGACTTGGTCGGGTGGAGCGTCTCCCCCGCGGCCCGCGCCGCGACCGAGCCCTCCTCCAGCCGCACGCGGTGGTCGCTGAAGACGCCGAGCGTCTCGCGATGCCCCTCGTGGCCCACGCGGTCGGGCACGTGCTGGACGAGCGTCCCGCCCGCCGCCACGTTCATCACCTGCATCCCGCGGCACACACCGAGCAGCGGGATCTCGCGCTCGAGCGCCCGGCGCGCGAGCGCCAGCTCGAACGTGTCGCGCAGCTCGTTCGGGACGTCGGTGCGCGGATGTGGCTCCGCCCCGTACGTCGCGGGCCCGACGTCGACCCCGCCGGCCAGCAGCAGCGCGTCGAGCGGGTCGAGCACGGGGTCCGGATCGTCGATCGCGGCGGGGTCCGGCGGCAGCAGCACCGCGATCCCGCCCGCGCGCTGGATCGCCCCGACGTAGCCCGCCGGGACCATCGCCGCACGGTCCTCCCACACCCCCCAACGGATGTCATCGAGGTACGTGCACACACCGACGACGGGCCGCTCCATGGAAGGATCGTGACATGTACGACGCCGTGAACCTCACGCGCCGCGACGGCGCGGCCTGGATCGAGCTCAACCGCCCGGACGCCCTGAACGCCTGGAACACCCAGCTCGGCGAGGACCTCAACAAGGCCGTCCTCGAGGTCGCCGCCGACGACGAGGTCCGCGCCGTCGTCATCACCGGCTCCGGGCGCGCCTTCTCCAGCGGCGCCGACCTGAAAGCGGGCTTCGAGCCCACGCCTGCCGGGCACCCCGACGTGCACACCCGGCTGACCCAGGTCTACCACCCCATCATCACGACCATCCGCCGCATGCCCAAGCCGGTCATCGCCGGCGTCAACGGCCCCGCCGTCGGGATCGGGTGCTCGCTCGCGCTCGCGTGCGACCTCATCCTCGCCGCCGAGTCGAGCTACCTGCTGCTCGCGTTCGTGAACATCGGGCTGGTGCCGGACGGCGGCTCGTCGCTGTTCGTCCCGGCACGCGCCGGCTTCACGCGCGCGGCCGAGATGGCGCTGATGGGCGAGAAGGTCCCCGCCGCGAAGGCGTACGAGTGGAACCTGGTCAACAAGGTCGTCGCCGACGACGCGTTCCAGGGCGAGCTCGAGGCGCTCGCGACGCGCTTCGCCACCGGCCCGACCAAGTCGTTCGCCGGCACCAAGCGCCAGCTCAACCGCTGGCTCTACCAGGGCATGGACGACCAGCTCGCGTTGGAAGCGGACATCCAGCAGGAGATGGCCGCGTCGGGCGATTTCATGGAGGGCGTCATGGCGTTCGTCGAGAAGCGAGGCCCCCGATTCACCGGTCGCTAGTCCGACGTGGCGGCGTGTCCGACCGCGCCGCGTCTATCATCCCGCCCGCTTTGCGATCCGTTCGACTTCTCCTGCCTGCGCTGACCCTCGGCGCCCTGGGCACGCTCACGCTCACGCCGGTCGCGTCGGCCGACTTCTGGTCTCCTGAGTCCGGAGGATCACCGAACGCCGACTCCATCGACACCCTCTACTGGCTCCTCTTCGCGCTCAGCGTGATCGTCTTCGTGGCGGTCGAGGGCGCCCTGATCTACTCGCTGGTCAAGTTCCGCGCGCGCAAGGGCGCGGTGCCGGCCCAGATCCGCGGCAACACGCGGCTGGAGATCGGGTGGACCGTCGGGGCCGCGGTGATCCTCGTGGTCATCGCGATCGTCACGTTCATCCAGCTCGGCGACATCCGCAACGCGGAGGCCACCGACGACGCCAACGGGCTCCAGCTCGCGGCGCAGCAGGACCTGCCGGACAACAGCGCCTTCCCCGAGAACGGCAAGACGCTGCGCATCTCCGTGACGGGCCTGCAGTACCTGTGGCGCTACCAGTACCCCGACGACACGCCGGACAGCAACGCGGACAACGCGTTCGACTACGAGGAGCTCGTGGTGCCCACGGACACGACGGTCACCCTCGAGATCCGCGCGCAGGACGTCGCGCACTCCTGGTGGATCCCCAAGCTCGGCGGCAAGTTCGACGCCATCCCGGGCCACACGAACTACACGTGGTTCAAGATCCCGGGCAGCAAGGCAGGCAGCACCTTCCGCGGTCAGTGCGCCGAGCTGTGCGGCCGCAACCACGCGAACATGGTCGCCCGCGTCACCGCCGTCACCCCGGACGAGTACGAGGCGTACATCGAGCGCCGCAAGGCCGAGATCAAGGCCGGCAACGAGGAAGCCGCGCGTCAGCGCGAGCAGATCGAGAACGCGCAGTAGGCGTTCGCTGAAAGTCTCTGAGAGCTAGAACCTTCATGGCCGCAACCACCGCCGCCCAGACCGGACTCGCGCCGGTCCCGCAGATCACCGCCCACCGCGTCGAACGCGAGCCCGTCGGCTGGCGTTCGTGGGTCCTCACCACGGACCACAAGCGGATCGGGATCATGTACCTGGTCACGACGTTCGTCTTCTTCATCCTGGGCGGCGTCGAGGCTCTGCTGATCCGCCTGCAGCTGGGCACGCCGAACAACACGCTCCTCACGCCGGAGACGTACAACCAGCTGTTCACGATGCACGGGACGACGATGGTCTTCCTGTTCGTCGTGCCGATCATGGCCGGCTTCGGCAACTACTTCATCCCGCTGATGATCGGCGCCCGGGACATGGCGTTCCCGAAGCTGAACGCCCTCTCCTACTGGCTGCTGCTCTCGGGCGGCGTCGTCTTCTACGCGTCCATGTTCTGGACGCCGCCGGAGGCGGGCTGGACGATGTACCCGCCGCTGTCGAACGAGGCGTTCTCGATCTCGGCCGGCACCGACGCGTGGATCTTCCTCATCCACCTCACGGGCCTCTCGTCGCTCGTGGGCGCGGTGAACTTCTACTGCACGCTCGCGAACATGCGGGCGCCGGGCATGGGCTGGGGCCGTCTGCCGCTCTTCGGCTGGACGATCCTCATCTACGCCGTCCTGCTGATCCTCGCGCTCCCGGTCATCGCGGCCGGCGTGACGATGCTCCTGACCGACCGGCACTTCGGGACGCACTTCTTCGACGCGGCCAACGGCGGCGACCCGCTGCTGTACCAGCACCTGTTCTGGTTCTTCGGCCACCCCGAGGTCTACATCATGATCCTGCCGGGCTTCGGGATCATCTCCGAGGTCCTCCCCGTGTTCGCCCGCAAGCCGATCTTCGGCTACAAGGCGGTCGCGGCGGCGACGGCGGTCATCGCGTTCCTGTCGCTGATCGTGTGGGCCCACCACATGTTCACGACGCCGAGCCCGGCCGTCGTGCTCGTCTTCTTCATGCTGAGCTCGTTCCTGATCGGCATCCCGACGGGCATCAAGATGTTCAACTGGATCGCGACGCTCTGGCAGGGCACGATCGAGTTCAAGACGCCGCTGCTGTTCGCGGTCGGCTTCCTCTCGGTCTTCCTCATGGGCGGCATCACGGGCATCACGCTCGCGACGTTCCCGATCGACTGGCAGCTGCACGACACGTACTTCGTCGTCGCGCACTTCCACTACACGCTGGTCGGCGGCGCGATCTTCTCGATCTTCGCGGGCATCTACTACTGGTTCCCGAAGATGACCGGCCGCCGGATGCACGAGGGCCTCGGCATCTGGTCGTTCGTGATCATGTTCATCGGGTTCAACCTGACGTTCGCGATCCAGCACGCCATCGGCCTCGAGGGCATGCCGCGACGGATCTACGAGTACCCGGACATGAACGGCCTCGGGTGGATGAACCTCGTCTCGACGATCGGCTCGTTCACCTTCGGCTTCGGCATCCTGCTCACGATCATCAACATCGTCCGCTCGCTCAAGACGGGCGCGATCGCGGGGCCGGACCCGTGGAAGGGCAACACGCTGGAGTGGTTCACCACCTCCCCGCCGCCGGTCAACAACTTCGACTCCGTGCCGCGCATCCGCTCGGTCGAGCCGATGAAGGACATCCGCCGGCAGGTCGAGCGCCAGACGCGTCCGGTGTCCGAGCGTGAGGAAGTCGCGCCCGGTCACGCCGGGGCCGGCGGCTAGACACCGACGGTAGGGTCCCTTCGATGCCGGCCACGACGTCCGTAGCCGCCGCACGCCCCGGCGTGCGGCAGGTCGTCAGCGACTACCTGGAGCTGTGCAAGTTCAAGGTCCAGTCGCTGCTCCTGCTCACGACGATCACGACGATGTACGTCGCGGGCGACCCGTCGGTCGGCCTCGTCCTCATCACGCTGCTGGGCGGCTCTTTGTCCGCCAGCGGCGCGGGAGCGGTCAACCACTGGTACGACCGCGACATCGACATCCAGATGCCGCGCACGGCCGATCGCCCGGTGGCCAGCGGCCGCGTCGCGCCGACGCACGCGCTGATCTTCGGCTGCGTGCTCGCGGCGCTGGCCGTCGTGGTGCTGTGGGTGGGTGCGAACCCCCTCGCGGCGGCGCTGTCGTTCAGCGGCTTCCTCGGCTACGTCTTCGTCTACACGATCTGGCTCAAGCGCCGGACGCCGCAGAACATCGTGATCGGCGGCGCCGCCGGCGCCGTGCCCCCGCTCGTGGCCTGGGCCGCGACGACGGGCTCGCTCAACGGCACCGCGCTCTACCTGTTCGCGATCGTCTTCTTCTGGACGCCGCCCCACTTCTGGGCGCTGTCGCTGCTGATGAAGGACGAGTACGCGCGCGTCGGGGTGCCGATGCTCCCCGTGGTGCGCGGCGAGGGCGAGACGCGCAAGCAGATCCTGCTCTACAGCGTCCTGCTGTACGCCGTCACGCAGCTGCTCTTCAGCACGCACGCGTTCGGCGCCATCTACCTCGCCGGCTCGCTGGTCCTCAACGCGATCTTCATCGCGATGGCGGTGCAGCTCCTGCGCATGGCGGACCGCAAGCACGCGCTGCGCCTCTACCTGTTCTCGCTCCTCTACCTGGCGCTGCTCTTCGGGACCATGGTCCTGGACGCGCGGCTGTAGCGATCGCAGTACGATCCCCCAACTCCGCTTATGGACCGAAAGCTCGCACGTAAGAACCTCCGCACGGCGCTGATCTCAACCGCGGTCATCCTCTTCATGTTCGGGATGTCGTGGGTCGCCGCCTGGCTCTACAACATGTGATGACCCAGACGACCGAACGCCCCGTCCCGCCGCCCGGCGAGGAGATCCACCTCCCGCCCGGAAGCGCGCAGCCGCTGCTGCTGACCATCGGCATCACCGTCGCGCTGCTCGGCATCACGATCAGCCCGATCCTCCTCGTCGCCGGCATCGTCCTAACGGTCTGGGTCCTCTTCGTGTGGATCCGCGACGCCGTCCGCGAGTACCAGCACCTCCCCCTCGAGCACCACGTCGTCGAGCCCGTCGACCGGGTTCCGTGGGAGGAGCCGGAAGACACCGGGCACTGAGCGGGTCTTCCGGCGCCTGACGCGACGGGACGACGCCTATCGGCCTACTGGCGCTCGGCCCGCCGCGCCAGCCATCCGGAATGACTCACTCAGTCCAACCCTGGACGGCCGCCTCCGGGCGGCCGTTGTTCGTCCTACGCCGCCGCGGCGGACTGCACGTCGCAGGTGGCGCCGTCACCTGCCCAGCAGCGCACGACGTCGCGCACCGAGAGGATGCCGACGACGTCGGCGCCCTCGCAGACGATGAGGTGGCGGAAGCCGCCGCGGAGCATCTGCTGGGCCGCCTCCTCGAGCGACCAGTCCGGCGCGGCGTAGACGACGTCCGCGGTGAGGTGGTCGGCGACGAGCTCGCGGTCGACGTCCTCCCCCGCGCCGATCGAACGCAGCACGTCGCGCTCGGTGACGATGCCCGGCCCCTCGCCGTCCGGGTCGAGCACGACGGCCGCGCCGACGCCGCGCTGCGCCATGAGCCGCGAGGCGGCGCGCAGCGAATGGCCCGGTCCCACGGTCAGGACCACGTTGCTCATGCCATCCCGCACCTGCATCTCCGACTCCTCCGGCGAAAGCTTGCGACGTTCGCCACGAAGCTACCTCATCGCCCCCGATCCGTCGAACCCGGGCATAACGGGTGGAGAGTGGACGCGCGCCAGGATCGCGGTGCCGCGTCAACTCGACTCATCCTGGCGTCCCACCGCACGCGTATCCCCATCGATGCCTGTCCAGCGCCCCAGCACCATCCGGCACCGCACCTCGCTCTTCGAGGATGCGGTCGCCCTCGTCGAGGCCGAGTACGCGTCCGAGCTGTCGCTCGACGACATCGCTCGCCGCGTCGCCTCCTCCCGCCGCCAGTTGCAGCGGGCCTACTCCGAGATCGGCCAGACCACCTTCCGGGACCACCTCACCCAGGTCCGCATGGAGAAGGCGGCGGAGCTGCTCTCCGGCCGCGGCCTCACGGTCCGCGAAGTCGCCTACCGCGTCGGCTACCGCCAGCCGGCCCAGTTCGCGAAGGCGTTCCGCCGCCACCACGGCCTCTCGCCGTCCGACTACCGCGCCCAGCGGCGCGGCCGCACCGGCCCGCCCGAGCTTCCGACCTCCCCGGTCGCGCACCTCTCCGCCGCGACGTACGCGACCTTCTAGGCCGCACCCTCCCGGAAACCGACGCCCCGCGCGGATGTGGCCCGCGCGCAGCGTCATCGTCCCCACTGCGCCCCGCCCCCCGGCGCAGCCGCCGCGCCCCGTCCCCCAGCGCGCGGCCCCTCTCCGGTCACCTCCCGGACCCCTCACCTCGTGTCAAGCGACACACCATTTGGCGTCGATCCGATGTTGTGCGTAGGATCACGAACCAATGGGTCCTGGGGAGGACAACGGCGTCCGTGAACGCCAGCGCGAGCGTGCCTCGACGGTGCAGCTCGCGGTGCTCGGTGTCATCGCCTCGGCGATCGGCATCGCCATCGGGTTGGCCATCGACTGGTTCCCGACGGCCGCTTCGTCGCAGGCCAAGGACATCGACACCCTGTGGGACGTCCTGCTCATCGTGTCGGTGCCGGTCTTCGTGCTCGTGCAGGCCGTCGTCCTGTACTGCGTCTGGAAGTTCCGCATGCGTCCGGGCCAGGAGCTGCAGGACGGCCCGCCGATCCACGGCAACACGCGCCTGGAGGTCATCTGGACGCTGATCCCGGCCGTCCTGATCCTCGGGCTCTGCACCTACGCCTACATCGTCCTCACGGACATCGAGGAGGCGCAGGCAGGCGAGATGCAGATCAACGTCGTCGGCCAGCAGTTCACCTGGACGTTCGAGTACGGCAGCGGCGACGAGGCCATCCGCTCGACGCAGCTCTACCTGCCGGAGGGGCAGCCGGTGAAGTTCAACATCCGCTCCGAGGACGTCATCCACGACTTCTGGGTGCCGGCCTTCCGCATGAAGGTCGACGCGGTCCCGGGCATCAACACGAGCTACCGCGTCACGCCGACGCGCCGCGGCCGCTACCCGGTCGTCTGCGCCGAGCTGTGCGGCCTGGGCCACGCGTACATGCGCCAGACCGCCCACGTCGTCAGCCGCGCGGACTTCGACCGCAAGCTGCAGGAGCTGCGCGAGCGCGGCGCCGGCAACGCCGCGGCGGGCAACGCGCCCGAGCAGTCCGGCGGCGCGGGCGCGGGCGGCGAGACCGGCGGCGACACCGCGGCGCAGGGCAAGGCGGTCTTCGCCGCCCAGGGCTGCGGCGGCTGCCACACGCTCGCCGACGCGGGCGCCACCGGCACCACCGGCCCGAACCTCGACGAGGTCCTGGAGGGCCGCACCGCGGACAAGATCCGCGAGGACATCACCGATCCCGGCGCCGAGGTCGCGGAGGGCTTCGCCGAGGGGATCATGCCCGGCAACTACGGCGCGCTGCCGCCGGCCGAGCTCGATGCGCTCGTCGACTACCTGGAGGCGCAGAGCCGATGACGTCCGTGCTCCGTCCCGGCCCCGGGCTCCCCCGCGCCGGCCTGTTCCTGCTCTACGGCGCCGCGTTCTCGTACCTGCTGCTCTTCGCGGCGAACGGGTTCGACACCGGCAGCGTCACCGGCGAGGGCTACCTGCGGGTCGCGATGATCGCCGCGCCGCTGTTCGCGCTCGTCGGCCTCGGCGCGTTCGACTACTGGTTCTACTGGGCGAGCGGCAGGCCCACGCGGCCCGAGGACCACTCGAGCCACGGCGCGCGGACGTGGAAGGACTACTTCCGCGTCAACACCGATCACAAGGTGATCGGCATCCAGTACACGGTCACCGCGTTCTTCTTCCTCTTCGTCGGCGGCCTGCTGGCGATGCTGATGCGGGCCGAGCTCGCGCAGCCGGGACGCCAGTTCGTCGACGCGAACACCTACAACGGGCTGTTCAGCGTCCACGCGTCGATCCTGATCTTCCTGTTCATCATCCCGGTCTTCGCCGGGCTGGCGAACTACGTCCTGCCGCTGATGATCGGCGCGCCGGACATGGCGTTCCCGCGGCTGAACGCCCTGTCGTTCTGGATGCTCCCGATCGCCGGGATCATGATGATGGCGAGCTTCTTCGCCCCCGGCGGCTCGTTCGCGACCGGCTGGACGGCCTACGCGCCGCTCTCCACGACGGCGCCGATAGGCCAGGAGTTCTTCACGATCGGCGTGCAGTTCGCGGGCGCGTCGTCGATCGCGACCGCGCTGAACTTCCTGGTCACGATCATCACCATGCGCGCGCCCGGGATGAGCTTCTTCCGGATGCCGCTGCTGGTGTGGGCGAACTTCTCGACGTCGCTGCTGGTCGTCATCGCCACGCCCTTCATCGCCGCGTCGCAGTTCTTCGTCCTGCTCGACCGCGGGCTGGGCTTCAACTTCTTCGACTCGACCCAGGGCGGCGACGTGCTGATGTACCAGCACGTCTTCTGGTTCTACTCCCACCCGGCGGTCTACATCATGATGCTGCCGGGCTTCGGCATCGTGTCCGAGATCCTGGCGGTGAAAGCCAGGAAACCGATCTTCGGCTACCGGATGATGGCCTTCAGCCTGCTGGCGATCGTCGTGCTCGGGTTCACCGTCTGGGCGCACCACATGTTCGTCAGCGGGATGCAGAACTGGATCCGCATCCCGATGATGGTCACGACGGCGGTGATCGCGGTGCCGACCGGCATCAAGATCTTCAGCTGGCTCGCGACGATCTGGCGCGGCGTGCTGCGGCTCGACACCCCGATGCTGTTCGCGCTCGGGTTCCTGACGATGTTCACGCTCGGCGGCATCAGCGGCGTGATGCTCGCGATGATCCCGCTCACCATCCACGTGAGCGACACCTACTTCATCGTCGCCCACATCCACTACGTGCTGTTCGGCGGCTCGCTCTTCACGATCTTCGCCGGGGTCTACTACTGGTTCCCGAAGATGACCGGGCGGATGTACGACGAGTCGCTCGGCAAGCTGCACTTCTGGCTCACGTTCATCTTCTTCAACATCACCTTCGCCCCGATGCACGTGCTCGGCGTCGAGGGGATGCCGCGGCGCGTCTACGACTACGCCGAGAGCTTCGCGACGCTCAACCTGATCGTGTCGCTGGCGAGCTTCGTCGTCGGCCTGAGCACGCTGATCTTCGCCTACAACATCGTCGCGAGCTGGCGAGGCGGCCCGCGCGCGGCGGCCAACCCGTGGCGGGCGCTCACGCTCGAGTGGCAGGTGTCGTCCCCGCCGCCGGTGTTCAACTTCGATGCCGTGCCGACCGTGGTCGGGGGGCCGTACGAGTACGGCGTCCCGGGCGCCGTCCACGGCGTGTTCAAGGACGGGGCGCGGGTCGAGCAGCCCGCGGGTCCCGCCACCGAACGAGCAGGAGAGTGACCCATGCCCAACGTTCTGGTCGTCGCGAACCGCACCGTCGCAGGCAAGAAGCTCCTCGACGCGGTGCGTGAGCGGCACGCCAAGGGCGACCACCGCTTCCACCTCGTCGTGCCGCTCGCCCAGCCGCGCCACGGCAACGTCATCTACGACGAGGCCGAGCGCGACGCCGCCCGGCTGCGCATCGAGCTCGTCTCCGCCTACCTGCGCAAGGAGGGCATCGAGTTCACCGGCGAGATCGGCGACGAGGACCCGTACTCGGCGACGACCGACGCACTGGCGAGCTTCAAGGCCGACGAGATCATCGTCTCCACCCTCCCCCAGACCCGCTCGGGCTGGCTGCGGCGGGACCTGGTCGACCGCATCCGCGACGCGGCCGACGGGCTGCCCGTCGAGCACGTCGTGACCGACCTGCAGAGCGAGGGGCTGGCGGTCGGCGTGACGCTCGTCGTCGCGAACCGCACGGCCGGCGGGGACGAGCTGATGGAGCTGCTCAAGCGCGACGCCGAGCAGGAGGAGCGCGTGTTCATCGCCGTCGTCCCGCAGGACGGCAAGGAGGGCCACCACACAGGGGCGGCCCGCGAGCGGCTCACGGCGTTCATCGCCAAGCTGCGCGAGCACGGCATCACCGCGAGCGGGATGATCGGCGACCCCGACCCGTACGACGCGGTGCGCAACGCGCTCGAGCTCTTCACCGTCGACCACGTCGTGATCTCGACGCTGCCGGGCGAGAAGTCCGGCTGGCTGCGCGCCGACCTCGTCGAGCGGGTGCGCAACTCGACGGCCGCGAAGGTCGACCACGTCGAGGTCCACCTGGAGGGCGTGCCCGCCTAGCGGCGGCGCAGCGTCAGGCGATGGAAGCCGCTTCGATCAGCGTCGGTCACGGCGACCACCACGGCCCTCCGGAGGCCAACCGCAGCTCCCGCGTGGACCCGTCCCTGCTGGGGATGCTGCTTTTCATCATCTCCGAGGTGATGGTCTTCGGGGCCTTCTTCACGGCCTACTTCTTCATCCGGGTCGTGCAGGGGGAGGAGTGGTTCCCGTTCGAGGAGTTCGCGCTCCCGAAGTCGGTCGCGGCGGTCAACACGGCGATCCTGCTCAGCTCGTCGCTGACGATGCACTGGGCGCTGCACTCGATCAAGAAGGGCCACCACGCCGGGCTGCGCGCGGGGCTCTTCCTGACGACGCTGCTCGGGGCGACGTTCCTGTTCGTCCAGATCAACGAGTACATCTCGCTGAGCCACGAGGGGATGACCCCGCAGGCGTTCGCGCAGGGGTCGATCTTCTACGGCCTGACCGGGCTGCACGGCGCGCACGTCGCCGTCGGCCTGACGCTGCTGATCATGTCGACGACCCGCGCCTTCCGCGGGCACTTCACGCCGGAGGACCACCGCGGGGTCGAGATCCCGGGCATCTACTGGCACTTCGTCGACGTGATGTGGGTGATCGTCTTCTCGTCGGTGTACCTGCTCTGAGGCGGCTCGGGAACCCCCTGACGTCGGAGGCGGCCGCGTTCCGCTGGCTGGTCGTGGTCGCCGCCGCGGTGCTCCTCGTGACCGGGGTGGCGCTGCTCGTCAGGTAGACGATCTAGGGTGCGGGGGCCATGGTCACCGCCCTGATCGTCATCGTCGTCCTGCTCGTCCTCGGTGGGGCCGCCTTCGCGGTGGCCCGCGGCCGCTCGTCGACCCCCAAGCGGCAGCTGCCGCCGCAGCGCACGCCGCAGGAGGACCAGCGCGCGGTCCACGGCGACGTGCGCCGCCTCAAGCCGCGCGACGTCGTCGCGTACGAGGGCACCGACTACGTGGTCGACCGGACGATCCACTTCGACGAGGACGGCTTCCGCTGGCAGGAGCACCTGCTGCTCGACGCGGTCGGCGGCAGGAAGCTGTGGCTGTCGGTGGAGGACGACGAGGGCGTCGAGGTCGCGGTCTACGAGCCGCTGGCCGGCGTGGAGCTCGAGCCCGGCGCGGCGTCGATCACGCACGACGGCACGACCTTCACGCGCGAGGAGCAGGGCAGCGCGCGGTTCCGCATCGAGCGCTCCGACGACGCGCCGCCCGAGTCCGGCCAGATGCAGTACGCCGACTACAGCGGGCCGGGCCGGCTGCTCTCGTTCGAGAAGTACGGCAGCGGCGGCTGGGAGGTCTCGGTCGGGACCACGATCTCCGAGCACGTCCTCGACCTCTACCCCGCGCAGTGAGCACGGAGCTGGACGGCGCCCTGCTGGAGGAGCTGCGGCTGCGCTCGCGGCTCAACGCGCTCGTGCACGAGCGCGCGGAGGCGCTCGCCGAGGCCGAGCGGCTCGACGTGCGCGGCGGGCTCGACGGCGCGGACCCGTCGCTCGCGGACACCGCGCTGCGCTGGCGCGCGGTGGCGGCGCGCGTGACGGAGGAGATCGAGGGCCAGCGCGCCGCGCTGCGCACCCAGGAGGCCGTCGTCGCGCGCCTGCGCCGGCCCGGGGAGCGCGCCTGACGTGCTGGCGCGGGTCTCCGCCCCGTACGTCGACACGTCCGCCGCGGCGCTCGGCCTGTGGCTGGACCTGCCGCGCCAGGAGGCGCTGAAGACCGTCCGGCTGCGCGTCGGCGCACTGGACGTCGAGCTGCGCGTGCTCGGCGCCTCGCACCAGGTCGTCGCGAGCGGGCTGACCGAGACCGTGGCGTGCATGCCGGGCATGGCGCCGGCGCCGCTCCCGGCCACACGCGCGGAGGTCGTCCGCGGGCTGCGGCACGCGTTCGCCAGCCGGGTCGAGCAGCTCAGCCCGCTGGAGCTGCGCGTGCGGGCGGCGGCGCTGCGCGAGCGCTGCCAGCACGACGACCACGCGCTCGCCGGCGTGTTCCCCGGCTCCCCCGACGCGGTGACCGCGATCGGCTGCGCGCCGGCGCCTGCGGGCGTCGCGTGGTGGACCGTGCACGTCTACCCCGGCTCGGGCGAGATCGTGACCACCCAGACGCTGCTGGAGCGCCAGTGACCAGGGGCGTGAAGATGGGCCTCGCGGTCGCCCTCGTCGGCGTGCTGGGGCTCGCCGGCGTGTTCGCGTGCAGCTCGTCGATCGACGACTGGCTCGCCGACCACTGCACGAAGGGCCAGGTGGAGCGCGACCCGAACGGCCACCGCGCGCAGGCGTGGTCGTGCCGCGGGACGCCGGGCAAGCTCGCCGGCGACCTGGCCAAGGCGCACTCGCCGGCCGACCGGCGCTCCACCCCCGAAGGCCACTTCCTGCGCTACCGCGACCGGATGATCGGCGTCCTCCCCGCCGGCGCCGCGACGGCCTCCGCGGATCCCCGCGGCCAGGTCGTGCGCGCGGTCGACGGGGGCGGCGACGGAGGCCGGACGAAGATCCTCGACGCGCGCGAGCGCGACGGCTACGGCTACTTCAACCCGTACATCGGCGGCTGGTGGGGCACCTACGGCGGCCCCGGCGAGCGGTTCCGCGGCGGCGGGCCGGCGGCGGGGAAGTGACCGTGCGCGCGCTCGGCACCGTCACGCTCGCGCTCGCGCTGCTGCTCCTGCTGCCGTCGTCGCCGGTGCGCGCGGCGATCCTCGCGCCCGAGGACGCGGCCGAGCTGGCCAACACGCTCGCCGAGGCCACCGCCGAGCAGGGCATCTGCTACGGCTGGCGCTTCGACGTCAACGACTTCGGTGGCAGCGAGGGCGGGCCGGACGTCGGGTCGAACCTCGGGCCCGGCAAGGACGTCGGCCCCGGCGTCGCCGGCTGCGACAAGTGGGTCGTGCTGACCGGCACCGTGACGTACACGAGCGAGAGCTCGGACTCCGACGACAGCGCGTACTGGTCGATCGAGTCGAACCTGGGCGACCCGCCGCGGCTCAGCGAGCTGGGCGACCTCGGCTACTCCGACGGCGACCTCACCGGCGACACGAACGACGTGACGCTCATCAACGCCGTCGGCGCGCTGCCCGCGCTGGTCGCGGACCACGGCGAGGCCGAGCCGCTGCCGTTCGAGCCGTCCACGACGCCGGTCGCCCAGCAGGGCACGCCGACCGACCCGCCTGGCAACGACTTCCTGCGCGAGAACTGGCTGGTGCTCCTGTTCTTCGGGGCCGTCCTCGTCGTCGGCCTGGTCTGGGCCGGCTACGGCGCCCTGCGCGGCCGCGGCGGCACGACCTCGACGTCCTGATGGCCGCCGCGGAGGGCGTCGCGGTGCCGGCGGGCGCGCGGAGCGCCCGGCGCGTCGTGCTCGCGGCGACGTTCGTCTGCGCGGTCTGCGGCTTCGCGTACGAGCTCGTGATCGTCGGGCTCGGGACGATCCTCTTCGGCTCCTCCACCGCGCAGACCGCGATGGTGCTCGGGACGTTCGTGGCGGCGATGGGCGCCGGCTCGTGGCTTGCGGCGAAGATCCCCGAACGGCACGCGGCGCCCGCGTTCGTGGGCATCGAGGCGGTGCTCGCGCTGCTCGGCGGGCTGTCGGCGCTCGCGCTCTTCTCGGCGTACGCGTGGCTCGACCTGTACGGGCCGGCGGTGCGCGTCGTGTCGGTGGTGCTCGGCGTGCTGGTCGGCGCGGAGCTGCCGCTGCTCGCCGCGATCCTCGCCCGGCTGCGGCGCGAGAGCGTCGGGCAGACGGTCGGGACGCTGCTCGCGGTCGACTACGTGGGCGCGTTCGCCGTGGGGATCGCGTTCCCGCTGCTGATCCTGCCGTCGCTCGGCCAGGTCCAGGCCGCGCTCGCGTTCGGGGCCGTGAACGCGGTGGCCGGCGCGGTCGTGCTGTGGCCGCTGCGCCGGACGCTCCCCCGCGCCCACATCACCGCCCTGTCCGCCGCCCTGGCCGCGGTCGTCGCGATCCTCGCCGGCACCGCGGCCGTCGCCGGCGACTTCGAGGCCAGCGCGCGCCAGGCGCTCTACGACGACCCGATCGCGACGCACGTGCGCTCCCGCTACCAGGACATCGTCGTCACGCGGGCGCTCCGTGGCGGCGACGTGCGGCTCTTCCTCAACGGCGACCTGCAGTTCAGCTCGGTCGACGAGGCGCGCTACCACGAGGCGCTCGTCCACCCCGCGATGGCCGGCCGCCACGCCAGCGTGCTCGTCCTCGGCGGCGGAGACGGGCTGGCGCTGCGCGAGGTGCTCCGGTACCCCGATGTCGAGCGCGCGGTGGAGGTGGAGCTCGACCCCGAGATGCTCCGGCTCGCGCGCGAGGACGAGGACCTGCGGAAGCTCAACCGCGGCGCGCTGGACGACCCGCGCGTCGAGCTCGTCACGGGAGACGCGTTCACGTGGGTGCGCGAGGCGCGCGACGCGTTCGACGTGATCGTCGTCGACTTCCCCGACCCGGACGCCGAGGACATCGCCAAGCTCTACTCGGTCGAGCTGTACGGGATGCTCGCGCGCCGGCTGCTCGCGCCGGGCGGGCGGATCGTCGTGCAGTCCGGCTCGCCGTACTTCGCGCAGGAGGCGTACTGGTCGATCGAGGCGTCGCTGCGCGAGGCCGGCCTGCGCACCGTGCCGTACCACGTCGACGTGCCGTCGTTCGGCGACTGGGGCTTCCACCTGGCGGCCGCCGGCCGGCGCGCGCCGGCGCTCACGCTCGCCCCGCCGGACGCGCTGCGCACCCTCGACGCGGCGACCCTGCGCGCGGCGAGCGTCTTCCCGCCCGACCGGCAGCGCGTACCGGTGCAGGCGTCGACGCTCAACCGCGCGCGGATCGTCGAGTACACGCGCCGCGGCTGGCAGCTCGAGTAGCCGGCGTCAGCCGCCGTTGCCGTTGGACGGCCGCTCGGCCTGCACCTTGTCGATCAGCCCGTACGCCTGCGCCTCGACGGGCGTGAAGTAGCGGTCGCGGTCCATGTCGGCCTTGATCCGCTCCTTCGACTGGCCGGTGTTCTCGACGAACGTGTCCTCCAGCAGCTCGCGCAGCGCCAGCGCCTCGCGGGCGTGGATCTCGATGTCCGTCGCCTGGCCCTGGTAGCCGCCGTGCGGCTGGTGGGTGAGGATGCGGCTGTTGGGCAGCGAGGTGCGCTTGCCCTTCGTCCCACCCGCGAGCAGCACCGCGCCCATCGACATCGCGATGCCGCAGCAGACGGTCGCCACGTCCGGGCGGATGAACCGCATCGTGTCGTAGATCGCCATCCCCGCGTAGACCTCGCCGCCGGGCGAGTTGATGTAGATCGAGATGTCGCGGTCGGGGTCGGTCGCCTCGAGGTGCAGGAGCTGCGCGACGACGAGGTTGGCGACGTCGCTGTCGATCGCCTGGCCGATGAAGACGATCCGCTCGTTGAGCAGGCGCGAGTAGATGTCGAACGAGCGCTCGCCGCGCCCGTCGCTCTGGATGACCATGGGGACCAGGGGCACGTCGGCTCCTTTCGCGGGGTTGACGCAACCGGTCGGTTGCGGGTGCTCGCCACCGTAGCAGCACCCGCAACCGTCGCGTTGCGCGTCAGGCGGCGTGCCCGCCGTCGACCGCGATCTCCGCGCCCGTGATGAAGCGGCCGCCCGGGCCGGCGAGGTGCGCGACCGTCGCCGCCACGTCCTCGGCGGTGCCGAACCGACCGAGGGCCAGCAGCTCGCGCTGATGGTCGGCGCCTTCTCCGTCGGCCGGGTTCATGGCGGTGTCGATCGGCCCCGGGTGCACGACGTTGGCGGTGATGCCCAGCGGCCCGAGGTCGCGCGCGAGCCCCTTCGTGAGCCCGACGAGCGCCGACTTGCTCATCGTGTAGAGCGTCATGTTCGGGCTCGCGACGCGGTCGACGAGACAGCTGCCGATGCTCACGATGGCGCCGCCGTCGCGCATCCGCGGCACGGCGGCCTGCGCCGCGACGAACGAGCCCTTGACGTGGACGGCGAGCGCCCGCTCCAGCTCCTCCTCCCCCACGTCCTCGATCGGCCCGTACGGGAAGATCCCCGCGTTGTTGACGAGCACGTCGAGCCCACCGAGCTCGTCCGCCGCGCGCGCGACCACGCCGCGAACCGCTGACGGGTCGGCGCTGTCGGCCTGCACCGGGACCGCCCGCCCGCCGGCCGCGGCGACCTCGCGCGCCACCGCCTCGGCGCCCGCGCGGTCGCGGGCGTACGTGATCGCCACGCCGGCCCCGTCCGCGGCCAGCCGTCGCGCCACCGCGGCGCCGATCCCGCGGCTCCCACCGGTCACCAGCGCGACCTTGCCGTCCAGCTCACCCATGTCGTCCCTCATTTCCATAGTGATCGATACAGAATGCGCGCGGCGAGGACGGTAGCACTTCTGTATCGGTCGATCTACAATGAGACCGATGGCGTCTCCCCCCACCCCGTCCCGCGGCCGGCCACGCGCGTTCGATCGCGACGAGGCACTGCGCCAGGCGATGCTCGTCTTCTGGCGCCAGGGCTACGAGGGCACCTCGATCAGCGACCTCAACGACGCGATGGGGATCAGCTCCCCCAGCCTCTACGCCGCGTTCGGATCCAAGGAGGAGCTGTTCCGCGAGGCGATCTCCCTCTACGCCGCGACCGAGGGCGACGGGCAGGACACGCTGGAGGGCGCCGCGACCGCGCGCGAGGGCGTCGAGGAGATGTTGCGCGAGAAGGCGCGGGCGTACGTGGATCCGGACAAGCCGCCGGGCTGCATGATCGTGCTCTCGGCCGCGGCGGGCAGCGCGAAGACCCAGGCCGTGCGCGACCACCTCGCCGGGCTGCGCCGCGAATCCGTGGCCGGGATGCGCGCCCGCTTCGACCGCGCCGTGCTGGACGGCGAGCTGCCCGAGGACACCGACACCGGAGCGCTCGCCGGGCACTACGCCGCCCTGCTCAACGGCCTCTCGTACGCCGCCCGCGACGGCGCGAGCGCCGAGGAGCTCGACGCGATCATCGGCAGCGCGATGGCCGCGTGGGACGCGATGGCCTATAGTCGCAACCGATGAGTTGCGTGACGCGTGAGGTGCTGCTGCCGCTCGACGCCGACGAGGCGTGGGAGACCGTGACCGAGCTGGAGGAGTGGCTCGTCGACGACGCCGACCTGCTGCTCGAGGCGGGCGAAGAGGGCACGCTGACGCTGCCGGACGGCGAGGAGCGCCGCGCGGTGGTCGAGGAGGTCGAGCCCGGCGAGCGGATCGCCTTCTGGTGGTGGACCGGCGACGAGCCCGCCACGCACGTCGAGCTGCGCCTCGTGCCCGCCGTCAGCGGCACGCGCGTCGTGGTGGTCGAGAGCGGCTTCACCGCCGGCCCCACGCTCCTGGCCGGCCCCGCCCTCGCGCGGTTCGGCGCGCTCGCCGCGGCGTGAGCGTCGACGCCGTCTTCGGCGCGCTCGCGGACGGCACCCGCCGTGACCTCTTCGCGACGATCGCCGCGCGCGGCGCGGCGACGTCGACCGAGCTCGCCGCCGACCTGCCCGTGACGCGGCAGGCGGTGGCGAAGCACCTCGGCGTCCTCGCCGGCGCCGGCCTGGTCGAGGGGACCCGCGAGGGCCGCGAGACGCGCTACCGCCCCACCCCGCAGCCGCTCACCGACGCGATCGGGTGGATGGTCGACGTCGGCGGCAAGTGGGACGACCGCCTCGCCGCACTCGCGCGCGCCGCCGAGCGCCGCCGCGCTACTTGACCGTCAGCTTCCCTTCCATGCCGCCGGCGCGGTGGCCCTCGACGGTGCAGAAGAACGTGTACTCGCCCGGCTTGACGTCGACCTCGAACTGCGAGACGCCGCCGTTGGAGACGACCTCGCCCTTGCCCTCGACGCCGTTGCCCTCGATCGCGATGTCGTGCGGCGTGCCGGACGGGTTCGGCGACTTGATCGTCAGCGGGCCCGCCTCGGCCTCGGCCTTGTCGGTCACGTAGGCCAGCTGCCCGGTCGCCTCGATCGTCAGCTCGCCGTTCTCCGCCACCGCCGGCTCGCCGCCGCCCGGCGCCTTGACCGCCTCGGCCAGCAGCCCGGTGTCCTTGCCGCCCTTGGCGACCGACTCGGCGACGTACGCCGCGACGTCGTGCGCGGCGTCGCCGGTGACGAGGTCGGCGGGCATGTAGACCTTCGAGTCCTTCGGCAGCCGCGCCGGGTTCTCGATCTGCTCGAACACGGCGCCGCGCACCCCCGCGCGATCCATCCCGTCCTCGAGCGCCTGGCGGAACGCCTCGTCGAGGTCCGGGCCCTGGATGCCCTTGGTCCCGGCACGCGCGAGCGTGTGGCACGAGCCGCACTTCTCGGCGAACTGCTGCTTGCCCGCGACGAGATCGGGCTCGTCCTCCTTCAGCCCGCAGCCGGACGCAGCCACAGCGATGGCGCACCCGCTCAGCAGGACGGCGATCGGCCTCCTCAGACCCACGAGCGGGCACCCTACCGGTTGTGCCAGATGTTGCACAAGCGGGTGCCGCGCAACCCGCCGTGCGGACAGGAGGAACTCGCGCCACGAGGCGAAAGACCCCCACCCGATGACGGTGTCGCACGGACGCGAGCACGAGCATGCGTCGAACACGCCCCTCCCGGATGCCTGTAGGGTTGCCCGAGGACGCAAGGGGGATCTCTTGAGCGGGAAGGACCTGGGCTTCGTGGGGACGGACCCTGCCCGGCGCGAGCGCGCGCAGCGCGTGCTCGGCGCGAGCGGGATGGCCGTCACCGTCGAGCTCGCCACACCGGGCGAGGCGATGACGCGCGCCGCGGAGGTCCCGGACGTCGTGCTCCTGGACACCGTCGGGCAGAGCGCCGAGCAGGCGATCGCCGGCGTCGCGCTCCTCGACGCGTCCTGGCCGTCCGCCGGCACCGTGGTCCTCCACGACGACACCGACCCGGCCACGGTCCGCTCGATCCTCGACGCGGGCGCGCTCTCGATCGTCGCCTCCACGACGAGCGACCGCCAGCTCACCGCGACCGTCGCCGCGGCGACCGACGGCCACGGGCTGATCGACGTCGCGGTCGTCCGCCCGGTCATCGACCTCTACGCCAACCTCCACGCCGAGACGCGCCGCCGCAACCGCGCGGTGATCGAGTCGCTCGCGGCCGCGGTCGAGGCGAAGGACACCGTCACGAGCCAGCACCTGCGCGCGGTCAGCCGCCTGGCGACGCAGCTCGCGCACGAGGTGGAGCCTGCGCTCACGGCGACCGACGACTTCCTCTACGGGTGCCTGCTCCACGACGTCGGCAAGATCGGCGTGCCGGAGCGCATCCTGACCAAGCCCGGCGCGCTGACGGCAGACGAGTGGGAGGTCATGCGCCGCCACCCGCAGACCGGCGCGCGCGTGGTGCGCCCGCTCGGCCTTGACCCGATGGTCACCGACGTCGTCCTGCACCACCACGAGCGGTGGGACGGCGGCGGCTACCCGGAGCGGCTGGCGGGCGACGAGATCCCGCTTGCGGCCCGCGTCTTCAGCGTCTGCGACGCCCTGGAGGCGATGACCGCCAACCGCCCGTACCGCCGCGCGCTCCCCATGAGCGTCGCCTACGAGCGCGTGCGGCTGGAGGCCGGCCACCAGTTCGACCCCGAGGTCGTGGGCGCGCTGACGGCGGGCGTGCAGCGCGGGACGATCGACCTGGAGGAGGCCGGCGAGCTGGACGTCGCGCAGCCCGCGCGCCGCCGGATCTCCTCGGCGGTCCTCTGATCCGCCATCGCCGGTAGGCTGTGAGGCGACATGCCACCGCGCTATCGATTCCGGACGCCCTCGACGGGCCGCGAGATCATCATGGAGGCCGAGCACGGCCAGACCTACCTCGACCGCGAGACCGGTGAGGAGCTCGAGGTGCTCGGGAAGGTGACCCCGCTGCCGCCGTCGAAGTCCACCCTGCCGTGGGCCGTGGAGAACCTCCGTTTCTGCTCTTGGTGCGATCAGCTCGCGCAGCGCGACCTGAACGACTGCCCGACGTGCGGGCGCCGCATGGCGCCGATCGCGCCGTAGTCCCCCTTCCCGTCGTGCGCCAGGTCACCGCCGCCGTTCTCGTCGTTGTCCTGGCGCTCTTCGTGGCCGCGTGCGGCGGCAGCGAGGTCGCCTACGAGGCGCCCAAGACGTCGCCAGACCTGACGATCCCCACCACGTCGGCCGACGAGCGCGCGTCCGACGAGGACGCGGGCGACGACGAGGGCACGTCGACCACGTCGACGACCTCCACCACCGAGACCGACACCGGCGACACCGGCGCGACCGGTGGCGCCGCGGCCGACGACGGCACGGCGAGCGGCGGCGGCACGGCCGCCCCGCAGCAGGAGGCGCCCGCCGCCGAGACCCCGGCGGACGCCGGCGGCCAGGCCGCGCCCGACACGCAGCAGCAGACCCCGCAGCCGGAAGCCCCCGCCGAGGAGACCGGCGGCGCCCAGGCCGGCGGCGCGTCCGCGGGCGGCGACGACAGCTTCTGCACGAACAACCCCGGCGCCTGCTGAACCGGTTGTACGTTCCCTGACCGGTTCTGTCGGCGCGCCGACACCCGGTTCAAGTCAGACACACGGGCGGCCGATCTCCGGAACATGGCCGCAGGGGACTTTGCTCATTCGACCTGGTCGTCCTCCCGGGCGGTACGCCGCCGGGACTGGCACGGACCACCGCTCACCGGACCGCAGCAGCGCGTCCTCGCCGCGCTCGTCGACCTCAGCCCGGAGTCGGGCGGGGACACCGGCGCGCGGCGGGTCGCCGACCACGCCGAGCTCCGGCTGGGCTCGGTCGTCGTGATCCTGCGCTCGCTCGCGCAGAAGCGGCTCGCGGTGTGGCACCGCGCCGAGCACGACGGCGAGGAGGACGGCTGGGCGCCGTCGATGAGCGGCCGGGCCCGGGTGCGCACGCTGCCCGAAGCGGCCTAGCCACACAGACTTCGCGGCGCCCGGAGCGCCGCGTTGGGGACGCCGCACGCGGCACGCGTCGCGGCAACGAAGGACGGGTGGCGCGCCTTGGGGAAGGCGCGCCGGCAGGTGCGAGGCCGCGCTCTGAGCGCGGCCTCGCGCCGTTCTCCCCCCGATCTACGGCGTCGTGGGCGTCGTCGGCGTGGTGGTGGTCGTCGTCGGCGTCGTCGGCGTGGTGGCCGGCGTCGTCGTCGTGCCGGTGCCGGTCGTCGAGGTGCCCTCGGTCGGCTTGTTCGGGACCGGGTTCGTCACGAGCGTCACCGCGTACGAGAGGCGCACACGCTGGTAGAGGCAGCGGTACTGCGCGAGATCCCGGATGTCGGTCTGCGCGGTCTGCGTCGAGGTGTCGTCGCAGTCGCCGGCCGGGCGCGAGGCGCGCCACGACGTGTCGCCGCCGAGGCCGGTGGCCAGCGCCGGCGCCCAGGTCGGGACCGTCAGGGCGATCGTCGAGCCCTTCTTGACCGCGATCGACGTCTCGAGCGGGAACTGCACGGTCTGCCCGAAGTACTGGTCGAGCTCGACGATCGGGCTCTGCGCGACGACGCGGCCGAACAGCCGCTTGCCCGTCCGCAGCACGGCGATGCCGGCGGACGCGGTGCCGCCGAGCCGCTCGTTGAAGAACTTGATCTGGCTCGGGCCGGGCGTCGAGAGCCGGATCGTCCACGCGACGATGCGGCCGTCCTCGGGGACCTTCATGAGGGCGCGGTTCGTCCCGACCTTGGCCTGGTAGCCGGTGGTGCGGCTGATCGCGAAGCAGGGGCTGGTCGGGCAGCTCGGCGCCGGCAGCTCCTCGGCCTCGTTCGCCCGCCCGATCTCGACGACCTTCGCGGGCGCTGCCGCAGGCGCCACCACCAGGAGCAGCAGAGCAGCCACGACAGCGTTCAGGGTCTTCTTCATCACAGTGGGTTCCAACACCTCTGGCCGATAGGAGTTGCTCGACGGAAGTAGGCTCAGGCGTCGTGCCCGCCATCGAAGCCGTCAACCTGCAGCGCCAGTACAAGGGCGGCCTCAAGGCGGTCGACGGCATCGACCTGCGCGTCGAGCCGGGCGAAGTCTACGGTTTCCTCGGTCCCAACGGGGCAGGGAAGACCACCACGGTGCGGATGCTGGTGACGCTCCTGCGGCCGACCGGCGGTCAGGCGAAGGTGGCCGGATTCGACGTTTCCACCGAGCCCCAGGAGGTTCGCAAGCGGATCGGGGTGGCGCTCCAGGAGGCCGCGCTGGACCTGCTGATGAGCGGGCGGGAGCTCATGGAGCTGCAAGCCACGTTGCACGGGATCGCCCCGCGCGACGTCGCCGAGCGCGCCGACGAGCTGATCCGCCGCGTCGGGCTCGAGCAGGCCGCCGAGCGCCGTGTCGGCACGTACTCGGGCGGGATGCGGCGCCGGCTGGACCTCGCGATGGCGCTCATCCACAGCCCCGAGGTGCTGTTCCTCGACGAGCCCACGACCGGCCTGGACCCCACGTCGCGCTCGACGCTGTGGGACGAGGTGCGGCGGCTGCGCGACGAAGGCACCACGGTCTTCCTCACGACGCAGTACCTCGAGGAGGCCGACCAGCTCGCCGACCGGGTCGGGATCATCTCCGCCGGCAAGATCGTCGCCGAGGACACGCCGGCGCGGCTGAAGGCCGAGGTCGGTGTGCCGCACCTCGACATCACGCTCGCATCCGAGGATGGCGAGGACGAGCACGACCTCGCCCGCGCCCGCGAGGTGCTGGCGCGGTTCGGCGACCAGCGCGACGCGATCGGCTGCCACCTGTCGGTCGCGCTGCCCGACGGCGCGGCGGGCGTCGCGCCGATCGTGCGCGCCCTCGACGACGCGGGCTTCACCGTCGCGTCGCTCGACCTGCAGTCCCCGACGCTCGACGACGTGTTCGCGGAGAAGACCGGCCGGCACCTGGAGGGTGCCGGTGCGGGCGCGGGTGGCGGCAGTTGATCCGGGCCTCGCTGGCGCTCGCCGCGCGGGCGCTGCGCACGAGCCTGCGCCGCCCGCAGTTCCTCGCCCCGCTCATCCTCTTCCCCAGCCTGTTCCTGGCCGTCAACACCGGCGGGCTGCAGCGGACGACCGAGCTGCCGGGCTTCGAGGACGTGCACGGCTTCCTCGACTTCCAGCTCGCCGCCGCGATGACGCAGTCGATGCTGCTCGGCGGCGTGACGGCGGGCATCGCGACCGCGCTGGAGATCGAGGGCGGGTTCTTCGACCGGCTCGTCGCCTCCCCCATCCCCCGGTCCGCGCTGCTGGTCGGGCGGCTGATCGCGACGGGGACGATCGCGATCTTCCAGGTGCTGTGGTTCCTGGCCGTCGGCCTGCTGTTCGGCGCGCACATCGAGGGCGGGGTGCCGGGCGCGCTGCTCGTGATCCTGCTCGGCATCTGCAGCGGGATCGGGTTCGGCGCGATCGGGATGCTGCTGGCGTTCCGCGCCCGCAACGCGTCGACCGTCCAGGGCATCTTCCCGCTCGTCTTCGTGGTCCTGTTCGTCTCGAGCGCGTTCTTCCCCCGCGACCTGCTGCAGTCGCCCGCGAGCTGGATCGCCGACTACAACCCGCTCAGCTACATCGCGGACGGCCTCCGTGAGCCCATCGTCCACGGTGTCCACGCCGGGCCGGTGCTGGAGGGCTTCGCGGCGGCGCTGCTGGTGATCGTCGTGGCGGGCGGCGCGGCGCTGGTGGCGCTGCGCGGGCGGCTGAGGGAGGCGTAGTGACCGCCGCGCAGAACCTCCGCGTGATCCTCGCGCTCTCGCGCCGGGCGCTGAACGAGATCCTCCGCGTCCCCGGCGGCGCGATCCCCGGCATCCTCGCCCCCGCGATCTTCATGGTCGGCCTGTCGGGCGTGTTCGGCGCGGCCGCGCAGCTGCCGGGCTTCGACGCGACCGACTTCCGCACGTTCATCGTCCCGGTCGGGATGCTGCAGGGCGCGGGCTTCACCGGCGCGGCGACCGGCGTCAACCTCGCGCGCGACATCGAGCGGGGCTGGTTCGACCGGCTGCTCGTGGGACCGTCGCCGCGCATCGTGCTGCTGGCGGGGATCGTGTCGAGCGCCTCGCTGCGCTCGCTGCTGCCCGCGACGTTCCTCGTGCTGCTCGCGCTGGCGCTCGGGGTCGACGTCGAGTCGGTGGGCGGCCTCGTGCTCGCGTTCCTGCTCGTCATGGCCTTCGCGGCCTCGATGGCGTGCTGGAGCACGGTGATCGCGCTGCGGTTCGGCACCCAGCAGGCGGCGCCGCTGATGCAGATCGTCGCGTTCGCGTCGATCCTCTTCACCACCGCCTACGCCCCGAAGGACCTGCTCGCCGGCTGGCTGAGCGCGGTCGCGACGGTCAACCCCGTCAACTACGTCCTGGAGGGCGTCCGGCAGCCGTTCGTCTACGGGCTGGGCTGGGAGCGGACGTGGCACGCCGTGCTGGCGCTCACGCTGCTCCTCCTCGTGCTCGGCGGCGGCGCGATCCGGATGATGCGGCGCGTCGGGCGCTAGCGCCCGCGGTCGCGTCCGCGAGGTGGTCGAGCACCGCGATCGCGCTGTCGCGCTCGTTGTCGGTCGACATCAGGTGGCCCGCGTCCGGCACCAGGACGAGCCGCGCGCCCGGGATCGCCGCCGCCAGCTCGCGCCCGCGGTCGGTCGGGACCAGCAGGTCGCTGTCGCCGTGGACGACGGTCGTCGGCAGCCCGGCCAGCTCGTGCAGCCGCCTGCGCGTGTCGTGGCGCGAGATCGCCGCCAGCTGCGCCCACGTCGTCCGCGCCGGGGTCGGCTGGACGTTGCGCAGCTGGAGGTCCTCGTCCATCCGGTGCGGCGCCTGCTCGCGCGTGTGCTCGGCGTAGAGCATCGGCGCGAGGACCCAGGACGAGCGGTCGGGGTCGACGAACGGACGCAGCGCGGCGGCGGTGAGCAGGCGCCACGGCGGCGCGGGGCCGCCCCGGCCGACCGGCGTCGTGCAGCACAGGCAGAGGCTGAGGACGCGGTCGCGGTGCTCCAGGGCCAGGTGCTGCGCGACCATGCCGCCCATCGACGCGCCGATGACGTGGGCGCGCTCGTGGCCGGCGGCGTCGAGGACGGCGAGCGCGTCCCCGACGAGGTCCTTCATCGACAGGAGGCCGCTGACGGGCGACGAGCGACCGGTGCCGCGGTTGTCGAACACGATCGCCTCGTGGTCGTCGGCGACGTACGGCAGCAGCCGCTGCCACCCCAGCGCGCTCGCGTTGAGGCCCATGATCATCAGCACCGGCTCCCCGGCGCCCGACGCGCGCCAGTGCAGGCGCGCGCCGGCATGTTCGACCACGGGCATCCGCCCAGGCTACTTGCCCTGGTAGGTCGCCTTCCCGGGGCCGACGGTGAGGAACGACTCGACCGCGCCCTTGAGGTCCTCGGTCGCGAACAGGCCGCCGCCGATCTCGGGGACGAGCTGGTCGGCTGCCCGCGCGCCGCCCTCCTTCTGCGCCTTCACGAGCTCCTTCGTGGCCGCGTGGGCGAGCGTCGGGCCGTTGGCCAGGCGGGTCGCCAGCTCGCGCGCCTTGGCGTCGAACTCGTCCGCCGGCCAGACCTTGTTGACGACGCCCCAGTCCTTCAGCGTCTCGGCGTCGTAGAGCTCGCCGGTGAAGACGAGCTCGCGCGCGCGGTTGGCGCCGGCCTTCTCCGCCAGGCGCTGCGGGCCCCCCATGGACGGCGTCAGGCCGACGACGATCTCGACGAGGCCGAACTTCGCCTTGTCGCTCGCGACGATGAGGTCGCAGGCGAGCGCCAGCTCGAAGCCCCACGTGAGCGTGAGCGCGTGCGCCGCGAAGACGACGGGGAGCGGCAGGTCCTCGACGGCCTGGATCAGCTCCAGGCCCTTGCGCCACACGTCGCCGCCGGTCTCGGGCGTCAGGCCCTGGAACATGTGGACGTCGACGCCGCCCGTCCACGCGCGGCCCTCGGCGCGGATCAGCAGGCCGCGGGGCCGGTCGGTGCGGACCTGCTCGACCGCCGCGATCAGGCCGTCGAACACCGGCTGGTCGAAGAGGTTGAGCGGGGGCTTGTCGATCGTCAGGACCGCGAGCGGCCCCTCCGTCTCGAGCGTCCAGGGACCCAGGTGGTTCACGCGCGCAGCTCCTCTCCGGCGGCCTTGATGTCGTCCGCGTCCCCGGCCGAAGGGATCCACGGAAGCTCGAGCGGGTCGTCCGCGTAGCGCGGGATGACGTGGACGTGGAAGTGGAAGACGGTCTGCCAGGCCTGCTCGCCGCAGGAGTTGAGGAGGTTGATCCCGTCGGCGCCCAGCTTGTCCTTGGCGCGCTTGGCGACGCGCTGCGCCATGCGGGCGACCGCGGCGAGGTCCTCCGGATCGATCTCGAGCAGGTCGCGCGTGTGCTCGCGCGGGATGACGAGCGCGTGGCCGCGCGTCGCGGGGCTGATGTCCATGAAGGCGATCGTGCGCTCGTCCTCGTCGACCTTCGTCGCGGGGAGCTCGCCGGCGACGATCTTGCAGAAGATGCAGTCGGGATCCCGGGCCATGCCCGCGCACCCTAGTTGGGCGCGGGGCGCGGTGTAGTGTCGACCGCCTGATGGCGACGGACCTGCGACACACGATCGAGCACCTGACCACCTGGGAGCGCCCCTCCGCCTCGGAGGGCGAGCGCCGCGCCGCGGAGTGGATCGCGGCCGAGCTGCGCGAGCTGGGCTACACCGCGGACGTCGAGGAGGAGTCGGCGCACGGCACGTACTGGTGGCCGATCGGCCTGGCGACCGCCGCTGCGGGCCTCGCCGGCCTCGCCCGCCCGCGCGGGCTGCGCGGGCGCCTGGTCTCCGCCGCCGTCGCCGCCGTGAGCGCGCTGGCCGTGTGGGACGAGTGCGGGCTGTGGCGCGGCTACTGGACGCGCCGGTTCCTCCCCAAGCGCTCCACGTGGAACGTCGTGGGCCGCGGCGGCGACCCGGACGCGCAGCGCACGCTCGTGCTCGTCGCCCACCACGACGCCGCGCACACGGGCCTGGCGTTCGACTTCACCGCGGTGCGCGCGTACGCGGAGCGGTTCCCCGAGCGGGTCGAGAACGGCCGCGCGTGGCCGGGGACGATGAACCTCGTCTTCTACGGGCCGGTGCTGGTGGCGCTCGGCTCGCTGCTGCGGCTCAAGCGGCTCCGCGCGCTCGGGACGTTCCTCTCGCTGGGCAGCGCGGCGAACATGGCGAACATCGGCGCGTCGCAGGTCGTGCCGGGCGCGAACGACAACCTGTCCGCGGTGGCCGCGGTGCTGGAGGTGGCCAAGCGCCTGCGCGACGAGCCGCTGGACGGCGGCCTGCGCGTGCTCTTCGTGTCCACGGGCTCGGAGGAGTCGTTCGAGGAGGGCATGACCGCCTTCATCGAGCGGCACGAGCACGAGCTGCCGCGCGAGCACACCGACATCCTCGTGCTCGACACCGTCGGCTCGCCGCGGCTGATCATGATGGAGGGCGAGGGGATGCTCACCAAGCGCCCCTACTCCGGGCCGCTGAAGGACACGGTCGCCGCGGCGGCCGAGGAGGCCGGCGTCGAGCTCATCCGCGAGCACTGGCTCTCGTTCGGCTCCGACACCCTGATCACGCTGCGCAAGGGCTACCGCGGCGCGCTGCTGGCGTCGTTCGACGAGCACAAGCTCCCCTCCAACTACCACCAGCCGACCGACACGGCCGACCGGATCGACTACGGGACCGTCGAGGACGCGGTGAAGGTGGCGGAGGCGACCGCGCGGCGCATCTCCCGCGGCGACGCGGACTACGGGCCCGGCGTCGACGCCGCCGCGGACGCGGCGTAGGCCAGCGCGTCCTCACGGGTCGCGATCTCGCCGGCGTACTGGGCGGCGGCGAGCTCGTCGAGGACGCGGCCGAGGTCAGGCCCGGGCGTCAGGCCCAGCTCGCGCACGAGCTCGTCGCCGCGGACGAGCGGCGCAGGCGGGCCGTGCTCCTGCCAGGCGAGCGCCGGGCCGAGCAGCTGCGCGACGACGTCCAGGTGCTTGGCGATCGCCTCCTCGTGCTTGCGCCCGCGCGTCGCGAGGCGGTCGGCGATCGAGAGCAGCGTCACGTCGACGGTGACGGGCGTCGTGCGCTTGAGGTACTCGTGGATGCGGCGCGCGTCGAGCGGGCGGTGCCGGACGAGGAACCCGGCGCGCAGGTGGTGGCGCGTGAGCCCCTCGACGAACCGCTTGAGCTGCTCGGACGCACGCAGCCGCGTGAGGATGTCGCGGGCCATCTCGGCGCCGAGCTCGTCGTGGCCGGGGAAGCCGTAACCGCCCTTGGGGTTCGGCATCGCGGTGCGCGACTTGGCGATGTCGTGCAGGAGCGCGCCGAACCGCAGCGCGCCGCCGCGCGTGAGGTCGTCGGCGAGCGGCGCGTCGAGCACCGCGCGCAGCCCGGGGGCGTGCTCCTCCCCCTCCGGCCAGCCGGCGGCGGCGAACGCGGCCGCGGGGTCCCGGTCGAGGTCGACCGCGCGCTCCAGCACCTCCAGCGTGTGCCCGTGCGCGTCGCGGTGGTGGTAGATCGTCTGCTCGACGCCCTTCAGCGCGCCCAGCTCGGGGAGCACCGCCTCCAGCGCGCCGGTGCGGTCGGCGAGGTGGAGGCCGGACAGCGCGGCGTCGGCGGTGACGATCCGCTTGAGCTCGGCGAACACCCGCTCCTGCGCGACGCCCACCAGCCGGGCGGCCTCGGCCTCGGCCGCGTGCTCGGTGTCGGTGTCGACCTGCAGGCCCAGCTCGCACGCCTGGCGCGCGAGGCGGAGCACGCGCAGCGGGTCGTCGGCGAACGAGCGCGGGCCGACGGCGCGGAGGAGCCGGGCGTCGAGGTCGCGCGCGCCGTCGAACGGGTCGACCGGCGGGCCGCCCTCCAGCGGCTCGGCCATCGCGTTGATCGTGAAGTCGCGCAGCGCGAGGTCGGCGTCGAGGGAGCCGCCCCGCATCGGCGTCAGGTCGGCCTGCCAGGCGCGGTCGCGGCTCATCACGCGCCACGCGCCGAATGCGTCGGAGAGCTCGAACGACGGCCCGCCGACCGCCTTGCCCAGCGCGCGCGCCGCGGCCTTGACGTCGCCGTCGATGACGAGGTCCAGGTCGGGGGCCGCGCCGAGCCGCCCCAGGATGCGGTCGCGCACCGCGCCGCCGACGAGCCACGCGTCCGCGCCGCGCAGGGCCTCGCGCGCGACGGCGAGGGGATCGGGGGCGGAGGCCGTCACGCCGCGCCGCCCGCGCCGGCGGGGGCCTCCCCCACCGCGACCCGCGTCACGCGCGCGGTCAGGCCGGCGGTGATCTCGTAGTTGATCGTCCCGAGCCGCCGCGCGAGCTCCTCCGCCAGGATGCGCTCGCTGCCCTGCGCGCCGATCAGCACGGCCTCGTCGCCCACCTGCACGTCGGGCTCCGGGCCGAGGTCGACGGTGATGTTGTCCATCGAGACCGTGCCGACGACCGGGACGCGGCGGCCGCCGACGAGCGCCTCGCCGTTGTTCGTGTGGGCGCGGCGGTAGCCGTCGGCGTAGCCCACGGGGATCGTGCCGGTGTACGTCGGCTCCGCGGGCGACCAGCGGCGGCCGTAGCCGGCGGTCTGGCCGGGCTCGATCCGCTTCACCGCCGCGACGTAGGACGTCAGCCGCATGGCCGGCGTCAGGCCCCGCGCGAGCGGGTCGCCCTGGTACGGGTCGAGGCCGTAGATCGCGATGCCGCAGCGCACGAGGTCGAGCTGCGCGCGCGGATCGCGCAGCGTGCCGGGGCTGTTGGCGGTGTGGAGGATCAACCCAGGATCGTCGCGCTTGTACGGCGCGGCCCAGGCGAGGAACGCGTCGAGCTGCTCCCCCATGAACGGGTCCTCGGGCTCGTCGGCGGTCGCGAAGTGGGTCATGAGGCCGACCGGCCGGCCGACGCGCTCGACGACCGCGCTCGCGACCTCCGCGCTGCGCGTGCCGAGGCGGCCCATGCCGGTGTCGAGCTTGACGTGCACGCGCCCGCCCCCGCGCGCGGCGACCGTGTCGGCGAACTCGGTCGTCCACGCGACGACGTCGGCGCGGGCGGCCAGCGCCTGGTCGAGCTCCTCGCTCGACAGCGCGCCGAGGATGAGGATCGGAACGTCGTCGAGCCCCGCCGCGCGCAGCTCCGCCGCCTCCTGCGACGCGGCGACCGCGAGCCACGTCGCTCCGCCCCGCAGCGCCGCGCGCGCGGCGATCACGGCGCCGTGGCCGTAGCCGTTGCCCTTCACGACCGCGCACAGCGCCGCGCCGGGCGCGGCCTGCCGCAGCACCGCGCAGTTCGACGCGATGGCGTCCGTGTCGATCTGGGCGACGGCCCGCAGCACTACAGGTCGGCGATCGCCTCGAGCACGTCGAGCCGCGTGACCATGCCGACGTACCGGCCGTGCTCGACGACCGGGATGCGGTTGTGCTTGTGCTGGACGATGAGCCGCGCGGCCTCGCGCACGTCGGCGTCCGCGTCGACCGTGATCGGGTCCGCGGTCATCATGTCCTCGACGTCGTCGGCCGCGGCCTTCTTCAGGCGGTCCTCGAAGCGCTTGAGCGGCTCCAGGAAGACCACCCCGCCGAACAGGCTGATCATGTGCGGGAGCCGGAGGTCGCCCTCCTCGTCGCCGATGACCAGGTCGTTCTCGGTGACGATGCCGACGCAGCGCCCGCCCTCGTTGACGACGGCGATGCCCGTCAGGTCGTGCTCCTTGAGCCGGTGCACGACGGTCTCCACCGTGTCCTGCGGCGTGACGGTCGGGGCGTCGGTGTCCATGATCTCGCGTACGGTCGGCACGGCGGGAAGTCTATGTGGGCGTTCCCGTCATCGCCCCAGCGCATCGATCACGTCGGACGCGATCACGCTCTCAGCGCGGCGGTGCGTCGCGGCCCGGCGGCCGGCCTCGAGGTGGAGGCGTACGGCGGCGCAGGCGGCGGCGAACGGGTCGAGGCCCTTGCCGAGGAGCGCGGCGACGACGCCGGAGAGGACGTCGCCGGTGCCGGCGGTGGCGAGCGCGGGCGCGTTGCCGGGGCTGACGCCGACGCGGCCGTCGGGGGCGGCGACGAGCGTGTCGTCGCCCTTGAGCACGACGATCGCGCCCGCCTGCTCGGCCGCGGCGCGGGCGTGGTGCAGGCGCCGCTCCCCCACCGCCCGCGACTCGACCTCCAGCAGGCGCCCCAGCTCGCCGGCGTGCGGCGTGAGGACGGTCGGGGCGGTGCGGGCCGCGAGCGCGCCGAGGCGTCCGGCGTGCGCGTTGAGGCCGTCGGCGTCGAGGACGAGCGGGACGTCCGCGCGCGCCGCCAGCGTCCGCGCGAGCGCCACCGCGCCGTCGCTGCGACCGAAGCCCGGGCCGACGACGAGCGCGCCGCCACGCCGCTCGCTCTCGGCGAGGACCCGCTCGGCGCCGGCCTCGACGAGGTGGCCGTCGCGGTCGTCGAGCGGGATCGTCATGACCTCCAGCAGCCGCTGCTCGAAGACGAAGTTGAGCGAGGCGGGGACGCAGCACGTCACGTAGCCGGCGCCCGCCCGCATCGCGGCCTCGGCGCTCATGCACGGCGCGCCCGTCAGGCCGGTCGAGCCGCCCACGACGAGCACGTGCCCGGACGAGAACTTCGTCGACGCGGCGTCGCGTCCCGGGACGTCCGCGGTCGCACGCGGCGTGATCAGCCCGAGCCGCGGCCGCGGCGGCGCGCCGTCCGGGATGCCGATGTCGATCACGCGCACCGTCCCCGCGTGCCCCTTGCCGGGCGCGACCCACAGGCCGGGCTTGGCGCGGTGGAACGTGGCGGTGGCGTCGGCCTCGACGGCGATGTCGGCGATCTCGCCGGTGGACGCGTCGACGCCGGACGGCACGTCGCACGCCACGACCTTCAGCCCCTCGCGCGCGTTCAGCTCTGCGATCGCGGAGCGCACAGGCTCGCGCACCGCGCCGGCGAACCCCGTGCCGAGCAGCGCGTCGACCGCCACCGCGGCCCCGTCGAGCACGGCCGGGTCCCACGGGCCGGGCGCCTCGTCCAGCCGCTCGAGGTTCGCCCGCGCGTCGCCGCCGAACTTCTCCAGCGCCGTCGTGACGACCACGCGCACCTCCCGTCCCGCCTCGCGCAGGAGCCGCGCGGCCACGAACCCGTCGCCGCCGTTGTTGCCGCCGCCGCACAGGATCGCCACCACCCCACTCGGGGCCACCTCGGTGACGAGGTCGGCCAGCCCGGCGCCCGCGCGCTCCATGAGGTCGAGCGACGGGATGCCGCGCTCCTCGATCGCCCAGGCGTCGGTGGCGCGCATCTGCTCCGCGTCGGGGAGCGGGCTCAGCCCGGGCGGCAGCGCGCTCACCCGCGCACCATGGCGACCGCGCCGGCCATCCCCTTCGAGTGCGTCAGCGACACCTCGACGTCCTTCCCCGCGAGCGGCCCGTGGAGCACCAGCTCAGGCGGCCCGCCTCCGAGGACCTCGATGTCCTGCCACGACCACGCCTCCAGCCCCAGCGCCTTCGCCACGGCCTCCTTCGCGCAGAACCGCGCCGCCAGATGCTGCGCGGGCCGCGCCTTCCCCTCCGCGTACGCGCGCTCGCGGTCGGTGAACAGCCGCTCCGCGAGCCGCGGCCGCCGCTCGAGCGCGCGCTCCAGCCGCTCGATCTCCAGCAGGTCGATGCCGACGCCCATACGGCCCGCAACGCTACCTTCCCGAGCGTGCGCATCGGCGTGATCGGGGCAGGCAACATCGGCGGGACCGCCGCGCGGCTCTTCGCCGACGCCGGCCACGACGTGGTCATCGCCAACTCGCGCGGGCCGCAGACGCTCGCGGACGAGGAGGGCGACGGCGTGCGCGCCGGCACGGTCGAGGAGGCGTGCGAGCACGGCGAGGTCGTCCTCGTGGCGATCCCGCTGCGCGCCTACAAGGAGCTGCCGGCCGACGCGCTCGACGACACGATCGTCATCGACGCGATGAACTACTACCCCGGCCGCGACGGGCACATCAAGGACCTCGACGACGACGTCCTGACGAGCAGCGAGCTGGTCGCCCAGCACCTGGAGGGCTCGCACGTCGTCAAGGCGTTCAACACGATGGAGGCCGGCTCGCTCGAGGAGGAGGGCCGCCCCGCCGGCGACCCGCAGCGCCTCGTCCTGCTCCTCGCCGGCGACGACCGCGACGCCAAGCGCACCGTCCGCGACCTCATCGACGAGATCGGGTTCGACCCGGTCGACACCGGCTCGCTCGCCGCCGGCGGCCGGCTCCAGCAGCCCGGCTCGCCCCTCTACGGCGCCGAGCTCACCAGCGCCGAGGCGCGCGAGGTGCTGCGGTGAAGATGCCGATCAAGCGCAAGCCGCTGTACCTCGTCGTCTTCTGCATCTGCGCGCTCGTGGTCGTGTACGCGCTGGACGAGCGCTCGCAGCCCGAGCTGCCGTCCGCCTCCGACCGCGCCGCCGACCGCGTCGAGGCGTGCATCGAGTCGGGCCTGGAGCAGTACGACGACAGCGACACGGACCCCTACCTCGAGGACCAGACGCGCGACGACGTCAAGCTCTACTGGACCCGGGCGTGCCGGGAGCTCGAGAAGCGCCAGCTCCTCGAGCGCGGCGGCAAGCCCGCGCCGGCCAGCGAGCTGCGCCCGGTCGCCGCGGAGGTCCTGCAGGGCATGATCGACAGCGGCGAGCTGCCGCCGCCCGCAGGCGGCGGCTGACCCGACGACGCCGCCGCGCTACTCGACGGTGACCGTCTTCGCGAGGTTGCGCGGCTGGTCCACGTTGAGGCCGCGGGACCGCGCGATCGCGTAGGCGATCAGCTGCAGCGGGATGATCGCGAGCAGCGGCTGGAGCATCCAGTCGGTGTCCGGCACCCGGACGACCTCCTCGGCGTGCTCGCCGATCCCGACGTTGCCCTCGGTCGCGACCGCGATCACGTGGGCGCCGCGCGCGCGGACCTCCTGCATGTTCGACACGACCTTCTCGAGCACCGGCGAGTCGGTCGCGCTCACCACGACCGGCGTCGACTCGTCGAGCAGCGCGATCGGGCCGTGCTTCATCTCGCCGGCCGCGTACGCGTCGGTCGGGATGTACGAGATCTCCTTGAGCTTCAGCGCGCCCTCGAGGGCGACCGGCAGGCCGGCGTGGCGGCCGAGGTACAGGAAGAAGCCGCAGTGGCCGTGGCGCTCGGCGATCTCGCGGATCTGACCGCTGCCGTCCAGGCGCTCGACGAGCCCCTCGATCTGCTGCGGCAGCTCCTTGATGTCGTGGACGATCTGCGCGATCCGGCCGGGCGGCAGCGTCCCGCGCAGCTCGGCCAGGCGCAGGGCCAGCAGGTACATCACGGCGACCTGGCAGACGAACGTCTTGGTCGCCGCGACGCCGATCTCCTGCCCGGCGCGCGTGTAGGCGACCGCGTCCGCGTCGCGCGTGGCCTGCGAGCCCATCACGTTCGTGACCGTGAGGACCTTCGCGCCGCGCTCGCGCGCCAGCCGCATCGCCGCCAGCGTGTCGGCCGTCTCGCCCGACTGGGAGATGCCGATGACGAGGTCCCCCTCGCCGACGACCGGGTTCGCGTAGCGGTACTCGGAGCCGATCTCGACCTGCACCGGGATGCGCGCCCACTCGGTCATCGCGTACTTGCCGATGAGGCCCGCGTGGTAGCTCGTGCCGCAGGCGAGGATCACGACCCGCTTGGCGTCGCGCAGGAGGTCCTCGTCCAGCTCGGCGGAGAAGTCGACGCCGGTGCCGCTCAGGGTGCGGTCGCCGATCGTCTCGGCGACGGCCTCCGCCTGCTCGTGGATCTCCTTGAGCATGAACGTGTCGTAGCCCTGCTTCTCGGCCGTCGTCTGGTCCCAGTCCAGCTCGGCGACGTCGCGCTCCAGCGGCTCGCCCTCGGGCGTCATGACGATCGTCTCGTCGCGGCGGATGACCACCAGCTCGCCGTTCTCGATCCACTGCACGCGGCGCGTGTCGGAGAGGAAGGCGGAGACGTCGGAGGCCAGGAACCGCTCGCCGTCGCCGACGCCGACGACCAGCGGGCACTCGCGGCGCGCGCCGACGAGCGTCTCCGGGTCGTCCTTGTGCATCGCGACGAAGGAGAAGTGGCCCTCCAGCTCGTTGTACGTCCGGCGGACGGCCTCGGGGAGGTCGCCGGCGGCGAGGTGGTGGGCGATCAGGTGGGCGATGACCTCGGCGTCCGTCTCGCTCGTGAACGTCGCGCCCATGTCGCGCAGGCGCTGGCGCAGCGGGACGTAGTTCTCGACGATGCCGTTGACGACGACGTGGACGGCGTCCTGCGTGTCGGTGTGCGGGTGCGCGTTCTCCTGCGTCACCCGGCCGTGCGTGGCCCAGCGGGTGTGGCCGATGCCGATCGTGCCGGCCTCCTGGGCGGTCGCGACGCCGCCGTCGCCGGCCGGGACCTGCGCGAGCGCGGTCTCCAGGTTGGCGAGGTTGCCGACCGCGCGGACCGAGTCGATGTCCCCGTCGTGGAGGACGGAGACGCCTGCCGAGTCGTACCCGCGGTACTCGAGGCGCTTGAGCCCCTGCAGGAGCAGATCCTGCACGGGGCGGTTGCCGACGTAGCCGACGATCCCGCACATGGCGCTGTCCTTTCGCTTGGGGCCTTCCGGGGAGGTTTCGAGGGTAGCGGCGCGGGTCCTGCGACCCGCGCGTGCGTCAGGTCACACCGGTCGCGGTCGCCTCGACGACCGCGACGAGCCGGGCGCACACCTCGTCGGCCTCCTCGGCCGTCGGCGCCTCGGTCATCACGCGCACGAGCTGCTCGGTGCCCGACGGGCGGACGAGCACGCGCCCGCGGCCCTCGAGGGCCTGCGTGGCGGCCTCGATCGCGCTCGCCAGCTCCTCGGAGCCCATGGCCGCATCGCGGTCGGCGACCTTCACGTTCACCAGCCGCTGCGGGAGCTTGCGCATCGCCGTGCGGTCGGCCAGGTCGCCGCCCTCCAGCGACTCGAGCGTCAGCAGCGCGGCGGCGATGCCGTCGCCAGACGGCACGAAGCCCATGTCGATGATGTGGCCCGACTGCTCGCCGCCCAGCGCCCACGCCTCGCCGCGCGCGCGCAGCTCCTCGAGCACGTAGCGGTCGCCCACCTTGGTGATCGCCGTCTCGACGCCCGCCTCGCGCATCGCGTTGTGGAAGCCGTAGTTCGTCATCACGGTGACGACGACGCCGGCCGCCTTGCGGTGGAGCACGGCCAGCGCGAGCAGCTCGTCGCCGTCCACGACGACGCCGTTGCGGTCGACGGCGAGCACGCGGTCGCCGTCGCCGTCGAAGGCGAAGCCGATGTCGTGGCCCTCCATCCGCGCGGCGAGCGCCTCGACGTGCGTCGAGCCGCAGCCGTCGTTGATGTTGCGGCCGTCAGGCTGCTCGGCGACGACGGTGACGTCCGCGCCAAGGCGGCGGAAGATCTCCGGACCGACCTTGTACGTCGAGCCGTTGGCGCAGTCGAGCAGGACCTTCACGCCCGTGAGGTCCAGGCCGGCGAACCGCGTCTGCAGCTCGCGCAGGTAGTCCTCCTGCGTGCCGTGCAGCGCGCGGATGCGGCCGATGCGCGCAGTGCCGGCCGGCGGCGCGGCCGGGTCGAGCCGCTGCTCGATCGCCAGCTCGGTGGCGTCGGAGAGCTTGAAGCCGTCCCCGCCGAAGAACTTGATGCCGTTGTCGCGGTACGGGTTGTGGGACGCGGAGATCACCGCGGCCAGGTCGAACCCGTACCGGTCGATCAGCAGCGGCGCCGCGGGCGTGGGCAGGACCCCGCCCAGCAGCACCTCACCGCCCGCGGCCGCGATGCCCGCGGCCAGGGCGGCTTCGAGCATCTCGCCCGACTCGCGCGTGTCGCGGATGACGAGCACGCGCGGCCGGGGATGCTCCCCCGCGATCTCGGCCGTGGCGGCACGGCCGAGCGCGAGGGCCAGATCTGCGGTGAGAACCTCGCCCGCGACACCGCGGACGCCGTCGGTGCCGAAGAGCTTGCGCGCCACCCGCTAGCGCTTGGAGAACTGCGGGCGCTTACGGGCCTTCTTGAGGCCGGCCTTCTTGCGCTCCTTGGCGCGCGCGTCGCGCGTCAGGAAGCCACGGCGCTTCAGCTCGCCACGGAGGTTCGGATCGGCCTCGAGCAGCGCGCGCGAGATGCCGTGACGCAGCGCGTCGGCCTGCGCGGACACGCCGCCGCCCTCCATGCGGGCGATGACGTCCATGCGCTCCTCGTACCCGACGACCTCGAGGGGCTGGCGGATGTTGCGCTGGAGCGTCGGGCGCGGGAAGAACTCGTCGAGCGTCTTGCCGTTGATCGTGTAGGCGCCGGTCCCCGGGACGAGGATGACGCGCGCGATCGCGGTCTTGCGCTTGCCGGTGGCGGTGTAGCGGGCGCCGGCGGTGAGGTTGATCTCGACCTGGGCGATCGGCTGATCGTCGGCCTCGTCCTCTTCCTCGGCGGAAGCCTCGGCGTCGAGCTCGTCGTCCTCGCTGTAGCCGTAGCGGGAGGCGTCGGAGTCCTCGGTGACGATGTCGACCTCGAGGTCCATGCCCGGGATGGCCGGCTTCTCGCGCGGCGCGACGGGCTCGTCGTCCTCGTCCTCCTCGACGTCGGCCTCGTCGGCCTCGGCGCCGGCGCTCGCGGCCTCGTCGGCCTGGCTGCGTGGCGTCTCGGCGTCGACGGTGTCCTCGCCGGGCGCATCGGTGTTGGCGGCGGCCTCGGCGCCCTCGGACGCCTGCGCGGCCGCGGAGGTCTCAGCGGCCTCGGGGGCCTCCGACGGAGTCTCCGGCGTGGTCTCCTCGGGCTCCTGCGTGTCTCCGCTCACTACTTCTCGATCTCCATCGGGGTCGGCTGCTGCGCCTGATGCGGATGATCCGGGCCCGCGTAGACCTTGAGCTTGGTCAGCTGCTTGCGGGCGAGGCGGTTGCGGGGGAGCATCCCCTTGACCGCCAGGCGGATGATCTCCTCGGGCCGGCGCTCCATCATCTCGTCGAAGGTCCGGACCTTCAGACCGCCGGGGTAGCCGGAGTGGCGGTAGTACTTCTTGTCGGAACGCTTGTCACCGGTGACGGTGATCTTCTCCGCGTTGACGACGACGACGAAGTCCCCGGTGTCGATGTGGGGCGTGTACTCCGGCTTGCGCTTACCGCGCAGGGCATCGGCGATCTGGGTGGCGAGTCGACCGAGCGTCAGCCCGGTCGCGTCCACGACGAGCCAGTTGCGCTCGCGGTCGGTGGGCTTGGCGACGTAGGTCTTCATGGGCGTGCAAAGGGCCGCGCGTGGAGCGCGACGCGACCAGGCAGCATAGCCGCTTGCACGCAGAGGGCCGGGACGACTCCCGTTGAAACCCATCATCGTCGATGCGGCGGCTCGTGGCAATGGCAGTGCTCGTGGGGCTTTGCGCCCTCCCGGGCGCGGCCGGCGCCGCGGGCCCCGGCGGGGCGCAGTACGGCGTGGCCGCGCCGTCGGTCACCTCCTGGGCCTGCCGGACCGTCTGCGTCGACGCTCATGCCGCGCGTGTCGGCGGCCTCCTGCGTCTGCGGGGAGCCGCGCTGCGCGGCGTCGCGACCGTCACGTTCCTGGGAGGGCGTGGCGGTCGCGACGACGTCGTCGCGCGGGCGCTGGAGACGTCGCCGCGGTCGCTCGTCGTCCAGGTCCCGCCGCGGGCGGTCTCCGGGCCGGTCCGCCCGGCCGGCGGCCGCGCCTCACGCCGACCGGTGCGCATCGCCGCGCCCGCGACCGGCGCGGCCGAGCCCGTGACCGACCTCGCCGCCCTCCCCCACGCGTTCCCCGTCGCGGGCGCGTACACGTACGGCGCGGCGGAGGCCGCGTTCGGCGCGGGCCGCGCCGGGCACACGCACCAGGGCCAGGACGTGCTGGCGCCCTGCGGGACGCCCCTGCGCGCTGCGTTGGCGGGCGTCGTGCGGTTCAGCGCGTTCGAGGAGGACGCCGGGCACTACCTCGTGGTCGACGCCGAGGGCACGGACATCGACTACGTCTACATGCACCTGACGGCGCCCGCATCCGTCGCGCGGGGCGCCGCCGTCGGCGTCGGCCAGACCGTCGGCGCGGTCGGCACGTCGGGCCGCTCGAGCGGCTGCCACCTGCACCTGGAGCTGTGGTCCGGGCCCGGCTGGTACGAGGGTGGGGCGCCGTTCGACCCGCTCCCCACCCTCCGCGCGTGGGAAGGCGCTACGCGACGATGATCGCGATGCCGCTCACGATGAGCACCGCGACGATCGCCCCGGCGAGGAGCGCGAGCGCGAGCCACGGCGCCCGCGCGCCCTCCCCCGCCCGGCGCGCCTCGCCGTAGCGGGTCGCGCCGAGCACGCAGAACGAGAAGCTCGCGGTCACCAGCACGGCCGCGACCGGGGCGATCACCGCCAGCTCGACGAGGTTCACGACGACTGCGGGGCCGGGGCGGTCAGGGCGGGCCCGCGCGCGAGGCGCCGGCCGAACATCGCGGCGATGAGGCCGAGGACGGCGAGCGACACGACGATCGGGCCGAGGGCGCCGTCGCCGAAGATCGCGCTGATGCCGTAGGCCAGAGCGCCGATGGCGCCCGCCGCGGGCAGCGTGAGGACCCAGGCGACCGCCATGTTGCCCGCGACGCCCCACCGGACGGCGGAGAGCCTGCGCGCCGCGCCGGCGCCCATCACGGAGCCGGAGATGACGTGCGTCGTGGAGAGCGGGTAGCCGAGGTGCGACGCCGCGAGGACGACCGCCGCGCCGGCGCCCTGGGCGCTGAAGCCCTGGGCCGGGTCCATCTTGATGATGCGCGAGCCCATCGTGCGGATGATCCGCCAGCCGCCCGAGTACGTCCCGAGCGCGATCGCGGCCGCGGACGAGACCACGACCCACAGCGGCACGTCGAAGTCGCCGCCGGAGGAGTCCAGGTGGCCGCTGGCGATCAGCGCGAGCGTGATGATGCCCATCGTCTTCTGCGCGTCGTTCGTCCCGTGCGCGAGCGAGAACATCGCGCCGGTGATGATCTGGCCGTCGCGGAAGCCGCGGTTCACCGGCCCCGGTTGGAGGCGACCGATGATGCGGTAGGCGATGAGGATCGCCAGGCCCGCCGCGATGAAGGCGATGATCGGCGCCACGAGGGCCGGGATCACCACCTTGTGGAGCAGGCCGTCGCCCAGGACGGCGTCGGGGCCCGCCGCGACGAACGCCGCGCCCGCGACGCCGCCGATGAGCGCGTGCGACGAGGACGACGGCAGTCCGAAGTACCAGGTGGCGAGGTTCCAGGCGATCGCGCCGATCAGCCCGGCGAACACGATCGTCGTCGTCACCACGTCGGCCTCGACGATGCCCTTCGCGACCGTCGCGGCGACCTCCAGCGAGATGAACGCCCCGGCGAAGTTGAGGATCGCCGCCATGGCGACCGCCGACTTGGGCGACATCGCGCGGGTGGAGATCGACGTCGCCACCGCGTTGGCGGTGTCGTGGAACCCGTTCGTGAAGTCGAAGGCCAGCGCCGTCGCGACGACGATGACCAGGATGATGTCGGCGTCCACCGGACCTACGAGTTCTTGATGACGATCGATTCGAGGACGTCGGCGACGTGCTCGGTCGCGTCGATCGCCTCCTCGAGCCGCTCGAAGATGTCCTTCCAGCGGATCACGACCATCGGGTCGACGCCCTTGTCGAAGAGCGAGGCCATGCCCTCGCGCATCAGGCGGTCCCCGTCGTTCTCGAGGCGGTGGATCTCGACCACGTAGTGCGAGATGTCCTCGAAGGCCCGCATCCGCGGCATCGCCTTGGCGACCTGCACGCACGCGTCACGCAGGATCTGCGTGAGCCGCTCGGCGGGGTCCATGGGCGCCTCGACCTTGTAGAGCACGAGGAAGTCGGCGACCTCCTCGGCGAGATCGACCACGTCGTCCATCGCGGACGCGAGGGCGATGATGTCCTCGCGGTCGATGGGCGTGACGAACGTCTGGTTGAGCCGGTGGAGGATGTCGTGGGTGATCCGGTCACCTTCCTGCTCGGCCAGGAGGATCTCCCGGCCGAGGGCAGCGGTGTCCGGAAACCCGCGGAACATCTCGTGGAGGAGCTCCGCGCCTCTCACGAGGTTGGCGGCGGCTTCCTCGAAGAGGTCGAAGAACTCACGGTCCTTCGGGGCGAAGACCTGGGAAAGGCGAACCACGGCGTGCGAGTGTAGGTGAAGGCCGTGTCAAGACCATGTCAACGCGGTCCTGCCCACCTCGCATGCCGCCCACGCACACCCGCCGAAACGACGCGACCGCCCCGGAGGGCGGTCGCGGTGAGGCTCGGTCAGCGGGCCTGGGGCCCTACTCCCATTCGATCGTGCCTGGGGGCTTGCTCGTGATGTCGAGGACGACGCGGTTGACGTCGCGCAGCTCGTTGATCATCCGCGAGGCGATCTGCTCGAGGAGGTCGTACGGCAGGCGGGCCCAGTCGGCCGTCATGGCGTCGTCGGAGGTGACGGCGCGGATGACGACGACGGAGCCGTAGGTGCGCTCGTCGCCCTGGACGCCCACCGTGCGGATGTCGGGCAGCACGCAGAACGACTGCCACAGCTCGCGGTACAGGCCGGCCTTGCGGATCTCGTCCTGGAGGACGTAGTCCGCGTCGCGCAGGAGGTCCAGGCGCTCCTTCGTGGCCTCCCCGCCGACGATGCGGATCGCCAGGCCCGGGCCGGGGAACGGCTGGCGCCAGACGAGCCGCTCGGGCATGTCCAGCTCCGCGCCGACCGCGCGCACCTCGTCCTTGAAGAGGGTCCGCAGCGGCTCGACCAGCTCGAACTGCAGGTCCTCGGGCAGGCCGCCGACGTTGTGGTGCGACTTGATCGTCGCCGCGCCGGTGCCGCCGCCCGATTCGATGACGTCCGAGTAGAGCGTGCCCTGGACGAGGTACTTGGCGTCCGAGAGCTTGGCCGCCTCCTCCTCGAAGACGCGGATGAACTCGGCCCCGATCAGCTTGCGCTTGGTCTCGGGGTCGGTGACGCCCTTCAGCTTGGCGAGGAACCGCTCCTCGGCGTCCACGTGCACGAGCGGGATGTGGAACTGGTCGCGGAACGTCTTGACGACCTGCTCGCCCTCGTTCTTGCGCATGAGGCCGTGGTCGACGAAGACGCACGTCAGCTGGTCGCCGACCGCGCGGTGCACGAGCACCGCCGCCACCGACGAGTCGACGCCGCCCGACAGGCCGCAGATCACGTGCCCGTCGCCGACCTGGTCGCGGATGCGCTGGATCTGCTCCTCGACGATCGACGCGGCCGACCACTCCAGGTCGGCGTGGCAGACGTCGCGCAGGAAGTGCTTGAGCACGTCCTGCCCGTACGGCGTGTGGACCACCTCGGGGTGGAACTGGATGCCGTACATCTGCTTCTCGGTCGACTCGAACGCCGCGACCGGCGACTGCGTCGACGACGCCAGCGCGGTGAACCCTGGCGGCGGCGCGAACACGGTGTCGCGGTGCGACATCCAGCACGACTGCTCGTGCGGGAGCCCCTTGAAGAGGACGCCCTCCTCGCGCACGGTCAGCTCCGAGCGCCCGAACTCCCCCACCTCGGCGCCCTGGACCTTGCCGCCGAGCGACAGGGCCAGGAGCTGCATGCCGTAGCAGATGCCGAGCACGGGGATGCCGAGCTCGAGCAGCTCGGGATCGAGCTTCGGGGCGCCGTCGGCGTACACGGACGCGGGCCCGCCCGACAGGATGAGCCCCTTCGGGTTGCGCTTGCGGACCTCCTCGGCCCCCACGTGGTACGGGAGCAGCTCGCTGAACACCCCGCACTCGCGTACGCGGCGCGCGATGAGCTGCGAGTACTGCCCGCCGTAGTCCAGGACGACGACCTCGTCGACCGCGCGCGGCGGCTCGACCTCGAGGACGCTCTCGTCGACGACCTCGGTGGCCGCCGTCGCGGCGGTGACGATGTCGGTCATCCAGCGATCAGTTGTTCGAGCTCACCATCGCCGGCTGGGCCGGATCGATGGCGTTGCCGTTCGGGGCCGGGGCCGGGGCGGACGAGCCGCGCGCACCCATGCCGACGCCCTGCGCCGACTGGAGCTGCTTGCCCTCGGTCTGGAGCGCCGGGGCGACCATCAGCTCGGCCCGGTTGAACTCGGCGATGTCGGCGTAGCCGCAGGTCGCCATCGAGGTCCGCAGGCCGCCGAACAGGTTGAACGTGCCGTCGTTCTCGCGGGCGGGGCCGACGAGGATCTCCTCGAGCGAGCCGTTCTGCGTCGTCGCCACGCGCGCGCCGCGGGGGAGCGTCGGGTGGAACGTCGCCATGCCCCAGTGGAAGCCGTGGCCCGGCGCCTCGTACGCCCGCGCGAGCGGGGAGCCGATCATCACGGCGTCCGCGCCGCAGGCGATCGCCTTCGCGACGTCGCCGCCGTTGCGCATGCCGCCGTCAGCGATGACCTGCGAGTACTCGCCGGTCTCCAGCATGTGCTGCGAGCGGGCGGCCGCGACGTCCGCGATCGCCGTCGCCTGCGGGACGCCGATGCCGAGCACGCCGCGCGTCGTGCAGGCCGCGCCCGGGCCGACGCCGACGAGCACGCCGGCCGCGCCGGTGCGCATCAGGTGCAGGCCCGTGTGGTACGAGGCGCAGCCGCCGACGACGACCGGCACGTCGACCTCGCGGATGAACTCCTTGAGGTTGAGCGGCTCGGTGGTCTTGGAGACGTGCTCCGCGGACACGACGGTGCCCTGGATGACGAGGATGTCGAGGCCGGCCTCGAGCGCCATCTCGTAGTGCTCGGAGACGCGCTGCGGCGTGAGCGAGGCGCAGACGACGACGCCGTGCTCCTTGATCTCACGAATGCGCTGCGCCATCAGCTCGGGCACGAGCGGCGCCTTGTAGATCTCCTGCATCTCGCGCGTCGCCTGCTCCTTGGGGAGCTTGGCGATCCGCTGCAGCATCTCGTCGGCGTCCTCGTAGCGGGACCAGATGCCCTCGAGGTTCAGGACGGCGAGGCCGCCCAGCTTGCCGATGACGCCCGCGGTCTCGGGCGACACGACGCCGTCCATCGCGGAAGCCATGAGCGGCAGCTCGAAGCGGTAATCGCCGAGCTTCCAGCTGATGTCGACGTCGTCGGGATCGCGCGTGCGTCGTGAGGGCACGATCGCGATGTCGTCGAATCCGTAAGCGCGGCGGGCCTTCTTCCCGCGACCGATCTCAACTTCCATGGCGCGATCCTAAGTTTCGGGGCGGACGGAGGATCGAGCGTAGCAACGGCGAAACTCGCAGTTTCGGGCGTTGCGCACAGTCAGGCGGGCGAGGTCTCCACCAGCCGCGCGACGTCCACTTCCGGTACGAGCCGCTCCACTTCCCGGGGGTCGATCAGGCCCGCGCCGAGGCGCTGCGTCGACTCCGCCCCGCAGGCCACGCCGAAGCGCAGGCACTCGTCGGGCGCCTGCCCGCCGTACCGCGCCGCGATGTAGCCGGCGAGGAACGCGTCGCCGCTGCCGACGGTCGCCACCGGCTCGCGCGGCTCGATCTTGGCGCGCATCAGCTGGGGCCCGCTCTCGGTCTGCAGGCACGCGTAGCACCCGTCCGGCGTCGTCATGATCGACTCGCGCGGCCCGAGGCGCCCCAGCTCCTTGATGGCGAAGATCGAGTCCTCCTCGTCGTTGAACTCGTGCCCGACGAGCTCCTCCGCCTCGTTGACGTTCGGCGAGATGATCGTCGGCTCCGCGCGCACGGCCTGGCGCAGCGGCTCGCCGTCGGTGTCCACGATCGTCGTCACGCCGAGCTTGCGGACCTCGCGCACGAGCGTCGCGTAGTAGTCCGGCTCGACGCCGCGCGGCAGCGACCCCGCGAACACGACGATCTCCGCCCCGCGCGCCAGGTAGACGAGCTTGTCCATGAACAGCTCGAGCTCGCGGGGCCCGACCTCCGGCCCGCGCTCGTTGATCTCGGTCTGCTCCCCCGACGTCGGGTCGAGCACCGCGGTGTTCGTGCGCGACTCCTCGCGGATGCGCACGAAGTCGTTGAGGATCGACTCGTCGGTGAGCGCCTCGACGATGCGCGTGCCCGTCGGCCCGCCCGCGAACCCGGTGGCGATCACGGGCTGGTCGAGCGACTTGAGCGTGCGGGCGATGTTGACGCCCTTGCCGCCGGCCATCGTCGTCTGCTCGACGGTGCGGTGGCGCCGCCCGAGCCGGAAGTTCGGCACCGAGAGCGTCTTGTCGATCGCCGCGTTGAGCGTGACCGTGATGATCATGCTCGCGACCCCGTTCTCCGCACGACCCGCCGTCGCAGCAGCACGAGCAGGACAGTACAGACAACGAGCACCACCACGAGCAGGACCGTCTGGCCCTGGCCAGCGACGTGCTTCAGGCGCGTCGCCAGGCCCGCCTCCTCGACCGCGTCGGCGGTCACGAGCGGCGACGTCGCGACGACCTTGCCGTCCACGACAACCTGCACGCGGCCCATGCGCGTGCCCGCGGTGAGCGGGCCGTCGACCTCGGTCGGGGCGCCGATCACCCGCAGCCGCGCCTTCTTGCCGCGCTTGAGCACGCGGGTGACGCCGCGCCCGGCGACCAGCCGCACCTGCTCGTCGCGGTACTTCAGGTCGGCCCGCGCCAGCGTCTGGCCGGTCTTCAGCAGCGTCGTCTTGCGGTACCGCGACAGGCCGTAGCGCAGCAGCTCCAGCGACTCCTCGTCGCGCGCCGCCTCGCTCGGCGTCCCGAGCACCGCGCTGATCACCGTCACGCCGTTGCGCGTGGCCGAGCCGACGAGCACGTAGCCCGCGCGGTTCGTGCGCCCCGTCTTGACGCCGTCGACCTCGTCGACGCGGCGCACGAGCAGGTTGCGGTTGAGGTACGTCCGCTTGCGCGAGCCGGACGTCGTCGTCGCGCGCGGCATGTCGACCGTCTTGCGGAAGAACGCGTTCTTGCGCAGCTCCCGGGTGAGCGTGACGAGGTCGCGCGCGGACGAGCGCGGCGTGCCGACGTCGAGCCCGATCGGGTTCGTGTAGCGCGTGTCCTCGAGCCCCAGCTCCTCCGCTCGCGCGTTCATCTCGCGCACGAACGCGGGGACCGAGCCGCTGATGCGCTGCGCGAGCGTGAAGGCGGCGTCGTTGGCCGAGGCGAGCAGCAGCGCGCGCAGCAGGTCGCGGACGGTCATCCGCTCCCCCGCGCGCAGGCCGCCGAGCGACTCCGCCGGGCCCGGGTGGTAATCGGCGACGGTGAGCACGTCGTCGAGCGCGACCGACTCGAGCGTGATCAGGGCCGTCATCAGCTTCGTGGTCGACGCGACCGAGCGCTGCGCCGACGGGTTCTTGGAGAACGCGACGTCGCCCGTGCTCGCCTCGATCAGGATCGCCGACGGCGCCGCGATGTCCGGGCGCGTCTGCGTCTGCGCGGACGCGGGCGTGGCCGCGACCGTCAGCGCGAGGACGGCCAGCAGGGGTGCGAGCAGCCGCGTCATCGCCGCAGGCGCAGGCGCTGTCCGACGGTGAGGCTCTGCGGGTCGACGTCCGGGTTGAGCTCCTGCAGCTCCTCGATCGACAGCCCGTTCGCCTCCGCGATCGAGCCGAGCGTGTCGCCCGACTTGACGCGGTAGGTCTTGCGTCCGGAGCCGCCGCTCGTCGTCGCGCCGGTCTCCGACCCGCCCTCCGAGCCGGACGTGTTCGACGACGCGCTGCGCTCGGCGGTCGAGGTGCTGCCCGCCGGCTGCTTGGAGCCGCTCTCGTCGTCCCCGCCCGTCGCGCCCTGCACCACGAGCAGGACCGCCAGGACGGCGGCGAGAAGCGCGAGGGGCGCCAGGAAGCGCCCGGGGGACCGGTGTCTCATCGCGGCGAGAGGATACGGGCTGGGGAGCGGCGTTCACCCGAGCGTCCAGGTCTGCTCGCGCAGACGCTCCGCTTCGGCACGTGCCGCGGCGCCCGGCGCGCCGCCGTGCTGCTCGTGCGCGCGGGCGATGGACCGGGAAGCGGTGACGAGGCCGGCCGCACGTCCGGGAGCGAACGCGGGCGCGAGGTCCTCGACCCGGCCGCCCTGCGCGCCGATGCCCGGCAGGAGGAACACCGAGCGGGGCATCAGCTCGCGTGCGCGCGCGAGATGCGCGGGCTCGGTCGCGCCGACGACCGCCCCGACGTCGCTCAGGTCGCCGTCGCCGGCGCCCGTGCGGTCCACGAGCCGCGCGACGTGCTCCCACAGCGCGCCGCCGTCCGCCAGCTCCACGTCCTCCACGTCCACCGCGCCGGGGTTCGACGTGCGGACGAGGACGAACAGCCCGCGGCCGGTGGCCACGAACGGGGCGAGCGCGTCGCCGCCCATGTACGGGTTGACGGTGAGCGCGTCGGCGTCCACCGAGGTGACGTCGCCGAACGGCGTCGGCGCTGAGCCCAGGAACGCCTGGGCGTACGCGGCGGCGGTGACGTCGATGTCGCCGCGCTTGCCGTCGGCGATCACCAGCAGCCCGGCGTGGCGCGCCGCGCGCGCCACCCGCTCGAGGGCGGCCCAGCCGGGAGGGCCGAGCCGCTCGAAGCAGGCGACCTGCGGCTTGATCGCGACGCACGCCGGACCGGCGGCTTCGATCAGCGCGAGGCACTGGGCGGCGACGACCGCCGCCGCCTTCTCCGCGGGCGTCCCGTGGGACGGCGCCGCGGCGAGCACCTCGGGCCAGACCCGATTGGGATCGGGATCGAGCCCGAGGACGACCTGCGACTCGCGCTGGGCGACCAGCGCGGCCAGGCGATCCGCGAAGCGGGCCGGCCGCGCCTCGGTCATGGGCGGCTCAGCCCTTGACGGCCGACTTCAGCTGCGCGCCGGCGGAGAACTTCGGGACCTTCGAGGCGGCGATCTGGATCTTCTCGCCCGTCGCCGGGTTGACGCCCTGGCGGGCGGAGCGCTCGGACACCGAGAACTTGCCGAAGCCGGAGAAGGTGACGTCGGAACCACGCGACAGCGTGTCGGTGATGGTCTCGAGCGACGCGTCGACGGCGGCGGCGGCGTCCTTGCGGCTGAGGCCGGAGCGCTGGGCCACCTGGTCGATGAACTCGTTCTTGGTCACTGGGGGTCCTTCCTTAGAGGGGACGGGTGAAAGCGGCGGGCGAAGCTACCAGCGGCGCCGGATGACCCGGCGCCGCCGGTCAAAGCCTCGGTCGCCGGCTCAGCCGTTGAGCTTGCCCTTGAGCGCGCTCGCGGCGGAGAACTTCGCGGCCTTCGACGCGGCGATCTGGATCTTCTCGCCGGTCGCCGGGTTCACACCCTGACGGGCCGCCCGGTCGGAGACGCTGAACTTGCCGAAGCCCGAGACGGACACCTCGCCACCGTTGGCGAGCTCATCCGCGATCGTCTCGAAGACGGCCTCGACGGCGTTCTTGGCCGCCGAGTTGTCGACCCCTGCACGAGAGGCGACCTGCTGGGCGAGTTCGGTCTTGTTCATAACGAGGTCCTCCCCTTCTTGGAAACGGAGGGCACCTTAGCCCGTTCAGGCGGCGGAACGCCGCGAAGCCCGCTTGAATACTGGCCGTGCCGCTCTCTCGCATCGCCTGGTCGGTCACCGTCGCCGTGTGCGTCCTGACCGCGATCCTCCTGCTCCTGTCGGACTACCACGGCTACGCCGCGCTCGCCGCGGCGATCGGCTGCTCGGCCGCGATCAACCTCCGTTGAGGCCGCCGGATTCGGCGCGTCCACCGGCGGATTCCGGCTCCGTGTGGACGATCACGTCGCTCAGATCCGGGCAGCGCTCGCGCACCGCGTGCTCGATCTCCCCTGCCCTCCGGTGGGCGCTTGGGAGCGGCTGCTCGGCCGGCAGGAGCACCGTGATGAGGGCCACGCGGCCCCGTTCGGCGTCGCGGAAGCTCACCTGCAGGGCGTCGCGGCCGGTGTAGCGGCGGACGACCTCCTCGATCGCCTGCGCCTCGACGCGGGTGTCGTCGTGGGACGGGCTCGACGCCCAGTCCGTGCGCGACAGCGGCTCGATGTGGGTGTGGATCGTGCGCAGCTCCGGCACGTCGCGGCGGATCGTCTCCTCCAGCTGCTCGACCACCGCGTGGGCGTCGCCGAGGCTGCGGTCGCGGGGCAGCTTGACGTGGAGCGAGAGCTCGGGCTCGCCCTCGACCTGCATGACGCGGACGTTGTGGACCTCGCGGACGTCGGGGACGCTCAGCGCGGCGATGGTCGCGCGCTCGCGCAGGTCGCCGGCCTCGTGGGCCGGGCGCGGCTCGACGTGGACGAGCACGTCGGCGTTCGGCAGCTCCTGGCGGACGGCCTCCTCGATGTTGTCGGCGGTCGTGTGGGCCTGGGCGAGCTGGGCGTCCGCCTCGACCTGCACGACGAGGTCGACGAAGTCGCGGCCAGCGGCGTGTCTGAGCCGGATGCGGCGGACGTCGACGGGCTGGTGGGCGAGCGCCTTCGTGATCGCCTCGGTGGCCTCGCCGGAGCTGCGGTCCATGAGGACGTCGACCGACTGGCTGGCGAGCCGCGTGGCCGCGACGAGGACGACGAGCGCGACGACGATGGCGGCGATCGCGTCGGCCTTCGGCTCCCCCAGCGCGACGAAGACCAGGCCGATGACGACGGCGCTGCTGCCGAGCAGATCTGACCCGAAATGCAGGGCGTTCGAGGTGAGCGCAGGGCTGTTGTGGCGCTTGGCGCCGCGGTAGCTGGCGATCGTGCGGGCGGCGTCGACCACGATCACGAGCCCCAGGATGGCGAACGTCCACCATTCGGCGCTGACCTCGTGATGGGCGTCCGTTGCGAGGCGGTCGATGGCCTGGTAGCCGAGGAAGCCCGAGACGAGCATCAGGAACGTCGACTCGCCCAGCGCGGCGAGGTGCTCGGCCTTGCCGTGGCCGTAGTTGTGGGTGTCGTCCGCGGGGCGCGCGGCGATGCGGACGGCGAACAGCGTGAGGAGCGCGGCGACGAGGTCGGTGCCGCTGTGCGCGGCCTCGGCGACGAGCGCGAGGGAGCCGCTGGCGAGGCCGGCGCCGAGCTTCAGCGCGACGAGGAAGATCGCCGCGCCGACGCTGATCAGCGCGATGCGGCGCTGGGCCGCGCCGGGCTTCTCGTGCGCGCCGGCGCTCATCCCCCGAGGCGCTCCAGGAGGGCTCGGGCGGCCTTGCCGCGGTGGCTGATCGCGTCCTTCTGGCGCGGCTCGATCTCCGCCATGGTCCGCGTGGGGAACTCGTCGGGGACGAACGCGGGGTCGTAGCCGAAGCCGTTCGTGCCGCGGGGGGAGTGCGTGAGCGTGCCCTCGCAGCGGCCCTCCACGACCCAGCTCTCGCCCTCCGGCGTCGCGTACGCGATGGCGCAGACGTACGCGACGCGAGAGCCCTCCGGCGCCTCGCGGAGGAGCTTCTGGAGGTTCTCCTCGTCCGTCGCGTCCTCCCCTGCGAAGCGGGCGCTCCTGACGCCCGGCGCGCCGTTCAGCGCCTCGGCGGCGATGCCGCTGTCGTCGCCGATCGCGGGGGTGCCGGTCTGCTGCGCGGCGGCGCGCGCCTTGCCCAGGGCGTTCTCGGCGAACGTCGTGCCGGTCTCGGGCGGGAGCGTGACGTCGTCCGGGAGCGCGATGACGGTGTGCGGCGCGAGGAGCTGGTCGAACTCGCGCGCCTTGTGGGCGTTGCGGGTGGCGAGGACGAGGCTCATCGCGCCTTGCTCTCCGCCACCGCCGCGTCCTGCAGCGCGCGCAGCTCGTCGATGCCGTGGGCCGCGAGCTCGAGGAGGTCGTCGAGGGACGCGCGCTGGAGCGGCGTGCGCTCCCCCGTCGCCTGCACCTCGACGAGGCCGCCGTCGCCGGTCATGACGACGTTCGCGTCGACCTCGGCGCTCGAGTCCTCGCGGTAGTCGAGGTCGAGCAGCGCGGTGCCGTCGACCATCCCGGTCGAGACCGCCGCGATCTGCCCGGTGAGCGCCGTTTGCAGGCCTTTCGCGTGCAGCGCCGTCGCGAGCGCGACGTACCCACCGGTGATGGACGCGCACCGCGTGCCGCCGTCGGCGGTGAGGACGTCGCAGTCGATCCACACCGTCCGCTCCCCGAGCGCCTTGAAGTCGACGGCCTGCCTGAGCGAGCGCCCGATCAGCCGCTGGATCTCGACCGTCCGGCCGTCCTGCTTGCCGCGCGTCGCGTCGCGCTGCTTGCGCGTGTTGGTGGACGCGGGGAGCATCCCGTACTCGGCGGTCACCCACCCCGTGCCGCGCCCCTCCATCCACCGCGGGACGCTGTCCTCGATCGTCGCGGTGCAGATCACGCGCGTCTCCCCCTGGCTGATGAGCGCGCTCCCCGTGGCGGTGGGAACGAAGCCGGTCTGGATGGTCGTCGGGCGCAGGTCCGCGGGGGACCGGTCGTAGGAGCGGGCCATGGCGAGCCATGTTCGCACCCGCGCGCCAGAGCGCCCGGCTGACCGCCACCAGCAGGGCGCTTGCTCAGTCTCCGTAGTGCGGATCGCACCGCGCGACGCGGGCCCGGCGACGGTCGGTCGAACTTGCAAACGCGCATGCGTATCGAAGAGGGTCCCAGCGTGCGGATGCGGTGGAGGGACAGAAAGGAGGAAGACCGACACGCGGACGCTCCGTGGCGCGAGGGCCTGTTCGACGAGATGCAGCTGGCACGGCTGGAGCAACTCGCGCGTCTCGGGATGCGGATCTCCCGGCCGTGGACGGGGCTGATGCTCGGCGCGACCCTGCTAAGCGCCTTCAACGTGAAGCTCAGCGCCGAGGGGGACGTGTCAGCGAGCTTCGGCCTCTCGTCGCTGAGCGCGGTGTTCGCGGCGCTCGTGTGGCTGCCCGCCCTGCTCCGCATCCTCGCTCTGGCCGGTGGCGTCGTGAAGACGCCGGCGGGCGAGGCCACGATCACCGGCCTCAGCACGCTCCTGGACCCCCTTCCGCCGGACCAGCAACGGGAGACGATCCAGCCCCTCATCAGCGCGTTGTCGGCACCGCAGGTGCTGGTCGACCGCAAGGTCCGCGAGCAGTCGCGGCAATGGAAGCGCGAGCTCGAGCTGCGTCTCGCCACAGTAACGCCGCGGCATGTCGGCATTCGCGAGACCCTCGCTGAACATGCTCGCCGTTACGAGCAGATGCGCGCGACTGAGCCGCCGGGCGACCGCCGAACCCGGATGATGACGACGCTCACCGCCGAGGCCCGAGCCGCTGCGCGGCTCACACCGCCCTCGAACGCCGACCTTCGCAACATGCTCGTCAACGGAAGCGTGGGAGAACGCGTCGTCGCGCTCGCGATCATCCAGGACCGGCCGGACGGCCGTCTGCTCGATCTGCTCCTCGACGCAATCACGAGGTCAAAGTCCGCGTTCGAGCAGTACCAAGCCCTGGCTGCGGTGCACGAGACCCTGCCGCACCTCTCCCGAGAAGAGCGGGACAAGGCTAGGCGAGAGATCCTCGCTGCCTGTGAGGACGACGATCGCGACATCAACGGGGACGCGAGCCGGAAGCTCTTGGTTGACGCGATCCTGTACGAGATCGCGCGTTAGCGACACGGAACGACGACCGCCCGCGGCGCGCGGGTGCGCGGCGCGGGCGGTGGTCGGTGGCGGCGGCGGGCGCCGCGCCGCTAGCTGGCCTTGACGTTGTTGATGGTGTTCTTGATCTTGTTGAAGATCGTCGTGCCGAGGTCGAAGTCGCCGGCGGCGCTGATCACGGCCGCGAACAGCGCGGCGACCATCAGGACGAGCGCGACGTACTCCACCGTCCCCTGCCCGCGCTCCGAGCGGAGGCGCGCGAGGGCGGCGTAGGTGGTCGCGTGGATGTGACCGAAGAGGCGGTACGGCATGGGAGGAACCTCCAGCAGGTGACGTTGCGGGAGGGATGCTGCGCGGGAGGGTGTGCCGGATCGACACGCGAACGTGACGGAAGATGCGCGGCTTTGCGGCGGAATTCGCGCGGTGGCGGGACCGAGAGGGTGGTCCGCTGGCACGACTAGACTCGTCGCGATGCCACGCATCCCCCGACGGCGGAAGCAGGTCTGGGAGGAGCCGCCGGCTGCGGAGCAGGCCGACTCGGCTGCCCTGCCGCAGCCCGGTTCCGCGGACCAGACGACCACGCAGCTCTCGACCGGCGACCCGCTCGCCGCGGCCGCCCCTGGCGGAGATGCGCCGGCAGCCGGCGACGACACCGTGCAGACCGACCCCGTCGCCGCGGCGGAGAGCCGCGCGCGCGAGGGAGACGCGCCGACCGTGGGCGGCGACCCGACGGGCGCGGCCGGCGACGCCAGCGCGACCAGCGCAGGCGGCGACACGACGACGCCGGGCGCGGGCGGCGACCAGGCGACCGCGCCGATGCCGATCGTGCCGCAGGAGGCGCCCGGGCCGGTGCAGCAGATCGCGGTCGGCGGCGAGGCGCCGACGGTCGTGCAGCCGGGTGCCGAGGGTCAGGCGCCGCAGCCGGTGGTCGAGGGGGCGACGGGCGCGGCGGTGGCCGGGGCGGTCGCTCCTCCCGCCGCGGGCTCGGCTCCCACGCCGGAGGCGGAGGCCGAGGCGCAGGAGGCCGCCGCGCAGGAGCAGGCACCAGAGGACGCGCGGCCCGGGTTCCGCGACCGCACGCGCATGCGGCGCCGCCTGCGCTACCTCAAGCGCCTGCGCGAGCTCGCGTTCCGCGACCTCGGCGGCCTCGTGTTCGACCTCCACAAGTTCGGACGTCAGCGGCCCGACCTCGTGGCCGGCAAGCTCCAGGCGCTGGCCGGGATCGACCACGAGCTGCGCACGCTCGAGACCGCGCTGCGCGAGCGCACCGACTTCACCGACGTCCGCGAGGCCGGCATCGCCGCCTGCCCGCGCTGCGGAACGCTCCACGACACGGACGCGAACTTCTGCCCCGGCTGCGGCACGAGCCTGCGCAGCGCGATCGTGCGGGATGCGAGCCCGGTCACCGTGATCGCCGCCGACGAGGCGAGCGTCACCCCCGCCGAGGCCGCGAAGCCGGGCGCGACGCCCACCGCTGCGACGCCGGACACGCCGGGCACGAGCACGACGACCACGAGCGAGCCTCCGACGACGTGAGCGGGACCGCCCCGCCCGAGCAGCCGCCGCCGGCCCCGCCGGAGGGCACGATCCGCTGCGCCCGCTGCGGCGCGGACGTGCCGCCCGACCGCGACTGGTGCCTGGAGTGCGGCCTCGCGGCGCGCACGCGGGTCGCCCCCACGCCGCGGTGGAAGGTCCCGCTCTACGGGGCCGCGATCGTCGCCGTGCTGGCCCTCGCGGCGCTCGCGGTCGCGTTCGTCGACCTGACGAAGGACGACCCGAAGCCGCCGCCCACGCAGACCACGCCGACCGTTCCCCCGAACCCGTCGAACGCCGCGCCCGGCCTGTCCGGCCCGACGCCGCAGACGACCACGCCGCCGGCCGGCGCGGAGGCTCCCGCGGATGGCGCAGCGACCACGCCTGGGGGCGCGGCAACTCCGGGCGCGGGCGCGGCGACCACGCCGGGCGGCGCGGAGGCTCCCGCGGATGGCGCAGCGACGACGCCGGGCGCGGCGACGACTCCGGGCGCGGGCGGCACGACGACGCCGGGCAGCACGCCGGGCGCCGGCGCCACGACGCCTGGCGCGGGCACCACGACGCCGTAGGGCGCTAGGAGAGCGACGCGACGGTCGGCCAGCGGTCCGCGAGCCGCTGCGCCGCCTGCACCGCCAGCGGGTGGACCTCCAGCCGGGGATCCGCCTCCGGCGCCTCGTCCGCGCCGAGCACCTCCAGCACCCGCACGACCGACCGCGCCAGCGCGTCCACGTCGTAGCCGCCCTCCAGCACCAGCCCCAACGGCACGTCGAGCGACTCCGCCAACCGCCGCATCGACCCCGCCATCGCCGCGAAGCCGTCGTCGGTTACGCGGCAGGTCGCGAGCGGGTCGTCGAGATGCCCGTCGAAGCCGGCGCTCACCAGCACGAGCTGCGGCGCGTACGCGCGCGCGAGCGAGACGACCACGTGCTCCACCAGCGAGCACCACGTCTCGTCGCCCGACCGCCCGGGCACCGGGACGTTGACCGTGTAGCCCGTCCCCGGCCCGATCCCGACGTCCGACGCCGGCCCGGTCCCCGGGTACAGCGGTGACTCATGGATCGAGACGAACAGGACGTCGTCGCGCGCGTGGAAGATGTCGTTCGTCCCGTTGCCGTGGTGGACGTCCCAGTCCAGGATCAGGACCCGCGACAACCCGTGCTCCCGCAGCGCCCGCTGCGCGGCGATCGCGACGTTGTTGAAGAAGCAGAAGCCCATCGCCCGCCCCGCCTCGGCGTGGTGGCCCGGTGGCCGGTGGAGCGAGGCGGCCACGCGCGGCGCCGGCGTGACGACGCCGCCGGGCCACGTGCCATCGGAGAGACCCGCGGCCCCGAACAGCCGGTCGACCATCCGCGCCGCGCCGCCCGCCGCGTGGCAGGCCGCGCGCCAGGTGCCCTCCGACGCGATCGTGTCGGGATCGAGCGCGCCGCCGCCAGCCCACATGAACCGCTCGAGCTCCGTGACGTGGGCGGCGGGATGCACGGACTCGAGCAGCGAGCGGTCGGCCGCGGGCGACGACTCGCGCTCCCACCCGAGCCATCCGCGCTCCTCCAGCGCCCGTTCGATGGCGACCAGGCGCATGGCGCGCTCGGGGTGCACGCCCGTGTCGTGCTCCAGCGATGAGGGGTGGGACAGCAGGACGCCCGGTGGCACGAGGGCTACGGTACCCCGCCATGACCCACTTCGACGTCGACGCCGACGTCACCGTGGTCGGCGCCGGCGGCGCCGGCCTCCTCACCGCGCTGACCGCCGCCGAGCTCGGCGGCCGGGTCGCGCTGGTCTCCGCGACGCCCCTCGCGCAGACCGCGAGCTACTGGGCGCAGGGCGGCATCGCCGCCGCGCTCGCCGCCGACGACACCCCCGCCGAGCACCTGACCGACACCGAGAACGCCGGCCGCGGCCTGACGCGCCGCAGCGCCGCGCAGGTGCTGGTCGACGAGGCGCCGCAGGCCGTGCGCCGCCTCGTCGAGCTCGGCGTCCGCTTCGACGCGGACCGCCGCGGCAACCTCGCGCTCGGCCTCGAAGGCGGGCACACCAAGCGCCGCGTCGTCCACGCGGGTGGGAGCGCGACCGGCCGCCGCGTCGTGCGCGACCTGTCCGCCCTGGTCGTCGAGCACGCGAACATCACCGTGCTGGAGGGCGCCCGCGCCGCGGACCTGTGGATCGACCGCGACGAGCAGCGGTGCGTCGGCGTCCTGCTCGAGGACGGGCGGGCGATCCGGGCCAAGGCGACGATCATCACCGCCGGCGGCGCCGCGGCCCTGTGGTCGCGCACGACCAACCCGCCGGGATCGATCGGCGCCGGGATGCTCCTCGCGCACCGCGCGGGCGCGCAGCTGGCGGACCTCGAGTTCCTCCAGTTCCACCCGACCGCCGTCACCGGCGTCCACCGCCGCGAGGGCTTCCTGGTCACCGAGGCGATCCGCGGCGAGGGCGCGACGCTGCACGGGCCCGACGGCGAGCGGTTCGTGGAGGAGCTGGCGCCGCGCGACGAGGTGGCGCTGGCGATCTTCCGCAAGCTCCAGGAGACCGGCGCGAAGAGCGTCGGGCTCGACATGCGCCACGTCGACCCCGACCTGTTCCCCAACGTCGTCGAGACGCTGCGCAAGTCGGGCCTCGACCCGGCGACGGAGCTCATCCCGGTGTCCCCCGCCGCCCACTACATGATGGGCGGCATCGTCACCGACCTGCACGGGCGGTCGACGCTGCCGGGCCTCTACGCCGTCGGCGAGTCGGCATGCACGGGCCTGCACGGGGCGAACCGGCTGGCCTCGAACTCGCTGAGCGAGTGCTTCGTGTTCGGCGCCCGCGCCGCCCGCGCCGGCCTCGACGAGCCGGCGGTGGGCGCGACCGTTCCGCCCGCCGCGAACCCCGCGCCCGCGCCCGCCGAATCCACCCGCGAAGCGCTCTGGCGGCACGCGGGCCTCGAGCGGACACGCGCCGGTCTGGAGGCGCTGGCCGCCGATCCGCACCCGCTCGCGCGGCTGATCGCGACGGCGGCGCTCACCCGCGAGGAGTCGCGTGGAGCCCATCGCCGCAGCGATTTTCCAGGAATGAGTGCATCGCTGGACGGGCATCACTCCGTCATCCGGCCGGACGGAACCGTGGTGCTGGAGAACTGGGACTGAACGCCGCCGTTCGTGTCTTAACGCGAACTCAACAAACCCGGCGTTCCAAAGTCAAGCGACAGCGGGAAAGGGGACTGTCGCCTGACGACCTACAGGAGGGACCTAGGGTCACATGTTCCAGTTCAGCCGGGCGATCTACCGAGAGCTCTCAACCGACATCTTGCCTGAGGCATGCCTGCCGGGTCGCAGTTCTCATGAGCACGTCCTGAGCGCCTGTGAGCAGACGATGGAGCGTCTCGCCACGGACCGCCACTACTTCGCGCGCCCTGCGCGCACGCTCTTCAACGACATCCGCTTCTGCTTCCCGATGTCGGCGCAGCTGAAGGTCTGGCAGACCGTCAGCCGCTACGTCGCCGCAGCAGAGGCGCACCTCGACAGCCTGCCGAAGGCCGGCTGCGACGCGAACGGGAACCCGCTGCAGTGCCGCGCGACCACGCGCAAGGGCACGCCGTGCCAGCGCGACCCGCTCCCCCACAACGGGTACTGCCCGTCGCACCAGCACCTCGCCGAGACCGAGGACGCCGAGATCGGCCCGGTCGCCGAGGTCGCTGAGCTGGTCGCCGCCTAGCCACACCCCAGGGTCGTTCGAAGCGGCGCGCCGGGAGCCTGACGCGCCGCTTCGCTACAACCTGACGCCATGCTGCTCGGCGTCGACGTCGGGGGAACGTTCACCGACGCCGTGCTCGTGGCGGACGGTCGCGTCGTCACGGCCAAGGCGCCGTCGACCCCGCGCGACCAGTCGATCGGCGTGCTCGACGCGGTGCGGGCCGTGCTGGAGCGTACCGGCCGCGACGCCGGCGAGGTCGACGTCTTCGCGCACGGGATGACCGTCGCGACGAACGCGCTGCTGGAGGGCGACGCGGCACGAACGGTGTTCGTCGCGACCGCCGGCTTCACCGACGTGGTCGAGCTGGCCCGCCAGGCGCGGCGCGACCTCTACCGGCTGTGCGCCGCGCATCCCGCGCCGCTCGCGCCGCCCTCGCGCCGGGTCGGCGTGGACGAGCGGATGGGGCCGGAGGGCGTCGTGCGGGAGCTGACGGACGCGGCCGCCGCGGCGGTCGCGCGGGAGGTCGCCGCGCTGGAGCCCGAGGCCGTCGCGGTCTGCCTGCTGCACGCCGACCGGTTCCCCGCGCACGAGCGGCGCGTCGGCGAGGCGCTGGCGCGGGAGCTGCCCGACGTGCACGTCTCGCTCTCGCACGACGTCGTCGGGACGTTCCGCGAGTACGAGCGCGCGGCCACCACCGAGGTCGACGCGGCGCTCTCCCCCCTCCTGCGGCGCTACCTGCGGCGGCTGCGCGAGCGGTGCGCGGAGGCCGGGCTGCCCGCGCCGGCGATCATGCAGTCCAGCGGCGGGCTGGCGGAGCTCGAGCTGGCGGCCTCGCACGCGGCGCTGACCGTGTTGAGCGGGCCCGCGGGCGGCGCGGCGGCCGCGGCGCTGATCGCCGAGCGCACGGGCACGCCGAACCTCCTGTGCTTCGACATGGGCGGCACGTCGTGCGACGTGTGCGTCGTGGAGGACGGCACGGTGCGCGAGGCCGCCGGCCGGCGCGTGGGCGGGCGCCCGCTCGCGCTGCCGATGGTCGACATCCACACGGTCGGCGCGGGCGGCGGCTCGATCGCCTGGCGCGACCCGGGCGGCGCGCTGCGCGTGGGCCCGCGGAGCGCCGGCGCCGACCCCGGCCCTGCCTGCTACGGCCGCGGCGGGACGGAGCCCACGGTGACCGACGCGAACCTCGTCCTCGGCCTGCTCGACGGCGCGCTGAGCGGCGTGGAGCTCGACGCGGATGCGGCGCGGCGGGCGCTGGACGGGCTCGGGCTCGGCGAGGACGCGGCCGCCGGGGTGATCCGGGTCGCGAACGCCGAGATGGTGCGCGCGCTGCGGGTGATGACGGTCGAGCGCGGCCTCGACCCGCGCGACTTCGCGCTGCTCGCGTTCGGCGGCGCGGGCGGCCTGCACGCGGCGGCGATCGCGGAGGAGCTGGGCATCACGACGATCGTCTGCCCGCGGGCGAGCGGGGTGCTCTCGGCGCTCGGGCTCGCGGCGGCCGACCGGCGCGTGGACGTGCAGCGGACGGTCCTCGGCACGGACGACTTCGACGCGGCGGGGCTGGAGCGCGAGGCGCGTGAGCGGCTCGGGGGTGGCGACGAGGTCGAGGTCGGCGTCCGGTACGACTGCCGCTACCGGGGCCAGTCGTTCGAGCTGACGGTCGACGCGCCGGAGGACTTCCCGCGCGTGCACGAGGAGCGCTACGGCTTCCGGCCCGAGGACGGCGAGGTGGAGGTCGTGACCGTGCGCGTGACGGCACGCGTGCCCGCTCCCCCGGTCGACCTGGCGGCCGAGGACACGGCGGCCCCACGGCGCGAGACGCGCGCGACGGTGCTCGACGAGGAGACGTCGATCCTGCGCGGCGAGCTGCCGCCGGGGGCGCGCGTCGAGGGGCCCGCGGTGTGCGCGCTGCCCGAGGCGACGCTGGCGGTCCCGCGCGGCTGGGCGGGCGCGGTCGACGACGACGGGACGGTGGTGCTCCATCGACGCGGTTGAGCTGCAGGTCGCGACCGGGGCGCTGCGCGCCGCGTGCGAGGAGATGGGCGCCGTGCTCGTGCGGGCGGCGCACTCGGCGAACATCAAGGAGCGGCGCGACTGCTCGACCGCGCTGTTCGACCCGGCCGGGCAGATGGTCATGCAGGCCGAGCACATCCCGGTCCACCTCGGCGCGATGCCGGCGGCGGTCGCGGCGGTGCTCGACGGCCCGCACGAGGACGGCGTGTCCTGGATCCTCAACGACCCGTTCGCGGGCGGCACGCACCTCCCCGACATCACGGTGGTCACGCCGGTGTTCGTGGAGGAGCGTCTGATCGGCTTCGCCGCGTCGCGCGCGCACCACGCCGACGTCGGCGGGCGCGTGCCGGGCTCGATGCCGGCGGACTCGACGACGCTGGAGGAGGAGGGCGTCGTGATCGCGCCGTCGCGGATGACGCCCGAGCTGGTCGAGGAGCTGGTCGCGCAGATGCGCCAGCCCGCGCAGCGCCGGGCGGACCTGCGGGCGCAGCTGGCCGCGAACCGGATCGGCGCGCGCCGGCTGGAGGAGCTGGCGGCGCGCATGGGGCCGGACGCGCTGGCGGCGGCGACGGCCGAGGTGCTCGACTACGCCGAGCGCCGCACGCGCGCGCAGCTCGCGGCGATGGACGACGGCGTGCGGGAGGCCGTCGACGCGCTGGAGGCGCGCGAGGGGGACCTGCAGCTGCGGCTGCGCGCGGAGGTCCGCGGCGACGAGCTGCTCCTCGACTTCACCGGCAGCGCCGCCCAGCACGGCGGCAACCTCAACGCGCCGCTCGCGGTCACGCGCAGCGCCTGCCTGTTCGCCCTGCGCGTCCTCACCGACCCCGACATCCCGGCGAGCGCGGGCGCCGAGCGGCCCTTGACGGTGATCGCGCCGGAGGGTTCGATCCTCAACGCGCGCTCCCCCGCCGCGGTCGTCGGCGGCAACGTCGAGACGTCGTCGCGGGTCGCCGACCTCGTGCTGCAGGCGTTCGGCCGCGCGCTCGGGCAGGGCACGATGAACAACCTGACGCTCGGCTCCGACGCGTTCACCTACTACGAGACGCTCGGCGGCGGCCAGGGCGCGTGCCCGAACGCCGACGGCCCGAGCGGCGTCCACGTGGCGATGAGCAACACGCTCAACACGCCGGTCGAGGCGCTGGAGCTCGAGTTCCCGGTCCGCGTCGTCGAGTACGGGCTGCGGCGCGGGAGCGGCGGCGACGGGCGCTTCCGCGGCGGCGACGGGATCGTGCGCGAGCTCGAGGCGCTCGCCCCGATGACCTACTCGCTCATCACCGAGCGCCGCCGCCACACCCCGCCCGGTGCGGACGGCGGAGGCGACGGCGCGCGCGGCCGCAACCTCCTCGACGGCGCCGAGCTGCCGCCCAAGGCCACCGGCGACCTGCGGCCCGGCCAGCGGCTGCGGATCGAGACGCCGGGCGGCGGCGGCCACGGCACGCCGCCGCGTAAGGGGTAAGGGGTCGACCGGCGGGCGGGGCCTTACTCGCCGCTGACGTCGACCGTCACGCGTCCCGGCCAGGGTGCGAGGTACCCGGCGATGGGCTTCGCGTCCTCCTCGGACGGCGCCTCGTAGACCCAGAACGCGTCGTCGGCCCCGGGGGCGCTGAAGTACGTCGCGTCCCCCTTGAACGGGCAGTAGGACGTGGTCTGCGAGGGCTCCAGGAGCTCCAGCCGCACGTCCTCACGGGGCAGGTAGTAGCGGGTCGGCAGGCCTGTCTCCTCCAGCGCCAGCGGGCGGCTGGACTCCGCCAGGAGCGTGCCGTCGGGGCCCGTCACCCGGACGGTCCTCGACGACGGGGCGACGCTGATGCGGTGCGCGCCGACGGCGTGTGCGGCCTTCTTCGCGGTCTCCGAGAGGCTCATGACGTCAGGGTACGAGGGCCGCGCGGGCCAGAGTAAGGGGTCGGAACCCCTTACGCGCTCCGACTGCCCGATGTGCGACCCCACCCCTTAGGCGCAGCATGCTGGCCATGAACCCGCTCCTCCCCCACATGACCGAGCTCGCCCGCCAGGACGAGCTGCGCCTCGCCAGCCAGCGCTTCTCTCGCCTTCGTCACCGCCGTCTCCTTCCCAGGCGGTGACGAGACGGGATACTGGTGGCGTGGCTCAGCGCGTCACCAGCACCCGTTTCGTCGGCCGCGAGAGCGAGCTGAACGACCTCCTCTCGCTGCTCGACAGCGCCCGTGAGGGCAAATCGCACCTCGCGTTCGTCACCGGCGAGTCGGGCCTCGGCAAGACCCGGCTCGTCGACGAGCTCGCCGTCCGCGCGCGCCAGGCGGGCGCGCGCGTGATGAGCGGCGAGTGCGTCGAGCTCGGCGAGAGCGAGCTGCCGTACGCCCCGATCGTCAGCGCGCTGCGCCCGCTCGTGCGCTCGCGCGACCCGGTGCTCGACCAGCTCGGCTCCGCCCGGGCTGAGCTGGCGCAGCTCGTCCCCGAGCTGGGCGACACCGCCGTCCCGATGTCCGATCTGGCCGCGTCCGGCGCGGGGACGCCCTCCCCCCAGGCGCGGCTCTTCGAGGCGCTGCTCTCCCTCCTCGACCGGCTCAGCAGCGAGCAGCCGGTCGTGCTGATCCTCGAGGACGCGCACTGGGCCGACCGCTCCACCCGCGACTTCCTCGTCTTCCTCTCCCGCGCGCTGTGCCGCGAGCGCGTCCTCGTCGTCGTCACCTACCGCAGCGACGAGCTGCACCGCCGCCACCCCATGCGGCCCGTGATGGCCGAGCTGGAGCGCACCGAGCGCGCGGTCCCGATCCGGCTGGAGCCGTTCACGCGCGCGGAGCTCGTCGCGCAGCTGGAGGACATCGTCGGTGCCGCCCCGGACCCCGCGCTGGTCGACCGGCTGCTCGCCCGCAGCCAGGGCAACCCGCTGTACGTCGAGGAGCTCGTCGCCGCCGGGCGCGAGGGCCGCGGCGAGATCCCGCCGACGCTGCGCGACGCGCTGATGCTGCGCGTCGAGGCGCTGTCGCAGGACGCGCAGGAGCTGCTGCAGGTCGTCGCCGCCGGCCAGCGCGTCGACCACGGGCTGCTGCGCGCGGTGAGCGGGCTCGACGGCCGGCCGCTGCGCGACGCGCTCCGCGAGGCGGTCGGGCAGCAGCTGCTCGAGGTCGACGAGGAAGGGCGCTACACGTTCCGCCACGCCCTGCTGCGCGAGGCCGTCCACGACGACCTCCTCCCCGGCGAGCACGCCGAGCTGCACGCCGACCTCGCCGAGGAGCTGGAGCGGCTCGCGGGCGAGAGCACGTCGGTGGCGACGCGGACCGAGATCGCCCACCACTGGATCGCGGCGGGCGACCGCGAGCGCGCGATGGGCGCGTGCGTCCGCGCGGCCAAGGCCGCCGAGCAGGTGCACGCGAACGGCGAGGCCGCCTCGATGCTCGAGCGCGCGCTGGAGCTGTGGGAGCGCCTGCCCGATCCCGAGTCGATCGCCTGCGCCGACCACGTCGACCTGCTGCACCGGACCGCCGTCGCGCACGGGCGCGCGGAGGACCACAACCGGGCGCGGACGCTGCTGCGCCGCGCGCTGGACGAGATCGACCGGGACGCCGACCCGCGCCGCGCCGCGATCCTGCTGGAGCGCATGGGCAAGGCGCAGTGGCAGCTGGGCAAGAGCGACGAGGCGCTCGACGCCTACAGCAAGGCGCTCGCGCTGCTGCCCGAGAGCGAGCCGTGCGAGGAGCGCGCGACCGTGCTCGCGTCGCTCGGCGGCGCGTTCATGCTCGCCGGGCGCTACGACGAGGGCGCGGAGCGGTGCCGCGAGGCGATCGTCGTCGCCCGGGCGGTGGGCGCGCGGGGCGCCGAGGCGCACGCGCTCAACACGCTCGGCGTCTGCCTGGCGTCGATGGGCGACGTCACCGGCGGCGAGGAGGCGCTGCGCGGGGCGCTGGCGCTCGCGAAGGAGAACGGCCGGCGCGAGGCGGTGGTGCGCGCGTACACGAACCTCGCGGACGTCCTCTACCTGTCCGGCCACGCCCGCAAGGCGCGCGACCTGTCGTACGAGGGCCTGCGGGCGGTCGACGACAAGACCGAGTGCCGCTGGCTGGCGCTCCAGCTCGTCGACATGGAGTTCCACCTGGGCAACTGGGACGTCGCGGAGCGGCTCGCGGACGACAACGCGCCCTCGCGCGGCGGGCTGATCCGCGTGCTCTACCTGCTCGGCAAGGCGCCGATCGTGCTCGGCCGCGGCGACCACCACGCCGCGATCGCGCTGCTGGAAGAGGCGAAGGAGCTGGCGCAGCGGTCGATCGAGCCGCAGTGGCACGGGCCGATCGCCGCGCTGCTCGCCCAGGCCTACCGGCGCGAGCGCCGCTACGACGACGCGCGCGCCGCGGTCGAGGAGGGGCTGCGCCGGGTGCCGCCCGGCCGCAACCTGGACCGGCTGCGCATCGCGCGGATCGCGTCCGCGGGCGTGGCCGTCGAGGCCGACCGGGCCGAGCACTCGCGCGACCTGGGCCGGTCGGTGGAGGCCGAGGAGGCGGTCGCGCTCGCGCGCGAGCTGCTGCAGGTCGGCCGCCAGGCGGTGAGCGAGACGACCGCCGAGACGCGCCCCGCCGCGGCCGCGCACCTGGCCGACGCCGAGGCGAACGCGCTGCGCGCCGAGGGCCGGCCCGACCCGGAGGCCTACGCCGCGGCGGCCGCGCAGTGGGACGCGCTGGAGCGCCCGTACACCGCGGCGCTCGCCCGTCGCCGGCAGGCCCTGACGCTCGCCGACGCCGGCGACCGCGAGGGCGCGGCCGCCGCCTGCGCCGCCGCACGTGCCGGGGCCGAGCGCGTGGGCGCGCGCTGGCTGGTCGAGGAGCTCGACGTGCTCGCCCGCCGCGCGCGGCTGCCGATCGCCGAGGGCGTCGAGGCCGACACCGAGGCGGAGGCCGACACGGAGCAGGACGCGGCGGAGGAGCTGGGCCTCACCCCGCGCGAACGCGAGGTCCTCGAGCTGCTCGCGCAGGGCCGCACGAACCGCGAGATCGGCGAGACGCTCTACATGGCCGAGAAGACCGCGTCCGTCCACGTCTCGCGCATCCTCGCCAAGCTCGAGGTCCGCACGCGGACCGAGGCGGCGGCCGTGGCGCTGCGGCTCGGCCTGGCCGCGTGACGCACCCGCCGTACTGTGGCGGGCGATGAACGTCGCCTTCCTCGGCCTGGGGATCATGGGGTCCCGCATGGCCGCGAACCTGCGAGACGCCGGCCACGAGCTCGTGGTCTGGAACCGGACGCGTGCCAAGGCCGAGCCGCTCGGCGTCCCGATCGCCGACACGCCGCGCGAGGCCGCGCGGGACGCGGAGGTCGTCATCTCGATGGTCGTCGACGGGCCGCAGGTCGAGCAGGTGCTGCTCGACGAGGCCACCGGCGCGGCAGCGGGCGCGCGGCCCGGGACGCTGTTCGTCGACATGTCGACGATCTCGCCCCAGACGGCGCGCGCGATCGCCGCGCGGCTCGCGGAGGGCGGCTTCGGCTTCCTCGACGCGCCGGTCACCGGCTCCTCCCCCGCGGCGGAGGCCGGGACGCTGACGATCATGGCAGGAGGCTCCCACGAGGAGTTCGCGCGCGCCGAGCCGCTGTTCGAGGCGATGGGCCAGCTGTGGCTCCACGTCGGCGCGACGGGCCAGGGCCAGATGCTGAAGTTGGTGAACAACGCGGTCGCGGCCATCAACGCGGTGACGCTCGCGCAGGCGCTGACCGTCGCCAAGGGCACCGGCGTCGACCTCGACGCGCTCGTCCAGGTCATGGCCGCGGGTTCCGGCGGGTCGAAGATGCTCGACCTGAAGGCGGGCCCCATGATCGCCCATGACTACGCGACGCTCTTCAAGACGGCGCACATGCTGAAGGACGTCCGGTACGTCCTCGAGGAGGGTCAGGCGGCCGGCGTGCCCTTCCCCGCGGCGGCGTTCGCCCGCGAGATCCTGAGCGGCGCGGTGGGCCGCGGACACGCCGACGACGACTTCGCAAGTGTGATCGAGGTCATACAAGGTCTCACTGGCGTTCGGATCTAAGGGTTTTCGTTTGGAATCAGCGTCTAGGTGTGCAAGGGTCGGGGTAGTCCCGTCGCGTCCTGGTTCCCGTCCGGACGCCGGGATTCTTTGTTGCACGGAACAAGTAGGCCCTGACTCTCATGCCAATCGCATTCAAGGAGTGGGCGGTCACCGTCCGCGCGCTCGCCGAAGGTGAGCAGCTGGTCACGCTCCGCAAGGGTGGAGTCCGTGAGAACGAGCGGATGTTCAAGCTCGATCACGACCGGTTCTTCCTCTACCCCACGTTCGACCACCAGCGGAACGACCTCGTACGCGAGTCGCACCGCCCGGAGCTGCGTCGAGCCCTGGAGGAAGGCGTATGGGCTGATGGGGAGCCGCCGGTCGAGGCGCTCACCCGCGACGGCGGCATCGCCCAGCCCGACCGGGTCCGCATCCGCGCGTGGGCGGAGGTCACCGCCCACGTCACGATCACGGATCCGCGGGTCGTCGACGCGCTCTCCCCGTACTACGTCTGGACGCCGGACTACGCGGAGAAGCGCCTCGCCTGGAAGCGCCGTCATCCGCTGAACGTGCTCCTGCTCCGCACGTACCGCATCCCGCGTCCGGTGACCGTCAAGGTCAAGGACGAGTACCTGGGCTGCCGGTCGTGGTGCGACATCACGCGCGACCTGCCGTTCGAGGGCACCCCGGTGCTGTCGGACGACGAGTTCGAGCGCGCCTCCGAGGAGATCCTCGCGATCATCGGCGGCGGCGAGCTCGTGCGCGAGCCCGCGTTCGCCTAGAGGGAGCGCGGCACACCTTGCCCTTCGCGGGCGCCGGCCGCGTGCTCTCCGTCGGGATCGGCGGGGGCGGTGACGTCGTCGGCGCCCTCGCGACGGCCGAGCACGCCCGGACCTTCGACGTCGACGCGGTCGTCGGCGGGCTCTCATGGGAGCGCCGGCCGATCGACCCCCTCCCCGGCCCGCGCACGCTGGCCGAGATCACCGGGGCGGAGCGGCTGAACGACGCGGTCGCGCTGGCCGACGGCGACACGCGCGGCCCTGGCGGGCTGCAGTTCGCCGAGACCCACATGGCCGCGCATCTGGGCGAGCGGACGGTGCTCGTCGACCCCACGCCCGGCCCGCGGGTCGTGGCCGCGGGCCTCGCGGACGCGGCGGCGAAGCTCGAGTGCGACACGATCGCGCTCGTGGACGTCGGGGGCGACGTGCTCGCCCACGGCGACGAGCCGGGGCTGGCGAGCCCGCTGGCCGATGCGATCCTGCTCGCCGCCGCCAAGCACCTGGTGCGCGACACGAACCTGCGCGTGGTGCTCGGCGTCTTCGGCGCCGGGTGCGACGGGGAGCTGACGGTCGCCGAGGTGCTGGAGCGGCTGTCCGAGGTCGCCGGCCGCGGCGGCTGGATCGGCACGCACGGGCTGACGCCGCGCGCGGTGACCAAGCTCGAGGAGGCGGTGGCGCAGGTTCCGACCGAGGCGAGCGCGATGGCGCTGCGCTGCGCGCGCGGCCACACCGGCACGACGACGATCCGCCGCGGCCGCCGCGCCGTCGAGCTGTCGCCGGTTGCGGCGCTGACGTTCTACCTCGATCCTCTGGTCGCGATGGCGACGGCGGCGCATCTGGCGGACGCGGTGGTCGACGCGCCCAGCCTGCGCGACGCCAACGCGATCCTGCACCGGCTCGGGGTGCGCAGCGAGCTCGACTATGAGCTGGAGGCGGCGCGAGGCTGAGCGGCGATGGGCTGGGAGGAGACCCTCTCGGACCACTTCGCCGCCCGCCACGCGGAGGACGACCTGCGCGACGCGCGCGCGGTGCTCGGCGTGCTGGAGGACATGCGCGCCCGGCTGGAGGACTTCCTCCCGGCGGACGCGCTGCCGGGGCACGAGGTGTCGGTCGTCCTCCACGGCTCCCCCGCGCAGCTGCACTTCGCCCAGCCGACGATGCCGCTCGCGGTGCACCGGACGGCCCCGGCCGGGCGGCGCTACGTCGGCGGCCGGACGGTCGGCGGCGACACGATCCACATGCTCACGCCGCGCCTGCTGCGCACGCGCGCGACCGGCGTGGACGGCTCCCACGAGCTGCTGCGGCTCGTCCCCGCCGCGCTGTACGGGCGGATCGTGGTGACGACGCTCAACCCGCGCATCGCCGGGTGGCGCGGGCGCCGCTGGACCTGGCTCGGGGTAGGAACCGCGGAGTGGCTCGCCGGCCGCACCCGCCACGCGCGCGGGGCGATCGGCCGGCGGCTGCACGAGGGCGAGCCGCCCAGCTTCCCGCCCGCGCCCGCCGACGCGCTCCTGCTCGGCGGGACGGTCGTCGACCTTCTCGCACGGGAAGAGGGGTTCGAGGCCGTGATCGACCTCGTCCGGCGCGCCGCGGTCGACGAGAAGCGGCCGAGCCAGGCGCTGCGCGCGGCGTTCCACGGGCGCCCGCTCCACCAGACCGAGGGCACGTGGCGCGCCGGCCTGGCGAAGACGCGCGAGCGGGCGCCGGGCTAGGCCGCGTCGGCCGCCCGGCCGGCGGCCTGGTCGGCGGCCTGGAGCGCCTCGACGCCGCCGCGGAGGAAGACCAGCGCCTCGTCGAGGATCGTGAGCGGGTCGTCGGTGTCGGCGTGGTTGTTGCCGATCGTGTGGAGCGCGGCGGCCGCGGCGGCCGCGACCATCTGCGCGCGCAGGTCGTCCGGCGCCGACCCGAGGTCGGCGGCGACGGCCTCCGCGAGCACCGCGGTGAACTGCGCGTGGTGGTGGCTGTCGCGGGCCGCGATCGTCGGCGTGTTCGCGATCAGATCCCGCCGGCACTCCTTCCACTTCTGGTCCATCGCGCCGCTGGCGACGACCTCGGCGATGAAGCCGCGCACCGCGTCCATCGCCGTCACGCCCGCGGGCCGGTCGGCGAGCAGCGCGGTGCGGAAGTCCTCGAACCGCTCCGTGATGTCCGCGAACACGACGTCCTCCTTCGCCGGGAAGTAGGCGAAGAACGTGCGCGGCGCGATGTCGGCCTCGGCCGCGATGTCCGCGATCGTCGTGTGGTCGAAGCCCCTGTCGGCGAACAGCCGCATCGCTGCGTCGATGATCGCCTCTCGCGTGCGCTGCTTCTTGCGCTCGCGAAGACCCTCCGTCATGACCTGATTGTAGGCACTCGGTGCAAAGTCGCAGTCACTGCAAGGAGCGGACGCGGCCGCGACGGGCCCCCGCGAGGCGTTCTACCCGGCCGGGCCGGTCGGGACCGGCAGGTGGCTGATGTCGTTGAACGAGCGCAGCAGCCAGTGGCCGCTCTCCAGCACCACCAGCCGCGTGATAGAGCCGTTGTCGGCATGGATGAACGCGAACGGGCGGCTCTGCGTGGCGATGCGGCAGATCTCGCCGATGATGCCGCCGTGGAGCACCGCCGCGACCGACGCGTCCGGGCCGGCCTCGCGGACGATGCGGTCGACGCCGGCGCGCACGCGGGCCTCGATCGCGTCCGGCTTCTCGGCGCCCGGGATGACGTCCCAGCGCTCCTCCTTGAGCGCCTCCCAGACGATCGGGTCGCCCTGCGCGGCGCGGATGCGGAACTCGCCGCCCTCCCACTCGCCCAGTGAGACCTCGATGAGGTCGTCGACGACGCTCGGCCGCAGGCCGGTGGCCGACGCCAGCGGCGCGGCGGTCTCGTGGGTGCGCTGCAGCGGGGTGACGAAGAGCTTCGTCAGCGGCTCGTGCGCGAGGCGCTCCCCCACCGCGCGGGCCTGCGCCTGGCCGGCGGGCGCGAGCGGCGGGTCCCCGCGCCCGGCGACCATCGGGAACGACTGCCCCGGGACGGCGTTGGCGGAGGCGCCGTGGCGGACGACCACGATCTCGGTCGCGCCCGGCGGGAGGGTGAACGGGCGCTGGCTGTAGCTGCCGTCGTCGTTGGGCTCGACGGCGTCGTTGGTGTGCGTCATGAAGTTCAGGAGGCGAGGTCGATGATGAGGACGATCAGCCCCACCACGCCGCAGGCGGCGAGCAGCCCGAGGAGGACCTTCGACGGCGGCACCGGCCCGCTGCCGGGGCGCGGCGGCGCGTCGGCGAGGTCGGCCTGCAGGAGCACCTCGCGCGCGGTCGCGACGCCGGACTGCGGCACGAGGATGTCGCGCGGGCCCGCGGCGAGCATCTCGGGGACGTCGAAGCCCTGCGTGCGGCGCAGCGTCGACGGGACGCCCTCGTCGAGCAGGAGGTTCTGGATCAGCTCCGCCTCGGGGAGCTGGCGGCCGACGGCGACCCGGACGAGCTCGCCCTCGGCGTACTGCTTCTTGACCTTGCGCAGGCGCTCCTGCTGCTCGGTCACGTCCGCCTCGACCGGGCCGCCCTCGACCACGAGCGGCACCCCGCACTTCCCGCAGAAGCGCTCGGCGTCGTCGTGGGCGCGGCCGCACGCCGGGCAGACGAGGCTCACACGACCTCCACGTCCACCTCTTGGACCTGGCCGCCGCTGATGAGGTAGGAGCGGATCTCCGGCTCGTCGCCGGCGAGGCCGATGATGAGCCACTCGATGCCGGGCCAGTTCTCGCTGAAGTTGATGTCCGTCTGCGACGGGTAGGGCGCCGACCGCGTGTGCGAGTGGTAGACGGACAGCAGCTCCCCACCGTCGCCCTCGATCGCCTCGATCGTCCTGTAGAGCTCCATCCCGTCCATCTCGAACCGGAGCGGGCTGCGCACCGTGTTCGTCGTCGGGTGGACGGAGGAAGCGGTGCCGTCGGCGCCGCCGATGAGGCCGCAGCACTCATCCGGCGCGTCCTGGCGCGCGTGGTCGACGATCCGGTCGAGGAGCTCGCGGGCGATCTTCATCGCTCGCCAACCTAGCGACTGGCTCCCGCGGAGCGGCTAGCTGCGCAGCGCGTAGTCGTCGTCGTCGCGCTTGGGGTCGCCGTTGAGCGACGACTTGAACTCGCGCATGCCATTGCCGAGCGCGCGGCCGGCGTCCGGGAGCTTCTTCGGGCCGAGGACGATCAGCGCGATCACGAGGATGATGAGCAGCTCAGGAAGGCCGACGTTGAAGGGCATGGCTGCTGTCTACCACCAAACGGTGGAGTCGAGGTTCTCGACCTCGTCGACGGGCAGCGTGTAGATGCCGCTGGAGAGGTACTTCCAGCCGTCGTCGCAGACGATGAAGACGACGTTGCCCTCGTCGAGGCCCTCGGCGATGCGGACCGCGATCTTGGCGATGGCGCCGCTGGAGACGCCCGCGAAGATGCCCTCCTCGTCGAGGAGCTTGCGGGTCCACACGATCGCGTCGCGGTTGGTGACGAAGATCTTCCGGTCGAGCAGCGAGAGGTCGATGATCGGCGGGATGAACCCGTCGTCGAGCGAGCGCAGGCCCTGGACCGGCTCGCCCTGCATCGGCTCGGCGGCCACGATCGTGACCTGATCGCCGAGCTCCTCCTTGAAGCGGCGTGCGTTGCCCATCAGCGTGCCGCCGGTGCCGAGCCCGGCCACGAACGCGGTGACGTCGTTGTCGAGCTCCTCGAGGATCTCGAGCGCCGTGCCGTTGTAGTGCGCGTTCGGGTTCGCCTGGTTGCCGTACTGGTACGGCATGTAGTACGAGGCGTCCTCCTCGGCCATCTTCAGCGCCATCGCGACGGCGCCGTTGGAGCCCTGGTCGCCCGGCGAGTAGACGATGTCCGCGCCGTACATCTTCAGCAGCTGCGTGCGCTCGGGCGTGACGTTGTCCGGCATCACGACCTTGAGCTTGTAGCCCTTGCGGCTGCAGATCATCGCGAGCGAGATGCCGGTGTTGCCCGACGTCGGCTCGAGGATCGTCATGCCGGGCTTGATGGCGCCCTTCGCCTCCGCGTCCTCGATCAGAGAGCGCGCGACGCGGTCCTTGATCGAGCCCGTGGGGTTCTGCGACTCGAGCTTCGCCCAGATCCGCACGCCGGGCTTGGGCGAAAGACGCTTCAGCTCGACCAGCGGGGTGTTGCCGATGGCCGCCACGATGTCCTCGTAGCGACCGCCGCAGGGGCGATTGCGGAGCTCGAGTGGAGTCACTTCACGGAGTGTAGTGGCGATTTCGCAAGTTGTACAAACGTGCCTGTGTCCGTCGATCAGGCCCATGCACCGGCGATCGTCAGGTGCCACGCGTCGCCGTTCGGCATCAGGGTGAGCGAGCCGGCGAGGTCGGGGGCGCCGAGGACGAGGAAGCGCGACTGGTCCCGCACGTACGCGCGCCAGCGCGCGAGCACGACGCGCGGGTCGACGCGGACGGCCCCGAAGAGCGTCTCGTACTGCAGGTCGAGCAGGAGCGCCGGCGGGGCCGGGTGCGCGCGCGCGAGCGCGGCATCCACCGCATCCGGCGACAGGCCGTCCAGGTCGACGTCCGCTGCCGGGCCGTTGTGGACCGAGAGCGAGAGTCGGTCGGCCTCGTCGAGGTCGTGCGTGACGTCCGCCGCGCCGACGACCGTCCCGAGCGCCCGGCCGAGCGACGCCAGGTAAGGCGGGACCTCGCGCGCTGTCGTCTCCTTGCGCAGCCGCTCGAGCTCCCACTCCCGCGCCTTGCCGCGCAGCTCCGGCCGGTGGATCCGCAGCCGCGCCGACCAGAGCGTCTCCCCCGCGTTCGGCCCGCTCGGCTGCCACGGCTGCTCGACGCCGTCGTCCTCCCACCCGCAGGAACCGCAGATGTCGTACGCGCCGCGCTCGTCGAGGGTCGGCCGGTCGCAGACCGGGCAGGGCTCCATCCCCATGCCGTGCAGCGTTGCATGTCTTGATCGCGTAAGGGGTACCTCGCGCCGCGAGATGCGATGGATCGCGACGACGTGCGCCTTGGTGGCGCTGGGGACGACGGCGGCCGCGTGTGGCGGCGGCAACGGCGCGGGCGAGCGTGCGGCGACGACGACGCGGACCGCCGCAGCGCCGGCGCCCGACCCGCTGGAGCGGCTGCGGGCGCAGACCGAGGCGCGGTGCACGGAGTTCACGCGCGACGTGCTGACACGGCGACTGCCGCGCACGCGGAAGGGTGAGCGGCAGTTCTTCCGCGCGCTGCGGCGGATGGAGCGCAAGCTGGTGGAGGACCTGCGCAAGCTCGACGTCCCGCCCGCCCACGCCGCCGCGTACCGCAGGGCGCTGGACGCGCGGTCGCGCTCGCTGCGCAACCCGGACCGGTCGATCGAGCAGATGGAGCGCGCCGCGTCGAAGCTCACGGTCTACAACCCGCACGCGTGCCGCTACTGGGGCGTCCGCGCGCTCGGCAAGGAGGGCGTGCAGTTCCAGTCCGACCAGAGCTCGTACTGCTACGAGGACGTGCTCGCGATCGAGAAGGCGACCCGCGACGCCCGCAAGGGCCGCATCTCCAAGCGGCGCGCGGCCCTGCGCATCGCGCGCACCCTCCGGCGCTCCGCCCGCCTGATGAAGGTCGAGGCCCCGCACGGCGCCGGCCGCCGCTGGAAGGAGCTGCGGGACGCCGTGGACGGCGTCGGCGACATCTTCCACGCGGGTGCGTCCGCGGACACGAACGCCGAGATCGACCGCTTCAACCGCCGCATCCACCCCACCCTCCAGCGGGCCGGCGCGGCGGCGTGGTCGCTCGGCATCGGGAACTGCGACTTCCGCGGCCCGGTCAACGACGCGATCGTCGCGACCGACCCGAACCGCCCGCTCGGAGCGAAGACATGACGAGAGCGTCGCCTCACCGACGCGAGGTGGAATATCGTGAACACGCGCGAGTCCAGAAACCGTCACACTCCGCGCGTGGCACGCAGCGACATCGCGGGCATGGAGCGTTTCGAGGAGGCCGGCTGGGGGCTTGCCGAGATCGTGAATCCCGACGCGTGGGGCGCAGCATCCGACGAAGAACGCCGGAAGTTGTGCCGGCGTATGCACGCGTTCCTCCGCATGGCCGGCGGGCTGGACGTCAGCGACATGGAGATCGTAGATCTCCCTGCCGGCGTGCACGGCGAGTACGACCCGCTCTCTGACCGGACGACGGTGAGCAGCGAGATCCTGCTGGACGACGATGTGTCATCGGTCGTGGCGACGCTCGCGCACGAAACACGGCATGCCCTGCAAAGCGCCGTGATGCAGGGCCTGCTCCCGTACCCCCACGGGGAGCAGACGCTGGACGAGGTCGGCGTCTGGAAGGACGGCGACGAAGCGTACGATGACGACGACGTGGTCGCCTACATGTACAACCCGCTTGAGACCGACGCGCGGGCGGCGGAGAATGGAGTCTTGATCGGCTACTGGAAAGGCAGCTACGACAGGCTCCGCGACAAGGCCGGAGATTCCGATGCCTCCTAGCGCTGCAAGCACGGCCAACCGCATCGTCGATGCTCTCGTCGCTCGCCAGGGGCTGCCGCGAGACCGCGCGGAGACGATCGCGGCGCGACTCAGCCGCGCCGACGCCGACATCGTCGAGGCGGCAGCGCAGTGGGCGGACACTGGTGATCTGCCCGTGGAGCCGACTATCGCGGGCCACTCACCGAGCACCCTCGGGCAACGTCTGTCCCCGAGCCAGGTCTTTACCGCCCTCGTCGCACTTCGCGACAATCCGGCCGTCGCCCGCAGCACGCTGCAGCACCAGCTCGGCGCGTCCCCCGCGTCCCGGGCGATGGCGTTCGAGCGATCGGTTCTCGGCATGCTCAACGCACTTCCCGACGTCTCCGACATCGAAGTCACCCCCCGCGGACCCGACGGCCGCGCCAGGCCCGACTTCGTCGCGACGGTCGGAGGTCACAAGGTGATCATCGAGGTGAAGGCCAGCCCAGCCCGCCCGAATCGCGTGCGATCCGCGGTCGAGCAGGTGGAGCGGTACGCGCTCGTCTTCCAGGCGGTAGGAGGCGTGATCGTCTTCGCGGAGGCGCCGGAACCGAGCGTGACGCTCGAGGGCTACCTCGCCCCGGTCGCGGTCACCGACCCCGCGCATCTCGGCGACGCCATACGGCTCATCGCTGACCGCGCAGCCGGCAGCAACACCTGACGGGGCCGCGCGGCCAGCGCGGCGGGCGGACGCCCGCGTGCGGCCGGCAACGGCGTCCGCGCGAACCGCCCGCACCGCACATGAGAGGTGCGGCGCGGGGGCGCGCAAGAAACGGGGGCGCCGCGACTAGCGGCAGCCGCCGGCCATGGCCGGCAGGATCACGAGCGTGTCGGACTCGCCGACGGGGGTCTCGAGGCCCTGGAGGACGCGGACGTCCTCGTCGTTGAGGTACACGTTGACGTACCGGTTGAGGTCGCCACCCTCGCCGAAGAGCTGCGTCTTCGTCGACGGGTGCTGCTCGGCGAGCGCGTTGAGCACGGTGCCGACGTCACCGCCCGTGGCGGTGACCTCCTTCTCGCCGCCGGTCGACGGACGCAGGACGGGTGGGATCTTGATCGTGGCCATAGCTGGTGGTCGAGCCTAGCCCGCGGCGGCGCAGAACGCCTCGTAGTCGGGGAAGACGCCCATCTCCTCGTCGGAGATCGACTCCGGGTCGCGCGAGCACACCGGGCAGTCCGGGTCGCGGCGCACCTTCAGCTCGGTGAACGTGGCGGACAGCGCCTCGTACAGCAGCAGGCGGCCGATCAGCGGCTCGCCGATGCCGACGACGAGCTTGACGACCTCCGTCGCCTGCAGCAGGCCCATCGTGCCCGGCAGGACGCCGACGACGCCGTTGGCGCCGCAGGACGGCGCCAGCTCGGCCGGCGGCGGCACCGGGTAGAGGCAGCGGTAGCACGGGCCGTCGTACGGCGCGAAGACCGACAGCTGGCCGTCGAAGCCGAGGATCGAGGCGCTCACCACCGGGATCTGCAGGCGCACGGTGGCGTCGTTGAGCAGGTACCGCGTCGGGAAGTTGTCCACGCCGTCGACGATGACGTCGTAGCCCTCGATGATCTCCATGATGTTGGAGCTGTCGAGGCGCGTCTCGTACTTGACGACCTTGACGTCCGGGTTGAGCGCGTTGATCTGCGTCTCGGCCGACTCGACCTTCGACATGTTCACGCGGTCGGTCGTGTGGATGACCTGGCGCTGCAGGTTCGAGACGTCGACCACGTCGTCGTCCACGAGCCCGAGCGTGCCGACGCCGGCGGCCGCGAGGTAGAGCGCGGTCGGCGAGCCGAGGCCGCCGGCGCCCAGCAGGAGCACCTTCGCGTCGAGGAGCTTGGCCTGCCCCTCCTCGCCGATCTCCGGCAGGAGGAAGTGGCGCGAGTAGCGCTGGCGCTGCTCGGGCGACCACTGGCGCGGGACCTCGACGTCGTAGCCGCGGTCCTTCCACAGCGTGTAGCCGCCGGTCATCGACTCGACGCGCTCGTACCCGAGGTCCTCCTGCAGCGTCTTGGCGGCGAGCGCGGAGCGGTTGCCCGACGCGCAGTAGAGGATCACGCGCTGCGAGCGATCGGGCGCGGCGCCCTCGATGCGGGACTCGAGGTGCCCGCGCGGCACGTGGATCGCGCCCGGCAGCTTGCCCTGCGCGACCTCCTCGCTCTCGCGGACGTCGACGATGACCGCGCCGTTGCCGAGGACCTCGTGGACCTGGGACGGGTCGACCTCGTCGATCTTCGACTTCACCTGGCGGATGAACTCCGCCCCGGACGGGCTCACTCGGGGAATCTCCTCAAAGGCGGTCAGGGATCAGTACTTCAGGAAGTGTAGTAGGCCGCAGGCCCGTTGTCCCTACGCTGGGTCGCGTGCCTGTCCGCGTCCGTCTCGCCGTCCTGCTCGCCGCCTCGTTCGCCGTCGCCGCCGCGTTCTTCGCCACCATCGGAGGCAGCGAGGACGACCCCCAGACGGCCTCCGCCCGCACGTCCAAGTTCAGCGGCGCCGTCCGCCCCGCGACGCTCCCGCCGGTCGACCTGCGGATGACCGACGAGGAGGGCCGGAGCGTCACGGCGGCCGACCTGCGCGGCAAGGTCTCGGTCGTCACGTTCCTCTTCACGACGTGCGAGGACACCTGCCCGCTGACCGCCCAGCAGATCCGCGGCGCGCTCGACGACCTGGGCCACGACGTGCCGGTCTACGCGATCGCGGTCGATCCCCCACGTGACACGCCCGCGCGCGCGAAGAAGTTCATCCTCGAGCAGCGGATGGAGGGCCGGATGCGCTTCCTCCTCGGCCCACGCGAGCAGCTGTCGGCGCAGTGGAAGGCGTTCGGCATCCAGCGCCAGACCGAGGACCTGGAGCACAGCGCGTCCACGGTGCTGATCGACAAGCAGGGCCGGCAGCGGGTGAGCTTCCCCGCCAACCAGCTCGTCCCCGAGCAGCTCGCTCAGGACATCGCGCTGCTCGAGCGCGAGTCCTGATCGCCCGGCCCGGAGCCGCCGTTGCGGCGCTCCTCGCGCTTGTCCAGCAGCGACCGCACGCCGATCCACCCGACGATGATGATCACCGGCGCGACGTAGAGCAGCTCGGCGAGCCAGTGGCCGGGATGGGCGAGCGGGACGAGCATCAGCCGCTCAAGACGATAGGAGCCACAGGCCGATCGAGGTGAACGCGACCATCACCGCGAGCATCCAGTACTGCGAGCGGGTCGCGCGCCGGACGTCGTCGAACACCACGAGCGCGCGGTCGTGCGCGAGGATCAGGCCCGCGACGTGCCCGAGCAGGAGCGCGCCGACCTGGACGTACCAGATGCCGTTGGTGCCGATGACGCCGTAGTCGATCGTGCTCGACGCGGTGCCGAAGTAGTCGTCGCCCTTGCCGCGCGGGTCGGACGCGAGGTAGATCGCCGACTGGCCCTGGTAGGCGAGGAACGAGAAGTAGTGCGCGAGCAGGTACGCGAAGCCGATCGGCGCGAGCGAGTGCGCGAACCGGCGCGCCAGGTCCCGCGCCTCGAAGCGGTCGTCGACGGTCCGCATCCCGAGCACGCCGAGCCAGTACAGGCCCAGGCAGAGCAGGATCGTCAGCAGGAGGCCGACGGTGTCCGCGGCGGTCAGCGCGTTCGTGTCGCCGAAGCCGAGGCCCTCGAAGACGTCGGCGACGTCCACCAGCGTCTCGGACCAGAAGTCCTTCCCCGACACGCCGTCGTACGTCGTCGAGCCGATCAGGACGACGAGGAACCCGACCGTGCCGGGGAGCGCGCGCAGCCGCGTCAGGCCCGACAGCGGGCGGCGCAGGAAGATCGTCCGCTCGCGCCAGTCGAACGCCGAGATCGAGCCCATGATGCGGAAGTAGACGGCGAACGGGTCGGCGTTGCGCGTCCACTGGTCGACACCGTAGAGCGCCATGCCGACGAGCTGCGTCGCCGCGCACGCGAGCATCAGGACCGCGAGGTTGCCCGGGTCGGTCCGCGTCGCGTCGGGGATCGCGAGCTCCAGCCAGGCCGCGAAGAAGAAGCCGGCCGCGACCGGCCAGCGGCCGAGCCGCTGCGGGTAGGCGAGCGGCTCGGGCAGCGCGTCGGGCGCGACGCGCTTAGCGACCCAGCCGGCGGCGCGGCCGACCGCGCGCCACGGGTTGAAGGCGCGGAACCAGTCGCCGACCAGGACCGACAGCACCGGGCCGCCGACCCAGATCAGCACCCAGAAGAAGACCGGCAGGATGTTGGCGCTGGACGACTGCGTGCCGGTCAGGCCCGCCCAGACCAGGAACGCGAAGATCGCCACGCCGATCGCGCCCGCGAGCACCTCGAGGACGACCGGCACGCGCACGAGCGGGCGCTCGCGGTCCTCCTCCAGCCGCGGCTTGGGCCACAGGACGGCGAGCGCGACGAACGAGACGACGAGGACGGCGGTGGCCGCCCAGCCGAACACCCAGCGCGGGATCGGCAGGTCCTCGCGTCCGCCCAGGGCGTGCGCGAACGCGTCCGGCGCGAGCAGGACCGTCGCGGCGAGCGCCGCGACGAGGACCAGCCCGATGCGCGCTCTCACGGGCGGACTTCGAGGTTCGCCAGGAGGGCGCCGTTCGAGTGCAGCTCGATCTCGAAGATGCCCTCGGCCGTGGCCTTGAAGCGCTCGGTCTTCGAGCCGCCCGCGGGCACGTCCACGTACCGGTCGTAGCCGTGGATGTGGATCTCCTGGGCGGTGTCGGAGGTGAACTTCAGGCGGATCGTGTCGCCGCTCTCGAACTTCAGCGTCTCCGGCTCGCCGGCGGGCTGGCCGCCCTCGATGCGGATCGTCTCCACGCGCGGCGGCGGCGCGGCCTGCGTCGTCGCGGCGGGCGGCTCCTCCCCCTCGGCGGGCGCCTCGGCGCCGCCGGTCGGCTCGGTCGTCGCCTGCTGCTCGGCCGGCGTGAGCGACTGCTCGCCCCCGCCGTCGTCGTCGGAGCCCTGCGCGAGGACGAACGCCCCGGCGAGGATCACGGCGGCCGAGACGAGGATGGCGATGCGCTGCCCAGTGGTCATCGGCAGCGCAGGCTAGTGAACTGCGAGGGGCGGACGTGCCGCCCCTCGCGGTCCATGTCCGGCTACTTCTTGCAGTTGGCCTGCGTGGTGGCCGTCTTGGCCGATCCGGTCTCCGGCGTGAAGACGACGGAGATCTTCCGCTTGCCGCCGACGCAGCCGCCGCTCGACTCGAAGAAGCCGCGGCCCTTGTTCTTGACGTTCTTGATGGTCGAGGTGACCTCGGTCACCGCGTTGTCCAGCGTCGGCGCCGGGTGCAGCAGCGACGGCGGGACGTCGAACTCGAGGCGGCCCTCGCCGCTCTTGTTGATGAAGCGGGCCGGGATCGGCGCCGAGAGCTCGATCGCGCAGCGCGTGTTCGGGTTCGTCGAGTCCGGGCTGCCCTTGACGAAGATCGCGCCCTTGCCGTTGCCGCCGTTGACGACCCACAGGGCCGCGTTGCACGGGATGGAGCGATCGGCCGGGTTCGTCTTGATGCCGGTCGCGTTCTTGATGAACCCGGTGCCGACGATCGACTTCGCCGGGCACCCGTCGACGCTCTGCTCCTCCTCCATCTTCGCGACGGAGCAGGTCGGGAACGCGTCGGTGTTCGCCTTCAGGCCGGCGAAGCGGATGCTGTACGTCTTGACCGGCGACGGGCGGTTGCCGTTCGCCTCGTCGACCGTGTAGCCGAACTTGACGCCGACCGCCACGGGCTTGGACTTCGTCCCAGCCTTCGTCGGGCTGGTGGAACCCGTGATCTCGTACGTGTTCTCGATCGCCTGCGCGTACGCGAACGCCGCAAAGGCCAGCGTCAGGACTGCCGTCGTGGCAGCCACCGTCTTCCGCATCTCTCTCCTCCAGAGGACGTGGGGTGGGACGGCGGGAACCTACTGGCAGACGAAGGGCGGGCACAAGGCCCGCCCTCCGGTCACAACAGAAGCTTCAGCGAGGCTGAGCTACTTGGAGCACTTGGCGGTCGTCTTCTCCACCGTCTTGTCGCCGGCCTCGGTCGTGAAGGTCACGGAGACCTCACGCTTGCCGCCGGTGCAGCCGCCGATCGACTCGTAGAAGTACTTGCCGCCGGCCTTGACCTTCTTGATCTTCGACTCGGTCTTGAGGACCGCGTTGTCGAGGGTCGGGGCCGGGTGCTTGAGGACCTGCGGGACCGTGAAGGTCAGCGTCGTGCCCTTGGACGAGTTCTTGAACGTCGTCGGGATCGGCGCGGCCAGCTCGATGGCGCAGTTCGTCTTCGGGTTGCTCGAGGCCGGATCGCCCTTGACGAAGATGGCGCCCTTGCCGCCGCCCGAGTTCACGACCCACAGCTGCGCGTTGCAGTGGATGGAGCGATCGGCCGGGTTGGTCTTGATGCCGGTGGCGTTCTCGATGAAGCCGGTGCCGACGATCGACCCCTTCGGGCAGCCGTCGATGCTCTGGTCGGTCTCCATCTTGGAGATCGCGCACTTCGGGAACTTGGCGTAGTTCGCCTTCACACCACCGAAGAAGATGGCGTAGCTGTTGACGACGGCAGGACGCTGGCCGCTGGGACCGTCGACGGAGAAGTCGAAGTCGACCCCGATGCCGACGGGCTTGGACTTCGTGCCCGCCTTGGACGGCGACGTCGAGCCCTCGACGGTGTAGGTGTTCCCGGCGCTCTGGGCATAGGCGACGGCGGACAGGGACAGCACGAGTGCGGTCGCCATGAAGATGGCGATCTTCTTCATGAAGAGGTCTCTCCTACGAGGGAACAGCAGGGGTGGATACGGTCTGTGACCCGACTCACGGCTTGGGCCGACCAAACCAAGAGAACACACGGTATCTCTAAAGGTTGCGGTCCGGTCCTTTCCTCACGGATCCCTAACGATGCGCCCGCCCGTCGACGACATCACGCCCCCGCACTTCCCGCAGAAGCTCCCATGGGTGAACGTGGCGTCGCTGCGGATGGACAAGCAGCGCGGGCGCCCGGTGCTGATCGAGTTCTGGGACTTCTGCCGCGTCCAGTCGCTCCGCACGCTGCCCTACCTGAAGGCGTGGCACGCCAAGTACGAGGAGCACGGGCTGCGGGTCGTCTCCGTCCACTCCCCCGGCTTCCCGGCGTCGCGCGGCGAGGACGCAGTGCGCGACGCCGTCGACCGGCTGGACATCGACCACCCGGTCCTGATCGACGACGACTTCCGCCTGTGGACGCTCTACGACAACGAGGGCTGGCCGGCGCGGTACCTGTGGCGGCCGACCGAGCGGGGCCACGCGCTCCACGAGTTCCACTACGGCGAGGGCGGCTACCAGGAGACCGAGCTGGCGATCCGCGAGCTGCTCGGCCTGCCGCTCGACGCGCCCGACGCGCTCGTGCCGCCGGTGCACCCGGAGGACGACCCCGAGGCGCGCGTGGTGGTGCCGACGCCCGAGCAGCGCGGCGCCTGGTCGGGCCCGTACGAGGCCGGCGGCGTGTGGGCGGTGCTGAGCGGCAGCGGCGTGGCGCGCGCGAACGGCACCGAGATCGCCGTCGACCACGCGGGCGCGTACGCGCTCATCGAGCACCCCCACCACACGACGGGGGTGCTCGAGCTGGAGCTGTCGGACGGCGTGGAGTGCCACGCCGTCTCGTTCACCCCGGGCGTCGTGCCGCCCGGCTGGTCGGACGCGCCGGCCTAGTACCCGGTCGTCTTGTGCGAGACGGTCTCGCAGTTGCGGATCTTCGTCCGCTTCTTCGAGCGCCGGCTGATGTAGAGCACGTCCCGGCCGCCGCCGCAGTCGACGATGCCGTGGCCGAAGTGGAGCTTGACGTAGTCCTTGCCGCCGCCGGCCTCGATGCGGTTGAACCCGTGGCTGCCGTAGATGAAGTCGCGGCCTGCGCCGCCGTGCAGGCGGTCCTTCTGCGACGTCGGCTGGCCTGAGGGCTTGTAGTCGCCCCAGATCACGTCGCCCCACGGGCCGGCGTGGATGGTGTCGGAGCCGTGGCCGCCGAGGAGCTTGTTGTGGCCGGCGCGGTCCGTCATCACGCGCCCGCCGCCCTGGGCGACGAAGCGCTGCTGGCACTTGCCGCGCTTGTGGACGGTGTCGCACGAGTAGCTCGGGTCGCGGCCGCCGAACGGGTCGTTGCCGGGGCGCGCGTCGAGCGGACGCGAGCTGTCGTTCTTGTTCATGAGCAGCACGCCGGTGTTCGGCGGCCAGTCGCTCTTGTCGGTGCCGCCTCCGGCGGACGCGGCGGTGACGCCGATCGCCGCGGGCAGGGCGAGGGATGCCGCGGCAGCGAGAAGCAGCCGCGGTCGGTGGGGGACGCGGGGCATCCGGGGAGGCTACCCATCCCCCCAGGATCACCCCCACCCAGAAGTTGAGGGACACCCCCTCATGACCCCACGGCCGAGCGTGCGGAGACTGCGGCCCATGCTCTCCACCGACCGCTCTCCCCGCCGCGCCGACCGCCTCGTCGCGGCCGGCCTGAAGCCCGCGTCCCGCACGCTCCTGGCGCTCGCCGCGACGTCCGCCGTCGCCGCCGCGCTCGCCCCCGCCTCCGCCTCCGCCGCGCAGCCCTGCGTCGCGTCCCACGCCGGGCCGGGCAACGGCACGTGGAAGATCGACCGCGACGGCGCGCTCTCCGCCGCGCTGCAGGTCCAGCCCGGGCCCGGCTCGGTGTTCGAGGCCGGCTACGGCACCCTCGCGGTCAACGGCGTGCTGTACGCGAAGGAGCTCGACGACGACGCGTGCCTCGCCGAGGGGACGACGCTGAGCTTCCCGGCGCAGAACGTCGGCGGCCTGCTCGTCTCGCGGAAGGTCACCGTGGTCGACGGCGTCGTCCAGCACCTGGACACGATCACGAACGCGACCGACAAGCTGAAGTTCACGACCGCCGACTTCAAGCTGGCCGTGCTCGGCTCGCAGGGCTCGGTGGCCAGCGAGGACGGGAACGCGAGCGTCGACTCCGACGACCACTGGGCGGTCCTCAGCTCCAACGACAACGCGTTCCCCTTCATCCGCTGGGGCGCCGAGAACGGCAACACCCCGCAGGTCGACCCGGCCGATCCCGACCTGACCGTCTGGGAGCCGGACGCGGGCGTGATGGACGACGCCACCCTGCGCTACTCCCAGATCGTCCTCGAGCCCGGGAGGACGGTCCACCTCCTGCACTGGTCGGGCGCGACCACCGCGCTGGCCGACGCGACCGCCGCGGTCCAGAACGGGGGCAAGCCGTTCACCGGGCTGTCGACGGCGGTGGCCCAGCACGTCCTCAACTGGGGGCCGGACCCGGACGGCGACGGCGTCACGACGTTCAGCGACGCGTGCCCGTCGGTGAAGGGCAACACCGCCAACGGCTGCCTGCTCATCGCGCCGCCCAAGCCGGTCGACTCGCCTGACCCGGGCACGCCCACGCCCGACCCCGGCACGCCGGCGCCGGCCCCGCAGCCGCAGCCCGGAGGCGGCGGCGTCCCCGCCCCGGCCGCCGACCGCCGCGCCCCGCGCCTGACGCTCGCCGGGCTCAGCGCCCGCGCGAAGCGGTCGCAGGTGACCCGCCGCGGCCTGCGACCCCGCATCACGTGCGACGAGGCGTGCACGCTGACGGTGAAGGTCACCGGCCGCAAGAAGGTCGGCAAGCGCGTCCGCACCGTCGTGCTTAAGACGGTCACGCCCGCCGGCCGGACCGTCGAGCCCCGCACGGTCGCGCTGCGGCTGACCGCGGGCACGCTGCGCGGCGTGCGCGGCGGCAGGCTCCGCGTCGAGCTCGCCGCGACGGACGGCAGCGGGAACACGACCCGCACCGCCCGCACGGTCACCGTCGCCCGCTAGCGCGGCGGCGTCCAGCCCGGCAGGAGGTCGACCAGGCGCGGCGCGCCGTCCTGGTCGACCACCACGCCCCGGCCCGGCCAGTACGGCGACCCCGGCCCCTGGCCCGTGAGGAACGCCTCCTCGTGGACCCAGGAGCCGCAGTTGACGAGCCGGGGCCCGTCCGGGCCGGCGCGCCACTCGGCCGGGTCGTCGGCCGGGAGCGGCCCGGCACGGTGGGTGTGGCCGAAGATCACCCACCCGGCGTCGATGCCCAGCCGCCGCGTCGCCTCCGCCATCGCGCGGAGGCCGGCGCGGCGCAGGGCCGGCGCGCTGAGGTCGTGGTGGACCGGCCCGACCCCGGTGCGGTTGACCAGCTTGATCGCCGCCGGGAAGGCCGCCGCGAGCGCGCGGTGCTTGAGCGGCCGCGGCCCCTTCGCGGTGAGCATCCGCCAGGCGTTCTGGGTGCCGCGCTGGCGCTCGGCGCCGAAGCCGGTGCGCGTGTGGCGCGCGACGAGGTGGAGCCACGCGTAGAGCGGCGCCAGCGCGGCCTCGTAGTCGCGCGGCGTGGCGCCGTGCTCGGGGATCGCGCCGGTGACCCGGCGCATCGCGCCGCTCGCCAGCCGCTCGAACGTCGGGATCGTCAGATGCGGGTCGAGGTAGTGGCCGTGCGTCGCGTAGACGTCGTCGCGCAGCCACAGGCCCGGGTAGGCGACGCACAGGTTCCCCGGCTCCAGCAGGGCGGCGATCGCCGCGACCGCGTCCGAGGCCTCCACGGGGTCGGCGCGCTCCTCCAGCGTCAGCTCCGGCTCGCGCCGCAGCGCCCGCCGCTCCAGCCACGACCCGATCAGCGCGTGATCGTGGTTGCCGGGCACGAGCACGACCTCGGTCTGGGGCCGCAGCGCCGCGCCGATCGCCTCCAGCACCGGCCGCGCCGCGTCGAGCGCGTCGACCACCGGCCCGTGCCGCAGCTCCAGCAGGTCCCCGAGCAGCACGAGCCGGTCGGGCGGCTCCTCGCGCAGCGCGGCCGCGAGCTGCGCGGCGGCGCCGTCGCGGCGCAGGACGTCCGCGTCCGTCCGGCTGCCGAGGTGGAGGTCGGAGAGGACGAGGGTCCGCACGGGTCCGCCCCAGCCTACGGGACGGACGGCGTGGCTAGCCGGCGGCGGCCGCGAGCGCCTGGCGGATCGTCTTCGGCAGCATGAAGCGCACGTCCTCGCGGACGACCTCCAGCTCCGAGACGTCCTCCACGCCGCGGTCGCGGAACCACTGCACGAGCGCCTCGACGAGCTCCTCGGGCGCCGACGCGCCGGACGAGATGCCGACGACGCGCTTGCCCTCGACCCACTCCTCCTGCACCTGGCCGGCGTGGTCGATGAGGTACGAGTCGGCGCCCTCGTCGCGCGCGACGTCCACGAGGCGCTGCGAGTTCGACGAGTTCTGCGAGCCGATGACGAGGATGAGGTCGCACTGCTGCGCCATCTGCTTGACCGCCGCCTGGCGGTTCGTCGTGGCGTAGCAGATGTCGTCGGTGCGGGGACCGGTGATGTTGGGGAACCGCTCGCGCAGCCGCGCGATGATCGCGCGCGTCTCGTTGACGCTCAGCGTCGTCTGCGAGATGTACGCGATCTTGTCGGTGTCCTCGATCTCGAGGCGGTCGACGTCCTCCTCGGTCTCCACGAGGACGATGTGGTCGGGCGCCTCCCCCATCGTGCCCTCGACCTCCTCGTGCCCGTCGTGGCCGATGAGGACGATCGTGTAGCCGTCGGCGGCGAACTTCAGCGCCTCGCGGTGGACCTTGGTGACGAGCGGGCACGTCGCGTCGATCGTCTGCAGGCCGCGGCGCTCGGCGTCCGCGTGGACCGCGGGCGACACGCCATGGGCCGAGAAGACGGTGATCGCGCCCTCGGGGATCGAGTCGTCGAGCTCCTCCACGAAGATCGCGCCGCGCTCGCGCAGGGTCGCCACGACGTGCTTGTTGTGGACGATCTCCTTGCGCACGTAGACCGGGGCCCCGTGCAGCTCGAGCGCGCGCTCGACGGTCTGGACGGCCCGGTCGACGCCGGCGCAGTAGCCGCGTGGACGGGCGAGAAGCAGCTTCTCGACGCTCATCGGCCTCCCAGTGTAGAGGCGGGCGCAGGGCCCGAGCGTGCCTGCGGGCACCTAGACTCGCGCCATGTCGACCACCCGTCTGCTCGTCCTCGGGGTCGTGCGGATGTTCCAGCCCGTGCACGGCTACTTCGTCCGCCGCGAGCTGCTGAGCTGGCGCGCCGACTCGTGGGCGAACGTCAACCCGGGCTCGATCTACGGCGCCCTGAAGTCGCTCACCAAGGACGCCTTCCTCGAGGAGCTCCCCGGCGGCAAGGGCGACCGGACGCGCTACCGGCTGACGCTCGACGGCGAGAACGAGCTGCAGGCGCTGCTCCGCGAGACGCTGTGGACGGTCGACCACCACCACCCCGGACGGCTCATGGCCGGCCTCGCGTTCCTGTGGATGATCCCGCGCGACGAGGTGCTGGAGATCATCGACGGCCGCATCGCGCAGCACCGGGTGAACATCGCGAAGACGTCGCGCACCGCACGCGCGGAGGACCATCCCGGCATCTCGCTGGAGCTGCTCGAGTTCAACCTCGCGCTCGTCAACGGCGAGCTGGCCTGGCTGGAGCGGTTCGCGGAACGCGTGCGCGCCGGGGACTACGCGTTCTGGGGCGAGAAGAAGCTCGCTGACGAGCACGCACGGATGGCCGCCGAGCACGCGGCCGAGGCGCGGGCGGCCCAGGAAGGTTGACACCGGACGACTAGTCAAGGTTGAATAGCCACGTGGCTTCAACTTTGACTAGTGGTCCCGCGATCGAGGCGCAGGGCCTCTCACGGACCTTCACCACCCGGCGCGCGACGGTCGAGGCCGTCAAGGCGATCGACCTCACCGTGCACGCGGGCGAGGTCGTCGGCTTCCTCGGCCCGAACGGCGCCGGCAAGACGACGACGCAGCGGATGCTCACGACGCTCCTCGAGCCCACCGCGGGCGAGGCGACCGTCGCCGGCGCCGACCTGCGCGGCGAGCCGGTCGAGGTCCGGCGCCGGATCGGCTACGTCGCGCAGGGCGGCCAGTCCGACGTCGCCGCCTACGCCGGCGAGGAGCTGATCGACCAGGCGATGCTCTACGGCATCGATCGCGCGACGGCGGAGCGGCGCGGCCGGGCGCTGATCGCGACGATGGACCTGGAGGGCGTCTGGGAGCGGCCGATCATGGAGCTCTCCGGCGGCCAGCGGCGCCGGCTCGACATCGCGCTCGGGCTCGTCCACGAACCCGGCCTGCTCTTCCTCGACGAGCCGACCGCGGGGCTCGACCCCCAGGCGCGCGCGAACCTGTGGGACCACATCCGCGCGCTGCGCGACGACCGCGGCGCGACGGTCTTCCTGACGACCCACTACCTCGAGGAGGCCGACGCGCTCTGCGACCGGCTGCTCGTCATCGACCACGGCGAGATCGTCGCCGAGGGCACGCCGGAGGAGCTCAAGCAGCGGGTCGCCGGCGACGCGGTCGAGCTGGCCCTCGCGCACGCGGACGAGGCCGTCGCGGCGGTCGAGGCGCTCCGGCCCCACGCGCTCGAGACGCCGCACGTCGAAGGCCACCACGTCCGGTTCGGACTGCGCGACGCGGCGTCGCAGCTGCCCGCGGCACTGGGGGCGCTCGACGGCATCGCGGTGACCGGCCTGGAGGTCAAGCGGCCGTCGCTCGACGACGTCTTCCTCAACGTGACCGGCCGCGCGCTGCGCGACGAGGTGGCGGCATGACCGGCTCCACCGTCCACGACACGCGGATCATCTTCGCCCGCGCCCTGCGGCTCAGCCTGCGCCAGCCGATCTGGGTCGTCATGGGGCTGACGCAGCCGATCCTCTACCTCGCGCTGTTCGGCCCGCTGCTGAAGCCGGTCGCGGCGACGCCCGGCTTCCCGGAGGGCGACGCGTGGCAGGTGTTCGTCCCCGGCCTGCTCGTGCAGCTCGGCCTGTTCGGCGCGGCGTTCGTCGGGTTCGGCCTGCTGCACGAGCTGCGCTCCGGCGTCATCGAGCGCCAGCGCGTGACGCCCGCCTCCCGCACCGCGCTCCTGCTCGGCCGCGTGCTGCGCGACGTGCTCGTCCTCATGGTCCAGGCGCTGCTGCTGACGGCCACGGCGTACCTGTTCGGGCTCGACGCGCCGGTCGGCCCGGTCGTGCTCGGCATCGTGATGGTCGGCCTCGTCGGCGCGGCGTTCGCGGCGGCGAGCTACGCGGTCGCGCTGAAGACCAAGAGCGAGGAGGGCCTGGTGCCCGTCGTCAACAGCACCGTGCTCCCGCTCCTGCTGCTCAGCGGCATCCTGCTGCCGATGTCCCTGGCGCCGGGGTGGCTGGAGACCGCGAGCGAGATCAACCCGCTCAGCCACGTCGTCGACGGCGTCCGCGCGCTCTTCCTCGGCGACGTCACCACGGCGACCGTCAGCTGGGGCATGGTCGCCGCGGGCGGCCTCGCGCTGGTGGCGATCGCCCTCGGCCGCCGCACGTTCCAGCGCGAGTCGGCCTAGCCCGGCCTACCGCGCCAGATCGGTCCGCAGCAGCTCGACGACCGTCTCCCCCACGGCGTCGAGGCTGCGGACCGAGAGCTTGTCCGGCGTGTCCTCGAGCGTGTCGCGGTGCGGGTAGTCGAAGTCGATCAGGTCGATCGCCGGGATGCCGGCGTCGAGGAACGGCCGGTGGTCGTCGATGATCTCGTAGCCGACCTCGTCGGGGAACGTCGCCCCCGCGCCGACGCGCCGGGCCGCCGCGCGCAGCTGGCCCCACATCTCCAGGTTCGAGGAGCCCTCGCGCGGGATGCGCGTGCCCTTCTCGGCGATGTAGTCGAGCAGGACCATCGCCTTGACCTCCCGCTTGCCGTGCGCCTTGACGTACGCCTTCGAGCCGCGCAGGCCGCACTTCTCGAACGGCTCGCAGCCGGCCGGCTCCTCCTCGCCGTCGAACGCGACGAAGCGCAGCTCCGGCGCGCCCCCGGGCCGCTTGACCTTGCGCATCGCCCGCGCCAGCTCGACCAGCGCCGCCGTGCCCGCCGCGCCGTCGTTGGCGCCGACGTGGCCCTCGGGCGTCGCCTCGGTGTCGTAGTGCGCGCCGATCACGACCGCCGGCTTGGTGCCGGGGATCGTGCCGACGACGTTGCGCAGCCCGGCGTGGCCGCGGATCGGCTCGTACTTCCCGCGCGGGAGCGCCTGCCTGAGCCGCGCCGCGAGCCGCCGCGACGCGTCGCTGCCCGCCGGCCGCGGCCCGAAGTCGTCGACCTGCTCGACGAGCAGCTTCCACGCGCGGTCCTCGTCGAACCGGTCGGCCTTCGTGACCGCCGCCGTCGTCGCCGCGTTCGCCGGCTCGTCCTCGTCGAAGAGGCCGAAGAAGTCCTGCGACACGGCGACGATCAGCGCCCCGCCGATCAGCAGCTGGATCAGCAGGACGACGATCAGGACCTTGGGGCGGGCGCTCTCATCCATTCGCGGTGGCGGCCTCCAGCAGGTGCGCGAACCGGCGCCGGGCTTCCTCGCGGCGGGTCGGGACGTGCTCGCTGGGGACCTCCTGCGGAGCGTAGCCGCGCAGGATCTGCCGGGCCACGGACTGGCGGTGGACCTCGTCCGGGCCGTCGTAGAACCGCGCGCCGCGGGCGAAGCGGTACATCGCCTCCAGCGGCAGGTCGGTCGAGTAGCCGAGCGAGCCGTGGATCTGCAGCGCCCGGTCCACCACGTCGTGCAGCACCTCGGCGCCGAAGAACTTGATGAGGCTGATCTCCTTGCGCGCGGCCGCGGCGCCCTGCGTGTCCATCACCCACGCGGCGTGGAGCGTCATCAGCCGCGCGGCCTGCATCTGCGCGGCGGAGTCGGCGATCCAGTTCTGGACCGTCTGCTTCTCGGCCAGCGGGCCGCCGTGGGCCTCTCTGCTGAGGGCGCGCTCGCAGAGCATGTCGAACGCTCGCTTGGAGACGCCGAGCCAGCGCATGCAGTGGTGGATGCGGCCCGGGTACAGCCGCTGCTGGGCGATGAGGAACCCGGTGCCCTCCGCGCCGAGCCGGTTCGCGGCGGGGATGCGGACGTCCTCGTAGCGGATCTCCGCGTGCCCGCCGTACTTGGCGAACTCCTCCTGCGGGTGCTCCATCGTCGGGACGTCGCGCAGGATGTTCACGCCGGGCGTGTCGGCCGGGACGATGAACATCGTCGCGCGCTGGTGCGGGCGCGCGTCGGGGTCGGTGACCGCCATGACGATGAGGAAGTCGGCGATCGACGCGTTGGAGCTGAACCACTTGTGGCCGGTGATGACGTACTCGTCGCCGTCGCGGACCGCGCGGGTCTGCAGCAGCGTCGGGTCGCTGCCGGCGGTGTGCGGCTCGGTCATCGAGAACGCCGAGTGCAGGTCACCGGCGAGCAGCGGGTGCAGCCAGCGGTCCTTCTGCTCCTCGGTGCCGGCGATCGCGAGGATCTCGCTGTTGCCCGAATCGGGCGCCTGGTTGCCGAACGCGAAGGGCGCGAGCGGGGACGTCCCGAGGACCTCGTGCATGAGCCCGAGCTTCACCTGGCCGAAGCCCTGGCCGCCCAGCTCGGGATCGAGGTGCGCGGCGTACAGGCCGCGGGCCTTGACCTCCTCGCGCAGGGGCGCCATGGCGCGGAGCAGCTGCTCGTAGCTCAGGTCGAGCGTCTCGAGCGGCCAGATCTCCTCCCGCACGAAGTCGGCCATCCAGTCCAGGTGCGCCTGGAACTCGGGGTCCGTCGAGAAGTCCCACATACGGGTAGTGGATCAGGTATGCGCGTCGTCGTCGTCGGAGCCACCGGGAACCACGGATCGAGCCTCGTCCGCCGCCTCGCGCGCGACGAGCAGGTGCAGTCGATCGTCGGGGTGTCGCGACGGAGGCCGTCGCTCGACGTCCCCAAGACCGAGTGGGTGCAGCGGGACGTCTCGCGCGACCCGCTGGAGGACGTCTTCGCCGGCGCCGACGCCGTCGTGCACCTGGCGTGGCTGATCCAGCCCGGGCGGGACGAGCGGATCACGCACGCGACGAACGTCGAGGGCTCGGCCCGCGTCTTCGACGCCGCCGCGCGGGCCCGCGTCGGCGCGATCGTCTACGCCTCCTCGATCGGCGCCTACTCCCACGGGCCGAAGGACCGCCGGGTCGACGAGTCGTGGCCGACCGAGGGCACGCCGACGTCGTTCTACGGCCGGCACAAGGCCGCGGTCGAGCGCATCCTCGACTCCTTCGAGGCCGCACACCCGGACGTCCGCGTGGTGCGGCTGCGCCCCGGGCTCGTCTTCAAGGCCGAGGCGGCCGAGGAGGTGCGGCGCCTGTTCGTCGGGCCCTTCCTCCCCCGGGCGCTCGTCCGGCGCGACCTCATCCCCGTCGTGCCGGACGTCGACCGGCTCGTCTTCCAGGCCGTCCACACCGAGGACCTCGCCGACGCCTACCGGCTCGCGGTCGTGCGGCCGGAGGCGCGCGGCGCGTACAACGTCGCCGCCGACCCCGTGCTCGACCCGGCCAAGCTCGCCGAGGTGCTCGGCGCGCGGCGCGTCAAGGTGCCGGCGGCCGTCCTGCGGGCGGGTGCGGCGCTCTCGTTCAAGCTCCGGCTGCAGCCGACCGAGCCCGGCTGGCTGGACATGGGCCTGAACGTGCCGGTGATGGACACGACCCGCATCCAGCGCGAGCTCGGGTGGGAGCCCAAGCGCTCGGCCTCCGACGCCCTGCTCGAGCTGATGGAGGCCATGCGCCGGGGCGAGGGCCTGGAGGGCTCGCCGCAGCTCGACCCGGCGTCGAGCGGGCCGGGCCGGGTGCGGGAGATCCTCACCGGCGTCGGGCAGACGTCGAAGTAGCCGACTCAGCGGTAGCGGCCGCCGACGACGTCCGCGGCCAGGCCGTCGAGCTCGGCCAGCTCGGCCGCGTCGAGCGTCAGACCGGCCGCGCCGACGTTCTCCTCCAGCCACCTCAGCCGCTTGGTCCCGGGGATCGGGATGACGTGCTCGCCCTGCGCGAGCGTCCACGCGATGGCGACCTGGCCGGCCTGCGCGCCCTTGCGCTCGGCGAGCGCGCGGACGCGGTCGGCGAGCCGCAGGTTGGCCTGCAGCGCCTCGGCCTCGAAGCGCGGCGTGGTCGCGCGGAAGTCGCCCTCGCTGCCGAGGTCGTCGGTGCTCGTGATCCGGCCGGTGAGGAAGCCGCGGCCGAGCGGCGAGTACGGGACGAACGCGACGCCGTGCTCCCGGCACCACTCGAGCACGCCGTTCTCGAGCGGGTCGCGCGTCCACAGGCTCAGCTCGCTCTGCACGGCGGCGATCGGGTGGACGGCGTGCGCGCGCTCAAGCGTCGGCACGTCGACCTCGGACAGGCCGAGCGCGCGCGCCTTGCCGGCCGCGACCGCCTCGGCCATCGCCCCGACCGACTCCTCCACCGGCACCTGCGGGTCGACGCGGTGCAGGTACCACAGGTCGACGTGGTCGGTGCCGAGCCGCGCGAGCGACCCGTCGATCGCCGCGCGCAGGTGCTCGGGCGAGCCGTCGCGGCCGAGGTCGAACGTCGCCTTGTCGTGGACGACGATGCCGGCCTTGGTGGCGAGGAAGACGTCGTCGCGGCGGCCGGCGAGCGCGCGCCCGACGAGCTCCTCGTTGGTGTGCGGCCCGTACATGTCGGCCGTGTCGAGGAACGTGACGCCCAGCTCGATCGCGCGGTGGATCACGCGGATCGACTCCTCGTCGTCGCCCTGCCCGTACGCCCACGACATGCCCATGCAGCCGAGGCCGACGGCGCCGACCTCGTGCCCTGCGATCTTGCGCTTCTCCATGGCCCCGATGGTCGCGCCCGCGGCGCCTATCGTCGAAGACGGATCGCCTATGGGACCGCGAGCGCGCCGAGCTCCGCCGCGAGGCCCGCGACGAGCGCGGCGGCGGGATCGGTCCACGGGCCCGCGGCGAACGCGGCCAGCGTGCGGGTCTCGCCCAGCGGCTGGGCGTCGACGTCGTCGCGGTCGGCGACGAGGCGCTCGGGCAGCACCGCCGTGCCGGCGCCCGCGGCGACCAGCTCCAGGGCCGCGCGCTCGGAGGGCGCGTCGAGCACGGTGTCGGGCGCGGGGACGTCGCCGAGCCGCCACGGGCGCACGCTCGGCAGGTCCGCGGGGTCGGTCCCGAGCGGGACCGCGAGCACCAGCGGCTCCTCGGCCAGCGGCACCAGCGGGCCGTCCCACGCGCCGCGCGGCGCCGGGCCGATGCCGATGATCTCCGGCGGGCTGTCGCGGACCTTCTCGTGGACGCGCGCGGCCGACGGCATGGCGTGCCAGCGCAGGCGGCGACGCGGGTCCTCCGCGCGCCACACCGCGATCGCGCGGGCCACCGGCGCCTCGGGGAGGTCGGGCGCGCACGACAGGCAGAGCGAGGCGGGGACGTCGCGCATCGCCCGGCGCGCGAGGTGCGCCGCGTCCTCGGCCGCCTGCACGGCCGCGCGCGCCTTCGGCTCGAACGCCGCGCCGGCGGGCGTGAGCCTGACGGCGCGGGACGAGCGGACGAGCAGGTCGCCGCCCAGCTCGGCCTCGAGCGTGCGGACGGCCTGCGACAGCGAGGGCTGCGCGATGTTCAGGCGACGCGCCGCGCCGGTGAACGACCCGGTGTCGACGACTGCGATGAACGCCCGGAGATGCTGGAGGTTCACCCGTTCATCGTGCCGCACCCTGCAAGTCGCGGGCGTGGGCGAACCCGCCGACGATCGTCGCCGCGGCCTTCGCCCCGGCGGCGACGGCGTTCGCCACCGACGGCATCTCGCCGCTCACGTCGCCGGCCGCGACCACGCCCGGCACCGTCGTGCGGAGGAAGCCGTCCACGTCGAGCGCCTCCGGGCTCAGCGGCGTCTCCACCGTCTGGGCACCTAGCTCCGCGTGCAGGTCCGAGCGCTGGTGCAGCGTCACCGGGACGAGCAGCCCGCCGCACGCGCGCTGGCTTCGATCTTCGAAGATCAGGGATTCGAGCGCCGGCGCGGCGCCGCCGAGCCCGGCGACCGGCCGCTCGTCGACGGCGACCCCCGCGGCGGCCAGCGCGTCGCGCTCCTCGCCGGTCAGGATCGACGGGCCGCCGGTGTAGAGCGTCACGTCGTCGCTCCAGTTCGCCAGCAGGATCGCCCGGTGCACGCCGCTCGCGCCGTCGTCGAGCACGCCGAGCGGGCGGCCGCTCACCTCCCAGCCGTGGCAGAACGGGCAGTGGAACACCGTCCCGCCCCACCGCTCCGCCGCGCCGGGCAGGTCGGGGTGCTCGTACCGCATGCCGGTGGCGAGCACGACGTGCGAGGTGGTTGCAACTCCGCCACCGGCGAGGGTCAGCGCGAACGTGCCGTCGCCGGCGCGGGCGCCCGACGCGACCGCGCCCTCGACGACGGTCACGGCCGGGTACTTGCGCAGCTCCTCGCGGCCGAGGGCGTACAGCTCGGTGGGCGGGCGGCCGTCATGGCCGAGCAGGCCGCCGATGCCGTGCGCGGGCCGGTTGCTCTGCTGGCCGGCGTCCACGACGAGCGTGCGGCGGCGGGCGCGGCCGAGGACGAGCGCGGCGCTCAGGCCCGCGGCGCCGCCGCCGACGACGATCGCGTCGTAAGGGGTGTCGAAGTCCATGGCTCCGACTGTGGCGCGGATCCTACGATCTGCCAAGCTGGTTTGCCATGACGGCAAACGACGAGCCGGTCGACGCCCGTGCCCGGCGCCGGCTGCGCGAGCTGCGGACCGAGCGCGGCATGACGCTCCAGCAGGTCGCCGAGGCGGCGAACATCGACGTGTCGACGCTCTCGCGCCTGGAGTCGGGCAAGCGGCGGCTCGCGCTCGACCACCTCCCCGGCCTGGCGCAGGCGCTCGGCGTCAGCACCGACGACCTCCTCCAGACCGGCCCGGCCCGCGACCCGCGTGTGCGCGCGCGCCCGGTCCGGCGCTACAACCTGACGATGTGGCCGCTGACCAACCGCGGGCCGGCGGGCGGGCTGACGGCGTACAAGGTCGTGATCCACGCGGTGCGGAACACGCCGCCGGACCAGCTGCCGGTCCACGAGGGCCACGACTGGCTCTACGTCCTGTCCGGCCGGATGCGGCTGCTGCTCGGCGACCAGGACCTGACGATCGAGCCCGGCGAGGCGGTCGAGTTCTCGACGTGGACGCCGCACTGGTTCGGCGCGATCGACGGCCCGGTGGAGCTGATCGGGATCTTCGGCGCGTCGGGCGAGAAGGTCCACCTGCACGCGTGACGCGCGCGGCGCCCCGCGCGCCACGCCGGCGCGCTGCCGCCCCGCGCGGCGCGTGATCAGGGGCGCTCGTGCAGCTCGAAGTGCATGCCGTCGGGCGCGGTCGGCCAGCGGCCGCCCCACGCGAAGCCCGCGCGCTCGAAGGCGGCGACGATGCGGCGGTCCATCGTCGGCTCCTGCCCCTGCGGGTTCTCGCTCGCGTTGAGATCGACCGCCAGGCCCCACGCGTGGAGCGACAGCGTGCCGCTGCCCGGGATGCGGCGCGGCGCGTAGCAGCCGGCGTAGTCGCCGGGGTCGACGAGGCGGCTCAGGCCCTTGCGCCGCAGCTCGCCGAGCGCGGCGCGCAGCGGGGCGATCATCGCGCGGTGGCAGGTGACGCTGCCGAGGATCGGGACGCGGCGGGTGACGAGGTTGCGCGCGCGCCACGCGGGGTCGATCTCGATCCAGTCGTCGCCGTACGGCAGCCGCACCGCGAACTCGCCGAACCGCTCCTTGACCTGCAGCGTCCGCACGACCCCGCCGCGGCGGCTCGCGCGGCCGGTGAGCAGCGGCGCGACGACCGTCAGCCTGTCGCGCGGGACGAGCCGGTCGACCGCCTCGAAGTCGTCGGTGGCGAGCAGCACCTGCGCGGTCGCGCGCTCGGCGGCGGGGACCTCGGCGCCGCTGAGGACGAGCTCGGCGTCGCGCGCGGTCTCGTCCGAGACGACGCCGGTGACGGCCAGGCGGCGGCCGCCGGAGAGCGTGATCGTTCCGCCGCGCCCGACCTTCCGCAGCCGCGCGGACGAGGCGGAGAGCACGACGCGCCCGGCGCGCAGGCGACGCAGCGCCGCGGCGTCCTCGGGCGGGGAGAGCCGCGCGTACGCGCGCGGGTCGATGACGAGCGCGTCGACCGGGACCGCGTAGCCGTCCGGCGCGCGGGTGACGGTGCGGCCGCCGCGCGTCGTGGTGCGGCTGACGAGGCGCTGCGCGCGGCTGACCTGCGTGAGCCCGGTGACCGCCCGGCTGCGCTCCAGGCGCGCCACCCACGCCCGCGGCAGCCCGCCGCGGCGGCGGACGAGGACGAGCGTGGGCGCGGCGGCGGCCGTGGCCTCGTCGGCCGCGCCGACGCCCGCGGACGGGTCCGCCGGAGCGGTCGCCGCGGGCGCCGGTGCGGTCCGTTGGGCGCCGGCGCCTCTGCCCTCGTCCCCGTCGGAGACCGCCACCGAGATGACGATCGTCGCGACGAGCACGAGCAGCACGAGCGCCCAGTAGCCCACGCGTCGCATGGCCGGGAAGGTAGGCGCTCCACGTGAAGCGGACCTGAAGCGTGACGGGTGTCACGAACCACGCCGCGAGTGCGTCGCCACGGGGCCCGTCAACCGGTAGGGTGGGCTGCGTGGGGCAGGAGCACCTCGACCGTCTGAGCGCCGTCGACGCCTCCTTCCTGCATCAGGAGGGCCCGGACTCGCACATGCACATCGGGGCGCTCGTGACGCTGGAAGGGCCGGCACCCGATCTCGAGGACTTCCTCGACGTGCTGCGCGGCCGCCTGCACCTCGTCCCGCGCTACCGCCAGCGCCTCGCCTTCCCGCCCGCGGGCAGCGGCCGGCCGCTGTGGGTCGACGACCCCGACTTCAGCCTCGAGTACCACGTCCGCCACACCGCGCTCCCCGCGCCGGGCAGCGACGAGCAGCTGCGCAACCTCGTCGCGCGGATCTACTCGCAGCGCCTGGATCGCGACAAGCCGCTGTGGGAGCTGTGGGTCGTCGAGGGCCTCGACGACGGCTCGTGGGCGCTCATCACGAAGACCCACCACTCGCTGATCGACGGCATCGCGGGCATCGACATCGCGACCGTCCTGTTCGACATCACGCCGGTCCCCCGCGAGGTCGAGCACCCGGGCCGCCCGTGGCAGCCGCAGCGCCAGCCCGCCGCCGTCGACCTGCTCGCCGCCGGCCTGCGCGGCGCGGTCCGTACCGGCCTGCGCAGCGCGCAGCGCACCGTCGAGTCGCTGGCGACGCCGAGCCGCACGCTCGCCGCCGCGCGCGAGGCCGCCGAGGGCGTCGGGGAGATCGCGTGGGCGACGCTCAACCCCGCGCCGACGACGCCGCTCAACGTCCCGATCGGGCCGCACCGCCGGTTCGCGGGCGTGCGCGGGCAGCTGTCGGACTTCAAGCTCGTCAAGGACGTCTACGGCGGCACGGTCAACGACGTCGTGCTCACCGCGGTCGCGGGCGGCCTGCGTCGGTGGCTGCGCCTGCGCGGCCAGCGCACCGAGGGCCTGGAGCTGCGCGCGCTCGTCCCCGTCTCCACGCGCGGGAGCGACCAGCGCGGCGCCACGGGCAACTCGATCGTGGTCATGCGCGGGCCGCTGCCGGTCTACATCGCCGACCCGATCGAGCGGCTCAACACGGTCCGCGAGGCGATGGACGGGCTCAAGTCGAGCAAGCAGGCGCTGGGCGCCGAGGTCATCTCCAAGCTCGAGGACTTCGCGCCGCCGACGATCCTCGGCGTCGCGTCGCGGCTGAACTTCTCCACCCGCCTGTTCAACCTGCTGGTGACGAACGTCCCGGGCCCGCAGATCCCGCTCTACGTGCTGGGCCGCGAGATGAAGATCGTCTCCCCGATCGCGTTCCTGCCGAAGGAGCACGCGCTCGCCGTCGCGATCATCTCCTACAACGGCTGGCTCAACTTCGGCCTGCTCGGCGACTACGACGCGCTGCCCGACCTCGACACGATCGCCGACGCGATCGAGGCCTCGATGGACGAGCTGGTCACGCTCGCCCGTGAGGAGCTCGCCCGGCGCGCGCAGCAGCAGCCCGCGCCCGCCGCACCGACGACGGCCTAGCGGCCGCGCGCGATCCGCACCGCCGCGTCGGCCCGCACCGGCGCCGCCTCGCGGTTGCCCGCGCGGTCGACCGCCACCGTGAAGAACGCGTAGCGGCCGCCCGCCCGGGCGCGGAACACCCGCCGCGTCGAGCTCGTGGTCAGCAGCCGCACCGGCCGGCGCCCGTACGAGGAGCGCCACAGCTCGTAGCGGTCGATGCCCGCCGCCTGCACGCCCGCGGGCGCCGCGTCGCGGCCGCGCCACGACACGACGATCCGCCGCCCCGACGCCTTCCGCGCGCGCAGCCGCGAGACCGGCGGCCGGCGGTCGATCAGCCGCGCCGCGGCGACCGCCGCGCGCGCGTCGACGATCCCCCACCCCAACTCCGGGCCCCAGCCAGCGCCCGGCGGCCGCCGCGCGGTCTCCTTCAGCAGCCGCACCACGTCCGCGGGCGGCAGGTCGGGGTTGAGCGTGCGGACCTGCGCCGCGACGGCGCTGACGATCGCGGTCGCCATGCTCGTCCCCTGCAGGTACGCGTAGCGGTTGTCCCCGCGGTAGGTCGTACGGCAGCGGCACGGCGGCAGCGACGGCGGGCCGAACTCGCCGCGCTCGAACGTCGTCAGCGCGTGCGGCCACGCGGCGAGCAGGCCGCGCGGCCCGCGGTCGCGCTCGTACGCGCCGTACGCGGCGATCGAGATCTGCGTGCCGCGCCCGGCGAACCACGCGCGCTGGTCGGACGCGGTCGCCGCCGTCACCGACAGGCCGGCGTTGACGCCGAGATCCGGCGCCGTCCCGGTCGGCTGCAGGACGTTGGCGGGGTCGCCCTGCTCCTCGGTCACCTGGTCGGCGGCGGCCGCGACGAGCACCGCGCCGCGGGACGTCGCGTACTGCAGCGCGTCGAGCAGCGCCCGCGGCGGCGCGCGCGTCCCGTCGGTGCCGAAGCTGAGGTTGATCGCGTGAGCGCCCGCGTCGGCGGCCGCGACGATCGCCTGTGCGACGCTGGCGTCGCTGAAGTCGGTCTTGGCGACGATCAGCCCGCACTCACCGCCCGCGCCCGCGAGCCCGATCCCGTCGCCGCCCGCCGCGCAGGCCAGCGACGCGACGTGCGTGCCGTGCCCGGCCTCGTCGGTGAGCGGCCCGCCGTGCGTCGGCGTCGGGTCCGCGTCGATCTCCGAGACGATGCGGCCCGCCAGCTCCGGGTGGCGGCCATCGACGCCCGAGTCCACCACGGCGACGCGCGCCCCCGCCCCGCGCGCGACGTCCCACGCCTCGAACAGGCCGAGCCGCTGCGCCCACCACTGCACCGCGGTGCCCGGCGGGGTGCCGCCGGCTCCCTCGGCGTCGGTCAGCGCCGGGTCGTTGGGGACCAACCGCGGCACGTGCCGACGCTCGACCGCAACCTCCCGCACACCTTCCTCGGCGCGCAGCCGCTCGGCCAGCTCGCGCAGCGAGACGCCCGGCGCCGGGCGCACCGTGGTCAGCCCGATCTGCGGCACCTGCGGCCCCGAGCGCACCGCGGCGGCCCGCGCGACCACGCGCCCGGCCGCGTGAGCGCCGGTCTGCTCGGTGCTCACGAGCAGCCGCCCCGTGACGGCCGCGGACGCCTCGCCCCGCTCCGGCGGCGGGGCGAAGGTCGCTGCCAGGAGCAGCGGCAGCAGGACGACCCGGCGCATCGAATCCGACACTAACCGGCCAACCACGCCACGTGGGTCGCGTTCTGGTCTCACGTGACCGTCATGGACGGCGGGCCGGACGGTGAACCACCCCGCCGCGCGCAGGATGCCCCCGGCGCGCGGCGGGGGGTCCGGTCGGCTGCGTAGCCTGGCCGCGGTGCGGTGGACCGCCTCGATCCGTGTTCGGCTCCTCGCGGGGCTGGCGCTGGTCATCGTGCTCGGCCTCGTCGGCAGCTTCCTGACCACGTCCTCCCTGCTGCAGTCCTACCTCGAGGACCGGGATCGCGACCGGCTCGAGTCGTCGGCACAGCGCGTCCGGTCAGCGCTCGCGAGCGGGCCGCAGGTCGTCGAGGGAGAGCACCTCGAGGTGCTTCTCGGGGACCCGCTCGGGGCGATCGTGCTCGGCGCGCAGGACCGGGTCGTGGCGAGCACGGGCTCGGCGGAGCGCGACGCGAGCGCGCTCGTCGCCCAGACCGCGGGCCGCTCCGGCGAGACCATCGAGGTCGAGCCGGAGGGCGGCGGCGACCTGCTGGCGCTCCGCATCCCGACGCCGCAGCTCACCGTGCGGCTCGGCCCCGATCGCACCGTCTCCGCGAGCGCCGTCCTGCTGACGATCGACGCCGACATCGACGACGCGGACGTCGCGCGGCTGCTGCGCAGCCAGGCGCTCGTGGTCGCGCTGACCGTGCTCGTGATGATCGCGCTCGCACTCGCCGTGCTGCGGCTCGGGCTGCGGCCGCTGACGACGATGGCCACGACCGCGACCGCGATCGCGGACGGCGCGCGCGGACGGCGCCTGAGCGCGACCAGCGGCGGCCCAGAGGCGGCCGCGCTGGCCGGCGCGGTGAACGACGCGTTCGACGCCCAGGCCGCGGCGGAGGACCGCATCCGCGCGTTCGCCGCCGACGCCTCGCACGAGCTGCGCACGCCGCTGGCGACGATCTCCGGCTGGCTGGACCTGCACCACCAGGGGGCGCTCGCCACGCCCGAGGACCGCGACCGCGCGCTCGCGCGGATCGATCGCGAGACCGGCCGCATGCGCCTGATGGTCGAGGAGCTGTCGCTGCTCGCGCGGCTCGACGCGGGCCGCGCACTCGCCCGCGAGCAGGTCGACGTCGCGCGGCTCGCGACCGACGTGGTGGAGGACGCGCTGGTGGTGAGCGCGGAGCGCACGATCACCGTCGACGCGCCGACGCCGGCCCATGTGACGGGCGACGAGGCCCGGCTGGCGCAGGTCCTGCGCAACCTCGTCGGCAACGCGGTGCAGCACACGCCGGCGACCGCGACCGTGGCGGTCGCCGTGCGCACCGAGGATGACGCCGTCGTGGTGCGCGTCGACGACGACGGCCCGGGCATCCCGCCCGAGCAGCTCCCCCACGTCTTCGAGCGCTTCTGGCGCGCCGACCCGAGCCGCAGCCGCGCCCACGGCGGCTCGGGCCTGGGTCTGGCGATCGTCCAGGCGATCGTGCAGGCGCACGACGGCACGGTGACCGCGAGCCGGCGCCCGGGCGGCGGGACGCGGTTCGAGGTGCGGCTTCCGCGCAGCGCCGGCTAGACCGTCAAGGAACCGTCAACCCCCGCGCAGGCGGACGGTCAACGCGGCCCGGCTGAATGGCCGCATGACCTCCTTCCTTCACCGTCTCGGCGCGTTCGCGCACGCGCGGCGCCGATGGGTCGTCGCCGCCTCGCTCGCGCTCGTCGTCGGGACGCTCGCGATCGCGTTCGCGTTCCCGGGCTCGTTCGACAACGGCTCCTCGATCCCCGGCTCGCCCGCGCAGCGGACCCTCGACGAGCTCGACCGCCACTTCCCTGACCCCGACCGCGCCGGCGCCCAGCTCGTCTTCCGGGCGCCCGCCGGCCACACCGTCGAGGAGGCCCGTTACCGCGAACCGGTCGCGCAGGGCCTCGCGGCCGCACGCGCGATCCCCGCGGTCGTTGCCGCCGACGCGCTCGACGACGCGGACGTCTCGCGCGACGGCCGGACGCTGGTCGCCGAGGTCGAGTTCCGCGCCACCGAGGAGGACGGTGTGGAGCAGCCGGTGCTCGACCGGCTCTCCGCCACCGGCGACGCCGCACGCGCCGCGGGCATGGACGTCGCCTACGGCGGCGACGCGTACGAGGCGAGCTCGCCGCCCGTGTCCGTCGCGGAGGGCGCCGGCGTGCTCGTGGCGCTCGTCGTCCTCGCCATCACGTTCGGCTCGCTGCTCGCGGCCGGCCTGCCGCTGCTCACCGCGCTGCTCGCCGTCACGCTCGCGCTCGGCGGGATGCTCGCGCTCGCCGGCCTGGTCGGCATCCCCGACACGGCGCTGACGCTCGCGCTCATGATCGGGCTCGCCGTCGGCATCGACTACGCGCTGTTCATCGTCTCCCGCCACCGGACGCACCTCGCGGCCGGGATGGGCGTCGGCGAGTCGATCGCGCGCGCCAACGCGACGGCGGGCAGCGCGGTCGTGTTCGCCGGCCTCACGGTGATCATCGCGCTCGCCGGCCTGTCGGTCGCGGGCGTGCCGATGCTCACCGGGATGGGGCTGAGCGCCGCCGGCGCGGTCGCCGTCGCAGTGGTGCTCGCCGTCACGCTCGTGCCCGCGCTGCTCGGGCTGGCGGGCGAGCGGCTGGTGCCGAAGCCGGGCTCGCGCGCCGCGCGGCGCCTCGCCGCCACCGCCGGCGACGAGCCGCGGACGTTCGGGGCGGCGTGGACGCGGCGGGTGGTCGCCCGCCCGCGGCTCGCGGCGGGCGCGGTGGTGCTCGTGCTCGGCGGGCTGGCGATCCCGGCGCTGTCGCTCCAGACCGCGCTCGGCGACGCCGGCAGCGAGCCGCAGGGCACACCGGCGCGCGTCGCCTACGACGCGATCGCGCGCGACTTCGGGGCGGGCGCCAACGGCCCGCTCGTCGCGCTGGTCACCGGGCAGCGGGGCGATCGGCTGGAGCGCACCGCGCAGCAGGTCGCCGTCGAGGTCGGGGCCGCCCGCGGGGTCGCCCAGGTCGGCGGCGTCGAGCTCTCCGAGCGCGAGGACGCGGCCCGGTTCATCGTCCTCCCCACCACGGGCCCGCAGGATCCCGCGACGCAGGACCTCGTCACGCGGCTCCAGCACGTCAGCGCGGCGGCGGCCTCCGCCGCGGGCGCGGACGCCGCCATCACCGGACGGACCGCCGTCGACCTCGACGTCGCCGCCAAGCTCAACGCCGCGCTGCTGCCGTTCGGCGCGACCGTGGTCGGCCTGTCGCTCCTGCTGCTCCTCGTCGCGTTCCGCTCGGTCGCGATCCCGATCAAGGCCGCAGCGGGCTTCCTGCTCTCGATCGGCGCCGCGTTCGGCGTGACGGTGGCGGTGTTCCAGTGGGGCTGGCTCGCCGGGCCGCTCGGCGTCCCGGTCGAAGGCCCGGTCGCCAGCTTCATGCCGATCGTCGTGATGGCCGTGCTGTTCGGGCTCGCGATGGACTACCAGGTGTTCATGGTCAGCGCGATGCGCGAGGAGCGCCTGCGGACGGGGGACCACCGTCGCGCGATCATCGCCGGCGCGGGCCACGCCGGGCGGGTGGTGACGGCCGCCGCGCTGATCATGATCGCGGTGTTCGGCAGCTTCCTGACACACGCCGACGCGGACATCAAGGCGATCGCGCTCGCGCTCACCGCCGGCGTCCTGGTGGACGCGTTCCTCGTGCGGATGACGCTCGTCCCGGCGGTGCTCGCGCTGCTCGGCGACCGGGCGTGGACGATTCCCCGCTGGCTCGAGCGGTGGCTGCCGCACGTCGACCTCGAGGGCGCGGAGGCCGCGCGCACGCCATCGGCTGCGAAGATCGGGGCGTGACCGTCCCGGACCGGATCCTGCTCGTCGACGACGACGCCGGCATCCGCGAGCTGCTGGTCAGCGCGCTGGGGTTCGCGGGCTTCGCCGTCGATGCCGTCGGCGACGTGCCGTCGGCCCTGCGCAGCATCGGCGAGCGGACGCCGGACGCGATCGTCCTCGACGTGATGCTCCCCGGCGGCGACGGCTTCGACCTCCTGCGACTGCTCCGGTCGCAGGGGGTCGACGTGCCCGTCCTGTTCCTCACCTCCCGCGACGCGGTCGACGACCGCGTCGAGGGCCTCCAGCTCGGAGGCGACGACTACGTCACCAAGCCCTTCGCGGTCGTCGAGCTCGTCGCGCGGCTGACGGCGCTGCTGCGGCGGGCGCGGACGGCGGCGGGCGGCGAGGCCGAGCCCGACGACGGCGTCCTGCGCTGCGCCGACCTCGAGCTCGACGAGGCGCGGCACGAGGTCCGTCGCGACGGGGAGCTGATCGCGCTGTCGCCGACCGAGTTCCGCCTCCTGCACTTCCTGCTCGTCAACCAGGGCCACGTGCTGACGCGCTCGCAGATCCTCGAGGCCGTGTGGCAGTACGACTTCGGCGGCGAGTCCGTCGTGGTGGAGCGGTTCGTGTCGAACCTGCGGCGCAAGCTCGACGACGGGCGCGCGCCGCTGCTGCAGACGGTCCGCGGGATCGGCTACAGCCTGCGCCCCGCGCCGGCGTGAGCGATCACGCCGGCGGCGTCTTCAGCCCGTGCCCGGTCGCGGCGACGACGACGGTCTCGCCCGCTCCCGTCAGCTGGGGGAACGCCGCCAGCGCGGCGAGCGCCACGGCCGACGTGCGCTCGACGAGCAGCCCGTCGCGCGCGGCGACGCGGTAGGCGGCGGCGATCTCGTCCTCGCCGACCGCCACCGCGGTCCCGCCCGTCGCGCGCAGCGTCGCGAGGATGGTGCGGCCCCGCAGCGGCGCGGCGACCTGGATGCCGTCGGCGAGCGACGGGCGCGGCGCCACCTCCTCCGGCTCGTCGGCGCCGCTCGCCATCGCCTGTGCCAGCGGCGCGCACGCCGCGGCCTGCGCGGCGACCAGGCGCGGGACGCGGTCGATCAGGCCCGCGTCGCGCAAGGCCCCGAAGCCGAGCGCGGCGCCGAGCAGCAGCGCGCCGCCGCCGGTCGGGACGACCACGACGTCCGGCGCCCGCCGGCTGAGCTGCTCCCACACCTCGAACGCGAACGTCATCGTCCCCGCGAGGTAGAGCGGGCTGCGTGCGTGCGACGCGTAGACGACCCCTTCTCGCGCCGCCGCCTGCTCGGCCGACGCCGTCGCCGCCGCGCGCGGGCCCTCCACCAGCACCACGTCCGCGCCGTACGCGCGCAGCTGCGCGAGCTTGGCGGCCGGCGCGCTGGCGGGCGCGTGGATCGTGCAGCGGATGCCCGCGCGGGCGCAGTAGGCGGCGAGCGCGGCGCCGGCGTTCCCGGACGAGTCCTCGACGACCGCCCGGACGCCGTCCGCGCGCAGCGCCGACACGAGCACGGCGGCACCCCGGTCCTTGAAGGAGCCGGTCGGCAGCGCGCCCTCGAGCTTCACCAGCACGGCGCCGTAGGCGACGAGCGGCGTGGTCGGCTCGCCGAGCGTGACCGGCTCCCCCACCTCCGGCGGCAGCCACGCCCGGTAGCGCCAGAGGCCCTCGCCGTCCGGCGCCGCTCCGACCGCGAGCGGCGCCGGCACGAACAGGGGCGGCTCAGGGAGCGCCGGCATGCGCGGCCGCGGCGACCGCCGGCACCGGCAGCGCCATCAGCGGCACGTGCTGCTGGCCGGCGTGCATGTCCCGGTCCTCGAGGCTGCCCTGGGGGACCCGGCGCGGGAACGAGATCTTCAGCACCTGCAGCTCGGGCAGGCGGAAGATCCGCACCGACTCGGGCGCGACGGCGTAGATGCCGGCCACCGCCTCCTCGGTCACGACGCCCTCCGCCGCCGCCCGCGCGTACGCCTCGTCGTCGGGCAGGAAGACGTCGAGCGTCATCCAGAACGGCCCCGCGTTCTTCGCGCGGATCCTCACCGCGAGCGCGCCGAGGGTGGTCGCGTCATGCGACATGGGTCATCGCCTCCATCTCGATCCGGAACAGCTCGGTCGGCTCGTCGATCGCGACCACGTGGTTGAGCACGAACTCGTAGGCGGGCCCGCGCTCGATCTCGGCCGGCGAGGTGAGGAACGCGAAGCTCGGCAGCTCCTCGTGCTCGGCCAGCGGCATGTGCAGCATGAGCGGGTTGGCGAGCTTGGCCACCGCCGTCGCGGTCTGCTGGTCGGGCGCGCGCACCACGAGGATCGCCCCCACCTCGCGCGCCGGGGCCGTCGCGGGCTCCAGGTCGCCGAGGATCGCGTCGTGCCCGTACAGCCGCAGCGCGACGTCGTAGTCGTCCGCGCCGAGGCCGAGCGCCACGTCCGCGCGCCGGCGCAGCTCGCCGAGCAGCCCGGCCGACCACCGCTCGATCTCGGAGACGATGTACGGGTCGCGCACGCCGGTCAGCGAGATCGTCTCGTAGCCCACGAGCGCCGCGCCCTCGAGCTTGATCGTGTGCTGCTCGGCCGGCTCGAACCGCGAGCCCTCGACGCGCACGCGCCGCTCGTCGAGCTGGAGGTGGACGGCCTCGGTGGTGACGAGCGTCCCGGGCGGCTCGCGCAGCGCGTGCGGGTCGGCGGTCTCGTACAGCATGTGCGCGGCGACCGAGCGCGTCGTGCACCGCGTCTCGGGGTCGAGCGACTCGATCTCGAAGCCGGTCGCGTCGACCCGGAAGAAGACCCCGGCGCCCGACCGCGGGTTGGTCGTGCACTGGCTGCCGCACTCGGCGACCTTGGCGGCGTGCCAGCTCGGGCCCGCCGGCGCCCCCAGCATGAGCGGCACCGACGCGAGCACCGCCGCGTCGCTCGTCCGGCCCGCGAGCACGATGTCGGCCCCGGCCTGGATGGCGCGCACGAACGTCTCGTGCCCGTTCATCCCGACGATGTGCGAGCAGCGTCGCAGCGTCTCCGCGGCGAGCTGGCCGGCCGGCGCGAGCGGCGTGATCTGCCCCGCGTCGAGCCGCGTGACGAGCTCCTCCGCGCGCTGCTCGCAGTACACGCGCGCGACGGTCCGCTGCAGCCCCGCCTCGAGCAGGATCTCCTCCGCCAGGCCGGCCACGAGGTCGACGCCGGCGTCGGTGCCGCCCGTGCCGCAGCTGCCCACGACGAGCGGGATGTCGGCCTCCGCCGCGGCGCGGATCAGCAGGTCCAGGTCGCGGCGGATCGCGCTCGCCGGGACCTTGGGCGTCCCGGTGCCGAGGTAGTACGGGCCCGAGTCGGTCGAGCCGCTGTCGATGGCGATCGCCGCCGGGCCGAGCTCGAGTCCTCGCCGGATCGACTCGGGCGTGAAGCCCGTCCCCAGCGCGCCGGAGGGGACGAGCACGCCCACCGCCTGCAGATCGTCGTTCACTGCTGCTCCTTGTCGTTCTCGGTGGGCGCCTGCGCCCGTGCGAAGAGCCGCGCCTCACCGGGCGGGATCTCGATCAGCAGCCGCTCGCCGAGGTCGCCGCGGCGGCTGGTCACGCTCATCGAGGTCTCGCCGACCCCGACGCGATAGCGGTAGTGGTCGCCCAGGTAGGCGCGGTCCAGGACGCGCGCGGGCAGGGCGCCGTCGTGCGGCGCGCCGTCGTCGTCGCGCAGGACGAGCGACTCGGGCCGCACGACCAGGGCCACCGGCCCCGGGTCGCGCAGCGCCGACGCGACGGTCAGCGGCGCCGGCGCGCCCGGCAGACGGACGGTCGCGGCGCGCCCGTCCCCGCCGGCCAGCTCGGCGTCGAGGATGTTCGCGCCGCCGACGAAGTCCGCGACGAACAGCCGCTCCGGCCGCCGGTAGACGTCCTCCGGCGTGCCGATCTGCATCACCGCGCCGCCGTCCATGACGACGATGCGGTCGCTCATCGACAGCGCCTCGTCCTGGTCGTGCGTCACGAAGACCGTCGTCACACCGACCCGCCGCTGCAGCGCGCGCAGCCACTCGCGGGCCCGCTCGCGCAGCTTGGCGTCGAGGTTGGAGAACGGCTCGTCGAGGAGCAGCAGCTGCGGCTCGTACGCGAGCGCACGGGCGAGCGCGACGCGCTGCTGCTGGCCGCCCGACAGCTCGTGCGGGTAGCGCGCGCCGTACGGGCCCAGCTCCACCAGCTCCAGCATCTCCTCGACCCGCGCGCGGCGCTGCGGCGCCTTGACGCGCCGCAGCTTGAGCGGGTACGCGACGTTGTCGAACACCGACATGTGCGGCCAGACCGCGTAGGACTGGAACACCACGCCGCAGTTGCGGTCCTCCGCCGGCCGGTTGGTGGCCGCGTCGAAGAACACGTCCGTGCCGGCGCGGATCGTGCCGGAGTCCGGGTCGTGCAGCCCGGCGATCGACCACAGCGTGGTCGACTTGCCGCAGCCGCTCGGGCCGAGCAGCGTGAGGAGCTCGCCGTCGCGCGCGGCGATCGTGACGTCGTCGAGCGCGACGACGTCGCCGAAGGTCTTGCGCAGCCGGTCGACGTGCAGGTCAGACATGGGTCCGGGCTCCGAACATCAGGCGGCCGGCGCCGAGGACGACGACCGTGAGGACGAGTTGGATGACGCCGAACGCCGCCACCGGCCCACCGATCCCGGTCGTGGCGAGCTGCAGCATCGTCAGCCCCATCACCGGCGTGTCGGAGGTGACGAGGAACACCGCGGGGTCGGCGTCGTTGAGCATCGTCACGAACAGCAGGACGAACGAGACGCCCATCGCCGGCCGCGCGAGGCGCAGGACGATCGTGCGCATCGCCGTCCACCAGTCCGCGCCGCAGGTGCGCGCCGCGCGGTCGAGGTCCTCCCCGATCGCGGCGAGCGCCGGGTAGAACGCGCTGTAGGCGAACGCGAGCGAGCGGACGGCGAACGCGAGCCCGATCGCCCACAGGCTGGCGCGCACGGCGCCGCCCGGGTCGAGGATCGCGAACGACCAGAAGAACGCCATGCCGGTCACCAGCCCCGGCATCGCGCGCGGCCACAGCATCGCGTGCTGGAGCGAGCCGCGCAGGCGGAACTGCGAGCGGTGCGCGACGACCGACAGCGCGGCGACGGCGATCGTCGTCAGCGCGCCGCCGACCGCGGCGATGAGGAGGCTGTTGACGATCGACTCGCGGTACTGCGGCTTGTCGAGCACGGCGGTGAAGTGCTCGGTGGTGAGCACGGTCCACGGATCGATCAGCGGTGTCAGCAGCGTGGTGAACGCCGACAGCACGACGCCGACGAGCGGCACCACGACGCCGGCGAGCAGCCCGAGCAGGATCAGCGCGGCGATCGGCCAGCGCGCCGGCCCGAGCCGCAGCGTGACGTGCGCCTTCGGCTTGCCGGTCGTCGTCGTGAACCGCGCGACGTCGCCGACCATCCGGTTGCGCGCGACGAGCAGCAGCGTGACGACCGCGAGCAGCACCACCGCGCCGGCCGAGACGAGCCCGTGGTCGGGCGGGTCGGCGCGCAGCCAGTTGTCGTACAGGTAGGTCGAGATCAGCGTGACGTTCGGCGTCGTGCCGAGCACGAGCGGCAGCCCGAGGACCTCGAGCGACAGCGCGAAGACGATGAGCCCGGAGTTGAGCAGCGCCGGCCGGAGCATCGGCACGGTCACGGAGAGCAGCGCGCGAAGCGGCCCGGCGCCGGCGGTGCGCGCGGCGTCCTCCAGCGAGGAGTCGAGCGCGGCCAGCGTGCTGCGCGCGAAGAGGAAGACGACCGGCGTCGCGACGCTGATGCCGACGACGATCATCCCGGGCAGGCTGAACAGGTCGCCCGGCACCCGCAGCGGCGTGTGCAGCTCCAGCCAGGCGGTCGCGTAGCCGGACTCGGCCCACATCGCGATCCACCCGAGGATCAGGACGAGCCCGGGCAGGACGACCGGGACCATGCTGAGCCCGCTGAGCAGGCGGCGGCCGGGCAGGTCGGTGCGCGTGGCGAGGATCGCCAGGACCGTCCCGAGCACGAGCGCGCCCACGGTGACCGAGCCCGCGAAGACGAGGCTGTTGGCGACCGCGGTCCACCACGCGCCGTCGCTGAGCAGCCGGCTGTAGTTGTCGAGCGTCAGGTGCCCGCCGCTCTCGTACAGCGGCGTCGACCACAGCGACGCGAGCAGCACCGGCACGACCGGGCCGACGATGAGGAGCATCGCGCCGGCCCACAGGCCCCACTGCGTCACGCCGGCCGGGAGCCACGCGCGCCGTGCGGAGCGCCCGAGGGCGGGCGCTCCGGAAGCGGCGCCGGCGAGCGTGCCGCTCGGCGACGACGTGCTCATCGGCCGAAAGCCGCCTTCCAGCGGTCGAGGATCGCCTGCCGCTCGTCGGCCAGGGCCTCGTCGTACGTGCCGAAGATCAGCTTGTCGTCGCCGAGCTCGGCGCGGGTGGCGGCCAGGCCGAACGGGCACTCGACGCCGTCGCGGTAGGGCGTGATGCCACCGCGGCACGCGGCCTCCTGGCCCTCGACCGAGAGCGCGTAGTTGATGAACGCCTTGCCCGCGTTGGGCGACTTCGCGCTCTTCGTGAGCCCGATGCCGCGCGGGACGACGACCGTCGCGTCGGTCAGGTACTTGAAGGTGACGATCTTCGCGAGGTCGTCGGGCAGCAGCGGGCGGACGGAGCCCGGGACGAGGAACGCCGCGGCGTACTGCCCCTGCGCGAGCTTGGTGATCAGGCTGCCGGTGCTGCTCTCGACCTTCGTGCTGCCGCCGAGCTGCTCGAGGTTCTTCCAGCCGGCGTCGCCCGCCGCCTCCAGGTACGAGGCGGTCGCCTCGTAGGCCTGCGGCGTGGTCGTGATGTTCGCCGTGCCGATCTTGCCCTTCAGGCTCCCGGCCATCTTCGCCAGGTCCGCGAGGGTGTCCGGCTGCTGGTCCTCCGGCAGGACGGCCTTGTTGTAGAAGGCCATCATCGGGTCCTCGGAGACCGCGACGACGCCCGGCGCGAGCTTCGCGTGGTCCGGCAGGTTCGCGACGTTCGGGTCCTCGTAGTCGGCGATCGCGCCGCGCTCGACCAGGCCCAGCCAGCCGATCGCGTTCGAGTTCATGATCACGTCGGCCGTGGTCCCGCCGCTGGCCTGCTCGCTGAGGTATCGCTGGACGACCTCCTCGCCGTTGAGGCTCAGGGTCTTGACCTTCACGCCGGGGTACTCCCGCTCGAAGCCCTCGACGAGCGGCTGCGTCTGCTCCTCGTTGGCGTTCGTGTAGAGGAGGACGGTGCCCTCCTCCTTCGCCGCGGCCGCGACCTGCGGGTCGACCGGCGTCTCGGGAGCCGCCTTCCCGGCGTCCACGGTCGTCGTGTTGCCCGCCGGCGCCGTGGCACCCGCCCCGGCGGCCGCGTCGTCGTCGTCGCTGCCGCACGCGGCCACACCCAGCGCGAGCGCGGCGATCAGGCCCGCGGTCCCCACCGCTCGCCTCGTAGCTCTCCAACCCATCGTCTCTCCTATTTGCCATAGCAAGGCGCCGGTGAAGCGCCCTGCACCTTGACCCGGCCGCGCCTCGCGACGCGGCGCCGAACCCCTACGAGCCCGTGTACCTCAGCCGCGCGGGAGCGGCCGCACGGCAGTGCGCGAGCATCAGCTGCTCGGCGCGGTCCTCGTCCCTCGCCTCGACCGCCTCGAGGATCTCGCGGTGCTCGGGGTACCGGCGCCCGACCGCCGCGAGGTCGCCCTGCTCCACCAGCCGCTCGACGTACCGGCGCCGCTCGCCGGCGTCGAACGCCTGCACCGTCGTGAGGAGGTGCCGCAGCAAGGTGCTGCCGCCCGCCTCGTCGAGCAGCCGGTGGAACTCGCGGACGTGGAGGAAGATCTGCTCGACTGCCGCCCGCAGGACGTCGGCGCCGACGTCGTCGCGCCCGGCCACGTCGGCGTGGATGGCGTCGGCGGCGTCGAGCTCCGCGCGCATCCGCGCGATCTGCTCGGCCGTCGCGTGCTTCGCGGCCATGCGGGCAGCGACGCTGCGCAAGGCGTCCTCGATGGCGCTGACCTCGGCCCGGTCGGCGTCGTCGAGCGCCGCGACGCGGATGGAGCGCGGGCCAGTGCGCTCGACCAGCCGGTCCTGCTCCAACCGCCGCAGCGCCTCGCGGATCGGCGTGGGGCTCACGCGCAGCCGCTCGGCGAGCCCGCGCTCGGTGATCTTCTCGCCGCTCGGCAGCTCGCCCGCGACGATCGCGGCGCGCAGGGCGTCGTAGGCCTGGTCGGCGAGCGTGGCCGACGTGAGGCCGACGAGCGAGGAGGCGGGACCGGTGGACATCGGAGCGGGGACCTTAGCCGTTCACGACGCGGTGTCAAGCATGTTCTTTTCCACTTGCTATGGCATATGGTTTCCGTCGCGATGCACGATCCTCCGTCCCATCGGCTGGCCTTCGTCGCCAGCTGCACCTTCCTCTTCACCGAGCACGAGCTGCTCGCGCGGCCCTCCGCCGCGCGCGCCGCCGGCTTCGACGCGATCGAGCTGTGGTGGCCGTTCGCGGACGCGGCGCCGCCCGCCGCCGAGGTCGACCGCCTGACGAGCGCGGTCGAAGACGCCGGCGTCCGGCTCACGGGGCTGACGCTCTTCGGCGGCGACCTCCCCGCGGGCGACCGCGGGCTCCTGTCGCTGCCCGGGCGCGACGCCGAGCTCCGCGCGACGGTCGACGTCGCCGTGGACCTCGCAGGCCGGCTGGGCGTCGACGGCGTCACGTGCCTGTACGGCAACCGCGTCGACGGCGTCTCCCCCGCGGCGCAGGACGCGCTCGCGACGGAGAACCTCGTGTGGATCGCCGACGCGCTCACGGCCGCCGGCGCGACGGTCCTGCTCGAGCCGGTGAGCGGCGCGCCCCGCTACCCGCTGCGCACGGCGGCGGACGTCGTCGCAGCGATCGAGCGCGCCGGCCGGACGGACGTGCGCCTGCTCGCCGACCTCTACCACCTGGCGACGAACGGCGACGACCTCGCGCAGGTCGTCCGCACGCACGCCGCCCGCATCGGCCACGTCCAGATCGCCGACGCCCCGGGCCGGCACGAGCCGGGCACCGGCGGGCTGGCGCTCGACGCCCATCTCGCCGCGCTCCAGGCGGCCGGCTACACCGGACGCGTCGCGCTCGAGTACGTCCCGAGCGGCGGCGACACCGAGGCGTCGCTGGCCTGGCTGCCCCGCGAGCGGCGCGCAGCGGGAGCGACGGCATGACGCGGATCGCCTTCATCGGCCTCGGCGTGATGGGCGCGCCGATGGCGCGGCACCTCGTCGCCGCCGGCCACGACGTCGTCGGCGTCAACCGCAGCAGCGCGCCGGTCGAGCGGCTCGTGACCGACGGCGGCCGGGGAGCGGCGAGCGTCGCGGAGGCCGTCCGCGACGCGCAGGTGGTGATCACCATGCTGCCCGACGGCCCCGACGTGGAGGCGGTCGCGCTCGGCGCGGACGGCATCCACGCGCACGCGCAGCCGGGCGCCCTGCACGTCGACTGCTCGACGATCCGCCCCGACACGTCGCGCGCGCTCGCCGCGGCGGCCCGGCGCCTAGGCCTGCGCCCCGTCGACGCCCCGGTCAGCGGCGGCCAGGTCGGCGCCGAGCAGGGGACGCTGTCGATCATGGCCGGCGGCGCGCCCGACGACGTCGCCGCGGCGGTCCCGGTCCTGCGCGCCTTCGGCGGGACCATCGCGCACGTCGGCGGCGACGGCGCCGGTCAGACGGTCAAGGCCGCCAACCAGCTCATCGTCGCGGGCAACCTCCAGCTCGTCGCCGAGGCGCTGGTGTTCCTGCAGGCGCACGGCGTCGACCCCGACGCCGCGCTGGAGGTCCTGCGCGGCGGCCTGGCCGGCAGCCGGGTGCTGGACCTGAAGGCCGAGGGCATGCTCGCCGGGCGCTTCGCCCCGGGCTTCCGCATCGACCTGCACCACAAGGACCTGGGCATCGTCCTCGCCGCCGCCCGCGCGGCCGGCGTCGCGACCCCGCTCGGCGCCCACGTGGCCCAGCTCGTCGCCACGCTCCGCGCGCAGGGCCACGGCGATCTCGACCACAGCGCGCTGATGCTGCTCGCCGAGCAGCTCTCCGGCCGCACCGACCACCACGACCGAGAGGGTTGACATGAGGCTGATCTGCCACCGGGGCCGCGCCGCGTTCGCCGAGGGCGAACGGGCGCACTGGCTCGACGAGCTGTCCGGCGGGCGCCTGCAGGGCGATCCGAGCGCGCTGCTCGCCGCCGGCCTGTGGGAGGACGTCCGCACGCTGCACGCCGCGGGCGGCTTCGGCGCGGGCGACCCGCTCCCGCCGGCGCGCGACCTCGATGCGCCGACGCCGCGGCCCGGCACGATCTTCGGCATCGGCGTCAACTACGCCGCGCACGCCGCGACGGCGAACATCGAGGCCGGCTCCCTGCCGACGACGTTCGTCAAGCTGCCGTCATCGGTCTGCGGGCCGGAGGCCGACGTCGTGATCCCGCGCGGGCGCGAGCAGGTCGACTGGGAGTCCGAGCTGGCGTTCGTCGTCGGCCGCGGCGGGCGGCACATCGCGCGCGAGGACGCGCTCGACCACGTCGCCGGCGTGATGGTCGCGCAGGACGTCACCGAGCGCGACGTGCAGTTCAACGCGGGCGGGCGCCAGTTCTCGCTCGGCAAGGGCTACGACACGTTCTGCCCGCTCGGCCCGGCGCTCGTGACGCTGGACGAGCTGCCGCCGCTCGGTGAGCTGCGCCTGAAGGCGACGCTCAACGGCGATGTCGTGCAGGACGGCTCGGCGGGCGACATGCTGCACGACGTGCCGGCGATCGTCGCGGCGCTCTCCTCCGTCACGACGCTGCGCCCCGGCGACGTCGTCCTCACCGGGACGCCGGCGGGGACCGGGTTCACCCGCACGCCGCCGCGGTTCCTGACCGCGGGCGACGTGCTGGTGACGGAGATCCCGGGCGTCGGCGCCCTCCGCAACGCGTTCGTCGCGGAGGGCTGAGGACGCGGCGGCTACCGGCGGTCGAGGTCGACGCCCGCCGGCAGCGTGTACGTCGGGTACGTCTTCGCGTTGCGCATCGTCTTGCGCACGCGCGTCGACAGCCGGTAGACCGCCGCGGCCGCGTTCTTGGGCGCGGGCACCGTGGTCGTGAACGTGCCGTCGGCGTTGGGGCGGACCGACTTGACGACGACGCTCTTGCCGCACGAGACGCGCCGCACGATCCGGACCGGCTCGACCGGGTTCGACAGCGGCAGGGCGACGCGGCCGCTCAGCGTCACCTTGCCGCCGGAGGCGACCAGCCGCGTGAGCGTCATCCGGCGCTGGAGCTTGAGCGGCAGCGACCGCTCCCTGCCCAGCTCGGCCGTGTAGCGCGCGGCGTTGGACGCGCGGATCGACGCGGCCGGCAGCGGAGCGCCGGCACGGAAGAAGCCGTCGGCGCCGACCTTCGCCCGTGCGACGACCTTGCCCGTCGCGCGCAGCCGGATCCCCACCGTGCGGCCGACCAGCTCCTTGTCGGCCGCGCCCTCGAGGCGGACGCGACCGCCCTCCGGCAGCACGTTGAGGAGCACGAGCCTGCGGTCGGTGCAGGCCAGCAGCTGCTCGGACGCGCTCAGCTGCTCCGTGTTGGCGACCGTGGCGCTCTTGGACGGCGGCGTCACGGCCGGGCCCGGCTTGGGCGTGGTGTCCGTCGGCGGGTCCTGCTTGGGCGGCGCCGGGCAGTCGCCCGTGCGGCGCACCCGCGCCTCGCCGGCGACCGCGTCGAGCAGCTCCTGGCCGGCCAGCGTCACGCGTGCGTGCAGCGCGCGCTGCGTGAGCGTCGTGCCGTCGGCGATCTGCTCCGGCGCCTTGACGCTCAGGTGCGCGACCGTCGCCGGGATCTGGATCGGCGGCAGGCCAGCGAGCACCGGGCGGATCAGGCCCTGCAGCGACGTCAGCAGCGGGCCGGTCAGGCCGTCGAGGGCCGGCGTGACGGTGATCTTCGACAGGTCGAGCGTCGACAGGTCGATCGAGGCGCTGTCGAGCAGCGGCAGCGCCTGCTCGGCGACGCCGTTCACGAGCGTGACGTCCTGGCCGAGCGCCTCGAGCCCGACGATCTCGCTGCTGCCGGTCAGCGAGCCGGTGCCCGCGTTGCAGGCCGCGGTCGCCTGGGAGCGCAGCACGTCGGCGCTGAGCAGGGAGCCGGCCGCGAGCCGGTCCGGCAGCGCGGCCCGCACGGCCTCGCGGATGTCGAGGGTGAGCGCGCTCGGGAACGACGGGTCGAGCACGCGCACGAGCGTCAGCAGCGGGCTCGGGATCGGCACCGAGACGGACGGGAGCGCGGCGATGAGCTGCTCGGTCGGCAGCTCGATCTGCGGCAGCAGCCCGCCGAGCCCGACGTCGAGGCCGGTGACGGCGCCGGTCGCGCCCGCCGTGGGGCCGGTCGCGTCGAGCGTCGTGGTGGACGTCAGGACGCCGGCGCTCACCAGCGGCGGCAGCGCGAGCGGAAGCCCCGCCGCGCCGGTCTGGCACGCGCCGTGGCGCCCGGTCACCGCCGGCTCGACGGCCGTGGCCCCGAGCAGGCTGGTCCTGAGGGCGCTGGCCTCGCACTCCAGCGCCGGCGTGGCGGCCTGGCTCGCCGCGGGGGCGAGCGCCAGCGCGGTCGCCGCCAGCGCCGCTGCGGCGCCGAGGGTCCCGGTTCCGATCCGTGGATGGTGCATGGTCTCCCTGTCTGATGGGTGGTCGAAGCGTGGGCTCAGCGCCGGCGCGCGGGGCGGCCGCCGGGGGCGACGGCGACCGCCGCCGGGCGCCGCGTGAGGCGGGCCGTGCGGTCGGGTGCGGTGACCTCGGTCTCGCGGTCCTCGATCGCGGTGCGCTCGATCTCCCCGGCGGCGAGCGCGGCCGCGACCGCGTCGTCACCTCGTCGCGCCGCGCGGCAGAGCACGGCGGCCAGCGCGCCTGCCCCGACCACGTACAGCCCTCCGGCGAGCAGCAGGCCGGCAGCACCGTGCGCAGGCCAGAGCAGGGCCAGCGGCCCCCAAACCTGTGTGGACATCGTCTTCCCCTGTCTGGCGCCCGCATCGCTGCGGAGCCCCGTCCTTCACCGATGACTCCCGGTCATCGGCGGCCCAGGTTCTACCAGCGGCCAACGCGCCGGAACAGCAACTTCACCCGGGGTGAGGCACGGGTTCATCCCCACCCGCGGATGCGCTCGCCGCCGACCGCGCCGGGGCTCATCCGGATGAAACGCGGTGCCGCTCGACGGATGTCCAGCTCTCGGTGCACCTGCGCACGTTGCCGGAGCCCGTGCGCGCCAACTGGCCCGCGACGTCGCGTCCGCGGCGCTATTCCTCCGGTGCCGAGCAGACCCGCACGAGAAGGTGTGAACCAAGGATGGGCAGGGAGTGACAGCGGCGGACGGCGGGCCATCGGGGCCCGCCGTCGCCGCCACGAAGGTGCGACCGCCGCGGCCGCTGAGCGGGACGATCACGCGCGAGCGCGTGGTGCGCCGCGTGGCCGCGGGCGCCGGCGGGCCGTTGACGGTCCTGTCCGCGCCGGCCGGCTCGGGCAAGACGACCGCGCTGCTCCAGTGGCTCGACCGCGCCGGCACGCCCGTGGCCTGGGTGACGCTCGACGCCGCCGACGACGGCGCCCGGCGGCTCTTCGGTCTGCTCCTGGCCGCGCTCGACGGCGTCGTCCCCGGCGCCCAGGCGGCGCAGGCCGCCGTCCGCGACAGGGCAAGCCTCCTCGACGCCGTGGTGCCGTTGACCGTCCACGCGCTCGAGGAGGCGACCGGCGACGGCGTCACGCTCGTCCTCGACGGCTACCACCACGTGCGCGACGACGAGGCCCACCGGGCGCTCACGGCGCTGCTCGACGCGGCGCCCCCGACCACCCACGTCGTCGTCTCCAGCCGCACCGCGCCGCCGCTGCGGCTCAGCCGCCGGCGCACCGCGGGCGAGGCCACCGAGTTGGGCCTCGCAGAGCTCGCGTTCGACCCGGCGGAGGCGCAGGCGCTGCTCAACGGCCGGCACGAGCTCGCGCTCAGCGCCGCCCAGCTCGCGCTGGTCGACGAGCACGTCGCCGGCTGGCCGGCCGGCCTCGCGCTCGTGGCGGCGAACCTCAGCCGCAGCGCGGACGGCCCGTCGTTCCTGGCGGCGCTCGGGCGCGCGGCGCAGCAGATGGACGAGTACCTGGCCGAGGAGGTGCTCGAGCGGATGGACCCGCCGCTCGCCGAGCTCCTCGTCCGCAGCGCCGTGCTCGACCGGTTCACCCCCGCGCTGTGCGAGCACGTCGTCGGGACGCCCGGGGCCCGCCCGCTGCTGGCCGAGGCGCGCCGCGCGAACCTGCTGGTGGCCGAGCTCGACGGGGACGCCCGCGGGGTCTGGTACCGCTCCCCCGACCCGTTCGCCCGGCTGCTGCGCCAGGCGCTGGAGAGCCGCTCGCCCGACCTCGTGCGTGAGCTGCACGCACGCGCGTCGCGGTGGTTCGAGCAGGCCGGCATGGCTGAGGACGCGATCGCGCACGCCAGCCGGGCCGGCGACGGGCCCCGCGCGGCCGGGCTGCTGCGCGAGGCGGCGGTCGAGCTGCTCGGCAGCGGCCGCCACGCCGCCGTCCTGCGCCTCGTGGAGGAGATGCCGGCCGAGCGCGGGCCGCTCGGGCCGTTCAGCGAGGCGGTCCACACCGTCGCCCTCCAGCACCGGGGCGCCGGCCCCGCGGTCCTCGACGAGCGGTGGGAGCAGCTCGACGCCCACCGCGACGCGCCGGGCATGGCGTGGTTCTCGCTGGCCGCGCGCGTGTGGCCGTTCTTCGGGCGCGTCGGCGAGACCGTCGACCTCGGGTACCGCGCCTACCGCTGGGACCGCGACGCGATCTCCGACCCGAGCCGGCACGCGGCCGCCGCTCGGCTCGCCCTGGCGCTGTGGTTCGCCGGCGACGTCGCGCGGGCCCACGCGATCGCGGAGCTGCACGTCGGGGCGGTGACGTTCCCGACCAGCCGGGCGCTGGCCCACACCGCGCTGGCGCTCTGCGCCGCGGACGGCGGCGCCGTCGAGCGGGCGCTGGACCACGCGGCCGAGGCGACGGCCACCGCACGGCGGCACGGCGGCGCGGCCGCGCTCGAGTTCTCCGTCGCCTTCCAGGCCGAGGCCGACGCGCTGCGGCGCGCCGGCCGGCTCGACGACGCCGCGGTGGCGCTGACCCACGTCGAGCGCGTCACCGGCCACCACCCCACGTCGCTGCACCACGCGTTCACCCTGCTCCTGCGCGCCGAGCTGGGCCTCGCGTGCGACGACCGCGAGGACGCGGGCCGTGCGGCCGCGACCGCGCGCGAGGTGCTCGCGCCCTTCGCGGACGTCGGCGTGCTGGAGCCCCGGCTCGCGGCGGTCGAGCGCGCGCTCGCCGGGCACGCCGACGACGGCCTCGCCGGCACCCCGCCGACGGCGTCCGAGCTGCGCGTGCTGGCGCGGCTCGCGGACGACCTGAGCGTGGCCCAGATCGCCCGCGACCTGTACCTCTCGATCCACACGATCAAGAGCCACCGGCGCCGGCTGTACCGCCGGCTCGGGGTCGACAACCGCGCCGACGCGGTCGCGGAGGCGCGCCGGCGCGGACTGCTGTGAAGGCCGCCTAGCCGGTCACCTCACGTCCGGCGCGCGGCGTCGCCGGCCGGTGCGTCGCTGCCCTCGTAGGGGCGCCCGAGGAGCAGGTACAGCACGCCGGAGACGAGCACGACGCCGCAGCCGATCAGCACGACCCCGCGGTCGTACCACGGCAGCCCGTCGCCGCGCGGCCACGCGAGGTTGATCGCGGCCGCGACGCCGTAGACCAGCGCCGCGACGTTGACCGGGTACGCCCAGCGGCCGAGGCGGAACTTGCCGCTCGGCACCCACCCGCGCCGGCGGGCGATCAGCGCGCCGAGCACGACCGACTGGAAGGCGATGTAGATGCCGGCCGACGCGAACCCGATCACGCGCAGCAGCGCGTCGGTCGAGACGATCTCGGCGATCGCGATGACGCCGAGCGGCACGATGCTCGCCACGACCAGCGCCACCGGCGGGACGTGACGGGACGGCGAGAACCGCGCGAGCGCCGCGCCGCCGACGATCATCCGGTCGCGCCCGTACGAGTAGAGCATCCGGCTCGCCGCCGCCTGCAGGCTGAGCGCGCAGGACAGGAACGAGATCAGCACGATGACCGTGATGACCTTCGCCCCGAAGCTGCCGAAGACCGCCTCGAACGTCGTGCCGATCGGGTCGGCCAGCTCGCCGCTGAGGATCGCGTCGAAGTCGGGCTGCGAGAGGATCAGCCCCGCGGTCACGAGCAGCGCCGCGAACCCGCCGATGTAGATCGTCCGGCGCATCGCCTTCGGGATCTGCCGGCCCGGATCGGGCACCTCCTCCGCCACGTCGCCGCACGCCTCGAACCCGTAGAAGAGGTAGAGGCCGAGCAGGCTCGCCGCGAGGAACGGCCCGAGGTACGAGCCGTCGCCCGCGGTGCCCATCGAGTCGAAGAAGGTCCCGAAGTCGTGGTGGCGCTCGAACAGCAGCAGGTAGCCGCCGACGAACAGCGCGCCGACCAGCTCGGCGATGAACCCGGCCATCGCGACGCGGCCGAGCGTCTTCGTCCCGCTCAGGTTGATCGCCAGCGCGATCACCATCAGCGCCCCGGCCAGCAGCACGGTCGTCAGCCGCGTCGGCTCGAAGCCGAACAGCGACCCGATGAACGGCACGGCGCCGGTCGTGACGCTGGCGATCGTCGCGATCAGCGCCCAGCCGTAGATCCATCCCGTCAGCCACGCCCACCGGCGGCCGACGAGCCGCCGTGTCCACGGGTACACGCCGCCCGCGATCGGGTACTGCGCGACGACCTCGGCGAACACCAGCGACACGAGCAGCTGGCCGATGCCCGCGATCACGATGCTCCAGATCATCGGCGCGCCGCCGGCGAGGAACGCGATCGCGAACGTCGAGTAGACGCCGACGACCGGCGACAGGTACGTGAAGCCGAGGGCGAAGTTCTCCCACAGCCCCATCCGGCGCTCGAACTGCGACTCGTACCCCAGCTCGGCGAGCTGGCGCGCGTCGTCGTCGTGGTGGTCGGCGGCCGCGGGCGGCGCGGCCGGCACGGCGATGTCAGTCATCCAGGAGCTCCTCTCCCGACAGAACGACGTTGGCCCAGTGGCGATGCATCCAGTGCAGGTGGTCGTGGCGGCTCGCGGCGATGCGCTGCGTGTCCCAGTTGGGGAACGGCTGCTGGCGGACGTGGTCGGCCATCAGCCGCGGGTCGACCTCGTAGATGTGCTCGAACCGCGTGATCGCGACGTCGCTCGCGCGCGTGGGCTCCGGCGGGCGGCGCTCCTCGCCGTGGCGGAAGACCCTCACTTGACGTCCTCCTCGAACGCGCCGTCCAGCCCGTACTTGCCGGGGTTCATGACGTTGTTGGGGTCGAGCGTGCGCTTGATCTGGCGCATCACGTCGTACGCGCCGCCCAGCTCGAGCGGGACGACGTCGACCTCGCCCTCGCGGCACGCGCCGTGGCAGGTGCTGATCGAGCCGCCGTGCGCGACCGCCACCTCGGCGATCCGCCGCTTGGCGTCGACCCACATCGCCCACGTCTCGTCGTCGAGCTCCTGCTCCCAGATGCCGACGTCGATCTCCGTCAGGTAGTCGACGCCCGTGCGCGCGCTGGTGTAGGCGAACATGCCCCAGTCGTCGAACACGTCGCTCTTCGCGCGCAGGCCGGCGACGATCTCGTGCCACGCGCGGCGGACGGCGGGCAGCTGCGTCCAGTTGACCGCGGCGTCCTCGCAGTGCCAGCTCATCGGCACGACCTGCCCGGCCTTCGTGCGGCCGTGCAGCGGCGTCGCGTAGCGGTCGTGCCGCGCGGCCCAGTCGCCCTCGGAGATCTCGTCGCCGAGGTAGCGCGCGCCGCCGTCGCGCGCGATCCGCATCAGCCGCTTGCCGCCCGCGCGGACCTCGTCCTCGTTGCCGTAGAGCACCGCGCACACGAGCGCGCGGACGTTCTCGGGCTGCGGGATGTACGCCTCGTCGTCGCGGCGCAGGTACGCGACCTTCTGCTCGTCGAACAGCACCGCGCCCGCGAACGTCGCGCAGTCGGCCCGCACGAGGTCGCGCAGCACGCGGTGGGCGGTGTCGTAGTCCTCGAACGCCCAGAACGGCGACAGCTCCGCCTCGGGCCGTGGGTAGAGCTTGAGCGTCGCCTCGGTCGCGACGCCGAGCGTCCCCTGGTGGCCCATCAGCAGGTGCTTGAGGTTGTAGCCCGTCGAGCTCTTGGAGATCTTCGCCCCGCCGCCGTCGCCGGCGCGGATCACGTCGCCGGTCGGCAGGACGTGGGTGAAGCTCAGCACGAGGTCACGCGTGTGGCCGTAGCGCGAGCCGACCAGCGACCAGCCGCTCGTCCCGATCCGCCCGCCGACCAGCGAGCACGGGTACGACGCCGGGTCGTCGGGATAGATGAGCCCGTGCTTGCCGAGGACCTCGTTGAGCTTGAGCATGTTCATGCCCACGCCGACCGTGCACGTGCGGTTCTCGAGGTCGATCTCGTGGATCTGGTCCAGCCGCTTGAGGTCGAGCAGGATGCCGTGGCGGAACGGCACGGCGCCGTCGGTCAGCCCGGTCCCGCCCGAGCGCGGCACGACCGGGACGCCGAAGCGGTTCGCGATGCGGACGACCTCCGCGACCTCCTGGGTGCTCCCCGGGAGCGCCACGGCATCGGGCAGGTGGTCGGCCCAGCGGTGGACGGGGAACGGCGCGGGGACCCGCGCGCGGTGCAGGCGCGCGGGCTTGCTCGTGAGCACGTTGTCGCTGCCCAGCGCGCGCTCGAGCTCGCGCAGGACCTGGTCGTCGAGCGACCGCGGCGTGGCGACCGCGCTCATGCCGCCTCCCCCGCGCGCGGCTCGCTCGCCCCGCGGCTGCCGCCGACCACGATGCCGAGCGACTCGGCCAGGAGCTCGTGGATGTCGACGACGTCGATCGCCTGCGCCTCGCCCGCCTCCGCGAGCGGCCGCTCGGACCACGGGCACGCGCTGACGAGCGTGTCGACCTCCAGCTCCGCCGCCTTCTCCAGCCGCCGGCCGCTGATCTTGGCCGTCAGCTCCGGCTTCTCGACCGGCAGGCCCGCGCCGCCGCCCGAGCAGTACGACCACTGCGTCACGCGGTCGACGTCCTTGAACTCCAGGCCGGGGATCGCGCGCAGGATCTCGCGCGGCTCCTGCCAGATGCCCTTGCGCTTGTTCAGGCGACAGGGATCGTGGTAGGTGATCGTGCGGTCGATCGGGACCGTCGGCGTGAGCTTCCCGTCGCGGATCAGCTCGGCGAAGATCTCGACCGCCAGGACGATCTCGATGTCGTCGTACTCCTCGCCGAAGTACTTCGGGTAGTCCTCGGTGAACGTGATGTAGTCGTGCGGGTCGAGCACGATCACGCGCTTGACGCCGCTCGCGCGCCAGTCGTCGAGGTTGTGCCGCGCGAACCGCTTGGCCTGCTCGAGGTAGCCCATCTCCGCGGCCGGGCCGCCGCAGCACCACTGCTCGCGCATGAGGCCGAACTCGAAGCCCGCGCGCTGGAGGATCTGCGCCACTGCGCGCGGCACCGACGTGCGGTAGAACGCCGCCTCGCAGTCGACGAAGAGGATCGTCTCGCCGCCGACCGGGATGTCGAGGTCCGCGGCCCAGTCGGCCACGTGCGCCTGGTCGACCGGCACGCCGCACCCGGCGGCCTCGCCGAGCACCGGCTCGTGGCGGCGCTCGTCGGTGAGCAGGTTCCAGCGCTGGTAGCCGGGCTGGTGGATGCCCTCCTCGACCGCCAGCGCGCGGACGGCCTTCACGAGGTCCACCGTCCGCGTGCGGAAGCGGTAGAAGTCGCCGGTGAACAGCGTGTTGGGGCAGCGCAGCTCGCACGCGCCGCACTGCGTGCAGTTGACGAAGTCCTCGGCGACGTCCTCGACGGACAGCTCGCCCTTCTCCATCGCCACGACGTTCGCGTGGAACGCCGTCGGGGTCCACGACTCGTTGCGCGTGACCTGCTGGACCGGGCAGACCTCGCGGCAGAACTTGTGGCCTGAGCTGTAGCAGTTGTACGCGGCGTTGCGCCACTCCTGGACGAACTCGTCGGTGGCGTCGCCGGGCGTCTGCGGCGGTTCGACGTCGGTGCTCACGGGTGCTGCTCCCTCCTCCTCTGGCTGGGCCGCGAAAACCTATGAATCCATATTTCAAATGTCAACACCTGTTCGTCGGCATACTTGGGCGGCATGCCGAGCCTCCCGTCGACCGCCCGCAGCACGTACCTCGCGCCGCTCGACACCCGCGGCCGCGTGGCGGAGGTGGAGCGGCGGCTGGCGGACGCGATCCGCTCGGGCGTGTTCGCCGACGGCGATCAGCTGCCGGCCGAGGCCGAGCTCGCGTCGCACTTCGGCGTCGCGACCGTGACGCTGCGCGAGGCGCTCGCCGGCCTGCGGACGAAGGGCCTGGTGCGGACGCGGCGCGGGCGCGGCGGCGGCACGTTCGTGCACGCGCCGGCGGCCGAGGCCGAGGCGCGCATGCTCGCGCACCTCGACACGCTGACCGTCGACGACATCCGCGACCTGGGCGACCACCGGCGCGCGGTCGCCGAGGCGGTCGCGGCGCTCGCGGCCGAGCGGGTGTCGGAGGGCGACCTGGAGCGGCTGGCCGGCCACGTCGAGCGGCTCCGCGCGGCGGGGAGCGCGGCCGAGCGGCGCGCGGCCGACGCGCGGTTCCACGTCGAGCTGGCGGCGACGACCCGTTCGCTGCGCCTGACGCGCGCCGAGATGGACGTGCAGAAGGAGGCCGGCGGGCTGGTCGCGCTGGCGCTGGGCGAGGCGGACGCCGCGCGGGTGCTCGCCGACCACGCGGCGCTGCTGGCGGCGGTGAGCGCGGGCGATGCTCGGCGTGCGCGGGAGCTCGTCGCGCGGCACGTCGACGCCGAGACGACCGCGCTCGCACGGCTGCACCTCGAGCGCGTGCGGCCGCTGCCGGGGCCGGTGCTGCCGCGCGTGTGCGAACGGCTGGAGGACGTGTTCGGCGAGATCGAGGCCATCCGCGCGACGGTGCTCGCGCTAGAGCCGGAGCCGGCGCGCGCGGCGCTCGGCCCGGTCCGCGAGACGGTCTACGAGATCCTCGGCCGCCGCGACCTCATCGCGGGCGCCGGGATGGTCTTCGCGCCCGGCGCGGTGGCGGACGCGGGCCGCTGGCTTGAGTGGTGGCGGCGCGAGAGCGGCGGCGCCCCGGTCTTCCTCAACGCCGCGCTCGACCCGGCCGAGGACGACTTCTACGACTACGAGCAGGCCGAGTGGTTCACGACGCCCCGCGAGACCGGCCGCCGCTGGATCGCCGGCCCCTTCGTCGACCACAGCGGCACGAACGAGCACATCCTCACGCTCACGGTCCCGGTCGTCCGCGACGGCCGCTTCCTCGGGGTCGCTGGCGCGGACGTCGCGGTCGGCGGCATCGAGGCCGTCGCCGGCCCCGCACTCGCGAGCGCCGACGGCGTCGCCGCGCTGGTCAACCACCGCGGCCGCATCATCGCCACGAACGACCCGCAGCACCTCGTCGGCACGTTCTGGCCGGGCGCGCGCGACGGCTGGCCGCCGCCGTCAGGCACGGTCGCCGAGCAGCACGACGGCATCGCGTGGACCGTGGTGCGCGGCTGACGAGCTTTCCGAGGCTCCGCGAGGGACTCGCTCGCCGGGACCTCCACTACTCGTCGGTCGTCGCAGACCCCGTCGGGAAGAGCGGTTCGACTGCAGCAGCCGCGGCCAGGCGGCGCCCCGCGGCACGGACCCAGAAGACCATCGACGCGAGCGCCGCCGCGCCGCCCACCGCGGCCGACACGGCGAGCGAGGCATCGAGCGCCAGGCCGAGGAGGATCGCAACCGCGGTGCCGCCGACGACCGCATCGATCGTCGCGACCGCGGTCGAGAACGCGAACAGCGGGCTCCGCCTGCCCGGTGGGAGGCCCATGTTCGCGAAGACCCCAGGCCCGTCGTCGTGCGCCGAGAGGAGGAACAGGTCGGCCCGATCCCCCGCGATCTCCTTGTAGTGGTGCCGGATCCGGTTGATCGCCAGTCCGTAGCGGAAGTCCTCGGCCCCGCACTCGACCAGGCGCACGAACGTCGCGGCGCCGAGCACGTACAGCGTCGGCAACACGATCAGCGCGAAGACCGTGAACTCCGTGCCGGTGCCGGACACCTGGCCGATGAACCCGAGCGCGACCATCGCGCTGGACACGGCGAGGACGAACATCGACGCGCGCGCCGAGCTCTCGCTCATCGTCTGCGCCCGCGCGCCCTGCAGCGTGAAGTGCTCGGTCGTCAACGCGGTGAGCAGCTCGGCGGAGGACGGTCCCGACATGGCAGGCCTCATCCTCGCACCGCTGTCGAGCCGTAGCCCGCTCACGGGGTGCGGAGGATCTTCTCCATCGCCTTGCCCCGCGCGAGCTCGTCGACCAGCTTGTCGAGGTACCGGATCTCCCGCATGAGCGGATCCTCGATGTCCTCCACGCGGACGCCGCAGATCACGCCGGTGATCGACTTGCGCGCCGGGTTCAACGCCGGGGCCTCGGCGAAGAAGGTCTCGAAGTCGGTGCCCTGCTCCAGCCGCTCGGCGAGGTCGCGCGGCGCATAGCCGGTCAACCAGCACATGACCTCGTCGACCTCCTCCTTCGTCCGGCCCTTCTTCTCGGCCTTGGCGACGTAGTGCGGGTAGACGCTTCCGACGCTCATCTTGTAGATCCGGTGCGAGGCCACGGGCAGACTTCTACCACCCGCCGGCGGCGCGGTCAGACGGCGACGCGGCGGCCGGCGGCGGAGGAGCGCTCGATCGCGTCGAGGAGGCGGTGGCGCGCGACGGCGTGCGCGAAGTCCGGCGCGGTGGTGGTTCCCTGGAGGAGGTCGTCGCGGATGGCGGCGTAGGCGTGCGCGACCGCGCTGACCGGCGTCCCGGCGTGCTCGGGGTAGGCGTCGTACGCGGCGGGGAGCGTCAGCTCCGCGAGCGGGTCATCGCCGCGAGCGCCGCGCACCGTGACGTGCGTCGTGTGCGGATGCGTGGGCGCGGTGACCTCCAGCCGGCCCTCGGTCCCATCGATCACCAGGAGGAACCCCGGGGCCATCCCGCCCCGGTGATGCGCCGAGAGGACTGCGCCGCCGGCGACCGTGCCGGAGATCGCGACCTGGTCCTCGGCCGTCATCGGGACGGGCTCGCCCGTGGCCGCGTCCGGCACGAACGGCCGGCGGGTCGCCGTCGTCGCCGACAGGTGCTCGAGCTCGCCGACGACGAGGCACACCGCGTCGATCGCGTGCCCGAACGCGATCGAGAGCATCGTCGCGCCGTTGCGCCGGTCGAGCAGGTACCGCCCGCGGTCGGACACCGGGTCGCCCCACCCGCTCGACGACCCGACGACGGTCGCCGAGAGCACGTCGCCCAGGTACCCCTCGCCCACGAGGTCGGCCAGCCAGCGGAACGTGGGCGTCGTCCGGCCCTGGAGCCCGACGAAGGAGCGCGTCCCGCGCGCCGCACGCTCCAGCTCCTCGGCCTCCTGGAGGTCGACCGCGAGCGGCCACTCGCAGAGCACCGGCTTGCCGGCCTCCAGCGCCGCCAGGACGAGCTCGCGGTGGTGCGGCACCTTGACCGCGACCACGACGAGGTCGACGTCGTCGCGCGCGGCGAGCTCCGCTGCGGATCCGACACCCGGGACGCCGAAGACGTCGCCCGCTGCTCTCGCCGACGCAGCGGAGCTGGCCGCCAGCGCCCGCAGCTCGAGGCCGTCGACGGACTGCAGCGCCGGCACGTGGGCCCGCGCGGCCCAGCCGGCGGATGCGCTGAGCCCGACGATCCCGACCCCGATCGGCCGCTCCGCCACGTCGCCAGGACTCACGCGCGGCAGGTCGGACTAGTAGCCCAGCGCGAACTTCGCGTCCTCGGACATCTTGTCCGGTATCTGCCGTGTCGCGCTGTAGCGACTAATCGCAGGATGTCGCGGATTAGCAGGGCATTCGTGATCGATGCGTGACGGGCTGGGTCTCAGCGCTTCGCCGGGTGCAAGCGAGTTGGTTTGCAGTTCGTTTGCAAGGAGGACAGACTCCCCGGGGCGGGAGAGACGGCCGCTTTGCGGACCGCTGCGCGGGGGTAGGTCTTGCCGTCCTGGCCGGTGACGGATTCAGGTGGGCCAATACGGCATGAGGGCGCGGCAGGCGTGGGAACCAAATCGGCCGTGAACGCCGGCTTGCCAGTGGGCCGCGGGAAGTCGATCAAGTGGCCGAACCTCCCGCACCTTTACGGCTTTAGCGGGGTTTATCGCGAGCCGCTAAAGCCCGAACTTCCCCCCGCGGTGCCGTGTCTCGCAGTTCGATCGACGAGTACGCCGAGACCGCACCGAACGCCGCGAGACGGCCGTTCACGCGGCCGTGGAGGGCATCGCCTGAATCGCCGCCTCGCGCAGCGTGCTGAGCAGCCCTTCGTAGACCGACGCGAGCACATCGTTTCCACGCATCCTTGCCTGCGCGACTTCCCACTCCAAGCAGTCCAACACCGCGGTGATTGAGTCGCGGTCCGTTTGCGCCATGCCCATCTCGTGCCCCGTTCTCGTCATGTTGCCAGGCCACAGACTAGATATGTGCGACAGATCTTGCAAATGTCGTACTCGCAATGTAAAAGACGCAATGCGACGCTCGCAACGCCTGCGCGCGGCGCGGTGCGCTGCGCGGGGTAGGTCTTGGACGCGGTCTGTCGCAGCGACTTCCCCTGCCCGTCATGGCCGGCGACGGTTTCAGGTGTAGACGATGTACACACGTCTCGGTGAACCTGCTTGAGATGCGCCCCGTCTCGGCGCGGCCTCGGTCTCGCGAGGAGCGGGGGCGAGCCAAGTCATCGCCGACCGGCGAGAAGTTGGGCGAGCGGCAGGCTTGCGAGCGCGGTCAGCAGGGGGCTTGGCCTACATCGAGGCGGGCACCCAAAGGGGCTAAGAAGTACCCCCGTGGGGGTATCGGACGGACGCAAACGGGGCACACCCCCGCGCGCGCGAGGCCACGAACCCCATCAGTAAAAGCGCAATCTAGGCATTGCGCATGGGGCGCAACCGAAAAGTTGCGTTTTTTGGTGCGGCCAATGGCGGGTGTTCACCAGGCCCCGCCACCTCAAAGACACGACCCCTCCCCCCTAGCCAACGCCGGGCCAGTGCAGCCGGCGGCGCGCGAGCCGATTCCATCCACCCAACGGCCCCGCCTGCACTTCGACGCGTCCTGCCTCGACGAGCGCCTTCTGGGCGCGGACGACGTCTCGCACATGTGCGTGCCACCGCTCATTCGCGGCGGCAGTAGGTGGAACGTCGGAGGTCCCACGCTCGCCCACCAACTCATAGAGCGCGCCTACCGCGTCCACATGTGAGCGGAAGGCGAATGAGACTGGATGGTCGTCCGGGAAGTGCAGGCGGATCGAGTTCTCCATCTTCCACACCTGCTCGACGGAATCGAGAATCGCGCGCGTGTTCTGCTGGGCGGACTCCTGCGCGACCGGCACGCCTTGACGCCACATCGCCCAACCCTCGCTGATAAGACGCCGATGCGTGGAGAGGCGCCCCATCGCATCGTCCAGGAGGCGTAGGCGAGCAGCGCGCGCGTCCGAGCGCCGTGTGATGTGCCACATCAGCACCTGAGCGCCACCGCCGGTCAGCCCACCGATAGCCGCCCCCACAATCGCCGCAGTCGGTGCGTCCATACCCGCGAGTGTGGTCGCCTGGTCGGACGAGTTGAAGCTCACCCGCACATTGCTTTGTGTCTCGGTCCGGCGTACGGTCGCCCACATAATGCGCAACGCTCTCGTCGTGGCTCTCTCGGCCGCCGCCGTGGTGCTGGCCGCGTGCGGTGGTACCGCTGAGCGCGAGACCGGTGAGCACACCAAGGCCGCCCCGGTCGCGGCGACGCAACCCCAGGACGCCGGCCCGACGCGCGCGGAGTTCATAGCGAAGGCCGACGAGGTGTGCCGGCAGCACCGCAACCGGACCACATCGCTCATGCGTGAGATCGACCAAGCGGACACCCTCGCTCAGCTCGCGCCGCTCGCCGCCCGGATGAAGCCACTCGCCGCCCGGTTCGCGGATGAGCTCGACGAACTACAGGCACCCATCGCGGACGAGTCTGTGATCGACCGCTACCGCAGCCTCGTGCGCCGTCACGCGGATGCCATCGCGCAGTTCGCCGACGCTCTCGCCGACGGTGCCGGGGTAGCTGCCGTAACGAAAGCGAGCGAACGGATCGACGGCGTGCAGGAGCGCTACCACGGGATCGCGGAGGGCTACGGCTTCAAGGTGTGCGGACGCGACTGAGCCCGTCACACGGTCCAGACGATCATGCGGGTGTCGGTGAACCGCGCGATGCCGCCCGCGGTCCGGTAGCGAAGTCGGACGCTGAACGATCCCCCATTGGCCTCCGGCGCGATGAACGCACCTCCATATTGCTCGGGGTAGACGCCAATCGCGCTGCCAGGAGCAGAGGCACGACGGGTCCCGAACCCAACCGAGTCGAACTGGAGCGCTTGCACCGAGTACACCTCCGGGCCGTCCACGATCTCGCCCGTCACGTCGTCTCGCACTCTGCGGCGGATCACGACATCGATGATGCCGGTCCCGAAGTCCTCGACGAAGCCCGTGCTCACGACGTAGATCGACACGACTGCGCCGGACGACACCCGCAGGAACGTCCCTTCACCGATGTGCGGTGACGTGCCCGTGGTGTGCCGGTAGCTCTCCTCGTTCACTCGCCGCGCGTGGTCGAGAGCTTCACGGCGCTGGAGCACCTCCACGCCCGACTGAATGCCTCCAAGTGTGCGCGAGAAGTCGGAGCCGACGTTGTAGCCGCCCACTGCTCAGTCCTTGCCCGGTCCGACGATCGACACGATGCGCGCGCAGATGAGCCCGCGGGCGGCGTGCTCGTCGTCGGTGACGATCGCCGTGCCAGCCGGCAGGCGAACGGCCATCCTCTCCTCGCCCTTCATCGCTTCGATCCGACAATCCGTCGTCAGCATGAGCATCTCGTCGTGAGGCATCGTCAGCTCCGCTTCCGCTTCGTGGTTCGTCGCCGCGGCTTGCCGGAACTGGTCGACGGCATCGCGTTCGTCATGCACCCGCGGCACCGCTCGCCGGGGTGGTCCTCTGTGCGGAGGTACCGCGTCCCGCAGGCGCAGCGGGCGGCCTCCTCGAACGTCGCGCGGCTCATCCTTGATTGACGGTCCGCAGGGTCGCCACCGGCGCCGAGATCACGTCAAGCGTCTGTCCGACGTTGGCCGGGTCGACCGGCTCCGGCTCATGCCCCCACACGTCTGCTCGCATGGCGGCCACGACCTCGGCCTCGTCGGTGAAGGCAAGCCGCACCTCTACCTCGCCGTCGCGGTGGCGGGCGTGAAACGTCGCGCCCTGCCGCAGCCACGAGTACACACGCTCACGCTCAGGGTGCGTCGTGACGCCGTGCTCAATCAGGCCCGAGAGCCGAGCGAAGTCGACGACCTCGCCGCCGTTGGCCTGTGCCATCAGGCGCTCGAACGCATCTAGGTCCGGGATCGGATCGTCGCTCATGCCGCGTTCCGCTCTCGCTCGAAGTAGCCACTCAGGTCGACGAGCGACCGCACACCGGCGGTCGCCTGCGGGTACGCGCCCCAGACCACCGGCCCGAACTCCCTGACGGTCACGTCGAAGATCGTGCGCTCGGGAATGCCGTCCGGGTTGTGCTCAGACTCTCCGGGTTCCCTGACGAAGTCGTCGTCACCGATGTGGAACATGAACGACGCGCCATAGGTGCCGGCGCGCAGGCCGGACACAACGAGTTCAGGGACACCGGCCAGGAGGTCGGCCTCGTAGAACGCGCCGGTGCCGTCCTCTCGCAGCGTCTTGATGGCCGCGATCGGCTTCCGCCCGAGGAACGGGTCACGCCCGTGCTGGAGCATCACGCGCATCTGCTCGCGGTCCTCCGCGAACGTGCGGGTGAACGCTCCTGACGCCAGGCGTTCGAGGTAGGTCGTCCAACCCCCGTTGTCCCAGTCGTACTCGTGGATCGTTGTCCACACGTTGGTCACGCCGAAGTGACCGGTGAGGGTGCGCCCGCTCCCGCCCTCGCCTTCCCCACCGCGGAGCACGAGGCCCCGCGGCAGGGAAGAGGGAGCGGCGGCACGAATAGCCGTCCGCTGCATCATTAGGTCGTCTGAAGCACGCGAATCGCGGCCTGGTTGACGATCCCGCTCGACGTCCGCCACCACGCGAACAAGCCGCGCTGCCCGGTCGGACGGCCCGACGCGCCGAACAGGTGCGGCACAAGCTCGACGCTCATACCGACCCGGTCCACGATCTCGAAGCCCGCTGCGATGTCGCCATACACCGCGATCCTCGAGCCGGTCGTCGTGACGGTCGGCATGTCCGACACCTCGCGCCACGGCTTCGAGAGCAGCATGTCCCCGGCGTCGTTGAACAGCGCCGGCTCGTCTGGGTCAGCCGTACCGACGAGACGCTTCGCCTGGTTTTTGACCGCGAGCGACGTCAGCCACGACGCCCGCGACTGGAACCGCGGCGGCAACGCGTTCTGCGTGTTGTACAGGTGCGCCACCGCGAACGACGCCGTACCTGCCGCAACCGTGCCCGTCGCGCCCGTGAGGATGCCCTGCGGCTCCTCGTCACCGTGGCCGGTGCCGGTGACGAACTTCTCCGCCTCCAGCGTGTCCTTGGCGTCCGCAAACAGACGGCCGAGCTCCTGCTGAAGCGCCGGGTAGTCGGCACCCACCTCGAAGCTGAAGGGCACGAAGGCCGAAGCCCGCTCCGGGGTGATCGTTGGCTGAGCCAGCGTCGGCGTGCCGTCCGCGACCTCCGAGCCCTCGGCGCCGAATGACGCGACCACGCCAGCCGATGAGATCCCGCGCCACTCGCTCGTGGTGATCGAGCGGACGCGCGCGACCTCGCGGAGCGGATTGATCGCCCCATCGGACGTCAACATGATCGTCGGGTCGATCGTGGCCGGGATGCCGTAGCCGCCAGCGGACGGGGTACCCACGGCCATCGCACGCTGCTGCGTGACGTCGGCCACCCGGCGAAGCGCCTCAGCCTCGTCGGCCGCCATCTCGAATTGCGCGGTCTGCGGTCGGCTCAGCAGGCGTGCGAATGCCCGCTCGTACGGCTCGGCAGACACCGCGGCGATGTACCGAGCGTCCAGCCCGTCACGGTCACGCTGGACGAACGCCTCCAGCGAAGTGGCCGCGCGGGCGCCCAGGTCGTCCGCGATGCGCTCCATGCTCCGAAGCGCCTCGTCACGCGCCCGAGCGACCGGGGAGCGGTCAACGCGGCGAGCCGCGGGGGCCGGCGGAGAGCCATCCTCGTGGCTGTTCGGGTTCTTCGCATGGTGCGCAACCCGCTCGCGGGATGCGGTCACCCGGCCGTACTCGGCTTCGAGGTCCCGGATCTCGTTGTCCAGGCGCTCGATGCCGCGGTTCGTGTTGCTCAGCCGCTCGTCGATGCCGGCGTCAGGGCCGGCGTCCTGCCTGCTGAGGAGGTTCGCGCGTTCGGCAATCTGCCGGTCGCGCTTGCTGCGCTTCTCGTCGAGCTGCGAGCGCAGCTCACTGAGGTCTTTGTACAAGCGTGCCTTTGCCGCTTAGGTTCATCGGGACCGTCGATGTCCGGGCGTGCGTTCTCCGCAGACCCGAATGGCACTGAGCCACCAGCCGTTGCGCCGCGTGCTCCCGGTGCCCTCGTGGACAGCGGGCGGCGTGTCAGGCCGGTTGACGTACTGCTCGTCGATGCGAAGCCGGGTGCGGTCCTAGCGCGGCGCGGCTCCGATCGACCCCAAGGCTCAACTACCACGCGAACATCGGTGCCGGCGGGGCGTGCCCCCAGGGCAGGCCGGTGACGTGAGGTTCGCGCTGTCGAGGGTGGTCGGCATTGGACTTCTAAGTTTCGAGCCCCGTCTCTCGCACCGTGGCGGAGTTGGCCGACTCAGGCAGACGCCACACCCACGGCTGCCGCGGACCGACAGGGACCTTAACCACGCCGAGCTCCCGAGAGGCGCGCTCCACCGTGCGCCACGAGATCCCCGCGTCCCCGGTGCCCCGTTTGATCGTCGCGACGTCGCGCGGTCCATCGGCCAGCGTCGCGCGCAGCCACCGGACTGCCTCACCACGGCGTCCCGTCGTCGTCGCCGCCTGCAAGCCGTCCCGGTAGCCGCGGGCGTACGCGGCATCCAAACGAGCGGCCACAAGAGGGGCAAGTACAGGGTGGTCTAGGAAGTCCTCGAGCTTCGCGTCGGGCATCAGAACCCAGGCTCTTCCCTATCCCTATGTGGCCGATCCTCTACGTCTGGTCTGCTCTGCTCTACCTCTTGTGACTTGTCACGCTCTCGCTGAGCGGCCTTGCGCTTCGCCGCGCCAGCGTCCTTCGGCTCCCAGTCGAACCACTCAGTCAGACGCGCCTCGAACGCGTGACCGTCCTCCCGAAGCTCGACGAGGCCAAGCTCCGCACGACGTAGGCCGATCGCTCGTCCGGCATCTGCGTCGTGCAGGAACGCCGTCAGGCTCAGCGACCGCCACGTCCCCTTCGCGACGCCGGGCACCCCGCCGGTGTAGGTCTGGTCCTTCGCGAGCGCGATGAGGCAGACGAACGTGTACGGCCCAGCCGGACCGAAGTCCTGACCGAGGATGTCGATCCGTCGGGCGTCGGGGAAGTGGACCGATAGCGGGAACCAGTCGGTGGGCCGAACGAGCCTTGTTCGCACTCCGTCTCCCAACGGGACTACCCCGCGTCGTCGAAGAGCCTTGGCGGTGACGCAGGCGCCGGGGCCGACTGGCTGAGTCGATAGACCTTCAGCCCCCTCCGCCACCCGGCGTTCTCGATGCGATAGCCGTCGTCACGTAGCTCATCGATGCGTGAGGCGAGACGCGCGACCGGTGGGCCGCCGTCGATCGCCGTTCGCCCGAGCCGGAAATCGTGCTGCGTGATCCCGTGGCTTCCAGCGCGTTGAAGCGCAGCTAGGACGCGCTGGCGTTGCGTGCCGGAGCTCAAACGCCCTCGTCGCTCAGAAGCGCCTCTAGCTGTAAGTCCCGAGCAGGTTGTTCAGTCGCTGGGCCGGGGTTTGGCGGCTGAGGGCGCTGTGTTGGCGGCGATGGTTGTAGTGCCAGAGCCATCCGTCAAGGGCTGCGGTGCGTTCTGCGC